>NZ_JAIGNI010000007.1 GCF_026130175.1 Lyngbya sp. CCAP 1446/10 | reverse complement strand
TCCTTAATCGTTCACTGTTCATTTAGGGAGTGGATAGGTTTTATTTTTCACCCTCATTCTCTCCCGGCGCGGTGGCTCTAGTTCTTCTTTTGCCACCGTTCTCATCTTTAGTTAGTCTAAACTACAGTAAATGAGTTATGTGATTTATCCAAGTCAGACTCCTTGTAGTGTAAGCATCTTGCTTGCGTGGGATGTTTTAACCTGTTTAGGAGCGATCGCCCTGTTTCCCTACCCTAAAAAAATAGAGCCACCGCCAAGGCTCAAATTCGATCGCTAAAATGATAAATAGATGTTGCTGCCAAGATAACCATGACCACCATTAACATCGGCTTTAGTGCACAAACCTGGGAAGAATACCATGCCCTTATCACCAAGCGTCATGCCGAAACCCTGACTCCCGAAGAACACAAGCAACTGATCCAAATGAGCGATCGACTTGAACAACTCAACGTTACCCGCATTCAAGCCTTAATTCAACTCGCAACCTTCCGCAACCAACCTCTGACAGACCTCATGCAGACCCTCGGCATCAATCCTCATCCCGATATCGTTGATTATGTCTGAATCCCGCCTCACACAGCAGCAACGACAATTCATTATGATTCGTAGCAAAAAAGGGAGCTTAGATTATGTTTGCCCTCGTATCACCAGAAAAAATTCAATTGCCTGTGGGTTCTGTAGTGCGCTTACCTGCAACCTGGCAAGATTATCAGAGTTTGTACGATCGCCGAGGAGATGGCTCAATTCCGCGTCTGAAGTATCGCAATGGAGAAGTATTGCTGATGTCACCTTTACCCGTACACGGAAAAGATGCAAACTTGATTGCTGACATTGTAAAAGCCATCCTAGATAGCGATGGGCGGGAATACGATGCGTTTACTCCTATCACCATGACAGTGCCAGAAGAAAGCGGAATTGAACCAGACTATTGCTTTTATATTAACAACTGGCAAGCAATTTGTGGCAAAAAGCGGATTGACTGGCAAAACGATCCTCCGCCAGATTTGGTCATCGAAATTGATGTTACCAGTTATTCCGACGTGCAAGATTATCTTCCCTATCGGGTTCCTGAAATCTGGCTATATAAGAAACAACAACTGTTAATTTATCGGCTGCAAGGTGCAAACTATCAAGTTCAAACCCAAAGCCTCTATTTTCCAGATTTCGATTTACAAAGTGCGATAGCCCGCTGTGTAGAAATTGCTTACCAACGCAACACCAGCGCTGCAATCCGCGATTTGAAGCAACAATTAGCTAATCGATAAGCGACAAACGCAATTCCACTCCAGACGAACTCGATCGAATCCGTCTATGATAATAAGTAGTTAGAATCCCAAAAAATGTATGCCAGTTGTAGCAGTTAAAACTTATATAGAGTATCGGAATGATGCCTATTTGGTTGAAGGAACTCGGATTTCTCTTGACTCGATCGCCTATGCTTTCCAACAAGGACTATCGCCCGAAAGTATTGTTCAGTCTTTCCCACTACTGACACTGGAACAGGTTTATGGGGCGATCGCCTTTTATCTAGCCAACCGCGCTGAAATCGACGCTTACTTAGCCGCCGAAGAAGCTGCATTTGATGCCATGCCTCAACCTCTACAAACCAGCGATCGAGCTTTGTACAACAAACTGATGGCAGCTAAGGCAGCAAGAAAGCAGGTACGATCGTGAATGTGCGCTATCAAGCTGATGCTGACTTAAATCAGGCGATCGTCACAGGATTACTGCGACGAGAATCTACAATCGACTTTCAAACTGCTTTTGCTGCTGGGTTAGAAGGCGTTAAAGATTTAGATGTGCTGGCAATTGCAGCACAGCAAAGACGTGTTCTTGTCAGCCACGATCGCAAAACAATGCCATCGGAATTTGCTGAGTTCATTACTACCAATCAGAGTGCTGGTGTCATTATTGTTTCCCGAAAAATACCGATGGAAGTTGTCATCGAAGAACTGCTGGTGATTTGGGCCGTATCTAGTGCAGAGGAATGGGTGGATCGTATTGCCAAGCTACCTCTGTGATGCAAACTAAAACTGATTTTTTACACTATAGCAACCGCCTTGGCGGTTGCTATAAGATTAATTCGACTGAATTTGTGCGTTCAAAACCTTAGAAATACGATCGCGCGTTTCCTCCAAATGAGCCCGCGTATAAGCATCCGCATTCCTGTCCAAATTCCGAATACTCTTGCTCAAACCCTCCCGCAACTGCCGCAACTCATACCACGCCAGAGTCCGCGCATCTTCAGGAACACTGGTTTTTCGCAGCACCATGCCGATCAAAATCGCCAAATGTTCCCGCTGCAACGATCGCCTAAAAGTCGAAATTTGGATCTTCTTTTCCGGCTGCAATACCTCTTTCCAGATATCTTTTTGCAAGGTATCAAACATTTCCGGCAACTTCAAAGCGCTTTCCGGCGATGATTTTAACTCCGCATCCCGCAGCCTCGTTAGCCGCACCGGAGATAGCAACACTCGCAGCACAAATCGCTGCATAAAAGTAATTCGATCGCCGATCGGGTAATCTAGAGGAAACACCAAAGCCGGACTTCCCCAGTGATCCCAACGCGCAGGTGCTAATTTATTCAGCAAATCCGGCGCAAAACTAAACGCATCGGGCGCAAATACGTACTTGTCAATGGTAGCCAAAGCTTCTCGTTGCTGCGAAAGTTCGATCGGCACAAACGGCAATTTCCCATTGATATCTCCTGGGCGAATCCGACTAAACGACTGTCCCCCCACATACAAAGTAGCATTCATCACCTGCTGAAAATAATACCCGAACACCGAATCAAACATCACCCGCAGTTCATTATAACCGTCTTCCCCAGCCGGAATGCGCTTTTCTAAACGCTTCCACATTGCCCTAGAATTATCCAATTGCGATTGCGAATACCTCAGCATATTGCCACTGAGATCGAAGGTATTCGCAGCGGGATCGAGATTGTCAACAGTATCCTCATCCGGCGCATAAGCTAATTGCGGTTCCCCCGCGCGACTGGCAATTTTTTGCAGCGCTGGTAAGTCACTGTTGGGGTTTAAGCCACCCATAACTTTGTAACCGTACTCGATCGCCCAATCGTCATAAGGCCCTACAATCGTTGGATAATAGTCACCCTGAACAGTTCCCTCCGGTGCCAAATTAATCGGCACATAATCCATCACCGAGGCCACCATACCTTGCGTGCGAGTTACCTGAGTATTGTTTAAATCCTCCGGTTGCAGCATCGTGCTCCCGTGAAAATTGTGCTTCAAACCGAGAGTGTGACCGACTTCGTGTGCAGTCAAATATCGGATATAATCATTAACATAATTCTCAATCGCTGGACTGCTAGGCGCTGCATTGTCCAACAGCGACATCGACATTGCCCCGATCGCAAATTGCCGACTCGATTCCAACCCAAAGCACAGATCAGAACTCGACATCAAGCGCGATAAAGGCGATCGCTTTTGCACTTGATATCGTTCCACCAAAGTCGGTAAATCATCAGCAATTCCACCTTGAGACTTTTCCCCGCTGCTTTTTCCTAAATCCCCATTGCCGAGCATCGGCAAATAGCGAGAATACATCCCGAACTGACAGGGATTAGTATTAGAGCCATTTCGCCCTTGAAAACTCTTCCCTAGCGATCGATTTTGTTCCACCAAAGACCGATATCCCTGTTTAATTTGCCGGACAATATTAGCATCCAACAAAATATCAGCATCCAAAATTTCCCCAGTCAGCGGATTAGTGCGAGACGGCCCCAGTCCGGCAAAATCCGACTCAAAAGAACTTGACCATCTAATAGTATTGTAGCGGACATCAGCCGGGTCCCATTTAGCATTATCCGGCATTTGTTTAACCTGAATTGCCTCAGTAAAACCTGCGTTTTCAAAAGCTTTGTTCCACTCCAAAATCCCCTCACGAATTGCATTTCGGTATTCCAGAGGCACATTATTTTCAATCCAAAAGACGATCGGCTGCACCGGAGGCGACAGCGGCGCTGTCGGGATTTGCTTTTGCAAATGCCAGCGATTGATATAGCGCACAAAAGGCTCCCGGCCGCTGTTGTCAGAAAAGTCTTTATATGCTGTCAGAAAATAGCCCACTCGCTCGTCTGCAAGTCTGGGGCGGTAGCCGTTATTCAGTGGCACTTCCGAGAAACTGTAGTGAATGCGGAGGTTAAAAGCGCGACTGTCAGGAATCGAAGGTAAATAGTTAACAGCACTGTCATTATCGCTGGAAAAACCGTAAATAGAAGCAATTTCTACATTCAGCGGAAACGCTTTCACATCTTTAAAATAAGATTTGTCGTCATCGATTGAGTAAGCCGCCCCCAAAATCGCCGGCAAAATCGCTTTAACCCCTGGTAAATCGCGCTTGTCGCTCATCAGCAAATCGCCTAAATCGATCAGCAGAGTTTGCCTTTGCGGATGAATGCTTTTGATCGGCAAAGAATAGAGAATCGACTCGCTAAATGCCCTTTCCACCGAACCCGCTTGCGGATCGCCCGCACTGGTGCGAAAATTGATATTCGGTATGACAAACTGCACGTTATTCTGGACGCGCCTCAGTTGAAATAAGAAATCTCCGATCGGCAATCCGCTCAAAATGCCCCCTTCTCCCAAACCAGAGGCTAATGTCACGAAACACAAAAACTTTTTATCGAGTTGTTGCGGTTTAATTTCCAGATAAACTTTATTAGTTGCTGGATTGCGGTAAAGTGTAAATAGTCCCTCTAACTTTGGCGCGTCTTTGACAACCTGCTCGAAGGGTTGCAGAGCTTCCTGTTCGGTACTTTGTTCCTTGTTGGGCGGCGGAGCTGATAAAGCAAAAGGTAAAAATAAACCTTTATACAAACTAAACAGGAAAAATGCTAGAGATAGTATAAAAAATATCAAAGGCAGATTTTTTCGGGGATTTTTAATCAGTTTGTTTCTGCTATTTTTAGAAAAAATTAATCTTTTCATGTTCAGTGTCCAGTTGCAGGAAAGAATTGTTTTGAGATAGTCGCATCCCAGGATTAATGATTGAAATAACAATCATTAATCTTGCTGAACCCGCCTTTACCATAAGATTTAAATCATTTAAATTCTAACAACAGGTAGCGATAGTTTTATGGTTGACGCGCGTGGTGACTAGAAACCGGGTTTCTCTGACAATTTTGCGTTTAGTAACGAGAAATATTCGTAGAAACCCGGTTTCTGAGATCTGCGTGCGTCAAGGAGTATTTTTCCCGCTATCTCCCTCGAACATAACAGACAACCTAGCTACCCACTAGCTTATAACTTCTCCCATTCTCTCCCTCTCCCATTCTCCCATTCTCATCTTCTACTTCTTCGCCGGCCAGGGAATCATCGGATCTTGAGCCAATCGCTTGGAAACTGCAAGAGCACCGTAACGGTTGAGATGGCTGGGGTCGGAAAAAGATTCCCGTGCTTGGGGCCACAATAAACTATTATCTCGGAAAATTAGTCCGCTTTGATCTGCTAATTGTTGCATATATTGCCGGAATTCTTGTTCGTAACCTGTCCGCACGGGGTCTAAATAATCGACCGTCAGAGGCATATTAACAAATACGAGATTGATGTTGCGAACTTTGGTAAATTCGATCATGTTTTTGAGTGCTACAGTTTGTTCCCCTGTCAATCTAAAATCTTGATAGTCGGTGTCGTAATATCCAGATACTTTGGCGTGTTTCTGAAAGTAAGTATCTGGATTGAAGCGGATGTCGATCGGCAAAAAGCCATTTGGTTGAAATTCACTGAGTGCTTTAGTAGCAGTTGGTTGAGCTTTTTCAGTCGTTGGTTTGTCTTCGGCTGCGGTTGCGGTGCTGTCGGTTAAAGCAGGGGCTGATGGATTAGCGATCGATCGCAAAAACCCTTTGAGTCGATCGCGCTTTTTGTAAGTTGCAGAACTATCCACCAACTTTTGGCTCAAAAATTGTTGAACATTCGCTTGACTTTGTTCCAAATTGTGCATCAATTCACCAGCACTCGCGATCGGATTGTTGGCAATTTCCTTCGCTGTTGGGGATTCTAATTGATTGGTGCGGATCAAAAAACTACCCCTGGCTAATTGTCTGTAACCTTCGGAAGAAGTGATCGCACTAAAAGTCAAATCCGGCCGCCCACTGTTGAGAGCTCTCGCCCCGTCCGCCAAAACCAGCAATTTCGGCAATTGTTGGGGCGGCAAAATCCGGCGGACGATCGAATCTACCACTTGCAGAGTAGCTCCATTCACCCCAAAATTGTAAGCCCTCAACCCCGGATAGCCCCCAGCAGCCAAAGCCGTTTCCAGAGCCGCCGGATCGATGCCCCGCAGCGCCCTAGAACTCCCCACAATTAAAATATCCGGCGGTTTTTTGTACTGGCGGATGTACTCTTGGTAGCGCGCAATCTGCTCATCAAGCTGCTCGCTCCTCAAAGTCGGAAACACCGGAGCAGCAGCAACATCAGCTACAGGAACGCTAGTATTTCCCGGTTTCGTAAACCCAGAACCGTTGAAAGCCTTGTCTCCGCTGGGTTCTGGCGATGGTTGTAACGGAATTTGAGGCAAATTTACCTCTTGAGACTCAGGAACCGGAGAGGGAGAGGGAGAGGAAGAATCGGGGTTCGTGAGAGAGGCTTGAACGTCGATATGAGGCTTGGGGGATGAATCTTGACAATTTGGGCCGCTGCAAACTTCGGAGGCTCTAGGAGCTTGACTAACCGTCGCAGATTTAAGAAATAGACCCAGGAACCAATCGGTATTGAAGGTCAGCAGGCAGCCTGCGATCAGCCAAATCAAGGCCATTCCCGCCACGCGATCGGCCTTCACGCCCCCCGGCGCCGCAGCATTCACTGACAAAGCGTCGTTGGGAACAAACAAACCCGAAGCGACAAGTGGCTGCACCACAGCATGAACTAACTGCTCGCCCAGCTTGTAGCCGGGGAGTCGGATTTTGAAGCGGGACCGCCAGTCGTCGGGCGCCGGAGCATCGAACACCAAATTCTCTCCCAAACCCGAAAAACTCCCATCCGCCACCGACGGCGCAAACTCCGGCACCGCTTCCTTGGACAAGACAGCCTGTTGCGAGGGAGCCGATGCGGGTATTGGTACTGATTCCCCGTCAACCGCCGTTTTAAGATCGATACCGTAGCGCCATAGGGGCATTTTCTGGCCAGCGCGGCGCCCGTAGACTCGCACAAGAGCCACTCCCGGAATTTTTAACTGCCGCAAGAATTTAGCCACTGGCGGGCCTACCTTCGACTGAGCAGGGCAAGTCACAGCTTCAGTCATGACGTGCAGCACGTCGGCTTTGTGCAGCGCCACAGCCCGAATTCCTCCCGTTTCCAGCTTCCGGTTTAGATTGGGATTGAGAAACCTGTTGAGCAAAAAAGTCAAGGCTAATTGGTCGCCTTCGGCTGCCAATATTCTGGGGTTTGCAGCTAAGTCTGGGTGGTGCGCTGCTGGTAAGTCTACCCAGTCGATCCACACTGGCGACTCCGGCTCCGTTTTGCTGTCGCTGGCGGGTTCTACGCCGTAGATAGTTGCTGCGCGGATGCCTTGGGGCGCGAAGGATGCTAACAAAGGGGCGATCGCATCGGTAGTTTGCTGTTGTTCAGGGTATTCTTGCCGTTTGGGTTTTTGTCCTTTTTTGACTGTTTTGCTACAAAACAAGTGCAGAGTTGCTTCTTTGAGGGTTGCTCGCACTTCGACTGTTGATGTCGCCAAGTGTTGGTTAAGCAGTTTGGTGATCGACTGTACGTCTCCCCAGCGAGCCCATTCTTTGAGAATTGTGTCCGGCGGTGTCAAATCCACCCGCAGCAGCCAGTCCGGCTTCGATTCGCCGCTCACTTGGCTGCCGATCACTGCTTCGACTACATCCTCTAGTTGTAGTTTCCGCAGCCTACTGGCGATCGGTTCTGCGAGCAAGGATGGTTCGGGGCTGTAAGCTGACTCGCACAGCACTAACAGCCGCCTTTCCTTGGACTTGAGAATTTGTGGCGCATTGGGGTGCAGGGTTTCCCGGCTGCTTTTGACTTCTTTTTCGCGAATGCTGACTTTGACAGAAACTCCCATCGGCCCAAGGATTTCGCTGAGATAGCTGGCGATCGCCTCTGGATAGCCCTGGCGCGCCAAAGTTTCGGCCGAAACCGTCAATGTACCGCCATCATCGCTGTCACCGGAGTGTATTTCAGGGGATTGAATCAAAGCCACCGCGCCGCGACTTCCCTGCTGATGCGTGGATATTTGCGGTGATTTCGCAGAAACGGGGGCACTGAAAGCTTCTCGCGCTGCCGAAGTGTCGATCGTCACTGGGGAAGTTTCAAAAACTTCTGGGTATTCAATCCGGGAGGCGATGGGGAAACTTGCTGTGTCAAAATCCATTTCTTCCCGCACCTGAGGCATTTGTGTCGGGGTTTCTACTGGTTCTGGTTTCAGTTTGAAGTTGCGGTTTTCTTTGGTGAATTTGCCGAAGAATCCGCCTTTTTTAGGACTTGCTGGCGGTTCGCTGTCGGGGGGACTCATTGGTGGTGGCACTTCGGAAATTTTTGATTCTGGTTCCGGTTGTTGTGGCTGTCGCTGTGGCTGTCGCTGTTTACCGCTGCAATCGAGCCGAACAGTCCAGTCGTTTTGTCGGGAACCGAGTTTGCGGCCGCACAGAAACAATTGGTAGATTTTAGTTCGATCGGGCAAAAGTCGCGTTAAATCAGTTTGTTCGATCGCGCTCTTAAATCTCGCCGTCACCAATTCCTGAGACGGACACAGCGCTGCTTCGCACAAAATATGCAGGTGATTTCCGCGCAAACGCGCTTGTACCTGCACTTCGGGCAGCCCTAAAGCGGACCAGGCCCACTGCGATGCGGGCGATCGATTGTCTGCCAATATACTCCCGTTCGCATTCAACATGGGACTTTAAATTTCGTCAAGGCTGGTTTTGTTTTCTACAGATAGCACAGTTTACAGGGTTTTACATACAATTCTTTTATTTGCCGAGCTTAAGCTTTGTATCTGGTTTAACCATTACTGCCCATCTCTGTCTTCCCTCGGCTGCGATCCGTTGGGGAATACTTTTTTCGGCTATAGCTCGAATGTATTTTGGCACAATTAGACCAGTTAAGCTAAGTCATTAGTCATTAGTCAAGTTGATTATTTCCCTTGTTGAGCAACCGCGCCCAACGATTAGGACGTTCTTAATTGCTCAAACCCTTGCTATTCTTCCTTCTGCTGTAAACTAAGGATACTGAATCACACAGGAAGAATCTATGCCGTCGGAAAACCAAGACTTACCCAAAACTCAAACTCCCAACAGTCCCAAGTTGCCAATTCCTTCAGATATTTTCTTGAGCTTAGCCGCCTTACCGATGCTGGGCGGGTTGCTGGCTGCCAAAGCTGCTGGTGAGTTTGTGAGTTCGATCGGCATTGAAAGCGAAGAAGTCTTTCGCGGTTCGCGCCTCCCGGTGCTCAACTTTCCTCACTCGCAGGACTAGAAATCTCAAGACAAGTAAGTTCAAAGCTAATTTTTTGACCAAAAACTTGACAATTAGTATAATCCGTGCTATGAAAATTTGTCTTTGCTTCTAACTTCTAGATAAGTGCCTTCACAAGATTAATTTCAAAACACCAGGGAAGGCAAGCCCCGTACTCCAAACTCTTAGGTCATCAGTCATCAGTCATCCGCAATCGCCAATCGAAAATTGTATAAGATGTCTCAAATGTGACTGCAAACAAAAGTGTTTTAGGCGAAACTAAACCATACAATTTTCTTGACACCCGCAGCTATTGAGGAACAGCCCGATGAGTTCAGTCCTCCAGTCTTCAGAACAGGCTATTGATTCAACATCTATTCCCCATTCTGCCCCTTACTCAAAATCAGACCTGTTTCTGCGCAATCGCCTCAAAGTAGTAGAGGACTTGTGGGAATCGGTGCTGCGACAGGAGTGCGGGCAGGAATTGGTGGATTTGCTCCAACAAATGCGATCGGTCAATTCCGCCGAGGGACAGGCCACTCACTTTCGCGAGTCGAATGTCCTACAGCTAATCGAAAAGCTCGATCTCAACGCAGCCATCCGCGCCGCACGGGCTTTTGCACTGTATTTTCAGTTAATCAACATTGTCGAACAGCACTACGAACAGCGAGACCAACAGCTAGCTTACGCTGGCAGCAACGATGCTAGCGGACGGATGTTTTCTAAGCTGCCGGGACAAGCAACTGATGCGCCCGATCGCCCGCGGCACAGGGAAGGCCCCGCCCAAACAGCTCTGAGCAAGGTAGACAGCAGCGAGGCGATCGCCAAAGATGCCGGAACATTTCACCAACTGTTCCCGATGCTACTGCGCTTAAACGTGCCCAGCCAGCAAATCCAGCGCTTGATCGATCAGTTAGACATCCGCCTAGTATTCACCGCTCACCCGACGGAAATTGTCCGCAACACGATCCGCACCAAGCAACGGCGGATGGCGAAGATTCTCCAAAAGCTAGACCAAGTTGACGAGAAATTTCAGGTGTTGGGGGCTGACTCTGAAAGCCCGTATCCGGTGTCTTCCTGGGAAGCTGCGACTCTGCAAGAGCAACTGATGGAAGAAATTCGCCTCTGGTGGCGCACTGACGAACTGCACCAATTCAAGCCGACTGTGCTTGACGAGGTGGAGTACACCTTGCACTACTTCGACGAAGTGCTGTTTGATGCGATTCCAGAGCTCTACCAACGCTTAAAGCAAGCGCTGCACGCTTCTTACCCTTACCTGAAACCACCTAGTTACAATTTTTGCAAGTTCGGTTCTTGGGTAGGCTCCGACAGAGACGGCAATCCTTCTGTTACCCCGAAAGTTACTTGGCAAACTGCTTGCTATCAACGCCATTTAGTGCTGTGCAAGTACATCAGTGCGGTGAAACGGTTGAACGAACTTTTGAGTTTGTCGCTGCACTGGAGCGACGTATTGCCGGAATTGCTGGAATCTCTCGATCGCGACAAATCGGAATTTCCCGAAGTTTACGAGCAGTGGGCGATCCGCTACCGCCAAGAACCTTATCGCTTGAAACTAGCCTACGTGCTCCAGCGGCTGGAAAATACGCGCGATCGTAATTGGCGCCTCTACAAAGGAGACGAGTTGCAGCGGGAGCGCGAAGCTTTGTCCGAACATCCCGGAATGACCGGCCTTTATCGATCGGGAACCGAGTTTTTGACCGAGTTGCAGCTCATCGAGCACAATTTAATCGAAACCGGTTTGAGCTGTCGGGACTTGGAAAATCTGCTTTGTCAAGTAGAAATTTACGGGTTTAATTTGGCTTACCTAGATATCCGCCAAGAGTCAACAGTACACTCCGACGCTTTGAGCGAAATTGCTGAATACTTGCAAATTTTGCCCAAGTCTTACAATGAAATGTCGGAATGCGATCGAGTGATCTGGCTAGCAACAGAATTGCAAACTCGCCGCCCATTAATTCCAGCAGAATTGCCCTTTTCTCCCAAAACTTGCGAGACGGTTAATACCTTCCGCATATTGCGGCAAATGCACCAGGAGTTCGGCCCGGAAATTTGCGAAACCTACATCATCAGCATGACCCACCATGTCAGCGATATACTGGCGGTTTTGCTGTTAGCAAAAGAATCAGGACTTTACGATCCAGCAACAGGAATTAGCAGCGTTCAAGTAGTCCCCTTGTTTGAAACGGTGGAAGATTTGAAAAAAGCACCGGAAATAATGCAGCAGATATTTGAACTGCCGCTTTATCAGGCTTTGCTAAGCGGAGGATACGCGCAGGAAGTAGCAAAACAAAGCGAACAAAATCCACAATCGACAATCGATCATGTCAGATTGCAAGAGGTGATGCTGGGCTATTCCGACAGCAACAAAGATTCTGGTTTCCTCAGCAGCAATTGGGAAATTCACAAAGCTCAAAAAGCTTTACAAATGGTTGCCGAAAAGCACCAGGTAGAGTTGCGAATTTTTCACGGTCGGGGCGGTTCTGTAGGGCGCGGAGGCGGCCCTGCTTACAAGGCGATTTTGGCTCAGCCCGGAAAGAGTATCAGCGGGCGAATTAAGATTACCGAACAAGGCGAGGTTTTGGCTTCTAAATATTCTTTGCCGGAGTTGGCGCTTTACAATTTGGAAACTGTGGCGGCGGCGGTAATTCAAGCTAGTTTACTGCACACTGGTTTCGATGGCATCGACTCTTGGAACGAGATTATGGAAGAGTTATCGGCGAAATCGCGATCACACTACCGCCATTTAATCTACGAACAGCCGGATTTAGTCGATTTCTTCCACCAAGTTACCCCGATTCAAGAAATCAGCCAGTTGCAAATTAGTTCTCGCCCGGCCCGGCGCGGCGGCAAGAAAGACATCAGCGGTTTGCGGGCAATTCCGTGGGTGTTTAGCTGGACTCAAAGCCGCTTTTTGCTGCCTTCTTGGTACGGTGTCGGTACGGCTTTGCAAGAATTTTTGCTGGAAGAACCGGAAGAACACATGAAACTTTTGCAGTATTTCTACTTGAAATGGCCGTTTTTTAACATGGTAATTTCCAAGGTGGAAATGACGTTATCTAAGGTAGATTTGCAAATTGCAGAACACTACATGAGGGAATTGGCTTTGCCTGCTGACAGAGAGCGTTTTAAGGCTTTATTCGATCAAATTTCTGCCGAATTTTACTTGATTCGGGATTTGGTTTTAACTATTACCCAGCATGAACGTTTGTTGGATGGAGATCGATCGCTTCAGCGATCCGTGCAGTTGCGAAATGCCACGATTGTGCCTTTGGGTTTGTTGCAGGTTTCGCTGCTAAAACGCTTGCGGCAGCACGGTAATGGCGGGATTCCGGGGGTGATTCACTCCCGTTACAGCAAGGGTGAATTGTTGCGCGGAGCTCTGCTGACGATTAATGGTATTGCTGCTGGGATGCGGAATACGGGTTGATTGTTTTGAGTTTTGAAGTAGTAAGGTGCGCACTGCGCACCCTACTACGCCGAAGGTGCGTATTGTGCATCTGAAGAATGGTAAGGTGCGCATTATTGCGGTACAATCTTTGATTTTAAGTAGTTGGACAGAATTAATTACACAAAAATTTGTCTGAAATCTTTACTTAGCAAAAATTAGCAAGAAATCATAGTGTAATTAATTCTGTCGGGTTACTTTTTAACTCTTCCTTCTTCCTTCTTCCTTCTTCCTTCTTCCTTCTTCCTTGTGCTATATGTCTAAACGCAAACAGTCTGAAGGTTGTCGCCCGATGCTGCGGCGCACTTTTTTATTTTTTATGGGCATAGCTTTAGCTCGGATTTTGGCTGATTATTTTGCGATCGCCCAAAACCGAGATAATTTCTTAACTGTTGTGGGTCAATTGTGGCAAAAGTCCCTCGCTTTTTTCTCAAAACAACAATCCAATCAAACTCCTCTACCTCTACCCAACAATCCCACCGTAAAATTAGATAAAAATCCTCAAAAATTGCCCAACAATCCCATCGTCAAATCCCCCAAAATCACTCAACCAAACGCCACAAATTATCCTGTGGCGCAGTCTCAACCTCAAATTATCAGACGTTCCGCTAATCAAGCAAAACCCGTACAAGTCAGCAGCCAAACTCTAGCTGGCGCAAGCTTTTATCTCACAACTATTGACCTTGCAGACCCCGAAATTTATATCACAATTGGGTTGTCTAATGATGCAACTTTAGCAAATAATTCTAAAGTAACGCACGGCGACGAACCTTTTGAAAATATGGTGGGGCGTTACCGGGCTGCTGTTGTTGCTAATGGCACTTTTTTTGGCAAAGATGACCAGAAAGCTGTGCTGGGTAATATGGTGGCTGCTGGTAAGTTTCTCAAATACAGCCGCTGGGAAAATTACGGCACGACTTTGGGAATTAAAGCGGGAAATCAATTGGAAATGGTGACAGCTAGAATCGAAGGTAAGCCGGATTGGAGTCAACATTGGTTTTCTCTGACTTGCGGGCCGAGATTGGTGAAGCAGGGGAAAGTTTGGCTGTCTCCTTTATCGGAAGGTTTTAAAGATTCTCATGTTTTGGGCGTGGGTTCGAGAACGGCGATCGGCTTTCCGGCTTCGGGGGATAAGTTATTTTTGGTGACTTTTCTTGACAGTTTGTCTCTGGAAGCAGAAGCTAAAGTTATGCGGGTGATCGGCTGTTTGGAAGCGATGAATTTGGACGGGGGCGCTTCGGTGGGTTTGGCTCATCAAGGGCAGATTTTATTGCCACCGGGACGGAATTTGACGAATGTGCTGGCTGTTTACGATCGCGAATATCCTGCACCACTTCAATTAAAGCAGTCTTGGGAACGCTTTCAAAAGGGCGATCGACCTTCTCCCGATCCGTCTGTTTTTTTTGATTGATCTAGGAAGAAGAATGAAGAAGGAAGAAGATCGGAGGTACGGTTGAAACCGCGCCTACACAAACGATGTCCGCCGACGCGGACTTAAGAGGATATTGTAATCGCTCGCTCTTCAACCCGCTCCCGTCGGGTGCAAGCTTGTATAGACGCGGTTTTAACCGCCGATTCTTCTACTACGGGGAGTTTTCCCATTCGGGGGTAAGCTTGCGGAAATTGTATTTAGATGCACCGGGGTGACAAGTCACACAACTGCTGATATTTGCTGGTTGCGGCAGCTTGACTCTGGGGTGCAAAGCTTTGAAATAGCGAGAGCTGGCGACTCTGTAGGCGAGTTCTTCGTCTTTGGCTTGGGGACGCGAATAAGTTTGTAAGTAGTTCCAGACTAGCAGCCTGGGCGGGTCTACTAGGAGTTTCAGGGTTTGTCCGTAGTGTTGGGGATCTTGCAGCAATCGACGCCAGGTTTCTGTTGGCAATACTTGTGGGGGTAAGCCGATGTGACAGGTGGCGCAGTTTTCTAGGTAGAGTTGCTGTCCGAGTTGGTAGCGTTCGGGGATGCGATCGACAGTTCCATTATCCTCAACGGCAGACACTTGAGCAAGTCGCGCCGGAGTGTTGGAATTGGCAGTCTGGGCTGCCACCAATCCGCCTCCGGTACAACAGACAATTATCAACACCAGTAATGTTGAGTAAAGCTTCCGCAAGCCACGAGAGCGATGGTTGTGGAGAGTTTCGTAATTCATTCTGTTTCTGCGTTCTGGCTGCTAATTTCTGCGGTCTGGAGGAGTTTTTTGCCAGCCCGCATGATGGATTGGTTTTCTAGATCACTGGTATGCTCATGCCTTCGCGGGCCAAGCAGCTATTGGCGAACACTGCTTGCACGTCTGCTTCAACGCCATCGAGAAAATTGTCATCATGACTAGGATCGTGATGAAACATCACGATCTTTTTGACTCCCGCAGCTTTTGCTATTTCTACTCCGGCTTGCCAAGTCGAGTGTCCCCAGCCAACTTTCGGGTTTTTGAAGTCGTAATATTCTTCGTTGGTGTAGTTGGCGTCGTAAATCAGCACGTCGGCGTCGCGAGCTAGGTGTACCACATTCTCGTCGAGCCGATCGGGAAAATGCTCTGTATCGGTGCAGTAGACGGCCGTGTGTCCCTGCCAGGTGACTCGATATCCGATCGCAGTATTGGGGTGATTGAGCAGTGCCGTTTCGATTTTCACATCATCGAGTTCGACAATATCCCCCGGCGTCAAATCGTTAAATTTGAGGTCTGACTGCATCACCTGGATAGGGACTGGAAAATTGGGGTGGTGCATTTGGTCTGCCAGACGCTGTTTGATTGTAGTGCCGTTAGGGGCGATCGCTCCGTAAATATGAAAACAATTGCCCTTAATAAAAGCTGGGACAAAAAATGGGAATCCTTGAATGTGATCCCAGTGAGTGTGACTGAAAAACATATGGGCTTCCACCGGCATTTGGCGCAGTAGATTGATACCCAGAACTCGCAAACCCGTGCCGCCGTCAAAGATCAGGCGTTTTTCGCCCAACCGCATTTCTACGCAAGAGGTGTTACCTCCGTAGCGAATTGTTTTGCTGCCGGGGGTGGCTATGCTACCCCGCACGCCCCAAAACTGAACGACAAACTCGGTCAAAGGACTATTTTCCATAGTGGCTTTCTGATCGGAAGGCTGTGGATTGGCTTGAGAGGGTGCGGAATCTGGCATCTTTTTTAGGTTTGGGCGCAGGAACTTGGCAGTTGAGATCTTAGTGTTTAGTTTTTAGTTTTTAGTTTTTTAGCAATCCGTACTATAAAACGCCTTATAGGAAAATTATCCCAGTACCGAACCCGGAAATCAGACTTATCGAACACTTGGGCTGCGATCTGCCTCAACCTTACCCGGTGGGTTGGTGTCACAAATGTCACGCTTGAGAGACCATTTTTGCAGCAAGTGGGCTGCCCGGCGTGCGGAACAGTCCTGAGATTAAGATAGCGTTGATGTCAGTGTTCGGGTACACTTTCCTCAAAACTAGAACGCATTCGCAAGCTTGCTGATAATTTGCGCTTAATCTTGCTGTATGAGTAGTATTTTTTTTCAAGATTGTGGCCGGGGTGGATGGTTGAGGAATGCCGTTCCGATGGCTCGGCATTCACCAATGATTTGATATTTTACCCACCCTCTCCTCGACTGCACGTCCTAGACGCGGATCGGTTGCGTTAAGTTCGGCTTCCTAAATTTTTAGTCCGGTTGCAGTCGAGGGTATCGGCGCAGGAGGGCTTATTTGCGATCGGCTGCGATGCACTTTTCGACTAACGGCATTACTAGATCGACATCTTGCCAACCCAGAATTTCGGTTACTTTTTTCTCCAAATTTTTGTAGGTTCTAAAAAATTCGGCTATTTCGTCCAAGCGGTGGGGCGCTAAGTCTTTGAGGGACTTCACATGAGTGTAACGGGGGTCTTTGTCGGGAACGCACAGCAGTTTTTCATCTCTGTCGCCTCCGTCGATCATTTCCAGCATTCCGATCGGGCGGGCCGCAATGACGCACCCTGGAAATGTGGGCTCATCCATCATCACCATAGCGTCGAGCGGGTCGCCGTCGTCGCCCAAGGTGTTGGGTATGAAGCCATAGTCGCAAGGGTATTGCACTGAGGCATAAAGCACCCGATCGAGTGCAAAGGCTTGCATCTCTTTATCAAACTCGTATTTGTTTTTGCTACCGGCGGTGATTTCGATCAGCACATTGAGCACTCCTGGTTTTGGTCGTGCCGGAATTAGCGATAAGTCCACAATAATATCTCCAAGTTAACAGGTGAGCGGGGGTGAATGCGATATCAGTGTTTGTGGGCGAACCTTACTTTTTTAGCCCTCGCTGTGCAATCCCCAGACTTGGGCGATGCAGAGCTAGTTGCTATAAGTCAAGTTGAGCTTTCCTGAGAACCGCTACAGGTTTTGACTGGGGATTGGGATTTGAATCTCAAATTTCCTATTTCCCATTGTTCAACCCCTTTCATAGCATTTTAAGAGCGATCGGGCTTTCTCCAAAGCTTTATTATTGTCGAGACATATTTCCTTACGGCACTTTGCCACAAATTTCCGCGCGGCAGGCGGATTTTTCCAAAGCGAGTGGCTATTTTTGGGATCTAGAACTCGATCGCTGCGTCACGTACTGAGTCTGATTCCGTCGATGTTTTGATGCGCCCGAGTTTATTTGAGCGGAATCGAACTCGCAATCATTTCGTCGGGATCGATCGCCAACCTCATGTTTTGGTTGAACTGCCCTGATGTCGGGCAACTTGCCTTGCTCCTAGTCTCCCTACTGAATATTTGCGGTGTGGCGATCGAGCCTGTGATACATAGTGTCGAGCGATCGCACGTCATTTATCATTTAACGTTGAATTTGCTTGTAAATTGACTGCACTACGTCGAGCAGGCTCAAGACTTGCTGCCATTCGGGGGCATCGGGTTTGTAGCTTTTGGCGCGCTGAGTTTTTAAACTCTGGTGCAACAGATTCAGCAACGCATCTGGAGACTCGAAGGAGCTCTCATCTTCATCTTTTGGACTGCCGGCTGCATTTTCTATGGTTTCTTTGATGCTTTGTGCCTTATCTGCCAGAGTCAAAGCTCTTCCCGCCATGTTTTCTGGCATTTTTGGCCGTTCGGACAAAGACTGGTGGGTCAGTTCTTCGAGCAGTTGGCGGACTTGAGCCACCCATTCGAGATCGCTGACCGAAAACGAATCAGATTTAAACGCTTGCACCTGTGGTCTTTGCTGAATGCTTTGTAATTTTTGGAGCAGGGGAAGAGACTTTAGAGTGATGTTTTCGGGGATTCTAGGGATATCTGACAGCGAACTGCGGGCAATCTCTAGCAATAGTTGGTAAACCTGATCTACCGACTCAATATCTCCCGATTGCGAATTCCAATTATCCATAACTGATGCTAGTAGTTTTCTATATCTAAGACTAGAACGTTAGCTTTCTGCTGAAAGCAAGCTGCTTTTAGGAGCCGCCAAAGTTATTAAGACTTACGGGGGCGGGGTGAAAAACCCGGTTTTTGAGTTGATATTGCGTCACCTTTTCCCCAGATTTTTCTTAGAAACTAGGTAATGCTGGCGCAAGTCCTAACTCTTTTGGAAGCTCTTCTGAAGGTAGAAGTGCTTAGTTTGTTGTCGCCAAACACCGCAAAACAGGGGTATCTGGCGATCGCGAGGCAAAGCCTCAGTCCACGTCTGGTTATCTAACAATCATACCTGTTAGAGCTGATTTAAAATTGCCCCAACAGGATATTAATGTTAATTGGTCGGATGGGAGGGCGGGGCGATCGCGATCGCCCCGTCCGCACCCAGGCGCCGCTGCTATTTTTCTGTGAGATTCCACACCCCGTCCCAGTTTAGTACGTCGGGAGGGCTGAGCTTATATAGCCCACAGCGATCGACGTGTAATTTAGCTGCCTTGTTTTTGGGTTCAACTTCCAGAACGAGGTTAAATTCGTGTTCCGCCTCTCTAAAAGCTTGCTTGGCTTTTGGTTCTAAAGCTTTCTTAAACTCGCCGAGGAGTTTTTTGACGCGATCTAATCCCAGATTTTCAAATTCCTCATCTAACTTTTCTGCAACTGTCTGGGAGGCCCGGCTTTTAATTTTAGCCTGCAATAGCTGCCTAATCTCTGCGGGTTTCAGCCTCTTAATTTTGGGATTTGACGGTTCTAAGATATCTGCTTCCAACAGTTTTTTGACTTCGCCCTCTTGCAAGTTTTTCACCTCATCTGCTGATAGCTGCTTAATTTTTGCTTGCAGCAGAATTTTGGCTTCATCTTCCGAGAGGTTTTTGAGACCTTCCAATTTCAGCAGTTGGATTTCTGGCTGCAACAGCACGATCAGTTTGTCTGCTTCGGACAGATTTTTGGAATCGTACTCTGACAGCTTTTTCAGTTGATGTAACAACTTTTTAAGTTCCTGTTCCAACTGTTTCTCAACACTGTAGGAAAGTTTCTTAATTTCTGGCTCCGGCATTTGCGCGACATTATCTAAGATTTTTTTCACCTCATCATCGGTTAGTTTTTGAGTGACTGGTGTCTTGTAATGTTCGCGAGCCTTATTGTAATGTTCTACAACTTGTTGCTGTGTGTCGTTGAGGTCGTCGCCAACTGCTGAGTATCCCTTGCAGATGCCGACAAGTTCATAAACGATTACGGGTTCGCTTTTGCCTTTAACGGTAATAAAGTCTAGTTCCCGCACGTGGAGTCGCTCTTTGTATTCTTTGTAGGTATTGTCGCTGATGATCAAGTCAGTGCCGTACTGCTTGCTAGCGCCTTCTAAGCGAGAGGCGAGGTTTACGCCGTCTCCGATAGAAGTCAATTCCATGCGCTTACTTGAGCCGATGTTGCCGCTGACAACTTGATCGGAATGTATGCCCATACCGATACTGATTGGCAACTCGCCATTAGCTATGCGCTCTTCATTGAATTTGTTCAGTTCTGATCGCATTTTCACGGCGGTTTGCATCGCGCACCAAGCATGATCTTCTAGGGGCGCCGGAGAGCCGAAAACTGCCATCAGAGCATCGCCAATGTATTTGTCGAGAGTGCCTCCGTACTCGAATACAACATCTACCATCACTTCAAAATATTTGTTGAGCATCACCACCACTTCTTCGGCTTGCAATTTTTCCGTAAGTGTGGTATACCCGCGAATATCTGAGAACAGCACCGAAACGTTTTTACGCTTGCCGCCCAATCCATGATCCCCTGAAGCTAACAGCGCTTCGGCTACTTCGGGGGTCATATAACGGTACATCAAGTTTTTGACTTGCTTGGCCTCGCTAATATCTTCCATAACGACTAATGCACCGTTGACCTTGTTGGAGTCAGTAGCATCCGTCATTGAGTTAATCGAGAGATTGATACTCTGCGGTTTTCCTTCACAGGAAAGCAAAACTCGATCCGGGTAATACTGCTGGCGATCTTTATCGTTTTTGGGAGACAAAGACGCATCGAACCACTTGGCAAAATCGCCTTTTTCTAACTTAATTAACTCGCGCAAAGATTGACCTTCGGCTAATTCGGTCTTGCTCTCACCCAGTAATAATTTTTTGGCACTGGGATTGGTCGCTACTATATTGCCTTTTTTATCGGTAGAAATGACGCCGTTAGTGAGGGCGTGCAGCATATCTTTTTGTCTTTGTTCTTGCTGTTTGACTTCTGCAAACAGTTTGGCATTTTGCAGCGCCACTCCGGCTTGGATGTTAAACGACTTCATGAATTCCAAATCGTTTTTATTGAAACTCGCTTTCCACTGTTCGGGGGCGTGCGGCCAATCTGCTGGGTTGTAGGGAGGGAATTCTCCTTGTCGTTTTTTGTTGACTAACTGTGTAACTCCAATCAATTTTTGGTCTGAGTTAAACACTGGCATACACAGCATACTGCAAGTGCGGTAGCCTGTTTTTTCGTCGGTTGCTCGGGCAACGGCGGCGCGGGGGTCGTTGTACACGTCAAAGGGAATCAGCAGCGGTTCGCTGGATTGGGCAACTATGCCTGCAAAACCTGCGGTTCTGGGTATGCGAATTTCTGTAAGTTTGCCTTCGATGTTGGGGAGTTTCGTCCACAGTTCATTTTTATCTTCGTCGATCAGCCACAGGGTGCTGCGATCGGCATTCATGAGTTCTTTTGCCTGATCCATCACCCTTTTTAGGGTATCTTCTAAGTCGAGACTGCTCTTAGAAAGAGCGTTTACGGCATTCATCAGCGCCGTGGCGGCCCGCTGTCTCTGAGTTGCTGCGTAGAAAGATTTGGAGGATTCGAGAATCAGACGAATTGAGGGAGCAAATTCATTGAAAACTCGTTCGTCTTCTTCCGTGAATCCACTCGTGTCGATTTTTTCGTGAATTGTACTGTGATTGTCGTGATTCGGTTTTAATTTATTAATCAGTTGAACGACAGCTACTAACTCGTTTGTTTCTTCCTTTACCAGGGGCATTGCCAGCATCGTATAAGTGCGGTAGCCCGTTATTTCATCGGTTTTTTTGGCGTTAGCCGATCGCGAGTCGTTGTAAAAATCGTAAGGGATGTTAACCACTTTTTTCTCCGTGGCTACTTCTCCGGCAATACCCACGTGGGCGGGAAATCTGATTTCTATGCTTTCGCCCTTTTCGTTTTTAGCGACGAGCGCCCAGAGTTCACTTTTGTTGTCGTCTAATAAAAATATCGTGGTGCGATCGGCACTCAGTAATTCCCCTGTTTTGAGGGTAATCGACTGCAACATATCATTGAGGATAGCGTCAAATCCCTCGCTCTCCAGGATGTTGTCGAGCATTCCCAGGGTTTGATTGACAACCTTAAGTTTTTCTTCTACTTCCTTAACTGCTGCTACGGAACTTTCCTTATTTAGGTTGGCAAGAATGTTGGTGACTCCTTGCCGCGGGATAATGGCACTGCTAGCAGGGGCAGCAACAGGAGGAGGGGGCGGAGGCGTAGGGGCGGAGTAGCGTTCTTGATGATTATTTTCACTGCCGATAGGAGTGACATCTATCACGTTGTCGAGAGAAGAGTAATTGGTGGAAGATGCAGGAGAATTCATAGACCTTTACAGAAGCTTATTAGTGTAAGGGTTAGTCTAAGCTAGGACAGCGGGCAAGTTCATTTTTTGGGTCACAGGTCGCACAAGACTGAAGTATCTGTGAAACTATTTCCCAGTTTACAGAAGTCGGGGCCTTGGGCAAGGGGATTTCTGTTGAAATTGCTGCTCAACTGCGAGTCAGTCGGTAAGGCCGCTGTGCAATTGCTGGAATCTTTTTAGAGATTGCGAATGGTGTTTTAATGGTTTATTAACTGATTTTGGCCTTGTGCGCACCCGGTTGAAGTAGGTTTGGGCTGTCGAAGAGCCGATCGCCCGCAGGAACAGGAATGCGTGCTGTGGCATTGAAAAAGGGATGGCTTGATAGGAATAGCCGCAATTGTGACACCACCAGTTGTTAGTGATGTGTGCCCTTCTGTACACAATTGTGGTTTTTAACTAGAATTTCTGTCAATTTTGCTATACGCTGGCATCCCGGAACTAAAATCAGGGGGCTGTGAGCTTTTTTTGTAAGGTTTGCGGTTGCTATGTTCAGTGTAACCTCCGGCTCCCAAAAAACTCCGCCTTTTGACCCCCCGATCGCCTGGAAAGTCGGATCGGGTTTTCAGGGACTGAGTTTGACGCTGTTCGATCGTCCGTTATCGGTTGGAGATTTTTCGGCAGTTTTGGGCGTTGAAACTGTTTTTTTAACTCTCCTAACTTCCTTGAAACCCTGAATCAGATTTAAGAACACCCGTTTGGGAGAGTACAAGACTATTGTTGATTGCCGATTCGGGAGCAATTCTGCTACTTTCAAGGTTTGGCGGACTGACTTTGCCGCAATCCGGCGGCTTCAACAAGCAGGGATTCGGCAAAGGCGATCGCCTCTGTGGCAGATCTGCCACTGGCGAGTTGGGCGAGTTCTTCCCGTCGCTGCTGGCTGTTGAGGGCCGCAACTCTAACTACCGTCCGTTCACCCGGTTCGGAGTTGGCTGCTTGACCGATAGTTGATTCTGCTTCAATTGTTTCTTTGTTCACCCGAAAATGAAAATCAGCCATCGCGGCAATCAAAGGCTGGTGGGTGACGCACAAAACTTGGTTTTTGTCGGAGAGTTGATAAAGCTTTTTGGCGATCGCACTGGCGACTCTCCCGGAGACTCCGGTGTCAATTTCGTCAAAAATCAGCGTACCCGCACTTTCGATTTGGGAAAAACAGGCTTTGATAGCCAGCAGAAAGCGGCTCATTTCTCCCCCGGAGGCGATCGCCCCCAAGGGTTGTAGAGGTTCCCCCGGATTGGGGCTGAAACAAAAGGCGATTTGGTCAGCACCGGTGGCGGTTGGAGTACAAGGCGAGATTGCGACTTGAAATTGCACTTTTTCCATTGCTAACGGCTTAAGTTCTGCTACTAGATGGGTTTCGAGTTTGATGGCTGCTTCGCGCCGCAGGATGGTGAGGTGGCTGCAAGCGTCTTTTAATTGCTCTAATGCGGTCTGATATGCGAGTTCTAAGGCTTCCATTGACTCGCCTCCTTCTAAAAGTTCGTTTAATTCGTTTTGGATACTGTGGTAGTAGGCGATCGCTTCAGAGAGCGGCCCGTATTTGCGGCAAATTTGTTTAAGTTCGCGAATCCTGTCTTCTACTTCTTCGAGTCTTTCGGGATCTGCTTCTAATCGTTCGCCGTAGCTGCTAATTTGGCTGCTGGCTTCTGTGGCTTGGGCTAAAGCATCGCTGACCATTTCGAGGATTGGTTGCAACTGGGCATCGTAAACTACCATGTCGTTTAAAATTACTTCGGCTTTGCTCAACAAGTCGGCGGCTGATGCGCTGTCGCCGTCGTTTTGGTAAAGGGCTTGGTGAACTTTGTAACTCTGCTGCTGCAATTCGACGATGTGGCCCAGGCGGATTGATTCTTGTTCTAGGTGTTCGAGTTCGCTGGGGTCTTCGATGTGGGCTTCGCTGAGCTCTCCGACTTGGTATTGTAGTAAATCGAGTCTTTGTAGGCGCTGTTGTTCTGACTGTCGTCTGCGTTTGAGGGCTGTTTTGGCGGTGCTGGTTCCTAGCCACGCTGCGGTGATTGTCTCACGCGCCTCAGTGAGTTTTTTGCCGCCGTATAAATCGAGCCATTCTCGTTGCAGGGTTTCTTGTCCGAGGTGGACGGTTTGGCCTTGGGCGGTAATTTCGACGAGGCGATCACGCAGTTGCTCCATTAACGGCCGATTGACGAGAATTCCGTTCAAGCGCGATCGACTGCGGAGAGCACCGCTAGATACGTTAATTTCCCGGCTGCAAACGGCTAAATTGCCGTCTATGGGTTCGATTTCTTGCTCGCCCAGCCACAAAGCCGCGGCTTTGTCCAATTCAAAGGTAGCCTCTAATATTGCCCGCGTTGCTCCGGTGCGAATCACTCGGCGATCGACTTTCCCGCCCAAAACTGCATCGATCGCATCTAGGATAATCGATTTGCCTGCCCCGGTTTCCCCTGTAAATACGTTCAAACTCGGGCCAAAGTCTAGATCCAGGCGGTCAATTAGGGCAAAGTTTTCTATTCTGAGGGATATTAACATGGGGAATCGGGAATGGGGCATTGGGCATTGGGCATTGGGCATTGGGCATTGGGCATTGGTTCCTCCCCTATCGGGCGCGTCGAATTTCCCGATTTCTCTTTTCATTTTTAACTAGAATACTTTTGATTTTGCCATTATCGATCGAGTCTCAACATCAATGCCAAATAAATTTCTGCTGCCCAACGCTTTTGGCGTCTTGGGTTTGGCAGTTGCGACCGCGCTTTGTACAAAAACAAAAAAATCAAGCAGATCGGTTTAATTTGGCTATTTTAAATTTGATTCAACAAATTCGCCAATCGAAAACCTTGGATGAAATTAATTTGTTGTAAGAAGAGTTGTTTGATATCTTCAAGCAGGTGATTATGGATTTGGATGAAAATCGGATTGATTCTGATTCTTTTCTGTCTTTTACTTTTACTTGGGAAACCGCTATTAAGATTGCGCGTAAGCGAGAAAAAATGTTGCGGGAGTTGCGGCTGGTTTCGGATAATTTATGATTGTATACTGCTTCATTAGGGCTGAATTTTACCTACAATCGCCTCCCTAGTTTGTGTGGTGATATTTTTTTTAACACAACCTCACCCCATTTCCTAGGAGGAGATGGGGAATAACTTTGACTTAACTAGGCTTCTTGTTGGGGAATAGACGAGAGATTTTTTTGTCTGTCGTTGAGGCGTTTTTTGGCATACAAATTAATGGTGACAACCATTAATACAATCATGGCAAGAATGGCAGCAATACTCGAAGAAACAGGTAAGTTTTGCTTGAATACTGCTAGGAATACTATCATTGCCAACAAAACAGTTGGCACTTCATTTAACGCCCTAAATTGTTGACCAGTCCAACCGCATTCATTTTTTGCTAATTTCTTAAGCAGCCAACCGCAATAGAAATGATAACCTATTAACAAGCTAACTAATGTTAGCTTAATGTGTAACCAAGTGTCATGCAATACATCGGGTTCTGTTGAAATCAAGCCGATCGCCATAATCACAGTCACAAACATTCCCGGCGTAGTAATCAAATTATAAAGACGTTTCTCCATAATTTGATATTGTTCTTTGAGAATCGTTTTTGCTGGTTCGGGTTGCTCTTCGGCTTCCGCGTGATAGACAAATAATCTTACTAAATAAAATAACCCAGCAAACCAAACGACAATGCCAATAAAATGAAACGATTTAAACCAAAAATAAGCCATGATTTGTCACCTTTAATGAACCACAGAGGCAGAGAGTTCCCAGATGTTTATTGATTTTTGCATCCAGCAACCGGGTTTCTCGTCAATCATTGTACAAGAAACTCGGTTTGTTTGCGATCGAGAAATCGGGTCGATCGGTCATGGGATAGCCCCAGGCCGACCGCATCCGGGTTGATCAGTATTTTACGTTTAATTAAGTGGATTTACTTAATAGTCGCAGGGGAGGTCAGAAACCGGGTTTGATGGACGAAAATCTTTCGCTGGAGCAGCGCAGATGAGGTGAAAAACCCGATTTCTTTGATAGGAATGCGACTCACTTAACGCACCCTACAATAATTTAGGTGACACGAAACCTAGGTGTTTCCAAGCAGCCGCTGTGGCAATTCTGCCCCGACTTGTTCGCTGCAAAAATCCGATTTGCATTAAGTAAGGTTCATAAACATCCTCAATTGTTTGAGTGTCTTCTCCGGTGGAAGCTGCAATAGTTTCTAAACCAACGGGCCCACCGTTAAAGTTTTCGATCATTGCTGTCAAAAGACACCGATCAGTCCAATCCAAACCTAGCGGATCGACGTTGAACAATTCGAGGGCAATTGATGCGACTTCGGCGGTGATTGGCATTAATTTTTTGACTTCGCTGTAGTCTCTGACTCGTCGCAGCAAACGGTTAGCAATACGAGGTGTTCCGCGAGCTCGGCGGGCAATTTCTAAGGCTCCTTCTGGGGTGATTTGAGTGTCGAGAACTTGGGCGGTTCTTTGGACAATTAGACTAAGTTCGTCTATTTCATAGTAGCGTAGTCTTTGGATGAGGCCGAAGCGATCGCGCAATGGAGCTGTTAGCGATCCAACCTTGGTAGTTGCACCTACCAAGGTAAAGGGTTTCAGGGGAATGCTACGGATTTTGGCGCTTTTTCCTTGACCGATCGTAATATCTAAGCGGCAGTCTTCCATCGCCGGATAGAGGATTTCTTCGGTAACTTTAGATAAGCGGTGAATTTCGTCGATAAACAGCACGTCGCCTGCTTTGAGGTTGATCAGCAATCCGACAATATCTCGCGGTTTTTCTAGGGCGGGGGCTGTGGTGATTTTGCATTCAACTTCCATTTCTGCTGCTAGGATTAGCGACATTGTGGTTTTTCCTAATCCGGGCGGGCCGTAAAGTAATAGGTGATCCATTGGTTCGCCACGGGATTTTGCTGCGGCAATTGCGATCGCCAAAACTTCTCTTAAGTCTTTTTGTCCGATGTATTCAGCTAACCGCTGGGGTCGGATTTTATCTTCTTGTTTGTTATTGATTTCGTCGGGTAGTTCTTGGGATTCTAGCAGCGATTCTGTCTGGGGTTTTGCTGCTTGTTTTCGGGGGGCAGGGGCTATGTCTTCGGGTAGATTTGGGTCGGGGGTTTGTTGTTTGGAGGAGATGATTGCCATGTTTATTTGCGATCGGGCAGCGGGAATTGTTTACAATTATTAGGGGAATCTTGACAATTATTGAGTTCTTTATGAATATTCCATCTTCTTTATTAGCATCGGAAAGCATAACTTTTGAGGGGGCGATCGAGCTGACTCAATCTTTACTATCGGAAATTGAGGCCGATTCCCTACGGGATAGCTACGCTTCAAGACTTTCACAGGCTCAGATCGAGCAAGCAGTGGCTTCTCTGGTGAAAACTCCGAACGGTGCTAGGGGGTTTTTTGTCACCTATCTGACGGACGAGGGACAGGTGGCAGACAGTCCGTCACCCGGAGTGATCGAGGCGCTGCGATCGACTCCTGAGATCGTAGCAGAACTGCTGGTGAAAAATTTGGCGATGTCGGCGGCGATGGTTGTTTATCATTCGCGCCATCAAAGCGAGGAAAGGGCGGCTGGTTCTGCTAGAGTGCAGGGGCGATCGCGCAACTTAATTCAAATCCTGCAAATGCCAGCCTGTCAAACTGTAGCGTCGCAAATGCTAGCAAGTTTGCAGAGTGCCAGCGGCGAGTATGAGGAATTTTTTCAGCGGTGGGGCTACGACGATGAGCAAAAACTGGCGATCGGTTCGGCAGTGGGTGAGGCGATCGGCTAAAATGACCTAATACGGTTCAGAAGACTCGGCGGTTGAAACCGCCGAGTCTGATCTTTTCCAGCAGATGCTTGCTCAAAACGACGGGGCTGTGGAATAATTGCGGTTTAGCAAAAGCTGCACAATTGTAGCTTGAGTTGATTTCGGTGTGAAGGTAGTGAACGAGGGCGAAAAAATTGCTGAGAACGGTGAAAGGAGTTGCCCAAAAAGCCCGAACGGCGGGCGGGAGGCGGCCCGCAAGTAGTCAGCGGTGGACGAAGCTCAATCTGCTGCTAACATTGGTGCGGCGGGACTTGGAAGCTCAATACAAAGGCTCGATTCTGGGTAATTTGTGGCCGCTGCTGAATCAACTATCGCAATTGGTGATTTACACATACGTATTCTCGATCGTTCTCAAGGTAAAGCTCCAACTTACAGGCTTCCCCCAAAACAGCGACATTACATTTGGAGTCTGGTTGTTTGCCGGTTTACTACCTTGGAGTGCCTTCACCAGCGGTTTGATTAAATCGGGAGTATCCGTAGTAGGGCAGCCAAATTTAGTCAAAAAAGTGGTATTTCCCCTCGGTTTGCTGCCGCTAGTGCCGATTTTGACAGCTTTTATTGAAAGTTCTCTGGGTTTAGCAGCTTTGATTCTGATCGTAGCAGTTTCCACGCAAAAGCTCAACGCTACTTTATGGTTGCTGCCACTGGTTTGGGCGCCTCAGTTGTTGCTAACCGCGGGGTTGGGATATTTGACAGCGGGCTTAACCGTGTTTTTGCGAGATATTCCTCAGACATTAGGTGTTATTCTAAATTTTTGGTTTTATTTGACGCCGATCGTCTATCCAGCATCAATCATCCCCGAACAGTGGCGAGGGTGGATATTTTGGCTCAATCCAATGGCCACCATCTCCGAGGTTTACCGAGACCTGATACTGCTTGGAGAAGTCAAGCATTGGGGCGAATGGGGTGTCGCCACGCTGATTTCTGCTGCTATATTTTGTGCAGGTTTTGCGGTTTACCGACGTTTGCGTCCCGCTTTTGCTGACGTGCTGTAATATGTTTTAGATCTCAAGTCAATGTGACATGGAAAATCCCCATCAAGGTGTTTTTAGTGAGGACTTGCATTCCTCACTAAAAAATATGAGGACTTGCATTCCTTACTACAAACCTATTTTTTGTTCTAGCGGACATAAGATCAATCTAAAATCTAAAATCTAAAATCTAAAATCTAAAATCGGATGACAGAAAATGTAATTTCATTAAAAAATGTTTCTAAATGCTTTAAGCGATACGATCATCCAGGAGACCGCTTAAAAGAAATTATTTACCCCAGCAAAAAACTCGCTGACGAATTTTGGGCTCTCCACGACATCAATCTGGAAATTCATCAAGGACAAACTCTGGGAATTGTCGGTCGCAACGGTTCGGGAAAAAGCACTCTTTTGCAAATAATTGTGGGGACGCTGACGCCCACCGCCGGCAGTGTAGATGTGAAAGGGCGAGTCTCCGCTTTGTTGGAACTCGGAAGCGGGTTTAACCCGGAATTTACCGGGCGGCAAAATGTATTTTTTAACGCTCAAATACTGGGATTTACTCAAAAAGAGACTGAAGAAAAGTTTGACGAAATAGCTGCTTTTGCTGATATTGGAGATTTCATCGATCAGCCCGTCAAAACTTATTCTAGCGGTATGTTTGTCAGGCTGGCTTTTGCAGTTGCCACTAGCGTCGAGCCGGATATTTTGGTGGTTGATGAGGCGCTTTCGGTGGGCGACGAAGCTTTTCAGCGCAAGTGTTTTGCTCGATTGCAAAGCATTCAAGAAGGTGGCGGCACGATTTTATTTGTCTCTCATGCTGCTACTTCTGTGGTGCAACTTTGTACATCGGCGATTTTAATGGATAGCGGAGAATTACTCCTCGCTCACACGCCGAAGGTGGTAATTTCTAAGTATCAAAAGTTAATTTATGCCGATCCAGATAAAGTTTTGGGGTTGAAGCAAGATATTCGAGTTCTCAACCAACTGACAAAGCAAGACAGTGAAAATAATCTTCAGGAGGCTAATTTAGACAGCACAAAGACGGAGGTGAAACCGGAGCAGTATCACTCTAAATCCCCAGAACATTATGATGAATTTTACGATCCGGGAATGATACCGTCGAATACGGTGAGGTATCCGTCTCGCGGAGCGGAAATTATCAACCCGCGCATCGAGACGCTGAAGGAAAATGTGGTAAATCACTTGATCGGTCGTCAAGATTATATTTATACTTACTCTGTCACTTTCTCGCGGTCAACTTCCAAGGTGAGGTTTGGAATGTTGATTAAAACGATTAGCGGTTTTGAGTTGGCTGGTGCTTCTTTGAAGGCTTCTACTCAGTCAGTTAGGTATGTGGAAGCGGGAACCACAATTGTCGTAAAATTTCAGTTTAAATGTTTGCTAAATCCGGGGGTCTATTTTTTGAATGCGGGGGTTGTGGGAACGGTAGATGGGGATTTAACTTATCTGGATCGCTGCGTTGATGTGGCGATGTTTAGAGTTCAGTCTTGTACTGAGTCCTGCGGTAACGGCATCGTTGACTTGCTGATCGAACCGTGTTTAACTGTTGTTAATTCTGATTCTCTGGTGAAAGAGCAGTCAACCGAAGTTATCTAAAATTCTGTAAAAAAAATGAGCGAGAGCAATTTAAATTTAGTCAATAATCCGGTAATCAAAGCGTTTATTCGAGAGCAAACTAAGTTTCCTGAAGATTTTAAACTGAATATCTGCGAAGACGATGAAATGTATTTGTTTGCTTTGAGCAATGTTAAGGACGATCGCGATCGGGCTTTGGTGCGCTATTATGCGATCGGGCGACGCATCCTGGATACGGTGAAACAGGTTGTGGATTGGCATTTTGGCGGTTTTGAAAATGTACAGTCTTTTCTAGATTTTGCTTGCGGTTATGGTAGATTTACGCGGTTTTTGATTCAGGAAATGCCGCCGGAACGAATTTGGGTTTCTGATATTTATGCTAACGCGGTCAAGTTTCAAACTGAATACTTTGGTGTTAATGGTATTGTTTCGACGGGAAAACCAGAAAATTATTTAATTGACCAAAAGTTTGACTGCATTCTGGCTAATTCTTTTTTCAGCCATATGCCGGAAAGAACTTTTACAAATTGGCTGCAAAATTTGTATGATTTGTTGACTCCTAACGGCATTTTGATGTTCAGTGTTCACGATGAGTGTTTACGGGCTGTTGGTGCAGAAATGCCCGATCGGGGTATTTTGTTTAGTCCCATGAGCGAAAGTCATTCTTTGGATAAGGAGGAATACGGCACAACTTATGTAACTGAAAAGTTTGTCCGAGAAGTTGTCGATAGAGTTAGTGCAGGCAAAGCTTTTATTCACCGCATCGAAAAAGGGATATGCCGGTTTCAGGATTTGTATGTAGTCACAAATGAGCTGGTTAGAGATTTTTCGGAGTTGAAATTCAATCACCACCCGGAAGGATATATTGATGTTGCTGCTTTTACGAATAAGGAGAATTTGTATCTGGAAGGATGGGCGGCTGATGTGAATGTCGGCGGTAAAATTGAGGATTTGCAAGTGCTGGTAAACGGTGAGTTTGTGCAGAGGTGCGAGCCTTTTTACGATCGCCCGGATGTGGGCGGACACTTTGAAACTGATGTGGCTTTGCAGTCGGGTTGGAACTGTTATTTACCGAAAAACACTGTGGCAGCGCAGGATGTGTTAACCGTCAAAGCAATCAATAACTACGGTTTGACATGGATTCTGGAAACTTGCACTGTGCAATCGCTGTTAAGCCAAAGGAAATCGCGGTCTTTGTTGGGGTCTAGTCAGCTCAAGCTTCAATTGCTTGAAAGTCAGTTAGCTGCGGCTAAGATAGAATGGGAGCAAAGTCAAAGTAAGTTAATGATTACTGAAACTCAGCTAGAAATATCTCATACTAAGTTGCAAGAAGCTCAAAATCAATTGGTTTCAGTTCACTCGCAGTTGGAACAAAGTCAAAGTCAGTTAGTATCTGTGAAAATGCAGTTGGAGAAGACTAGAAATCAGTCAATTAATGTCAAGCAAGAACTCGAACGATCGCAAAATCGAGTAGTGGCAATGGAAAGCAGCAAATTCTGGAAGCTGAGAAGCTCTTGGTTTCAAATCAGGCGGTTGCTGGGCTTAGCGGGAGAATGAGTAAAATTGGTGTGGGAATTAGGGGGAGGGAGAGAAATTGTGAGTACAAATGACAGCAAACCGTCGGTTTTTATTGTTACTGGAATGCACCGTTCCGGTACGTCTTTGACGGCTTCTTTGTTTCAGAAAGTCGGGGTTGATATTGGTAAAAGGTTAGTTGGCCCGGCTGACGGAAATGTGAAAGGTCATTTCGAGAATGTTGATTTTGTGGAGTTTCACAAGAGTGTTTTACGATCGCACGGCATAGATGAACTCGGCTGTACGTTTGAAAAAACGATTCCGGTAGCAGCGGAATACGTGGAAATTGCTAAAAGGGCGATCGAGCAAAACCAACAAACTCACAAGCATTGGGGCTGGAAAGACCCGCGAACCGCCCTGTTTTGGGATTTTTGGCTAAATTTGCTCCCCGAAGCCAATTTTATCTGTGTTTATCGATCGCCCTGGGAAGTCGTCGATTCGCTGTACCGCCGGGGAACGGATGTCAGCTTGCTGCAAAATCCCGAAATGGCAGTAAAAATGTGGATTCACTACAACCAAAAAGTCTTAGAACTTTGCGAAGGTTTTCCCGATCGCTGTCTGCTGGCCAACGTTTACCCGATCGGTAACACTCCCGAACTTTTTATCGATCGAGTCAACGACAAATTCAATGTTAACTTAGGTGCCATACCAGCGGACAATTTTGAAGAATCTTTATTAGTCAATGATATTGTTAAAAGTCATAGACCGAGTTTAATAGAACAATATTTTCCCGAAGCATTAGAACTCTATCAACTGTTAGAAATCCAAGCAGGAAATCTCAGCAGCGAATCCAAGTTAGCCAGCGATAAAATTATTCACTTCCCAGCATCATCTGTCGGGCCATTTGAAGACTGGCTAAAAATTCGCTTGCTGGAAAAACACCAAAAAACCAGCAATTCCGAACTCAAACAGTGGCAACAACAATTCCAACAAGCCCAGACGAAAGTGTTGGGATTAGAGACAAAATTAGGAGAAACTCAAGTACAGCTTGCAGGAAAAGAAACAAATTTTCAAGAAGCTTTAGCAAAACTGCTGGGATTAGAAACAGAATTAGGACAAACTCAGGCACTGCTTGCCGGTCAAACATCGCAATTTCAAGAAGCGTTAACAAAAGTCCTGAAGTTAGAAACAGAATTAGGGCAAACTCAGGTACAGCTTGCCGGCAAAGAATCGCAATTTCAAGAAGCTTTGGCGAAACTGCTGGGATTAGAAACAGAATTAGGACAAACTCAGGTACAGCTTGCCGGCAAAGAATCGCAATTTCAAATAGCTTTAACAAAAGTCTTGAAATTAGAAACAGAATTAGGGAAGACTCAGGTAAAATTCAAAGAAAAAGAATTCAAATTGGAGCAAAAGTTAGCTGAGTTACTGTGGTTAGAAACAGCACAAAGTCAAACTCAGCAAGATTTGGCACAATCGCGCCAGGAAAATGCCAAAATCCAGGCTGAACTTGCCGCATTCAAGTCTTTTTACTGGTGGCAACTGAGAGAAAGATGGTGGGAATTGCAGCGCCGAATCCGCGATTTATTCCCGAAATTTATTTTTTCTTTAGAGAAGCCTACTACTTGGCAAGTTGGCGATTCCAATCTGTTAATTGTGGGCTGGGTTTTTAACACAAAAACTGAGACTGTAGCAGTTCGCGCGCGAATTAAAAGCAAGAGTTTCGCGGCTGTTTACGGCATAGAAAGAAGCGATATAGCGCTAGCACATTCTAATATTGCGGCTGCACATAAATCGGGATTTACCATTGAATTGCAAGCGCCTCCCGGACGGCACGAAGTGCTGCTGGAAGCGCAAGACGAGCGTGGTAAATGGCATTTTTTGGCAGCTTATCCGCTGTTGGTTTCAACGATTCAAGCATCGTTAGATGTGCCTGTGGTGTGGGAACAGCTTCAGGGTCAAATTTTGTTTGCTGGTTGGTGTTGTCACCACGATCGCAAAATTGCTAAATTAAGCTTTTTGTGCGGTGACACTGCTGTAGAATGCGCCTACGGTTTGCGAAGAAAAGATGTCGGTGAAGTGTTTCCTGACTGGGTTAACAGTTCGGAAAGTGGTTTTGAAGCCCTTGTCGATTTGCCTCCGGGTGAATGGCACGTTTCTCTGCAAGCTGAGTTAGAAACTGGGGAGATTTTGTATTTTCAAGCGCCGCAAATATTGACTGTGCGACGTTACCATATTTGGCAGCGAAGTGCTGATAAATTTGAGGAGTTTTCGAGTTTTGTGGAGGCTATTCGGCAGCGGGCGAGGGAGAGAAAACAGCGTCTGGGTAGAATTGTGCCGATGCCTTGGGAAATTGTCAAGGTGATGCGCCAGTTTGGGAAGATTTATCGGCAGCAAAAACAGTTTACTGCGCCGGGGGATTTGCTGCCACCTGCGGGTTTTGTGGTTCCTAAACCGATTGATAGGTATGATGCTTGGTTGGAGGTGAATCAGTGGAATGTGCGATCGCGCGATTACTTGATTTCTCGGTTAAAATCCTGTGGGGAAGCGCTGCCGAAAATTTCGGTGGTGATGCCAGTGTACAATCCGCAGATAGATTTTCTCGAAAGTGCGATCGACAGTGTAATCCATCAAGTCTATCAAAACTGGGAACTCTGTATCGCCGATGATTGCAGTACCGATGCTACGGTTGCTGAAACTTTGAAAGACTGGGCCGAAAAGGACGATCGTATCCGCATCACATTTCGCACAGAAAACGGCAACATCAGCGCCGCAACCAACAGCGCCGCCGCCCTCGCCACAGGCGACATCATCCTGTTTTTAGACAACGACGACGAACTAACTCCCGACGCATTAGGCGAAGTCGCGCTATATTTTGCCACCCATCCAACCACCGATTTTCTCTACTCAGACGACGACAAAATCGACACCAAAGGTCATCGATTCGCCCCGCAATTCAAACCAGAATGGTCGCCGGAACTGCTGCTTTCCTATATGTATCTCGGTCATTTGTGCGCCGTAAAAAAAGAAATTTTTGAACAAATAGGCGGCTTGCGGCTCGGTTTTGAAGGCTCGCAAGATTACGATTTTGCCTTAAGAGCAACCGAAATTTCTCGCCACGTCGCCCACCTGCCCCTAGTGCTTTATCACTGGCGAACCGCACCAGGTTCTACAGCCGTATCTGGAGCCGCGAAACCATCCAGTTTTTCCGCAGGTCAACAAGCCATTCAAGACGCACTAAACCGCCGAAAAATTAAGGGAAGTGTCGCTCAGCACGCCTGGGCAATCAAAGAAAATTTGGGCATATTTGCCCAGGATTTCCCGGATGATGGCCCGTCAGTAACTTTGATTATTCCTACTAAAAATCAAGTTAAATTGCTGAAAGCCTGTATCGATTCTCTAGAAAGTACAACCTACAAAAATTATCAAATTGCAGTCATTGACAATGAAAGCGACGATCCAAAAACCTTAGAATATTTAAATCAATTAAGTTGTCAAGTTTTGCGAATAAGAAATCCTGGAGGCAAGTTTAGTTTTGCGGCAATTAACAACCGCGCTGTCGCACAAGTTGACAGCGAATACGTGTTGTTTTTGAACAATGATACTGAAGTAATCACCCCGCGATGGCTGAGTCAAATGGTGGGATACGCTCAAATTTCCGCTGTGGGTGCAGTCGGTGCGAGGCTGTTATATCCCGACGGCAGAATTCAACACGCAGGGGTAATTCACGGTCTCCATCACGGTTTGGCTGGTCACGCTTTTAAGCTGATGGATAAGGATAATCGAGGTTATCTTTCTCAAGCGATGGTAACGCGAAATTACTCGGCGGTAACTGCTGCTTGCACGATTACTCCGCGTCAATTGTTCTTGGAATTGGGCGGCTTTGATGAGGAGAATTTTGCTGTTGCTTATAATGATGTCGATTACGGATACCGATTGTTAGAACGCGGTTATCGGTGCGTTTATTGTCCCGATGCGGAGTTGTTGCACAAGGAGGGAACTTCTAGAGGTTTTACTGATAATCCTCAAGAGGTGGCGGCTTTTCGGCGCAAGTATGCGGGGAAAAATGATGGTTTTTATAGTCCTCATTTGTCTTTGGAAGATGAGTATTTTCATATTCAACCTCGCAGGGTTTTTATGACGGAAGAGGGAAAGAAGGAAGAAGGAAGAGGGAAGAAGGAAGAAGGAAGAGGGAAGAAGGAAGAAGGAAGATTAGCAACGGATTTTGTAGCGGATTTAACGGATGTCACTGATGTCACTGATGTCACTGATGGAAGGGACAAGGGAGAGTTACAATTTGCTGATTCTGGTTTGTTGTCAGTAGCAAATACAAACAATTATATTCATCCTGTTAGAGTTTTGATGTGCAGTAATTCGCTGGATTTCACGGGCGCGCCGCTGCATCAGTACGAAATTGCGGTGAAATTGGCGGCTGAGGGTGTGATTTTGCCGATCGTACTTTGCACCACAGACGGCCCCCTGCGTCAAGCTTACGAACAGCAGGGAATTGAAGTCATTGTGCGCGACAATCCCCTCGAACACATCTATCAGCGCGATGCTTACGATGAAGCTATCCGCAGTTTTAGCAAGGAAATTGAAAGTCTAAAAGTAGATGCAATTTATGCTAATACTTTAGAAAACTTCTTTGTAGTTGATGCAGCGCGGCAAATCGGAATTCCTACGGTTTGGAACGTGCACGAAAGCGAACCTTGGCAAACTTATTTTAATAGGTTTGGTTCGGAGATTGCGGCGAGGGCTTTGGAGTGTTTCCGCTTTCCTTATAAGGTGATTTTTGTGGCGGATGCAACGCGGGACAGGTATTTGCCTCTGAATAGCCACCACAATTTTACAGTGATTCACAATGGTTTAGATTTGAGCAAACTGGAAAATTCCGAGAATTCAGAGTTGGCTAGAAAAACTTTAGGTGTTGCAGCGCAAGATGTGGTATTGTTGCTACTGGGAACAGTGTGCGAACGCAAAGGTCAGCAGGATTTAGTTCAAGCACTTTCGCTTTTGCCTGAAAAATGGCACAATCAGATTAGGTGTTTCATTGTGGGCGATCGGCCGAGTATTTACAGCAATAAATTAGCCGATATGGTGGGCGCATTGCCGGAAGATTTGCGGCAAAGGGTGACGGTAGTCCCGGAAACTGGGGAACCAGGACAGTATTACAAAGCGGCGGATATATTTGTTTGCACTTCTCGTGTAGAAAGTTTTCCGAGAGTGATTTTGGAGGCGATGGCCTGCGATTTACCAATTATTACATCGCCAGTTTTTGGGATCAAAGAACAAGTGAGACCGGGAATTAACGGTTTGTTTTATACGCCCAATCGCCCGGATGAATTAGTTGCAGCTTTGATGAGTTTATTGGAGGATAAATCATTACGGCAGCAGTTGGCTGGAAATGCTAAATATGTCTTGGATTCACTCAATACTTTTGAGGAGATGACTCAAGCTTATGCAGAGATTTTCTGCGAAGCATATTTTGCTAAAAAATAAACGTTCAATAAGATTAATTAAATGGTAAAAAAGTATGCAATCAAATTCCTTTAGTAGAGAAGATGAAAGTTCCGACAAACAAACAGCTCAAACCAACCGGGAATCTCACCCAAGCCCCGTAATTTCCAAGGCGGGTTACTGGTTATCTAATCCGATTATTGAAAAAGCTGTAAACTCTCGGCTTTCAGGCGGACAAACAGAAGGTTACTGGTTAACCTGGCTAGTCAATAGCTTCTTCAAAAATCGAAGGTTTGATAATCTTTTGTCTGTTGGTTGCGGAGTCGGAAATCACGAAATTCTCATGGCTAAATTAGGATTAGCCCGCCACATAGACGCCTTTGATTTATCCGAAACTTCTTTAGAAATTGCGAGAAAAGATGCCGCAGCAGCGGGAGTCAAGATTAATTTTTATCAAGATGACTTTAATTCATTTACTCTAGACCAAAACAAAAAATACGATCTCGTTTTTTGCTCTGGTTCGCTGGATCACGTCAAAGAAATAGAACGATGCTTATCAACAATTCAGCAATGTTTAAAGCCCAATGGATATTTTATTGTCAATGAATACATAGGAGATTGCTATAATATATACAATGAAAATCAACTCAATTTGATCGATCGCATTTACAAATGTTTTGACGGTACGCTCAAGTCGGGAACAACTGAAAGATTTGCTAGTCCAAGTATTGAGCAAGTATTGGTGAAAAATCCTTCAAAAGCAATCCGGTCAAAGCTGATACTTCCTTTCTTGAAATTCTACTTTGATATAGAAGTATTGAATCAAGCCGGTGGGGGTCTGCTTCACGAAATGTACCCTTTGCTAGATCGCGATCTGCTTTCAGATGGAGACCCAAAAAGTGAAACAATTGTCAAGTTATTACTGGAGATTGAGACAATTTTAATGGATTTGCCGACAGGACTCTCAAGTGATTTTTGTTTGTGTATTCTGAGACAGAAAAAGCTCAAAATCTTAGAAAACTTGTGGCTGGGAACGTGGAGGAAAGCGAATCGTGGTAAACTTATTTTAACAAGTTTGGTTCGCCGATGGCGGCGAGAGCTTTAGAGTGTTTCCACTTTAGCGGGTGATTTTTGTGTTGTATGGGACGCGGGAAGATATTTCCCTGTCAATAGCTAGCAACCACAATTTTAGAGCGATTCACTTCCCCTCAAATTTTCACACAAGCTGATTTTACAAAAAATATACGTTTAATCGAACTCAAAAGTAAAAAAGTATGCAATCAAATTCCTTTAGTAGAGAAGATGAAAATTCTGAAAAATCAACAGCTCAAAATTACTGGGAATCTAACCCAACAGCCGTAATTGTAAAGGACGGTTACTGGTTATCTAATCCGATTATTGAAAAAACTGTAAATCATCGGCTATCAGGTGGACAAACAGAAGGTTACTGGTTAAGCTGGCTAGTAAATAAATTCTTCAAAGATCGAAGGTTTGATAATCTTTTGTCTATTGGTTGCGGAGTTGGAAATCACGAAATATTGATGGCTAAATTAGGATTGGCTACTCAAATTGATGCCTTTGATTTTTCGGAAAGTTCTTTAGAAATTGCGAGAAAAGATGCCGCCGCCGCGGGAGTAGACATTAATTTTTATCAAGATGACTTTAATTTGTTTGTTTTAGATAAAGATCAAAAATACGATATCGTTTTTTGCTCTGGTTCGCTGCATCACGTCAAAGAAATAGAACGATGCTTATCAACCATTCAGAAATGTTTAAAACCGAATGGATATTTTATTGTCAACGAATACATCGGAGATTGCTATAATATATATAATAAAAATCAACTCGATTTGATTAACCGCATTTACAAATGTTTTCACTACACGCTCAGGTCAGGAACAACTGAAACATTTGCTGGCCCAAGTATTGAGCAAGTATTTGTGAAAGATCCTTCGGAAGCAGTCAGATCAAAGCTGATACTTCCTTTCTTGAAATTCTATTTTGATGTAGAACTTTTGAATCAAGCAGGTGGGGGATTGCTTCACGAAATGTATCCTTTGTTAGATCACTATCAACTTTCTGATGGCTCTCCAAAGAGTGAAACAATTGTCAAATTATTGCTGGAGATTGAGAAAATCTTAATGGATTTGCCGGGAGGACTCTCAAGTGATTTTTGTTTGTGTATTCTGAGACAGAAAAAACCGAAAACAATGGAAATAATACAGCCTAAAATAGATTACGAAGGGGCATGGGACAGCTACGCCCAAGAATGGAAAGATAATCATCCTGAACTCGCTTATTTGGGCGATGAATGGGTGGGAAAAGGTGCGGGTGCGGCTAATTCCTTAGCGGAATACGAAGCGCTGATCGAACAGGAATTTATTGCACCGTATATCAAAAAAGAACATACGGTTTTAGAAATTGGGATCGGTGGCGGGAAAACTGGTTCGCTATTGCTAGAATATTGCGATCGCCTAATTTGTGCCGACATTTCCACTCAAATGCTGCAAGCCGCCCGATCGCGCTTGGGAGACGATCGCGTTTCCTACGTCAAACTCGACGGTTTAACATTAGACGGCCTCACCCCCGGTGCAGCGGATGTATGCTTTTGCTACGATACAATGGTACACGTAGAACCGGTAGACATATTCAACTACCTAACACGCATTCCCAAACTGCTGCGGGGCGATCGCATTTGCGTCTTTCACCACGGCAACATTCTCAGCGATTTGGGTTGGCAAAAATTCGCCGGCGAGTGGGACAAAAACTTACTGGGACGCAGAGATGGCACTGCATTCTCAGTAATGACTGATACAATCATGGAAAAATTTCTCAACCATTTAAACTATGAAATTATCCTAAAAAATACATCTTCAGTACCGCGAGATTGCGTCTGGATCTGCAAAGCGCCCCCCTACAAGGAGTAAAATTAAAGCTTTTACTCGCAGTTAAATACTGAATTTCTACTAACAACTGCCAACCCAACGACTGCGCAATCGGGCCAACTGACAACTAACAACTCCCAACTGCCAACTGCCAACTCCCAACTGCCAACTGCCAACTGCCAAATGAAAGCATTATTTCTCCATCCCAACTTCCCCGCCCAATACCGCCACATTATCACGGCTTTAGGCGCAGATCCCAAAAATCAAGTTGTTTTCGGCACTAAAAACGAGCGTCCCGAATGGAACATTCCCGGAGTTCGTAAAGCAGCATTTACCCCCAGCCGCGAACCCAACGCCCAGACTCACCAATACGTCCGCCCTTTAGAAAGTGCAGTTATCTATGGACAAGCCGTATTTAGAATGGCAGAACAACTCAAAGCAGACGGTTTTGTACCCGATGTGATTTGCGGACATTCTGGTTGGGGGCCGACACTGTTTGTCAAAGAAGCTTTTCCCAATACGCCGCTTTTGTGTTATTTCGAGTGGTTTTATCACTCCATTGGTTCCGATGCAGATTTCGATCCGGCGGAACCTTTAACAGTTGACGACATGGCAAGAATTAGAATCAAAAATGCGCCGATTCTGATCGATTTATACTCTTGTGATTGGGGTTTGTCGCCGACATATTGGCAGCGATCGCAATTTCCGCCAGAATTACAACAAAAATTGTCCGTACTCCACGACGGCGTAGATACAGATTACTTCAAGCCAGACCCCGGTGCTAAACTGGTTTTGCCTAACTTAGACTTGTCCGGTGTTGATGAAATTGTCACCTACGTATCGCGGGGAATGGAACCTTATCGGGGCTTTCCAGAGTTCATTGAGTCGATCGCCTATGTGCAAGAACGCCGCCCCAACTGTCACGTTGTAGTTGTTGGTTCAGACAGAGTTTGTTATGGTCGTTCTTTACCAAACGGCGAGTCTTATAAAGACCATATGCTCAAAAAAGTGCCGCTAGATATGTCGCGAGTGCACTTTGTCGGGCCGCTACCTTATGGACTGTATTTAAAAGTAATTCAAGCATCCGACGTACACGTTTATTTAACCAGACCTTTCGTGCTATCTTGGTCGATGATTGAATCTCTATCGGCAGGATGTTTAGTAATCGGTTCGGATACCGGGCCGGTGAGAGAAGTGATCCGCGATGGAGAAAACGGTTTAATCGTCGATTACTTCTCGCCGAAACAAGTAGCCGATCGCATCGACGAAGTTTTAGACCATCCTACCCGCATGGCAGAAATTCGCGTCAAGGCCCGTCAAACCGCCCTAGAACGCTATAGTTTAGCTAAAATGTTACCGCAGCACCTACAACTGATTGAGCAGGTAGCAAATCGCTCGATGCCGCCTACAGTTGGTATGCAGCCAGAACGGGAATTAGCCGCATCTTTTGGAGTGAGAATTTAGCAGGAAACTATTGTGGGGTGGGCACGCGAGTTCGCCCCGAAAAAGTCGCAACAGTCGGCGGTTGAAAGAGACTGTTGTCGAATTTAAAAAGCGTGAACAATCAATGCAACAATATTCGTAGGGTGTGTCGCCATCGATTGTACTTATTCAAACTGAATGTTTTGACAACAGACTAAAGATTTTTCCCCTTGTAGGTTCTTGTAGGGGCTGGTTTAGCGTAGAATCTATGATAAAAACGAGTTTATGAGTGCAAAAACCGCCCTCCCTATGTAGGGCTTGCTGAATAGAACTAGAAGCTATGACTGTCAAGGGTTTCAAAATTTTTAAACACAAAAAAGTGCAAGGTTATGACGTTTTTTGGCTCAAAATCCTTGGATTTCGGTGGAAAATTGTGGAGTAAATTTGGGAACCCATCTCCGAATCTCCCATTTTTCAAGCTGTTTGGCACCTAGATTCGATTTGTGGACTTTTTCAGCAAGCCCTATGTAATATTTTATGTAATATTTATCGGTAACTTATTCAAACAAAATTTAAGCGCATTTACCAGCAGAGAAACATGGATTTAGAGCCAAAAAACCAAGACCAGCAGCATCCGCAATATAAACGTGATCGAGCTACCGTCGATAGTTTATTAGACAAAGAAGCAACCGATCGCAATTTATCAGAATTAGCAAGATTAATCATTCGCTACCGAGGATTTCCCGGCGCTAGAGATATCCAAGCAGACTTAAAAAAAGCCCTGCAACAATGGAATCATACTGAAGAAACTCTTTACGAACAAACCCGTAAAATTCACGCTACAGGCGAAGTTTATCGCCGACTAAAGAACGATCAAGAAGATTGGGTTTAACTTTAGCAACCGGATTTTTGGCCGTTGATGCGGACTGTAACGGGTCTTCTCGTAAAAAAAGCCGGTTTGTGACCAGCCGTGCGTCTAGGACTATTAAAGCAAAGTATGAGCGCCTCAAATCAAACTCAAAGGCGATCGCACTTAATTCCACTCAAGTACACGCCACAAAGCTTATGCTGCAAAAACTATATTGTATCAAAAACCGCAAGATTAAGCAATGGCGTCACATCGCTTAGACTAGCCCCTTGAAAGATAACCACATAACCGGTGCCGAGTTTAATTGCCGTAGCAGGGACCGCACCTTCTCCATTCAGATTCAAAGTTAGATCTTCAAAGTAGAAAGTATGGATATCAGCAATAAAACTCGTTAGATTAACTTTGTCCCCAACGGTAAAGTCTGTAATCACATCTGCATCTTCTGCCAAGCGGGGTAAATCTCGGGCGATCACAAATATATCGTTTCCACCGCCACCTGTGAGGATGTCTTGACCGCGATCGCCACTCAATATGTCGTCGCCGTTACCGCCAATCAGGACATCATTTTCTTTACCACCCCTAAGAATGTCATTGCCATCTCCTCCAATGAGCGTATCGTTGTCATTGTTGCCTGACAAGGTATCGTCTCCATCACCGCCGTCAAGTTGATCGGACTGTTTACCCCCGACCAAACTGTCCCTGCCTGCCTCTCCGTCAATTGTATCGGCTCCTAGCATTCCGTAAACGATATCAGAGCCGTCTGTCCCAATAATATTGTCGTTGCCAGATAGGGCCAAGATTGGTGGGCGAACGCGGGGAAATGTGGGAAATATGGGAACTGATGACACCAAAACATTATCATTACCGTCTGAGAGGTTGTAAAAGACTTCATTGGAAAGATTAAAAGTGTTTGCTTGTAGTCCGGTAGGATTGCCAGGGGCTGCGTCATTGATTGCAGGTGTCGCGATCGTTACAGGTGTCAGTCTCGGCTCCGGTGGAGGTGGCGTCGGTGTACTAAATGGACGTGTTGTATCGCCTAATGCTGCTGACTTACGTATGATAACAGGAGAATCAGTACCCATGATATTGGCTTCAAAACTGTCGCAGCTCATTGCTTTAATCCTACTTAAAATTTGCTGTTTCTCGGAACTGTTGCTTCTTTGCCTTGACGCTGCACCCAATGGATTTATCATCAAAAAGTTAACCCAAGGCTGAGGTAGCATATCTTTATAGCAAATATATTGATACACTTCCCGCGCGAGTCACCTGTGCAGTTATGCTGAAATCTAGAACTAGATGCTAGCTTTATTGGTAGGTTTTAGAGAAGGCGATCGCACGTTTTGAAACACAACTAAATGGGACTAATTAACTAATCTCCGTAAAAATTTATGAACTTAGGCAGGAGCAACCATTGGTAGGGATACTTTATGAATTGCCCTGCATAAGTCAAACTCAAAGGCGATCGCACTTAATTCCACTCAAGTAGGACTCACAAAGCCCGCGTTACACAAACTATACATTTAGAACAAAAACATTCGCGGTAAGCTCGCTTTGAGCAACCCCTTGAACGACACCCAAATAGTTAGTGCCGAGTTTGATTGCCGTAGAACTGACAGGAGATCCTCCATTCAGATTCAAACTTACAGCTTCAAAGGTGAGGCTGGCAAATGTATTCCCGTCAGTTAGACCAATTCTGTCGCCATTAGTAAAGTCTACAATCACATCTGCATCTCCTAACCGAGCTGCTGCCGCCTGCCCCCCACCTAGAATAAATGTATCGCTTCCGCCACCACCTGTGAGGATGTCTTGACCGCGATCGCCACTCAGTAAGTCGTCGCCATTACCACCAATCAGGACATCATTTTCTTTACCGCCCCGAATAGTGTCATTGCCCTCTCCTCCAGTGAGAGTATCGTTGTCATTGCTGCCGAATATCTGGTCGTCGCCAACACCGCCATCAAGGGAATCCGACCCTTTACCGCCGGACAAAATGTCGTTGCCGGACCCTCCGTCGATTGTATCGGCTCCTTGCATTCCGTTAATGTTATCAATGCCGCTGGTTCCGGTAATATTGTCGTTGCCAGATAGCGCCAATATTTGTTTGCCAGCAGCAGCCGGAGGAAGTGATGACAGCACAATATTGTCATTACTGTCTGAGAGGTTGTAAAACTCACCGCTAACAGTGTTTGCTGGTTGTCCAGTAGGATTGCCAGGGGCGGGGGCATTGATTGCAGGTGCTGCGATCGCTACAGGCGTACCACCAGTGGGCGTGCCACCAGTGGGCGTGCCACCAGTTGGCGTGCCACCAGTTGGCGTACCACCAGTTGGCGTACCACCAGTTGGCGTACCACCAGTTGGCGTACCACCAGTTGGCGTACCACCAGTTGGCGTACCACCAGTTGGCGTACCACCAGTTGGCGTACCACCAGTTGGCGTACCACCAGTTGGCGTACCACCACCAGTTGTTGGAGGTGTGATAATGGGGGTGTCGCCAATCCGGGGAGTCAACGTGACACTACCTTGAGGAACAGTGACCTGTAAGTTGTAATCAGGAACTGTGGCACTGGGAAATGGAGTGTTACTGGTGACACGGATTCTGTAGTTAGTATTTGCTTGGCGCGGGACTCCAGTAAGCTGCGCGTTAAGCCCGCCTCCGTTATTATTATCTCCGACAGTCACGCCAGTAGTAAGGTTGACGAGTTCCACATAAGGGTCAAAGCCAGTTGTCGTGCTGCTGAGGGAAATATTGAGAGGTTGGCCATCCAAGGATGTAGTTACTTGAAATTCATCAGCAAGTGTGTTGCCACCACCGAAAGCTGGAAAAGTAAAGTCTTTGCTGCCCTCCAATTTACCATTTAATCTAACGGCCGGGGTGTCGGTTAGAGGGCTGCCGCTGAAGCTGCTACCTCTCGGAACTAAACTGATATCGCCCGTAGGAATAATGGCCTGTAATGAGTAGCCATGAGTAGACGAGAGGTCGAGTGAATCGTAGCTGGTGACGCGGACTTTGTACTTAATGCCGCCGAGAATAGAGAAAAAATTAGGAATCGCCAGATCGTCGAGACCAACCTGGTTAGGCTGACCGGATGCTATCACTGAGTTAAGATTAGCACCGTTATCATCAGAATCAGCAATGACCTGACCCGTCTCGGCATTGATAACTTGCAGGAACGTGTCATATTTGGTGGGATCGTCCGCTGTAAGACTAAGCGTGACCAGTTGCCCGATCGCAGAGGTATTTAAGTCATATTCATCAGCCCGCGTGAAGACGGGGGGAGTGGCATTGATGGGAGCTTGAAAAATAATGTCATCTTTATCCAGAACACCACGTTGTGTATCAGTATTTGCCATTGGAGTTGACCTCAAAAAATAAAGTTTGAACCGAATGATGCTTTAATTTCCCTGACTCAGCATCGATACTACGGGAAGTAGCAGTAATTTCTCTTTTAATTTACAGGTAGCTATGAATAGACTAGCCAACCTACAGCCCTAAGATATTTCTCCACATCTCGCGCGAGTCACCTGTGCAGTTATGCTGAAATATGGAACTAGATGCTAGCTTTATCGGTAGGTATTACAGAACGCGATCGCACCTAGTTGAAACACCACAAGTAAATGCCACTAATAAACTAATCTTGGTAGAAATTCCTGAACTTAGACCTGATAAACAATTGGTAGGGTAATTTCTAAATTTCCCTGCAAAACATAGAATTTACACCTGAGTTGGGCTCCCGTCCCAAATTATCTTCTTATAGCAACCGCCAGGATAGTTAGGACAAGTTCACAGACAAAAGTAGGTAGTTGTGATTTAGTAGGGGTCTGAACGCCTGGATATGAATGTACCCAGCCCAGATATTTATCACCCGCTCCCCCGCAGCCCTACATTTAAAATTGTCCTAACTATCGAGGCAACTGCTAGAATAGGCATTTCTATTAGAGTTGAGATGTTCCGGCTAAATCCACCTGATTAAACAATAAGCCGGTTATGGCCGTGGTGTATGTGATAAAAAGTTATAAATAGTTAGGATTTATTTTGGCTGCGCGTTATAATGATTATCAGGGGAGCACCCCATTAGCCTAGTGATTTGGCTACTGCAACCATCCCCAGGCGGGAACCTAAAAATTCCCAATGTAGGTGATCCGGTCGAAATTGCTAATTTTCTAGAGATAAATGACAGTTGACGAAGCCCTCCTTTTTTTAGAATCCGTTGTTCAAGCAGAACAGCTCAACGATATTCAAGAGCTAGTATTTCGGCAAGCTTGGGAAGGACGCTCTTATCCAGAGATTGCTAAGACGGCTGGTTATGATGCTGAGTACATCAAACTCGTCGGCTTCCAATTGTGGCAACTCCTCAGTCGAGTATTTGGGGAAAAGGTTAATAAAAGTAACGTTCAGTCAGTCTTGCGGCGAAAGGCACCACAAATGCAAGTAGTCACAGCACCATCAAACAGTACCTCTATTGATGACAGTAGAAATACTGAAGCCGATCGAAGTGACACTACTACTCACTGGGTAACAGTTGAAGGATCGACTGCCAATAAATGTCAAGATTGGGCTGAGGCGATGGATGTCTCTGATTTCTATGGACGTGCAGAAGAACTAGCTCTGTTAGAACAGTGGATTGTGCGCGATCGCTGCCGTCTAGTGATGGTATTGGGTATGGGCGGCATCGGCAAAACGGCGATTTCCGTCAAGATAGCAAAACGTATTCAGGAGCATTTTGATTATGTCATCTGGCGAAGTCTCCGCAACGCTCCACCCATGCTCGACCTTCTAGCAGATTTGATTGAATTTCTCTCGAAACACAACGAAACCGTTTTTTCGGATACTGTAGAGGGCAGAATCTCGCAGCTACTTGGATATTTACGAGCCTCGCGCTGTCTTTTGGTTATCGATAATGCCGAGTCAATTTTGCGATCGGGCGATCGCACGGGTGGCTATCGAGAAGGATATGAGGGTTACGGTCAATTGCTTAGTTGTCTGGCAGAAACCCCCCATAAAAGTACCCTTGTGTTAACCAGTCGGGAGAAGCCGAAAGAACTAGCAACACAGGAAGGGGAAACCCTACCCGTTCGCTCATTACAACTTCCTGGTTTATCCACAGAAGCAGGAAAGAAAATTTTTCAAGACAAGGGTGCTTTTTCAGGGTCAGAATCCGAATGGAAAGCTCTAATTGAACACTATGCTGGGAATCCCTTGGCATTAAAAATGGTAGCTCCTGTTATTCGAGATCTATTTGATAGCAGTCTTTCTAATTTCTTAGAATTATTAAACCAAGTTACCTTGATATTTGATGATATTCGCAATCTCTTAGACCGACAGTTCAATCGCCTATCTGCTTTAGAAAAAGAGCTGATGTACTGCGTAGCCATCAATCGAGAGCCCGTCTCATTTTTAGAAGTGCAGAAAGATTTAGTAATAGAACTCTCGCCAACGGAACTCCTAGAGACGTTTGCTTCTCTGGGAAGGCGATCGCTCATTAAAAAAACCACAGGTGGCTTTACTCAACAACCCGTCGTCATGGAATACATAACAGAACAGTTAATCGAACAGATATGCCAAGAAATAATTACTGCTAAAATTGACCTTTTCAAGAACCATCCTCTCATCAAAGCCCGAGCAAAAGACTATGTGAGGGATACTCAATCTCGCCTGATTCTCAACCCCATTACCAAGCGACTACTCTCCTGTTTTGAAAGCCAGCGATCGCTAGAAAATCAGCTCAATCTCATTCTTACATATCTGCGAGGAAAGCCCGCACGGGAAACGGGATATGCCGCTGGGAATGTTATTAATCTCCTGCGGCAGATACAGACAGATTTAAGCGGCTGGGATTTTTCTAATTTAACGGTTTGGCAAGCTTATTTACCCGATGCAAATTTACATTAAATAAACTTTGCTGGTGCTGATTTAGCTAGTTCTGTTTTTGCTGAAAACTTTGGTAGTAGTTTGTCAGTCGTCTTTCGTTGAGATTGAAAACTGTTAGCGATGGATCCTACAAATGGTGAAATTCAGTTGTGACAACTCCCAGAAGCTAGGCTAATGATGAGCAGCAAATGACACGCCAGATAGTTAACCGATTTGAGAGATTAGTTTCACTTTCAGCCGATCGCCTGCTGCTGTTATTGTCTCCGCTAACAACTCGCTTGACTTAGGCATGGACAGGGCTGGGTGGGCATTGCCCACCTTACCCATTTTTTAACAGTCAACTATTAACTATTTTCAAACCATCTCCGGCGAAACCTGCATTGCCGGCTGCGGCTGGAACTGGAACAGCGAATAAACCACATTCCGGCGAATATCCGTCATCATGTCCAAAAACAACTCGTAACCTTCAGTTTTGTACTCGATTAACGGGTCTTTCTGGCCGTAACCACGCAGGCCCACAGACTCGCGCAAAGCATCCATTTGCTGCAAGTGTTCCCGCCACAAAGTATCAATTTGCTGCAAAATAAAGAACCGCTCAGCATCGCGCATCAATTCGGATCGGATGGCATTAACTTCCGCTTCCTTCATGTCGTAAGCATTGCGGACTTGTTCGTGGAGGAAAGTTTTAGTTTCTTCAACTGACAAATCTTCTAATTGATCCGGAGTCATGTCAGCCAACAGATAAACAAATTCCTTCACCTTGCTGACAAGTTTGTCGAGTTCCCATTCTTCCGAAGGCAAATCGGGATTGATGTATGCTCCCACGATGTCGTCCATCGTTTGTTCTGCATATTTAATTACCTGTTCCTTCGAGTCCAAACCTTCCAATACTCGGCGACGTTCTGCATAGATGGCTCGACGCTGATTGTTCATCACTTCGTCGTATTCAAATACCTGCTTACGGATGTCGTAATAGTAGGTTTCGACTTTTTTCTGAGCACCTTCGAGGGAACCGGTTAGCATTCGAGATTCGATCGGCATATCTTCCTCAACACCGAAAGCCTTCATCAAACCAGCCACCCGTTCGCCGCCAAAAATTCTGAGCAAATTGTCTTCCAAACTCAAGAAAAACCGCGTAGAACCGGGGTCTCCTTGCCGTCCCGCCCTGCCCCGCAACTGATTGTCAATCCGGCGCGATTCGTGGCGTTCGGTACCGATAACGTGCAGGCCACCCAACTGCACCACTTCATCGTGTTCGGTGCTGGTAAAGGCATCGTACTCGCTGCGAGTTACATTGTAAGCTTCCCGCAATTTTTGAATTACGATGTCTTTTGTTGGTGCTTTTTCCGAGGCTACAGCCACGATATCATCGGCTTGTAATTCCGAGAGCGATCGCTCCCCGTACTCTTTCACCGCCAATTCCACCGAAGCTTTCAGCAGTTGCTCAGCATTTTTCGATAGCTGCGTCGGGAAAATCTGCGCCGAAGCTTTCCAAGACTTGCCTTTTTTCGCAGTTTGACCAAAACCTTGAGCTGCGGGGCGGCCGCCAATACCGGGCACTTGCACCAGCGAAAAGCCTTCTCCATCTTCGGGCTGGACGATTCTGGGCATCAAATACTCGCGCAACTTGAGGCGGCCCATGTACTCAGAATTACCGCCCAGAATGATGTCTGTACCGCGTCCTGCCATGTTCGTGGCGATCGTCACAGCACCTTTGCGTCCAGCTTGAGCGATAATTTCCGACTCCCGCTCGACATTTTCCGGTTTAGCATTCAGCAAATTGTGAGGAATTTTGCGTTCCTGGAGCAGCCGCGACAGCAACTCCGACTTTTCAACGCTTGTCGTGCCCACCAGCACCGGCCGACCGATCTCGTGCATTTCTGCGCATTCTTGGGCGATCGCATTCCACTTACCGGCCTCCGCCTTGTAAACCATATCTGAAAGGTCGCCACGGCTCGGAATCCGGTTAGTGGGAATCAATGTGACTTCCAGACTATAAATTTTCTCAAATTCTGTCTCCTCAGTCTTCGCCGTCCCAGTCATCCCCGACAACTTCGGATACAGCAAAAAGAAATTCTGATAAGTAATAGTCGCTAGCGTCTGAGTTTCCGGCTGAATTTCCGCCCGTTCCTTCGCTTCTATAGCCTGGTGCAAACCGTCACTCCAGCGCCTTCCCGGCATCACCCGGCCTGTGAATTCATCGACAATCACCACTTCGCGATCGGCATTGACGATGTAGTTAATATCCTTAATAAACAATTCCTTCGCCTTAATCGCATTAAAAATATAATGCGCCCAAGGGTCAGCCGGGTCGTACAAATCGGTAACGCCCAACAAATTCTCAGCTTCACCAAACCCTTCATCGGTCAACAGCACATTCCGCGCCTTTTCGTCAACCTCGTAATGTTCCTCATTTTCCTTTCTCAGAGCAGCAGCCACCTCAGCCGCCCGGAGGTATTTCTCGCTGGGGCGTTCCACCTGGCCCGAAATAATCAGAGGTGTCCGAGCTTCATCGATCAGCACCGAGTCAACCTCGTCAATCACGCAGAAATTAAAAGGACGCTGGACTACATCTTCCATCACAGTAGCCATGTTGTCCCGCAAATAATCAAAGCCCACTTCGCTGTTCGTCGCGTAGGTAATGTCGCAGCTATAATTTTTCTTGCGTTCCACCTGATCCATGCCCTGCTGAATCAGTCCCACAGTCAATCCCAGGAAGCGGTGCACCTGCCCCATCCATTCCGCGTCCCGTCTTGCGAGATAATCGTTGACGGTGATGATGTGCACGCCTTTACCGTTGAGGGCGTTGAGGTAAGCCGGCAGCGTCGCCACCAAAGTTTTGCCTTCACCGGTTTTCATTTCGGCAATTTGGCCTTTATGCAGGATGATGCCGCCGAGGAGTTGGACATCAAAGTGGCGCATTCCCAAAACTCGCTGTCCCGCTTCCCGCACCACTGCAAAAGCTTCTGGCAAGATTTCGTCTAGGATTTCTTTCTCTTCGTTGAGAGATTTAGCTTTTGCCAGACGTTCTTGAAACTCCGCCGTTTTGCCTCTCAGGTCGTCGTCTGAGAGGGAGTGGAAGTCTTCTTCCAAGATATTGATATCAGCTACCCAAGGCTGAAATTTTCTAAGTTTGCGCGCGTTGGGATCGCCTAGGAGATTTTTAAACATGGCAGGAGAGGCAGATTTTTAATAATTTAGCTATTAGGTTTCAGGGTTACGGGCTGTAGTGTTAGCCACAACATATACCCTCCCCGATTGTAGCAACCATTGGCTGTTGCAGGTCGTCGCGGCGGTCGATCGCGCGGAGTTAGGCTTGACAATGGCTCAGCTAGAGATAGTCGCAGGACGCACTCGACACATCGAAACCCGGTTGCTTGTGTCATACCTGTCGAGTGAATCTCAAATCGAAAAATGGAAAATCTCAAATCGACTGACGCATCCCACGACTACTCAGGCCGCGGTATTTCGCAAGTCAGGAAATCGTAGGCCATTTTCGTATTCGGAAAAATTGCCTGGGCTTCCTTGAGCAAATCATCTAGGACGATCGCATTTCCCGGAGCGTAACGCGGGCTAAAATGCGTCATAATTAACTGTTTCGCCCCGGCTAGCAAAGCAACTTGAGCCGCCATTGTTGAGGTTGAATGCAGGCGATCGAAAGCCATTTGAGCATCTTGATGGGCAAAAGTCGCTTCGTGCACCAACAAATCAGCATCCTTCGCCAATGCCACCGCGCTGTCACAAAAAACCGTGTCAGTACAATACACAAATTTGCGCCCAACTTGATCCGGCCCACAAAAATCAGTACCTTTAAACTGTCGCCCATCCGATAACTTTACGGTCTTTCCTTGTTTTAATTGGCCGTAAAGTGGCCCGGAAGGAATACCCACATCCTTCGCTTTTTCGACATCAAAATGTCCCGGCCGGTCTTTCTCGGTGACACGATAACCAAAAGCAGTTACTCGGTGTTTCAAAGGAGCGCAACTAACAATATATTCGTCATCTTCATAGATAACTCCCTCATGACTTTTGTGCACCTTCACCGGGTAAGAAAAATGAGTTTGAGAATAGCGAACGCCAGCTTGCAAATATTCTTCAAGTCCCGGAGGCCCATAAAGATCGATGCGCTTGACATTCCCCGCCAAACCGCAGCTAGCCATCAAACCCATTAAGCCGAAAATGTGGTCGCCGTGCAGGTGAGTGATGAAAATGCGGCTCAGTTGGCTGACTTTGAGCTCGCTGCGGAGAAACTGGTGCTGAGTTCCTTCGCCGCAGTCAAACAGCCAGAGTTCCGCTCGCTGGGGCAAGCGGAGGGCGATGCTGGAAACGTTGCGCGATCGCGTGGGGACGCCGGAGCTAGTTCCGAGAAATGTAATCTGCAAGAGTCAAATCACCTCAATTAAATCTTAAAAAATATGTTACAAATATCCAGGGTGCGGTCAATCCGACATAAAGGAAATATTCGCAGGCAGGAACCGGGATAAATCGCTGTTGCTGCTAGCATCTAGTCGCTCCAATCATTTTGACTAGCGCACAAAGTGCCAAACCCAATTCTAACGTTTTCTTTCTGCGGTTCCGCTTCCTTTTTCCCGAACCGAACCTTGGTCTTAAAAATTCTCAAACTCATATAGCACAAGAGGAAATTTTTCAAATGCAGTCAGGAGTGTTCTTTGGTTCCATTGTTTCGACATTAAAAAAACGCTATTTTTGGATTTCGCTGTTGTTGTGGCTGGTCATGGTGGCCCCAGCACAGGCCGCGCTGATTTTGCGAGTTGCGGTACAAGACGGGACAAGTCAGATTAAGGTCGGCAGTTCTACTAAGGCTGCAATCCGCGACGGTAGCGGGCGCAATTTGGGCGAACTGTCGGCAAATAGTTCTCAGTCGGCTCAATTTCGATCGGGAACTGTGGCAATTGGCCGCTGGGCTGCCAATCAAATTTGGATCGAGCCGACGGGGAACGGTTATGTTTGGATTGGCGATCGATGGTATCGCGGACGCACCCTTGTAGTTCCCGAAAAAGGAGCCTTGACTGCGGTCAACTACGTCGATATCGAACAGTATCTCTACAGCGTTCTCGGCGCCGAAATGAGTGGCAATTGGCCTCAAGAGGCTTTGAAAGCCCAAGCAGTCGCCGCCCGTTCCTACGCTCTCCACCAGCGCCTCAAAAGCGAAACCGACCTTTACGATGTGGACGACACTCAATCATCGCAGGTTTACAAAGGACTGCAAACAGAATCTTCGGGTACTTATAGCGCAGTCGATGCTACCGCAGGTCAAGTTCTCGCCTACAACGGTCAGATTATTCTAGCCGTTTTCCACTCGGCATCTGGCGGACATACCGAAAATGTTGAGGATGTTTGGACGGAATCCCTGCCTTACCTGCGCGGTGTTCCTGACTTCGACCAAGGCGCGCCGGTTTATCAGTGGAAAGAAAATTTCTCCCGCGCTCAAATGAGCAGCAAGATTTCGGGCGTCGGTAACGTAATCTCGATGAAGCCAGAACGCACTACCGCTTACGGCAGCGTTTTGTCCATGAAAGTAGTCGGAGATAGTGGTTCTAGGGTGATGACTGGCGCGGATTTACGTCGGGTTCTAAATTTGAGGAGTACCCGCTTTACCGTGATTCCTCAGTACGGCGGGATTGTTAGTGGGAGAAATGGCGGGCAGCCTCCTAAGGGTTTTCAAGTTGCTGGTAAAGGTTTCGGTCACGCTGTGGGGATGAGTCAGTGGGGGGCTTACAATTTGGCTAGACAGGGATACGGCTACCAGCAGATTTTGTTGCACTATTACCGGGGCGCTGCTTTGGCTAGAATTGCTGTGCAGTAACTGCTGGGAAGAAGGAAGAGGGAAGAGGGAAGAAGGAAGAAGGAAGAGGGAAGAAGGAAGAGGGAAGAAGGAAGAGGGAAGAGGGAAGAGGGAAGAATAATTCCCAATTCCCAATTTCCAATTACTAATGACTAATGACTAATGACTAATGACTAATGACTAATGACTAACTAAATTAAGGATTTCTATGCAAAAGTGGGAGTATTTATTGGTGGATGCGAATATGTATCCTTTTGGAAATAAGCTAATTAGTTTATATGTAAATGGTGAAGAAATGCGAGATTGGAAACAAGGCTCGCTGCATCTATTTGTTAATCAATTGGGGGAGGAAGGGTGGGAACTTGTGGCTCTCCGCCACGACTCGAAGTATGACCAAAATTCTTTGATTTTTAAACGCCCTAAAATTGTTAAAAAAACTCGGATCACGAAAATTTCAGAGCTCAATAAAAATTGAAATTTTGCACCATTTTTAGCAACTGGCTAGAAGCCAGTTCCACAATAAAGATATTGGATTGTGGAACGGGCATCTTGTCTGTTCTGAACTGGCTAGAAGCCAGTTCCACCATAAAGATATTGGATTGTGGCAAAGGTTCTCAAAAAAGTCAGGTATGTCCTATGCCCTATGTCCTATGCCCTATGCCCTATGCCCTATGCCGTTCGCGTACCTCATCTTTCTGAGAAGGGCTATATTATGAGTTGTCCGATCGCCCAATTCGCCGCTGCCATTCGGCATCTATTTTTGCTGACTGTTCTAGTTCTTGTTGAGTTAATTCGGTTTCTGTGGTATAAGCTAAGTCTTCTCCAGTCAGAACGTTTTCGGCTGCAAATTCCTGAGCGTAGGCCAGTTTTTGCTGCAAGTTGGCATCGGGTTGGTTTAATAACATGGCTCGCTGCTGTCGCTCTTGATTCCGAGCTTCTATCTGGCTATTTTTCCACTGAATCCAGAAGTAGCGAATTAAGGGAATTGTGAGAAATCCGACGCCGTAAATCAGCAGGATTGGATAAATACCGCTGACTAAACTGATAAATCCACCTGCGATCGCACTTTTAGTCAATAAATTCCCCAAAACTAACGCACCGACAAGATTTACGGCTCCCAACCCTGCTGCGAGCATGACTTGGCCGGAGCTAGCTTGGCTGAAACGCCACAGCATTTCTCGCAAATAAGCTGTTACTGGTTGAGCATTTTGCTGGGCGGCTGTGGTTTGCAATTGCGGAAAATGGTAGACTATTTGCCCTTCGGGACTGACTTCGGGGCGGCCGTCAAAACGCGCGAGAGCTGGTAACATATATTCTTCGTATTCTCGGGTGTATCCCTGTCCGAGATTGTCGAGATAGGGCGCAATTTGTTCGGCGGCGACGGCACCTCGGTTGTTGCGAATTGCGGCGGCAATATCGCTCCACTTGCGCTCTTCTAGATTGTGATTGGGATTGCCATCTCCAAATATAAAGGAGAAAACTGCTTCCAGAAAACTCATCTGGGGTTTTTGGCCGGTTACGCGCGATCGCTGGTAGGAAGGTTCGTCATGGTTCCAGTAAAATATCCAGATTAAGTCGTTCCAGAAGTAGGGAAAAAAGAAAAAGCTGCCCCCTCCATCTCCTCCGCCGCCGTCGCCTCCTCCGCCGCCTCCTCCTCCGTTATCGTTGTTGCTCATGCTGGAGAGTAAAAGCGTGATCGCCACAAAAATTAAGAGGATGGAAGCTACCAGCACTATGCCAAAAGATATCCGAATCAGGTAAAATAGAACTTTCCAGATTTTTTGCCACCATTCTTGCAACTGCAAGCGCAAGAATTTGTTTCGCAAAATATCTCGAAAGTTGTTGGGAAATATGTAGGCAATGTCGCCGGATTCTGCTACTTGCAGGTTGCCGCCTGCTTCGGAGGCGAGGGTTAACAGTTCTCGTTGGGCAAAATTGACATCTAATCCAGCTTTTGCCGCCACGTCTCCAACCGTAACGCGGTAGCCAAGTTGTTCGACGGCTTGCATAATGGTGGGATTCGGAGCCATAGGTTTCTCTCTGTGAAAATTACCCGTTGTTTTTATTATATTGCGGGAATTGGAGCTGGTGAAGGTCGATCGGGCTTCTCATTTTTTTTGCTGTCGCCCTTGACTTGGGAGCCAAATATTGCTATCGTTTTCGGCGATCGCCCGTATAGCCGGGAAATAGGTTAAAGAAATGTGGTTTTTTTTGCAAGTCTGACAATAGTTCTTTAAAATAGATGGGACTTGCGCGAGCCCGGCCTCGCAAGCGCGTGTTTTCAGGTTTGCAGTTGTGTCTCATCAGCCTTTGCAAGCGTCCTCGGCGCAAATCTCAACCCAAACAGTTGCAAAACTCTTAATAGGAAAACTTTACAGGCTAATTTTTCTGATTAGCCACTAACCAAAGAATCGAATTATGCCAAGAACTCAACGCAACGATAACTTTATTGACAAAAGTTTCACGGTAATGGCCGATATCATTCTGAAGATTATGCCGGCGAAAAAGCAGGCTAAGGAAGCTTTTGCTTATTATCGGGATGGTATGTCGGCTCAAGCTGATGGCGAATATGCTGAAGCGCTGGACAATTATCATGAAGCGCTGAAGATTGAGGAAGATCCTTACGATCGCAGTTATGTCTTGTACAATATGGCCCTAATCCATACTAGCAACGGCGAACACGATAAAGCTTTGGAGTATTACAGCGAAGCGCTTGAACTGAATCCGAGAATGCCACAAGCGCTGAATAATATTGCTGTGATTTATCACTATCAAGGGGAAAGGGAGAAGGAAGCTGGCAATATTGAAGGGGCGGAAGGGCTGTTTGACAAAGCTGCGGATTATTGGAAGGAGGCTATTCGCTTGGCGCCCAACAATTACATTGAGGTGCAAAATTGGCTGAAAACAACAGGGCGATCGCAGATTGATGTGTATTTTTAACTATGATAGGAATGGGGCATGGGGCATGGGGCATGGGGCATGGGGCATAGTTAGTAGTTAATAGTTAGTAGTTTCTCTAATAACAAATAACCAATAACAAATAACCAATTCCCAATTTCCTATGCCCTATGCCCTATGCCCTATGCCCAATTCCCAATTACCGATTTTTATGATTGATAGAGAAGAAGTTCGGAAAGTAGCGAATTTAGCCAGATTGGAATTAACGCCTGAAGAAGAAGAGCAGTTTACTGGTCAACTGAACGGTATTTTGGATTATTTTGAACAGTTGAGTGAACTGGATACGAGTAAGGTAAAGCCGACAACGCGGGCGATCGATGTTAGTAATGTAATGCGATCGGACGATTTGCAACCTTTTGCTAATGGAGAGAGTATTTTGGCTGGTGCTCCCGATCGCGATGGTGAGTTTTTCAAAGTCCCTAAAATTATGTAGGGTGGAAGTAGAACTCTTTCAATCGCCGACTGTGATGTATTTTGTGTCAGAATCCCCAACCAAAATCGTTTATTTGGTTGGGGATTTTTTAAACTCGATCGCCCGCGCCAACAAAAACAGGACTTACGCAGAACAGATACTCCCATTGTCCGCGCGCGAGTTAAGCAATGACAGAAATAGCTTGTAAGTCATCAAAAACTAGCGCCGACGATCGCAAAAATCAAGGAGAAGGAGACAGTTCCCACACCTTAATCGTGTCGTCATAACTGCCGCTGATCAAAGTTTTGTCTTGAGGGTTAAAAGCCAATTCCACCCAAGTCGAATGACCTTTCAGTGTGCCCTGTTCCCCGCCATCCATCGCCCACAGCTTGATAGTTCCGCTCAAATCGCCGCTGGCTAGCGTCGCACCGTCGGGACTGAAAGCTAGAGACTGAATTCGATCGGTATGACCGGCAAAAGTCGCCTCACCGGACGGTTCGGGCCCGTGATCCGTGGTGATATCCCAAACCCTCACCGTATTGTCCCAGCCGCCGCTGGCCAAAATTTTACCGTCCGGGCTGATAGTCAGCGCCGAAACAGCATCAACATGACCCGTGAGAGTGGCTTGAAATTCCCCAGTCTTCCAATTCCACATCTTAATCGTACCGTCGCCGTTGCCAGTAAACAGAGTGTCTTTATAGGAACTGAAAGCCACTGAATGCACTTCGTCTGCAATCCCTTTGAGAGTTTGCAACTCGGCCCCGCCTTCAACTTGCCACAGTTTCAAAGTATTGTCTTTGCCGACACTGGCGAGGGCTTGGCCGTCGGGACTGAACACCACCGAGAACACCCCGTCTGTGTGTCCGTCCAACGTCCGAATTAACTGGCCAGAATAGAAATTCCACAGTTTAATCGTACCGTCAGCGCCGCCACTGGCGATCGTCCTGCCATCGGGACTCACTGCCACAGACCACACAGGTCCCAAATGTCCTCGTAAAACCTTGAGCACTTTGCCGTGACGCTTGTGCAGCAGGAGAATTGTGCCGTCATTGTTCCCGCTGACGATGACGCGGCCGTTGGGAGTGACTGCTACCGCCCACACCGGATTTTTGTCTTGATCCACCAGAGTCCGCACTGCGGGCCGTGACAGCGATGGCTCAGTGTTGAAATTCTGCATGGGGGGCGGGTCGAACCGAATGTCGGGAATGCTAGAAACAGGCTCACCAGCAGTGAAAGCCTCTGATACGGGAGATGACAAGCGAGAACCCAGCACTACTGAAATCAAGGCAAGTACGGTTCCCCCCCACAAAGCTAAAGTCCACTTGGGTTTGCTGACAATCACCTCTATCGGTGTCGGGCCGTATTTCATGTCTGTGAGAATTGCTTCGATCGATCGATAGCGTTTTGATGGTTCTCGCTGCACCATTTTATCCAGGATGCGGCCGAGTCTGCCCGAAACTGGTACTTTCAAATAATGCCTCCAGGCCCAAGCGTCGGCTTTGATGTCAAACAAATCAAAGGGCGACATTCCCGTTAACAAGTGAATGCAAGTCACGCCCAAACTGTAGATGTCGCTGCTCTTAATTGCTTCACCTTTAATTTGTTCCGGCGCCGCGTATTCGGCAGAACCCGTCACCGTTTCTGTTTTCAGCGGCCCGCTGTTGGCAGGAATTGCGGCGCCAAAATCGACCAAAACTAGCCCGGATTCTTCATCCCAAGAATGCAGGTGCTCTTTCTCGGCTATTGCTGCGGAGGTTTGGGAAGATTTGCGGTGAATAATATTGGACGGTTTGATATCTCGGTGAATCAGTTGATTTTCGTGCACAAGTTCCAGCACGGGTAACAACTCGCTCAGCAGATACCAAATGTGCATTTCTTTAAGAACACCTTTTTCCGAAAGCCGATCGGCCAAATTGCGGCCTTCGATGTATTCTTGCACTAAATACTGGCAGCCTTCGACTTCAAAAGATGCCAGCAGTTTCGGTATTTGGGGATGTTTACCCAACTCGTCGAGTCGCTCGGCCGAGCCGCGAAATGTCCGGTTTAGCTGTTTTTGACCGTCGGCGACTGACGGTACGGGTGCGCAGAACTGTTGAATGACGCAGCGGGGTTGGGCTGGTTGGTCTTCATCGACTGCTAGGAAGGTGCCGCAAGCGAGACTTTGACCGAGGGTGTGAAAGACTCGGTAGCGGCCTTTGAGCAGCAAGTTTGACTCGCAACTTGTGCAGACTGTCGCGCGATCGAGATTTTGGGGATTCTGGCAATTGGGATTTATGCAGTAACTCATTTGTCTTTCCGCTGGAGACCCCCGTCCGACTTAAAGGGAGGAGTGGGGGAGGAAAGCGGGGCGGTGCGTGCCGCTTCCTGTGGACAAATTAAATAATTTGAATCTTTGCTTGATCATAATTGTTTCCGAGATTTTAGCCACAATTGCTTCTGTCGATCGCGCGTAAATTTTTGCTGACTTTCTTCCGAGAGAGGTTTAATAGGTCGATCGAACCGAGCTGTGAGATTACTCGGCTGGACTCGCTCTCAACGAATTAGGCTATACTGTCATTGCAGATACAGTAATTGCGGCGATGGAGTCAATCTCAAAGCTCAAATCGACTGAAAAATTGAAATTTTGGCAACTTCGGCCAAACTAACTAATAACTTTTAACTATTACTTATGCCCTTAATTCGCGTTGCCAAACCTTGGGAAATTCTCGACTCAGAAATTACCCCAGAAACAGCATTTTTCAACCGTCGCCGTTTCATGACCAATTTAATTGGCGCTGGCGTGACAGCTTCGCTGCTGCCGCTGACAGGCTGTCAAAGCAGTGATAGCTCAAAAACGGCTCTGGACAAAGGCTCAACCCAAGCATACGCGGGATTGAACCGGAATCCGGCTTTTGCAAAAGTCGATCGGGCAATTACCGACGAAGCCTTAGCTACAAAATACAACAACTTTTACGAATATGGCGGCACAAAATCTATTTGGCAAGCCGCTCAAGCTTTACCAACCGAAAACTGGAAAGTAGAAATAGGCGGTTTAGTCAAAAATCCCCGCACCTACGATATTGACGACCTCCACAAAAAATTCCCCATCGAAGAACGAGTTTATCGATTTCGCTGCGTAGAAGCCTGGTCGATGGTAGTTCCTTGGGTCGGATTTCCCATGAAATTACTCATGGCTGATGTCGAACCACAATCAAACGCTAAATTCGTTCGCTTCACCTCATTTTACGACTCAAAAATCACTCCCGGCCCCGGTTTGATGTCGCAATTTTATCCTTGGCCTTACACCGAAGGTATGCGAATTGAAGAAATGGCAAACGATTTAGCATTTTTTGCTACAGGTTTGTATGGGCGGCGGCTACCAAAACAAAATGGTGCGCCCCTGCGGCAAGTGATTCCGTGGAAATACGGTTTTAAGGGTGCGAAATCAATTGTAAAAATTGAATTTGTCGAAAAACAACCCGCCACTTTTTGGAATACCATCGGCCCCAACGAATACGCCTTTGAAGCAAACGTCGAACCCGACAAACCACACCCCAGATGGTCACAGGCTAGCGAACGGGTAGTCGGTCCCGGTAACAGTTGGTCGTGGGAAACTCGCCCAACTTTGCCCTATAACGGTTACGGCGAATATGTGGCAAGTCTTTACAGTTAATTAAGTCCGCTAGATATAATTTGAGGAACAGGCTTTGCGGCTTCTTCCTCACATAATTAATTTCTCTCCTTTCTCTTTCTCAGCCGTCTCTGCGTTCTCTGCGGTTAATTTAAAAAATCTTTTTTGTTCGCTTCATAAAAATGAAATACAGGACACGGCAGTGCCGTATCCCTACCCGATACCTGCACTATGTTTGTAAATTTTACCTTAAATTTGAGTCCATCGACTATAATGAAAATTGATGAAGCTACCAAGGAATTGTTAAATGGTAACAACAACATCAACTCCCGTCGAGCATCAAACAACCCCAGAAAATCGAGTTATTTTAAAAAGTGTCAGTTGGTCAACTTTTAAAGCATTGCTGGCAGATGTTGGGGACGATAGAGCTTGGAGAATTGCTTACGATGGAGGAGTATTAGAAATCCGAATGCCACTGGAAGAACACGAAGAACCCAAACGACTGATAGAAAGCTTTGTGGAAGCCATTGTAGATGATCTGGGAATTGAACTTAGGAGTCTGGGTTCGCTGACTCTTGAACGAGAAGATTTAACTCGCGCTGTCGAACCTGATTCCTGTTTCTACATTCAAAATGAATCTTTAGTTAGAGGCAGAAATATCAATTTGCCAAATGATCCGCCGCCGGATTTAGCAATAGAGTCAGATTACACGAATTCTTCTGTGAATAAGTTTACAATTTATGCTGCTCTTGGTGTTCCCGAAATCTGGAGGTATCGGCGGGAATCTCTGCAAGTTTATCAATTGGTAGATGGGAAATATGAAATGTGCGATCGCAGTTTAGCTTTCCCCTTTTTACCCGTTGCAGAAATTCCCGGTTTCATCGAACAAAGCAGAACCATCGGACAGCGTGCGGCTGTGCGTTTTTTTCGACAAAGAATTAGAGAAATTTTACTAAGTCAAAAATAACACTTACATCTCTCTTTTCTCCTTCTCTGCGTCCTCTGCGCCCTCTGCGGTCAAAAAATTCTTATTGTTCGCAAAACTCTGCAACTCTTAGCCAAACCCGATCGCACAAATCCGGCGTGCTAACATCAAACCATTCAATTTCAGGATACGCTCGAAACCAAGTCCGCTGTCTCTTCGCAAATTGCCGCGTGTGCAAAACAGTCAAATTCTTAGCTTCCTCAAGCGTAATGTCACCAGCTAAATATTGTTTCATTTCCTGATATCCCAGGGTATTTAGCAGTGGTAAGTCGCAGCCGTATTTTTTACACAAATATTCGACTTCAGCTAACCAACCGCGTTCTAGCATTTGTTCGGTGCGCTGTTTTATCCGATCGCCCAAAACATCAATCTCACAATCCAACCCAATCTGTAGAATAGGATAATGGGGAGGATTTTCGCCCTGCTGTTCGGAAATAGAGCGACCAGTGACATAAAATACTTCCAGTGCTCGTAAGGTTCTGAAGGAATCGTTGAGGTGAATTTTCTCGGCGGCGGATCGATCGACCTGCTGCAACATCGCGTAACATTGAGATTGTCCGAGATCCGCAAGTTGCGATCGCAATTCGGGCATCGGTGCCACCATCGGAATTTTCAAACCCTTGACAATCGATTTGAGATACAAACCAGTCCCTCCCACCAACAACAGCGGGGGAGAAACGGGAAAATCGACATCAGCAATTATTTTTTGAGCTTGCTGTTGGTATTCTGCGAGTGTTAGAGTTTCTGTCGGATCGCAGATGTCAATCAAGTGATGCGGTACAGAAGCGCGATCGACCGCCGTCGGTTTTGCCGTTCCGATGTCAAATTCGCGGTACACTTGACGGGAATCTGCACTCAGGATCGAAGATTTCAGTCGCGAAGCCAAAGCCAAAGCCACTCCCGACTTCCCCGTCGCCGTCGCCCCACAAATTGTAATTAAACTAAACATAAGCTGTCGCAGATTTTAAAAGCATATTTCATTTCGCGATAAAAACCGTCAAATCCTCTCCTAGACTCTCATCCTCTCCACTTTCCCCTCACTCCATCCACTCATTCACCGCGCTACACCAGGAAAGTCGCGAAGCAATCTCACAACTATTCGCCTCCGTCCCCCTAATAAATTTGCATTTAGAAAGCCCTAGCATCGCCTTTAACGGTTTTGTGCTATAATTTTAGGAGTTTTTCCATTTTAGAAGCTTTTGGGGCTTTAGACCTCATTATTGGAGCTATTTTTGTATGACCAGCAGCTACAGCGCCGATCAGATTCAAGTTCTCGAAGGTCTCGAAGCAGTCCGCAAACGACCGGGGATGTACATCGGTACCACCGGCCCGCGAGGACTCCACCATCTAGTTTACGAGGTTGTGGACAATTCCATCGATGAGGCGCTGGCTGGCCACTGCACTCACATCGAGGTTGACATCAACGCCGACGGTTCCGTTACCGTCACAGACGACGGCCGGGGTATTCCGACCGGCATCGTTGCCAAGACTGGCAAATCGGGAATAGAAACAGTAATGACTGTACTCCACGCCGGCGGTAAATTTGGCGGTGGTGGCTACAAGGTTTCTGGAGGATTGCACGGTGTAGGTATTTCTGTTGTTAACGCGCTGTCCGAGTGGGTAGAAGTGACAGTTTGGCGCGACCAAAAAGAACATTTACAGCGCTACGAAAGAGGCAATCCAGTTACTGAACTTAATGCCAAGCCTAACAAAGGCACTCGCACCGGCACTTCAGTTTCTTTCTTGCCAGATACTCAAATATTTAGCACTGGCATTGAATTTGATTACACTATACTCGCGGGGCGCTTGCGAGAATTGGGTTACTTGAATGCGGGCGTGAGAATTACGTTTAGCGACCACCGTTTGGAACTGCTAAAAAGTGGCGAACCTCGCATCGAAACATACTGTTACGAGGGCGGAATCAAGGAATATATCGCCTACATGAACCGCGAAAAGCAGCCTCTGCACGAAGAAGTGATCTACGTGCAAGGAGAACGCAACAACGTGCATATAGAAGTGGCTTTGCAGTGGTGCGTCGATGCTTTTAGCGACAACGTTTTGGGTTTTGCGAACAACATTCGGACGATCGACGGTGGGACGCACTTAGAAGGTTTGAAGGCAGTGTTGACGCGGACGATGAATTCGATCGCCCGCAAGCGCAACAAAATCAAAGAACACGAACCAAACCTCGCCGGCGAAAACGTCCGGGAAGGTTTGACAGCAGTGATTTCTGTCAAAGTCCCAGACCCAGAATTTGAAGGTCAAACTAAAACTAAACTGGGTAATACAGAAGTCCGAGGAATTGTCGATTCCTTGGTAGGCGAAGTATTGACCGAATATTTGGAGTTTCGCCCCCAGGTAGCTGATGCTATTTTGGAAAAGGCAATTCAGGCATTTAAAGCCGCTGAAGCCGCCCGTCGTGCCCGCGATTTAGTGCGCCGGAAATCTGTTTTAGAATCGTCTCCTTTGCCTGGGAAATTAGCGGACTGTAGCTCCAGAGACCCCGCCCTGTCTGAGATATACCTGGTTGAAGGGGATTCTGCGGGCGGATCTGCCAAACAAGGACGCGATCGGCAATTCCAAGCAATCTTGCCTTTGCGCGGTAAAATTCTCAACATTGAGAAAACCGACGACGCCAAAATCTACAAAAATAACGAAATTCAATCGTTAATTACAGCGCTGGGTTTAGGTATTAAAGGCGAAGAATTTGATCCGTCGCAATTGCGGTATCACCACATAGTGATCATGACTGACGCGGACGTAGATGGAGCCCACATCCGCACGCTGTTGCTGACTTTCTTCTATCGCTATCAGCGCGCACTTGTAGAACAAGGTTACATCTATATTGCTTGTCCTCCTCTGTATAAAGTAGAACGGGGGCGCAATCATTACTACTGTTACAGTGAACGCGAAAGAAACAGTTTGATTCGCAATGAATTTCCGGCGAATGCTAACTACACCATCCAGCGGTTCAAAGGTTTGGGCGAAATGATGCCGACGCAGTTGTGGGATACGACGATGAACCCAGCAACTCGGACGCTGAAACGGGTGGAGATTGAGGATGCTGCTGAAGCCGATCGCATCTTTACGATCTTAATGGGCGATCGAGTCGCCCCCCGCCGCGAATTCATCGAAACCTACGGCCCCAAACTCAATATGCTCGACTTGGATATCTAAGTTAGTTGATAGTTGACAGTTGGCGAGGATGAGTCATTAGTCATTAGTCATTAGTCATTAGTTAGTGACTGATGACTGGTGACTGATGACTGGTGACTGATGACTGGTGACTGATGACTACGGACTACTGCAAGTTTTGTTATAAAAATTAATACAATCTCTCATCAAATCGATCTAAGGTAAATGCTTAGGTAATTTTTAGATTTTTGGCGCATCCATCAGCTACCACAAAAATAGAAGGTTGGACAATATACTATGAGCATCAATTTAGCGACCAAATTGCGTGAGGGAACCAAAAAGTCTCACTCGATGGCAGAAAACGTTGGTTTTGTCAAGTGTTTTTTAAAAGGCGTTGTAGAAAAAACTTCTTACCGGAAGTTAGTCGGAAACCTCTACTTTGTCTACTCGGCAATCGAAGAGGAAATGGAACGCCAAAAACAGCATCCGGTTGTTTCAAAAATTTACTTTTCTGAGTTGAATCGCAAACAAAGCTTAGAGCAAGATTTGTTTTACTACTACGGTGCCAATTGGCGCGAACAAGTAGCTCCGTCAGCCTCAGCCAAAGCTTACATCAAACGGATTCACGAAATCTCGGCTACCGAACCAGAACTATTAGTTGCTCATTCTTACACTCGCTATCTCGGTGATTTATCCGGCGGACAAATCCTGAAAGGAATTGCTCAGCGCGGAATGAATTTGACCGAGGGAGAAGGTACTGCTTTCTATGAATTCGCCGATATTCCTGATGAAAAAGAATTTAAGACTAACTACCGTGGAGCAATGAATGAATTGCCGATCGACGAAGCCACAGCAGAACGAATTGTTGATGAAGCTAATGCAGCTTTTGGCATGAACATGAAGATGTTTATGGAGTTAGAAGGCAATTTGATTAAAGCTGTCGGTCAGATGTTGTTCAATACCCTGACGCGGAAGCGCGGCGCTGGTAGTACCGAATTGGCTACTGCTGATTAAGTAAATACCGATCGACAATTTGAGCCTCGTTAATAGAGGAAAACATTAAATCCTGGGGGTTTGATGGCTGCTTTTACAGTCACCAAAGCTCCGGGATTTTGCATAGATGCAGCGGTTGAAACCGCGTCTACACAAAGGAAGTCTGAGCTCAGAGGGACTGAAGAAAAGAACGCAATTTTCAACGCCGCTCTTCAACCAGCTATACAAGCGGGTTTTGTCTGTATAGACGCGGTTTCAACCGCCCGGCCTTCTGATATTCTCAATGACCAATAACCTGATGAATAGAACCCGCTAGCCGGTCACGCATCAACAATTTGATTCCCGTCGAGCGGTCAATTGTCAACTGTCAACTGTCAACTGTCAACTGCCATATTACCTTCCCATGCCGCGATTAGGAGGAAGCTGATCCGGGACTGGCGAAGAAGTGGGCCTTATCTGCCGCTCCAAATACTTGCTCAAAGCGTAAGCAATATCCCCGCGAGTCATCGGCTTCAAAGGATTAATCTTATTAGTTCCGAGTTCAATATTCACAAACCCTTCATAGAGTGCAGTAGCCATAGACTTTCTAGCCCAACTAGGGATTTCCCCTGCATCTGGATAATTAGCTAAAATCTCGGAAATGCTGGCATCTGGAAACTGAAAAACGCCGTAAGCTTGAGCAAAAATCGCCAAAGCCTCAGCGCGAGTCACCCTTTGATTTGGGAAAAACATTCCATCGCGATATCCACTCATCGTTCCCGTTTTCAAAGCAGTTTGAATCGCACTATACGCCCAGTAAGTCTTAGGTACGTCCGGCAATTCCCGATCGGGTTTCTGAGCAGTTTTCCGCCGTTCCAAACCAAAAGTTTTTACCAAAATTGCCGCCAACTCGGCGCGGCTGACAAAGCCCTCAGCATTAAAATTGCCATTGGCATCTTTATTCATCAATCCTGCATTCACAACCCGGTCGATCGGGTCAATTATTGGTTGAGCTTGAACCGCCATTGGCACTCCTTGCACTAGCGCGATCGCCAAAAAAACACTGACTAACTTTTTCACGATTTGATATTCCGGGATTTTAGAGGAAAATCAAAGATTAGCTTCCGGCAAAGCGCCCTGCATTTTACCCAACCAATCTATCAAATTATCCAACTGCTTTTCGGCGCTCAAAACCGCCATACCTCGAATAGTAACCTTCCCCTTGCTGTAGACAAAACGAGACTGCAAATGTTCCGGCAAATTAGCCTTAAGCAGGTTCCAAGCAGGTTCCTCCATCGGCGTTTCCAAAACAATGTGCTGCTTATTTTCCGGTTTAATCCGAGAAAAACCAATTTGCTTAGCGATTTGTTTGAGTTCCACAACACGAATCAGTTGCTGGGCTGGCAGAGGAATGGGGCCGTAACGATCGCACCAATCGGCCCGAATTTGCTGCAACTCTTCCGAGGTATTAGCAGAAGCCACCGATCGATAAGCGCTCATCTTTTGATCCAAATCCCCGATATAATCAGCAGGAATAAACGCCGTCAAACTGAGGTCAATTTGTGCATCCTCAACCTTCGGAATTTCCTGGCCCTTAATTTCGCGAATCGCCTCCTCTAACATTTCAGCATACAAATCAAAACCGATCGCCTCCATTTGACCAGACTGTTCCGTGCCCAAAACATCACCCGAACCGCGAATTTCCATATCTCGGACAGCCAACTGATAGCCCGAACCCAACTGCGCGAACTCCTGAATTGCCCGCAACCTCTGCCTTGCAGCATCAGAAAGCTGGTTCTGCTTCGGATAAAACAGCCAAGCGTGAGCTTGAATCCCCGCGCGTCCCACCCGTCCTCGCAACTGGTAGAGTTGGCCTAAACCGAACTTTTGGGCGTCCTCAATCAAAATTGTATTGACTCGCGGAATATCCAAACCAGACTCAATAATCGTAGTGCAGACCAAAATATCAAACTCCGCCGCGCTGAAAGTCAGCATGATTGATTCTAATTCCGCAGCATCCATTTGACCGTGGGCGATCGCAATTCTCGCCCCCGGAACCATTAGCTGCAACGTATCCGCCAACTCATCAATCCCCTCAATCCGTGGCACCACATAAAAAACCTGACCGCCCCTGTCCAACTCTTGACGAATTGCAGTCCGCACCACCTCCAAATCGTAGGCGGCCAAATGAGTCTGAATCGGGCGGCGGCTGGGCGGCGGAGTCGAAATCAAACTCATCTCCCGAATCCCCGACAGAGACATATACAAAGTCCGGGGAATCGGCGTCGCCGTCAGAGTCAAAACATCTACCTCGGTTTTCAGAGCTTTAATCGCTTCCTTCTGCTTCACCCCAAACCGCTGTTCTTCATCCACCACCAACAAACCCAAATCCCGAAATTTAATCGCTTTGCTCAACACAGATTGAGTACCAACAATCACGTCTAACTCCCCAGTTGCTAAGCGCTTGTGAATCTCCCGGCGCTCGGTTTCGGTGCGAAAGCGATTGAGCAAACCAACTTCGATCGGATAAGGGGAAAAACGCTCAGAGAGCGTGTGATAGTGCTGTTGGGTCAAAATTGTCGTCGGCGCGAGCAAAGCCACCTGCTTGCCCGCTGTAATTGCCTTAAAAATAGCTCTGAGAGCAACTTCCGTCTTGCCAAAACCGACATCGCCACAGACTAAGCGATCCATTGGTCGATCGCCCTCCATGTCACGTTTAACATCAAGAGTAGCCTTCAACTGATCCGGCGTGGGTTGGTACGGAAAAGAATCCTCCAACTCTTGCTGCCAAGGCATATCAGGAGGAAAAGCATAACCCTGTTGTTTAGCTCTTTTAGCGTAAAGATTCAGCAAATCTACCGCTACTTTCTTAACAGCTTTGCGAACTTTTGCTTTAGTTTTTTCCCAAGTTTGGCCAGTCAGCTTGTTGAGAGCCGGCACTTGATCGCCGACAGTCCGAAATCTCGACAACGCGCCCAATTGATCTGCCGCCACCCTGAGAGTACCGTCAGCGTATTGCAGCACTAAATATTCGCGAGTTTCCCGATCGATCGTCAAGCGTTCCAACTTCAGAAACTTGCCAACTCCGTGCTGGCGGTGCACCACAAAATCCCCCGGACTCAGCTTGTTCGGGTCAACCTTTTTAGAAGCAGCGCGGCGGCGTTTGCGGACATAGCTAAAAGTTGCGAGAGAATGCTGGCCGTAGAATTCCCGATCGCTAATTAAGACAATCCGAAAAGTCGGCAGAATAAACCCTTCCAATTCTGCCAGCCCGCTGTACTTCAAGGCGACGGGAATGTGCTGCAACTGCAATTTGTCGATCGCCAAAAAATCGCGCGGATTCACCACAAACTGAGCCGGACAGTCGTGTTCCGAAAGCAGAGATACCGATCGACTAGGTTGAGCCGAAACCAGAAACACCGTAAAACCTCGATCGCGCTCTTCCCGGAGCATTTGAGACAGTTTCGCGAATTGGTGAGGCATCACCGGCACTGGCCTGCTGGACAAATTAATCGCAGGCGTTTGAGATTTTTTAGTAGAATTAGAATCTTCTGCCAATTCTGAAAGTTCTAGCCGATCGAAAGCTGCGACATTTGCGATCGATTCAGCAAAACTGCGGTGAATTTTCGGAACCTGTAAATTAGCAATTGGCAATTTTTCGGTTTCCCCATCCGCAACTTCTGATTCCCGATTACAACTTTCCCACTGTTCCTGTGCATTCTCAAACCAGCGGTCACTGTGAGCTTCGCATCCTGGCGGTTCGTCAATCAGAACTAAAGTATTTTTTGGCAAATAGTCCAACAAACAAGCTGGTTTTTCAAACGCTAAACCTAACAGCCTATGGACAAATTTTTCGGCTTCTTTTTCTGTGTCAAGAGAGCCTATTTGGTTGATTTCGTCAATACTTTTTTCCGCTAAAACCGCTTTAATAATTGCGTTAAAGCTAGTAGGAGTTAATACTAATCGATCGACCTTATCGAGCGATCGCTGGTTCGACGGATCGAACTCGCGCAGTTGATCCAAAGTATCCCCGAACCATTCCAGCCTTACCGGCAACTCCGCCGCCACCGGAAACACATCGACAATATCGCCCCGGCGACTCCATTGGCCTTCGGTTTCTACCAAATTCACCCGATCGTACCCCATCGAGACCAGTTGGCGGTCAAGTATTTTGGAGTCTTGCACTTCGCCTCGCTTGAGTGTCAGACAATAGGGTTGAAAAGCATCCGGCGGTGGCAAATGAGGCTGGAGAGCTCTTTCGGTAGCTACAATGGCGATCGGCTTAGATGCAGTGGCACTTTTTTCTTGCTTGTCCACCAAGTCCGCCAGCACCTGCATTTGCCCCCAGGTCATTTCGTTCTCGTCGGAGTAGGATAGCTCGTAGGGCGAAGCTTCCGAAGTTGGGTAAAAATGTACAGTTTGCCAGCCCATCGCTTCTAGTTGAGCTACCCAGCGGCCTGCTTCTTCCAGAGTTGCTGTCACAGCCAATAAATTGCGCCCCTCTTGTTGTGCGAGGGCGGAAGCTACTAAGCCTTTGGGTAAGCGGGCGATGCCGTTGAGTTGCAGGCAATGGTGCCGTTGGAGCTTGTTGAGCAGTTCTGTTGCTAGGGGCGATCGCCCCAGGATGCGAATTATCGAAGAGAAAGTCATGCGCTATTAATTTTAATCCCCGATCGACGGAATAAGGCTCTTTCCCGGCTGCCTACTAAGTCTGATTGTACGACAAACATCTATGATTGTAGCGATCGGCTGTTGGCAGTGCCACTCAACTACGGGTAGATTTCTGCTAGAGGCTTTCTTTAAATATCTCGAACTTGCGATCGAAACGAGCCCGTTCCGTTAATCTAGTGAGAGGTCGATCGACAATTTCGATTTGGCGATCGAGATTGACATATCCCCCAGATTATGGGTGCCAATTCAATCTAAAATCTAAATCTAAAATCTAAAATCGACTAACCGGGCAACGCGCTTCGCCTTTACCACCGATAATTTGAGAAATGTCCCCAAGTACCGACCTTCTGATTGTTCTCCTGCTGGTTTTCCTCAATGGCGTGTTTGTGATGTCAGAGATGGCCATCATCTCAGTACGGAAGGTGAGACTGCAACAGATGGCAAACCAAGGTTCGATCAATGCCCGTGTAGCTTTGGATCTGGCTAATGCCCCGAATCAGTTCTTACCGACAGTTCAAATCGGGATTACGCTGCTGGCTATCCTGTCGGGCGCTTTCGGAGAAACGACGATTTCTAAAAGAGTAGAGCCTGCTTTGCGCTTGATTCCGGCTTTGCAACCCTACTCTCAGGCGATCGCCTCAGTCATCGCAATTTTAACCATAACTTATCTCACCATCATTATCGGCGAACTTGTGCCGAAGCGGCTGGCCCTCAACAATCCTGAGCCGATCGCCTCTCGTGTCGCTATTCCCATGCGAATGCTCTCAAACATTGGCGCTCCAGCAGTGTATGTTTTAAGTTATTCTACTGACTTAATCTTGCGAATTATGGGGATTGTGCCTTCAACAGAACCTCAAGTTACAGAGGAAGAAATTAAAGTTTTAATCGAGCAAGGAACCGAGGCCGGCACCTTTGAAGAAGCCGAACAAGACATGGTAGAAAGAGTGTTTCGTTTGGGCGATCGGCGAGTCAGCGCCTTAATGACCCCGCGACCCGATCTTACCTGGCTCGACCTCGACGACTCAGTAGAAGAAAACCGCCAAAAAATGCTTGGCAGCGGTCATTCCCGGTTTCCCGTTTGTCAGGGCGGGCTCGACAATGTTATCGGTTTAGTCCACGTTACAGATATGCTGTCGAGGAATTTAACAGGTCAACCGTTCGATTTAAGCGCTTCTTTGCGCAGGCCCTTATTTTTGCCGGAAAGCACGCGCGGTTTAAAAGTATTAGAGCTTTTTAAGCAATCTAGCAATCAAATTGCCTTAGTGGTTGACGAATACGGAGTCATTCAAGGATTGGTGACAGTCAACGACATTTTAGTCGAATTAGTTGGCGACTTTCCCTCCATTGAAGATGCCGACGAACCGCAAGCCGTGCAGCGCGAAGACGGTTCTTGGTTGTTAGACGGAATGTTGCCTGTCGATGATTTCTTTGAACTGTTTGGAATTGATGAAAGATCGTCAGAAAATAGGGGAAGTTACCACACAATGGGCGGTTTTGTGATTACACATTTGGGCAAGATTCCGACAGCAGCCGAGCATTTTGAGTGGAACGGTTTGCGAGTCGAAGTCGTGGATATGGACGGCAACCGCGTTGATAAGATATTGGTAATGCCGATCGACTCCACGGGCGATCGAGCTAAAACCGCACCAAAAACTTAAAAATCGCCCCCAATAAAATTGATTCTGGTGGAACAGTAGCCGTAGGGTGCGTCGCCATCGACAATCCTCAAGAAAGAGCGACGCACCTGTTCTTTTCAACGGCCCAGGACACAACCCTCCGTTTCACTCCGCCCAAAATTTTTGTCTTAAGCAAGCTCTTTTATAAATAGTATCAGGTGCGTCCCTATGAGATTGTCGATCGACTTTGAGGATTTTTCATGGCGACGCACCCTACGAATACTCAAGAAAATGACTAATGACTAATGACTTCTTACAAAAATGAGATGCTCCCCTATTTTTTATTACTCCTAGCCCGATCCTTCCGCAAAGCTTCCAGAATAGAACTGCCCACATAATTGCTAAAAACCACATCCCCAGCTTGATTGTAATGACAGCAGCTATCCATATAAACAATATCTTTTGTTTTGTCGAACGCCTTAACCCCATTCAAAATATTGATCTGATTTTTTTGTAAATTAGGCAACTTACTCAAAAGAGCCGGATAGCCAATTTTCACAGATTCAGCATAAGGAGTATCATTGTTAAAAGCAATCCGTTTTTCTTCCTCGCCAAACACCCTTTTCGTCTGATAATATTGATTCGGCTGAAGGACGTGAAAATAAGGAACATTACTCGCAGACAGCACTTTGTGCATAAAAATTGAACTTTTCGCCCAATTCCACGCCATTTGTTCAAAAGCTGCTGAATCCTCTAAAACCGACTTATTTTTATTAATATAAATCACGCTGCCCTCGTCATCTTCTTGTTTGCCACGTTCTTTTTCAAATGCGATCACATCTCTCCGATAACTATTGACTAAATTTTGAACGTAAACAGAAGTCAAAGCATCACACGCAGCTAAAGAGCAGTGTTGCAAACTTTCCAAACCCTCATTAATCCTAGTTTTATTTTCTTTAATTCTGAGAGTTACTTGCATAGCCTTAGTAGAAAGGCTATTATTTGCCAAGCTAATCAGCGGCAGAATGTGCTGATTGCTTGGCATCGCCAGATCAATTTTATTTTTATTGTTTATATTAGAAAGTGCTACTTCATTAAAGCCATCTATATTGACGACCAGATCTAACTCTTGACCTAATGCCAAAAAATAGTTTAAAATTAATAACTGTTGCGGCTGTTTGTAGCCGCCGGTAGCAAAAGACAAAATTATAAACTCTTTATCTTGTAAGCCGGGAACCTGTTTGAGGTATTGAGGTAAAATCTTATTTTTAATTTGAAAAATTGAATAATCGGAAGCCACGGAACCGCCAAAAATTCCGATCACAAATTGTTTTTTTTTGGTTTTTTTAAAAGGGTAATCGTAAGGAGAGATAAATCCGTAGTTGTTAACCTTAAAACCTGGTCGAAAATCAGGGCCTGGTTTTTGAACAAACCCAAAGAAAGGATGAAATCTTTCGACAATAGACTGATTCAGCCGCACTCCTTCTAAATTGATTCCTAAAGCCGACTTATCTTGCGCTTTTTCTCTAGTATAGAAAAATTGCTTGTGCTTGACAAAATACCATCCCAAGGAACCTAGTTCTAGGAAAATAAATAAAAGCGCCAAGTTGATTAAAGTAATTTTGAGGATTTCTTGGCTTTTGTTAATCAACTTAAAATCTTTCATAAATATTTATTTAGACTTTCTTACTACTTTAATCACCGAACTGGAAACATAATCGTTCAATACTTCCTGTCCCACTGAATTGTAGTGGCAGCAGCCATCTTTGTAAACCGTCTCTTTTGTATTGTCCAAAATATTCACGCCGTTAAAAACATTAACCCCAGCTTTTTGCAAATCATTGACTTTTGACAACAGTACGGGATAACCTTTTTTCACCCCTTCAATGTAAGGACTATTCTTGTCGATCGCGATTTCATTCTCCTTGGCGGTAAAGGTTCGTTTAGTTTGATAATATTGGTTGGGCTGGATAAAGTGAAAATACTTAATTTTTCTACTTGATAAAATTTGATTCATCGCGATCGACGATTCGTACCACATCGATGCTATTTCATCAAAAGCAGCGCGATCCGGCAAAACAGAGTCAGCTTTGGGAAGGTATACTATATCGCTATTTGCCGTGTCTGGGTTGGATTGTTTGACTTGCCGGTCATACTTGACAATGGCTTGCTGGTAATTGTTGATTAATTGTTTCACCTCTAGCGAGGTGATAGCGTGACACAAAGCAAGCTGACAAGTTTGCAATTTGTCAATACCTGCTTTCAACTGTTTTTTAGTTTCGCTAATTTGCACGATCGAACTCATTGCTTCCGGCGACAAGTTGTTATTGGCTAAACTCGTCAGTGGCTTTACGTGCTGAACGCTGGGCATTCCTATTTCTAATCCGGCTTTGTTGTTTAAATTTGACAGTGCTACTTCGTTAAAACCGTCAATATTGATGGCTAAATCTAAATCTTGACCCAAGGCCAGAAAGTAATTTAAAATCAATAATTGTTGGGGTTGTTTGTAGCCGCCGTTACAGAAATTTAAAATTACAATTTCTTTGTTGGCGAATTCTGGATAACTCTTTAACTTTTTAGAAAATCTTTGAGTGATGTATTCATCTACGGCAAAGTTGTTAGCAACAGAACCGCCGAAAATTCCTACGATCAATTGATTTTTATTACTTTTAATAAACGGATATTCGTAGAGGGAATAAAAGCCTTCTTTGTTGACTTTTAATTTTAATTTTTCATTGGGAAAAGCACCTTGTTTGAGCACGTAGCCAAAAAACGGGTGCAGTCTTTCTACGATAGATTCATCTAGTCTAATTCCGATCCTTTCAATGTCTTCTACTACTTTTTCTTTACCTTTGGTTCTGGTATAAAAAAACTGCTTTTGATTGATAAAATAAAAAGCTAGCGATAAAGCTTCCAGGCAAATAAAGGCGATCGCCAAATTGATAGCGATTAAAGTTAATATATTTTTGCCTTTTTGGAACGAGGTTGAGTCTTTCATGAAATTTGAATGATTAGGGTTGTTTTTTGGGGGCTTGAGACTGCTTCAGGTTTTCGCACAAATTGCGATCGATCAGGATGCTGCCCAGCCGGTGTCCCAGTTCGTTCCAGTGACCCCCACAGGGTACAGAATTCTCAAAACCGTGGGCGCACACTTGAAATTTTTCAGTATAACCTTGGAACTGTTCGGATAAATTCAGTACCCTAAAACCCTCGCGCGCGCCCAATTTTTCCAGCCGCCGATCGGGATAAAATAAATCCTGAATGTTGTACTCCTGCATAAACTTTTGCCGCTTAGCCGGATCGCGATCGACTTGCATCGGAGTGCCGATCGTCACAAGTAAGAAATCAGCATTTTTCTGCACGACTTCATTGCGAATCTCCACAATCAAACCTTCTGTCACCTTCCAGGCATCTTGCCAAGCTGCATCTTGAGGTGGAATGAAGTTTTTGGTACTCAAAGCGGTAAAATCCGCAGATAACTGCAACTTTTTCTGGTCTAAATCAATTTTTTTGATGACCTGCAAAATGCGCGAATTGTTGACGAGAAAACTGGGCAATCTATCTACGAATGAAACGGCTCTTGCGTTGCGGTCGATCGGTGCTAAATTGCGAAAAGACATATCCGGTACTAACTTGCCGCTAGCATTATACACAAAAAATGGTCGATAGTGGTCGTATTCTAGTTTGGGGGAATTGTTAATTACATCATTGCCAATAAAAAAGGCAAGAATTACAATATCAGGATTGTAATCCCATACTTTTTTTTGCAGCATTATCAATTCTTGAGCATTACCGTAACCCTGCACGCCGAAATTGATGACTTCAACATTTTTGCGTCCCTTAACAGCCTCGCAGTTGCCTAGTTTTCGCTCCAATTTTGACCAGAAAGTTTGTTCGACTGGTACGTGAATTGCTTCGGTGAAAGAATCGCCTAAAACTGCGATTCGGAGAGTGTTGGGAGGTTTGGCTTTTGTGTGTTCGCGATCGCGCAAACCCTCACTATTCACCTGCACAAAACTCTTACCTTCGCCGTTCCACTCGCCCGACACACCGGGTTTGAGCTTCCAACCCAGATCGCGATCGGCAGTGTGGAAACCTGTGGGTGCAGAGTCTGCGACATCAGGAATTTTTGGATAACCCTCAAATCTAGCAACTCGCAATCCAACTTCACCAATTATCACTCCCATCAACAAACCGCCGAGTGTCAAACCTAAATTGACACCCAAATTTTTCAACTTGCTCATTCTTTCAAAACAACGTGTAAATAAACGGAGCAATCACAGAACCCTGACTTAATACAATCAAAGCTCCCAAAAAGACTAAAGTCACAATTAACGGTAGCAGCCAATATTTTTGGCGTTCCTTCATAAACGCCCACAAATCTTTAAGAAAGTCTATTGTTGATTCAAACACTTAGAAAGGACGCTCCATACTAACTTTTGTTCTTGCTTTACTTGCGACGCGGTAAGTATCCATTTTAGGATTAAGTTTGCGCCGCATCGCATCTTCACCAAACAGGCTTTTAATAAATCCCATCGGCCAAATTATCAGGTAAAAAACTATCCCCAAAATAATCGGCGTTTCGATCTTATTGAGAGTCAGTCCAAACCGCATCCATGCGTGATAAACGGGATTCAACGATTTCGGTGCAACTAATGCTAGCACAACTAGGACTGCGCCGATTGCCCAAGGCCACCAAGGTATAGAATGCCGCCGCAGTAAAGGTACTGCTAAACCGAACAGCAGTGCAATTAAGCCGCCAATTAGCAGCCCGAAATCGCGCAAGCCTTTTTGATCGAGTTTTTTTATTTCGTCGCTCATTGTGAAGGAAGAAGGAAGAAGGAAGAAGGAAGAGGGAAGAAGGAAGAGGGAAGAGGGAAGAAGGAAGAGGGAAGAAGGAAGAATTTCAGCTAATGACAACTGTCAACTGCCAACTGACTAATCTAGTTCAAATTCATTTTTCCAAGCATCATCTTGTTTCCAAGGAATTTGTTCTGATTTAGGAATTAAGAAATTCTCTAAAACCAGATAATCCATTTCGGTTCGCATGAAACAGCGGTAAGCATCTTCGGGAGTGCAAACAATGGGTTCGCCTCGGACGTTGAAAGAAGTATTTACCAGAATCGAACATCCCGATCGCTCTTCAAAGTGACTGATTAAGTCATAGTACCGAGGATTGGTTTCTTTGTGAACTGTTTGGATGCGAGCCGAGTAATCGACGTGGGTAACAGACGGAATTTCCGATCGCGGAATGTTAAGCTTTTCAATGCCAAACAACTGTTCTTGTTCCGCTGTCATGGGAATGCGGAGACTGCCTTTGACTGGAGCAACCAATAGCATATAAGGGCTGGAATGGTCAATTTCGAAATAATCCGCAACTCGTTCAGCTAAGATTGAGGGTGCAAAAGGTCGAAATGATTCCCGATATTTGATTTTCAGGTTCATCACAGACTGCATTTTAGCATTGCGTGGATCGCCAATAATCGATCGCCCGCCCAGAGCCCGCGGCCCAAATTCCATCCGCCCTTGGAACCATCCGACGACATTTCCCTGTGCCAAAATTTCTGCCAACTGCGGCATCAATTCGGCATCGTCCAATCGGTGATAGCTAGCTTTGACAGCATCCAAATATTCAAGAATTTCTGCGTCAGTAAACCTTGGCCCCAAATAGGAACCGCGCATTTTGTCGTGACAAGTTAAATGAGCCACCGACTTCGCCACTGTTGCGACAGCTTGGCTTGTAGTGAGGACTTCAGTCCTCTCCTCGTTCGTAGTAAGGACTTCACTCCTCTCTTGTTTGAGATTATTTGCGACAGGTAACTCGTCGCCCACAGTGCGAGTTTGTTCGCAATACTGATACCAAATCGCCAAAGCCGCGCCCAAAGCACCGCCAGCATCTCCCGCTGCCGGTTGAATCCAAATATCTTTGAAAATACCTTCCCGCAAAAGTCGGCCGTTAGCAACGCAGTTGAGAGCAACGCCGCCCGCGAGACAAAGATAATCGACATCCAATTCTTTTTTAACTGTTCTGCAAAGCCGCAAAACAACTTCTTCGGTAACAACTTGAATGGAAGCTGCAATGTCCATTTCCCGCTGAGTCAGTTGTCCTTCACCTTGACGCGGCGGCCCTTCAAACAGTTCGTCAAACTTCTTATTTGTCATGGTTAAGCCAACTGTGTAGTTGAAATAATCCATGTTTAAACGGAAAGTTCCGTCATCTTTGAGATCCATCAAATGGGTGAGAATTTTGTCTACATACTTGGGTTCGCCGTAGGGCGCTAAACCCATGAGTTTGTATTCACCAGAGTTGACTTTGAAGCCTGTGTAGTAGGTGAAAGCTGAATAAAGCAAACCTAGGGAGTGGGGAAAATCGATTTCCCACTGAGGTGTTAGTTGGTTGCCGTCTCCCAGCCAAACGGAGGTTGTGGCCCACTCGCCTACGCCGTCGAGACACAAAACGGCGGCTTTTTGGAATGGGCTGGGGAAAAATGCTGAGGCTGCGTGGGATTGGTGGTGCTCGGTAAATAGCAGAGGTGGCAGTTTATTGGTTTTGCAGTTTGCTATTTCTGCTAAATCTCTTTTGAGCATGGTTTTGAGGTAAAGCTTTTCTTTCAGCCATATGGGCATGGCGGTTAGGAAAGAGCGAAAACCTTGGGGTGCGTAGGCTAAGTAGGTTTCGAGAAGGCGCTCGAATTTGATTAATGGTTTGTCGTAAAAGACTATGCGATCGACTTCCCGTAATTCTATGTTCGCTTCTTTTAGGCAATAGGCGATCGCATTCTTGGGAAATCTGGCGTCGTGCTTTTTGCGGGAAAATCTTTCTTCCTGCGCTGCGGCGATAATTTCTCCATCGCAAATTAAGGCTGCGGCGCTGTCATGGTAGTACGCCGAGATTCCAAGTATGTTCATCCGTCTCCTCACAAATCGCTATGCGCTCGTATCTGAGTATTTAGAATAGCAAATGATTATAGCTTTAGTGGCGCTGATTTGGAGTTGAGTTTTGCGATCGCCTCTAACTTTACCGCAATAAATCTCGGTGCGCGGCCCCTCAACCGTCTGACACCAACCAGCTAGCGCCTGCGAATCCTGCGCCCCCAAGCTCTTAAATAAGTGGCCGCGGGGAATTGATAAAATTCGCCTACCAACCACAGCACTATGCCTAAATGGGACAAAAAGGCTAAACCAGTCCAAGCTGCAGGCAGCCACGACAAGCGGCTGCCGGGAACCGGAGGAAAGTAGTAAGCGGAAAGTCCGAGCAAGATGGTGGGAAGGAAGATGAGACCGATCGCTGCGGCAAAATAAGGCCATCCGAATTCTACGCCTTCGAGGTGTGCTCCTATCCATTTTTTGCCATTCCAGTGCCAAGTTACCGGCGGCTGGCGATCGGCCATTTTGAGCGATTGCCTTTCTTCGTTGGCGGTAAAAATGTGCTGGCAGAAGTTGCAAGCTAGGGCTTCCATCATCGGCATGGTAGCAATTTCACCGGTGCGACAGACGGGACAGGGATATGTATCTTGAGAGTTGAAAGGTCTGGTTGATTTTTTAATAGTCTGCATGGATCGGGCTGCTTGTCAAGATATTGAGAGATCTTAACAGAGTTGGGTGAGGGCGGGTTTTTGTAAGTCGCAGAATATTTGATAGTGGGGTGGGGGCGGGTTTTGAATGAAGTTATTGGTTGAGATGCGATCGATTGTCGCTAAACCCGCCGCTACATTAATGTAGATTAATTGCGGTGATTGTTGCTGTACTTAATTCGGGCTCCTGCCCATTGAAGTTTTTCCCTCAAAGTGCCGTAATAAGAATAGTTTTCTCGCAAAATGATAAACTTGGCTTCGCAGTCTGCCATCCGCACGTCTACGCGCTGTCCGGGCCAAATTGCTGTACCTAAAACGCCGTCCATCCAGAGTTTTGTGCTGAGTTCGTAATCTGCTAAGGGCCAAATGCTGACGACTGAACCGGGTGGTAAAACTACAGCCCGACTGGATAAGCTTAAAGGGCAAATCGGAGTAACTGCGATCGCATTCATCCCTGGATGAATAATCGGCCCGTGGGCGGAGGCGGTGTAGCAAGTTGAACCTGTGGGAGTTGCCACAATTAAGCCGTCGCCTTGGTATTGATCGACGACTTCGCCGTCAACTTCCATTTCTAGAATACAGCTCGGCATTCGATCGGCAGAAGCGGGTTTGACACACATTTCATTCAGTGCCAAAAATCGATCGCTCTCCGGTTCCAGATTAGTTCTGTTTCCCTCAAAAACCGTCGCCTGCAACATCATCCGCTTCTGCACAGCATACCTATCTTCGGCTAGTCTGTCCCAAATCTCCTCAGTATTTTGGAAATCCTCAAAAGACTCGGTTAAAAAACCCAGATGTCCCCCCACATTCGCCGCCAAAATCGGGATACCGTCAGCAGCCAAATTCCGCGCTGCCGCCAGGGCTGTACCGTCGCCACCGAGGACTACTGCTAGATCGATAGGGCTGTTACTAGAAGCTAAAAATACTGGATATGGGTTATCTTTTGGGCCGCTGGGGCCCATTAAAACTTGACATCCGCGACTTTCTAACTGGCGGGCACATTGTTCTGCCCACCGCTGGCTGAGGATGTCTCTGGCTTTGTGGGCGATAATTACTTGTTTTAGTTGCACAATTAGTCCGTCGATTTTAGATTTTAGACTTCGGCTAGCGCTCAGTCGAAGGATTTCGCACTGCCAAGAAGGAAAGCTCCAAACCCTTATATAATAAGTCATTCGTCATCGAAAAATCCCATCAGCCATCAATACTCCGGGATTTGGGGCGGGGCCAGACAATGCTGGAATCGGCTGCGAGGATGCGAGAAACTGCGATCGCTCCAAGACGGTTGAGGTGGCTTGGATCGAAAAAAAAGTCGTTGCGGCCTGGCCACCGCTGCGAGAAGTCACGGAAAGCGAAGCCTTTTTGTCGCGAGAGTTGCTGCATTCGCTGCCGAAACTGCTGTTCTGCCGATCGACGTGTGGGATCTAAGTAGTCGTCGGTGAGGGGCAGATTGACGAAAATTAGGGGGATTTTGCGAGTTTTGGTAAATGCTACGACTGAATTAAAGGCTGTTGCTTGTTGGCCGCTGAGGTTGAAGTCTTCGTAGTCGCGATCGTACTTACCTGAAACGTAAGCCCGTTGTCGATAATAGGTGTTGGGGTTGTAACTGCCTGACATAGACATGAATCCGTTAGAGTCGATCGCATCTGCTAATTCGCTGACTTGTCTAATTGCTACTGTTGTTGGTGGCGCTGCATTGTTAGCAACAGGCAAGATGCCCGTTCCACTAGACATAAATTTGACTGTGGGGTGGGCATCTTGCCCGCCCCTGGAAAGCTGATCGACAGATGCCTGTGCTCGGCGGAAAGTGCTGTTAGCGCAGGGCTGCGGGAATCTGTAACACTGGGGAATCACATTCGGTTCATCAGACACGAGTTGAGGACGAACGCCTGCTGCTAAAAGCTGGCTGCCTTCAGAATCGACGATCGAATTAAAAGTGCGATCGTCCCGGCCGCTGTTAAATGCGCGCACACCGTCCGCCCAGACAATCATTTGAGGCAAATAATCTGGCTTCAAAAGCCGCCGCAGTTGAAAGTCAACTACTTGGGCAGTTGCGCCGTTGATTGCAAAGTTGAATATTTTTAAGCCCGGACGCCCGGACGCGGCTAAAGCTTGTTTTAGCTGTTTGGGATCGACGCCTTGCAAGGCGCGGGAACTACCGACAATCAAAACATCTGGCGGGCCAACGGCTGCAACGTAGGATAGGTATAGTTCTAGCTGTTCGTCGAGTAAATCGCTGCTGAAGCTGACTGTACTAGCTTGCGATCGGGTTGCGCCCGCTTGCTGTTGGGAATAAACCAGGTTTTTCGTGTACTCGATGACTTTTTTCTCGGCAAACGCCCGCCGGGGACTGCCGGGGGGAACTGCTTGCATCCAAGCGACGGCTTGCACCCACAGGGCTGCTACTTCGTCCCACTCTTCTTTTGAATTGGCAGATTGAGCTAAATTAGAAGCTTGGGTGGCAAAGTTAATTGACTCCGCAAATGGGTCGTTTTGGGTGCAGGAGGAAGCGCTGAGGGCTTTTTGGTTTTTTTTGGGGTTTTTAGCCAACACAGAGCTTGGCAGCTCCGCTAGGGCTGCCGGTTCGGTGGTGTTAGATGCCCTAGGGCTGTTGGGCTGGTTGGGTTGCGAACATCCGGCTGTTAGGGCGATCGCGGTTGCGGCGGCGCAGGTAAGTTTTAAGATGTTAGTGGTCAGGCTAGCAATATAGCGGCGAATCATACAGCTTTCACCGTTGGCGAAACATTAGTAGATATTACCGCAAACGGTCTGGTCAGGTTAATTGCGTATTTCGGTATGGGATTCGATGACTGCTTCGGCTTGCAGGGCGATCGATCGCAATTTATCAAGAGTATCCTGATTAGCACTCTGCCACAATCCCCGTTGACGAGCTTCTAGCAATCTCTCCGCCATATCTCGCAGCGCCCAAGGGTTATTTTCCTGAATAAATCCCTGCACTTTCTCATCAAAAATGTAAGCCTGTGCGATTCCCTCATACATAAAATCTTCTACACAATTTGCCGTAGCATCATAAGCAAACAAAAAATCTACCGTTGCGGCAATTTCAAAAGCACCTTTATAACCGTGGCGCATCGCCCCTTCAATCCATTTCGGATTTACCGCCCTGCTGCGATAAACCCGCGCAATTTCTTCTTTCAGTTGTCGCACTTTCGGATTTTCGGGAATCGAATTATCGCCGAAATAAGTTTCAGGATTTTTGCCTTGCAAATTGCGAATTGCCGCCGTCATTCCGCCTTGGAATTGATAATAATCATCGGAGTCGAGGATGTCGTGTTCGCGATTGTCTTGGTTTTGCAAAACTATTTGCATTTCGCCGAGGCGTTTTTCAAATGCTTCGGGTGCACAACATCCCCATTCACTTTGTTTAACTCCTGCTACATCTCCCTGCAAATTTGAGGAACTAGAGGAAGTATAGGCGTAGCTGCTCCAATTAATGTAAGCTTTTGCTAAATCGCTGTCGTCTGTCCAGTTTTGAGCTTCAATTATGCCTTGAAGTCCTGCGCCGTAAGCACCTGGTTTTGAGCCAAAGACTCGAAATTGCGATCGCACTTCTGCATCTTCCCGACTCAAACCCGCCGATTTCCAATCCAAAATCTCTTGTTTAACTTGCGCTGCTAAAGGATTATCTTCCGCAGGTTCATCTAAATTTGCCACAGCTTTTACGGCACTATCAAACAAGTCTATTAAATTAAAAAAAGCATCGCGAAAAAATCCCGAAATCCGCAAAGTAACATCAACTCTCGGCCGCCCCAAAACAGCAACAGGCAAGATTTCAAAATCTACAACCCGGCGCGAAGGCCCATCCCAAATTGGTTGAACTCCCATCAGCGCTAAGGCTTCGGCGATGTCGTCTCCCCCCGTCCGCATTGTCGATGTTCCCCACACTGACAAACCCAAAGTTTTGGGATATTCGCCGTTTTCTTGAGTGTATCTTTCAATTAAAGTTTCGGCCGCAACTTTGCCAACTCTCCAAGCGGTTTCTGTGGGAATAGCACGGATATCTACTGAGTAAAAATTGCGACCTGTGGGCAATACATCGGGCCTGCCGCGAGTTGGTGCGCCGGATGCGCCGCTGGGGATGTGCCGCCCATCTAGTCCGCGCAACAAATTAGTAATTTCTTGGTTTGTTTGCAGCAGTGAGGGTAAAAGATAGTTGGCAATCCAATCTAATTCTTGTTGGGTTGCTTCTCCTATTTCTGGATTTGTAACCGCAGATGGACGCGGATGAACGCGGATGTTTTCGATTAAATTATCTACTAATTCAGCGGCTTTTTCTTCTAATTCTGCTGTTAAATCGCCTGCTGTAGTTAAGGGGTCGAAATCTAGGTTTAAGTCTTGGGCGAGGGCGCGGGTTAAGCCGGCGCGATTTGTGCTAGGATGGCGGGCGATCGCAATTATCAAATCTCGCAACTGTCTACCTTGGGGACATTGACCGAAAATGTGCAATCCGTCGCGAATTTGGGACTCTTTGAGTTCGCAAAGGTAGCCGTCTGTGCGGGTGATAAACTCCGTAAACTCCGATTTATTTAGTTGGATGCCTAAGTCTTTATCTAAGTTTTCCTGGTTGGTGAGGGCTACAATGCGATCGCGAATCATCGGTAATCTGGACGGATCTAAGCTTTGGGCTTCGCAATATTCATCGATTAAGGCTTCTAATTGCTGCAAAGGCCCGTAAAGTTCGGCGCGAGTCATCGGCGGGGTGAGGTGGTCGATTATCACGGCTTGCGATCGTCTTTTTGCCTGAGCACCTTCCCCCGGATCGTTAACAATGAAGGGATAGAAATTCGGCATCGCGCCTAATGCTACTTCGGGATAACATTTGTTAGACAAGGCGATACTTTTACCGGGAAGCCATTCTAAATTGCCGTGTTTTCCCGCATGAATTATCGCATCAATTCCCAATTTTTCGCGCAACCAGTAATAGTAAGCTAGATAATTGTGGGTAGGTTCCAAATCTGGGGCGTGATAGTTTAAGGCTGGATCAATTTCGTAGCCCCGCGATGGTTGAATTCCCACAAATACATTGCCGAATTGAATTCCTGGAATCGCAAAAGATGTATTGTCAGCGATTAAATCCTGTGGGTGGATTCCTGGAATTCCCCATCTTTTACACATTTCCTCCTGTACTTCTGGCGGTAAAGTAGTAAAATATTCTTCATATTCTGCCAAATCTAAAGATTGATTAACAGGCCGCAATTCGCGTCCTTCCGGGTCATTTGTCACGCCAGAAGTCAGCATTTCAATTAACTCATTACCGCTAGCGGGGATATTTTCAACTTGATAACCGGCTTCCTGCATAGCTTTGAGGATTTCCACACAGCTAGCGGGCGTATCCAAGCCGACGCCGTTAGCTAAGCGGGCGTTGCGAGTGGGATAATTTGCGAGAATTATGGCGATGCGTCTGTTGGCGGCAGGGGTTTGTTTCATTTTCACCCAACTCGCCGTTAAGTCTGCTACGAATGAAATGCGATCGCCCGCTGCGACATATCCTACCACATCTGTTTCTAATTCATCGTTCCAAGTCTGTACAGCTTTGAAAGAAACAGCCCTAGTAATAATTTTACCATCTACTTCTGGCAAAGCTACATTCATGGCGACATCGCGGGGCGAAAGTCCTTGTAATTCAGTTTCCCACTGTTCTAAACCGCCGCCGCTGAAGATGGCTTGCAAGATAGGAACATCTAAGGAGTTTAAACTATTTTGTTCCGGTTCTGGACTGCTGAAACCGGAGACTGCAAAACTTGTGGTATTTAGCAATAATTGAATTGGTTCTGAGTCTTTGGGTTGAAAATATTGCAGCAGTTCTATTTGCAAATCTGGTTCCCGCAGCGAAGATACAAATACGGGAACTGGGACTAAGTTTCGCTCTATTAAAGCTTGACAAAGTGCATCAATTGGTGCTAAATTTCCTGATAAATAATGAGCGCGATAAAATAATATCCCGACTGTAGGGGCGGTGCCCCTGTGCCCGCCCTCCCCGTCTCCTTTAGCCTGTGATGGTAAATCCGGAGATCCCCCCCTGCCCCCCTTAAGAAGGGGGGAGCAAGAAGTTGTCAAAGTCCCCCTTAATAAGGGGGATTTAGGGGGCTCTGCATCTGGTTGGGAAGTTTCCAAACACGCCGCCGCGCGGCCACCCCAATCGTAAATCCCGACGCGGGAAACTGTTTGAGGAAGAGGCGGAGTGTAAGCAGTTTTCAGACAAGTATCGGCGGTAAATTTGAGGGCGTTAATAAAATTTTGGACTCCGCCTTCTGTGAAATAGCGCCACAGTTGATTGACTGCTGATAGCGATACATTAGAATGACTAATTAAATCGGGATCTGGACTATCTTCACCGGGCATCACAATCAATGCTGCATTAGTTTTCTGCGCCGTTTCCCGCAGAATTTCTAACCCGTAAGACCAATAGGAACGACCGCCTAACAGCCTTAAAATTATTACCTCCGCCTGTTCTAAAATTTCCTCTGCATAGGTGTCAATGGTTAATTGTTGCTGCAATTGAAGCAGGTTTACGGCCCGCACTTTGGGGAATTCTGGCGGCATTTTGGAGGAGGCGGCCGCGAGTGTTTGAATGTCGGTGTCAGCAGCACTAATAAATACGATTGGTGCTGGGGTTTGCTGAATAAAAATTACTCCTTCTGCTTGAGGGTTCCAACCTCCGGGTGTGGCGGCTATTTTGTGCATTATCTTTTCCTCTATAAAAACGACAATCAAACTTAGATAACGGATACAATTGTAGGGTGTGTCGCCCTCGAAAATCCTTAAAAAATACAGACTATCTCATAGCGACGCACCTGACAAAATAGTCGATAAAATAAACCTAACACTTCTTTTATAGCAAAAATTTTGAGAATTTATATTAGAATCGCTTTTAAATAACCCAGGTGCGTCGCTTTCAGATGGTCGATACTTAGTTAGGTATTTATCGCAGGCGACGCACCCTACGGCTAGATTTTTTTAAGGTACTTGGAAAAATCATAATGTGATAAAGAAAACTCCCACAATCATGATAGCAGCTCCTAACAATCTTTGCTGAATATCTTTTTCTTTGAAAATGAAATGACCGAACAGTACACCCATTAATACGCTGGTACGTTTAACTGCTATTACTTGCACTACTAAAGTCATTGTTAAAGCTTGCATCTGAAAAATGACTCCTAAAGCATTGAAAAATCCCATTGTTACTAGCAGCGGTAAGTTTTTGATGATTTTGCGGCTGGGGTTAGGGGTTTTCTTGAGTAAAACTGGTAGTAATACAATACTCATAGTCGTAAATAATGAGAATAACCAAAAAATTGGGGAGGAATTCTGCACGCCTATTTTGTCAAAATTTGAGGTGATACTCCAGAGGAATGCTACGATTAACATTAATTTTGGCCCTGGTTCGTACAGCAGTGCTTTGAAGGGCGCTAGGTATCCTTTAGATTTTTCTTTAATGTTTAATAGATAGGAGCCTGTGACTATGAGAAAAATTCCGATATAATCAAAAAAATTGGGATATTCGCCGACAATTAACGGTGAAGTGAACAGCATGAATAAGGGTGTCAAAGCTACTAGCGGTACTGTGAGGGATAAGTCCGATAGTTTGATGGCTTTAATGTAGAGGATAGCTGTGACTGCGTTGATGCTTCCTCCGATTGACAATGCTATCCAGAATTGCGGGTTTAGTTGCGGGTTTAATTGGGGTATTTTTATGAAAAATAGAAAGGGAGTTAAAAAGACGGCTGAAAAAAATGCTAGTGACCAAGCTACCACGTATTCGTCGTTTTTTTTCAGGTTTTGCTTGCCAAAAACGTCTTTTATTGCTTCAAAAAAAGCAGTGAGAATTCCAAAAATTAACCAAGTCAACCTAAATATGCGCTCCTGATTCGCTCGTCGTTTAGCAAGTCCAATCCTATACCTGTGAGGGTAATTTTACCAGCTTCTAGTACATAAGCCCGATCGGCAATTTGGAGTGCTAAGTTGGCGTTTTGTTCGACCAATAGAATTGTAACGCCCGTAGAGCGCAGGTTTTGAATAATTGCGAAAATTTCTTTGACGATCGCAGGTGCTAAGCCTAAACTCGGTTCGTCTAATAATAGCAGTTTCGGGCGGCTCATGAGCGCGCGGGCGATCGCCAACATTTGCTGTTCCCCACCGCTAAGGGTTCCCGCCAGTTGAGTGCGCCTTTCTGCTAGGCGCGGAAATAGCTCGAATTGGCGGGTTAAATCGGCTTTGATGGCCGCAAAGTCCGATCGCACATAGGCCCCTAATTCCAAGTTTGTCAACACCGTTTGCTGCGCCAAAACCCTTCGCCCTTCGGGACTGTGGGCGATTCCCAATTTTACCACTTCGTGAGCTTGACGGCGGGTAATATCGCGCCCGCTATAAATAATTTGTCCTTGGCGCAAATTAACTATTTTAGAAATTGCTCTCAGGGTGGTACTTTTCCCCGCACCGTTGGCACCGATGAGACTGACAACTTCGCCTGCATTTACGGTTAAATCAACATTTGTGAGGGCTTGAATTCCGCCGTAATTTACACAGAGGTTTTTGATTTCTAAGAGGATGTTTTCTTTGGCTTGGATTGGGCTGTGTTGCATTCTTTTGTTGTTTTAAAATTTATTATCAGCCATAAAGTTTATGTTTTTTTCAGCAGTCCGCCAGGGGTTGAAAACCCCTGTCTCATAGCTAAAGTCCTCTAAAAGAGGACTGTAAGGCATCACTCTAACTCTTAGTCCGCGGAGGCGGACATTGTTTGTGTAGGCGCGATTTCAAGAGACTGTTGGCGAATTAAAAAAGGGTGAAACCAAACATCCCGTAATCCTGGCAAGAGAACTATGATAAGGCAGAGGTAAAAAGAGCGGAAAAACGAGATACACGGGTCAAGCCAATCGGAATGTTGCGCCAAAATGCCCACATTCTTGACAGATTCATTGCAGCAGCAGTCATAATATGTTGCAGACGAGTTTTGGCAAGACCCATGTAACGAGCGTCACGCAAACCAAAAACACGAATTCCTTGAGACAGCGAACTTTCAACACCGGCCCTGAGGGCATAACGCTGCTTAAAATCCAGGGTATGTTGTCTAGCCCTACCCTTGGCTAGAGCTTCGTAAAGAGGTTGAGGTTTGAGAGTCAGAACACGAGCCTGTGCGGGCGAATGAGTACATTGAGAGCGAACAGGACAAGCGGCGCAATCGGGGCGACGAAAACGTACTTGAATGACCGGATTGCCATAGTTATCCGAGCGTTGATGCCAGGATTTGCTGATGCGCCCTTGCGGACAAGTAGCATGGCGATGGTCCCAATCAACGGTAAAACAAGAAAGCTCAAAGCCCAGCTTAGCTTTTTCTTGCCAACTAGAGTCAGGCGGTACAGGGCCAAGAAGCTCAATACCTAATTGTGTCTCACGCTTTGAGCAAGTGTTGAGCATCAACATAAGCAGTATCGACAATATGTTGTTGTGGTAACAGGTGTTTATCAGCTAAAGCTTGATGAATCACCTGAGTCATTTCTACATCTCCAGTGGTGGCGGGTGTCGTTTCCACATTGGTAATTAAATGAGGTAAATCTCGATCGCAAGTTTCTGTAAGATGTACTGTATAACCTGTCCAATTAGTATCTCTTTTTGTCCGATTGCGAGCCTCGATATCATAAGGGGAAGTAATTAACTGCTTGTGGGGCGGTAAATTATCAGCTTCTCGCCAATAAACTTTACCTTTGCACCACCCATATTGCTGTATCCAGACACAGCGTAAAATTTCTACCGCTTTTAGCTGACGTAACCATTCAGGACTCAAGGGGTCATACAAAGCTGACAATAAGTGATGACCATCACAGCCAATAGTCAATACCAAGCTTTGTTTTTCGGTTTCAGATTTCGGCAAACGATACTGCTCAAATCTCGTGCCATAACGCTCAGACCAATCCTGATTGACTACTGTTAATAACCATTCATCGGCAACTGTTGCTAACTGATTTAAAGCATGACGTAAAGTTTCTCCAACGCATTCGAGGCGGTTCATTTTGCGGATGGCTCCGATGACATGGGTGGAGTCAGTTCTGGCTTTCCCCCTGGCTTTGAGCCATCCTTTGTCCATAAAATGTCCTAACATTTTATCAAGTAATTGGCTTTCACGTCCCGCAGCAATTAATCGACTTCTCCATTCACTTAAAACTGAATAATTAAAACCGCTATCTGTAATTTCTAGTCCCAGAGCATACTTCCAGTCTATACGGCTTCTGACCGCTTCTGCTGCTTGTCGGTCAGTCAATCCCTCGGCAAATTGCATCACACTGATTAATGCTAATTGCCCTGGTGATAATGCAGTTTGACCGCAGTCGGCTCGAAACAAGGTGATAAAGTCAGTATCCAAGTACAGCACTCCTAATTCGTCGCGCATTTTCATATATGGATTGCCTTTGGGAAAGGAGGTTCGTGCTACGGAGGCGGTCATTTCAGGAATTGACGACCAGTCGCGGGGGTGAAGAGTCATAATAAATTATTTAATATGGTGTCTTATTACAATACTTAGGACAGTTTTTTAACGGCCTTGTAAGCCTCGCGCGAGGAAGCCCTGCCATTTTTAACGCATTTTAGGAAACTTAGGGCGCTTACTTAAACCTTGAAAAAATAGTCCACTATATAGCCAGTAAGGGTTTCGGACACTCGATCGGCTCTAAAACTGTCCGAAGTATTGTTATTACACAATCATTCTGCCTATTCAGGACGGCGAATGTCTGAGGGGTGAAACCCCTCAGACATTCGCCAACAGTCTCTTTCAATCGCCCGCTTATCTATTAAACCAATTTTATTTTATCCTTCATCTCCCAAATAAGCTTCAATCACAGCAGGATTATTCCTCACTACACCAGGCTCGCCCAAGGCAATCAACTGACCGAAATGCAGCACCGCAATTCGATCGCACAATCCCATCACCAGCGGTACATGATGCTCGATCAATATTACAGTTAAATTGAATTGTTCCCGCACTTCGCGGATAAATTCACTTAACTTGTGCTTTTCGCTGGGATTCATCCCCGCCGCTGGTTCATCTAACAGCAATATTGTCGGTTCTAGGGCTAGGGCGCGGGCGATTTCTAAGCGCCTCTGGTCGCCGTAGGGCAGGTTTTTAGCTTGTTCCTGCGCCCGATCGCCCAAACCGACCAAATCCAACAATTCCAGGGCTTTACGCTGGGTTTTGCGCTCCATTGCGTTAGATTCTGGTAAGCCGAAAATCCCCGATAGTAGCGATAATACCGGATTTTGCGATCGGCTGTGGATGTGTCGGGCGATCGCCACATTATCCAAAACAGAAAGTTCTCCAAACAACCGAATATTTTGAAATGTTCTGGCAATACCTTTATTCGCAATTTGATAAGGTCGCAATTTAGAAATATTTTCGTTTTGATAAATCAGATTACCACTAGAAGCAGGTATCAGTCCAGTCATTACATTAAACAGAGTGGTCTTGCCAGCGCCGTTAGGGCCGATCAATCCAAAAATCTCGTGTTTTTGAACTGCAAAAGATACATCGTTTACAGCAACTAAACCGCCAAAGCGGCGAGTTAATCCTTGGGCTTCTAAGATGGGAGTGGTTTGTGAGAGGGTAAGTGGTTCCGCAATCATTAAATATGATAAAATAGTGATTATCTAATTATGCCTCAAATTATGGATGCTCAAAAACTTTTAGAACGAATTACCGTAAACCCCAAAATATTTAACGGAAAACCGATTATTCGGGGTCGCCGTCTGGCTGTTGAGCATATTCTAGGAATGCTAGAGTCGGCGACACACCAGAAATTATTTTAGAAGGCTATCCTTGGCTAGAAAGAGAAGATATTCAAGCTTGTCTAATTGTCGATTGAGAATCCGAAATCCGGGATTATGAGGATAAACTCATGCGAGAAATCCGATGCAATACCTGCGGTAGCAACCGCTATGAGGAACGTAAAATCAATTACCTTTACAGTCACAAAGGTAAATACTTGCTAGTTCCTAACACAACCGTTGAGATTTGTCTTGATTGCGGCATGATTTATTATGATGCAGCAGTGCTTAAAGAAATTGAGCGCCGTTTCTTTGCTATTCACCAGCAGAATGAAATGCCTGATTCATATATCCAAATTCCTACCAAAAGTTACACGTAAATCATTTTTGGTTGGTTTGGGAAGATACGATCGCCCTTCGCAGCACTCGCCAGAAAAGGAAAACCGCTATAATGTCCTAATTACCGTACCGCTTCAATCTCCTCAAGCCGTCTCGCCAGGGTAATCCTATGACTGCATACAAACATGACTCGCAGCCTTCCCAAGCAAAAGTGCTACCGACGATGTACGATCTACCCAGTGAAGACCCGGAGGAGCCTGGTTTGCCTGACGAATACCACCGCTTGCAAGCACAAGTTTTGTGCGATAGCTGCATTCCCCCTAATTATCCAGCCGATCGCGTATTCTCTGCCAGCGATCTAAATCTATACTACGACTCCAACCACCTCAATTGGTACAAAAGACCCGATTGGTATTTAGTTGTCGGCGTTTCGAGATTTTACCAAGACAGAGACTTGCGCCAAAGTTATGTGATTTGGGATGAGGTGGTAAGTCCTTTAATTGCGATGGAATTTTTATCACCAAGTACGGAAGATGAAGATTTGGGGCTGACAGAATCCGCACCAAACAAACCTCCGACTAAGTGGCAGGTTTACGAGAGGATCTTGAAGATTCCCTATTACTTTGTGTTTAGCAAATACAACAATCAACTGAGAGTATTTCGCTTGATTGGCAACCGTTACCGCGAACAAGTGTTAACAGGTTCTCGATTCTGGATACCGGAAATCCAGTTAAGTTTGGGTTTGTGGCAAGGCGCTTTTCTACAAAATGAAAGGTTGTGGCTGCGCTGGTATGATCTTAATGGTAATTTGGTTCTGACTCCTGAAGAATTTGAAAGACAGCGAGCTCAATTGGAAAGCCAACGAGCTGAATTGGAACGCCAACGAGCCGAATTTGAAAGGCAGCAAGCTGAAATTGAAAGACAGCAAGCTGAATCGGAAAGGCAACGTGCTGAATTTGAAAAACAACGGGCAAATCAATTGGCCGATCGCCTGCGAGACATGGGCATTAATCCAGATGAACTGTAGTTTTATGCTAATCATATAACCATGTACATACCAGATTCGCAATCTTCCCAAGCAAAAGTGCTACCGACGATGTACGATCTACCCAGTGAAGACCCGGAGGAGCCTGGTTTGCCTGACGAATACCACCGCTTGCAAGCACAAGTTTTGTGCGATAGCTGCATTCCCCCTAATTATCCAGCCGATCGCGTATTTTCTGCCAGCGATCTCAATCTATACTACGACTCCAACCACCTCAATTGGTACAAAAGACCCGATTGGTATTTAGTTGTCGGCGTTTCGAGATTTTACCAAGACAGAGACTTGCGCCAAAGTTACGTGATTTGGGATGAGGTGGTAAGTCCTTTAATTGCGATGGAATTTCTATCACCAAGTACGGAAGATGAAGATTTAGGGCTGACAGAATCGGAACCCAACAAACCGCCGACTAAATGGCAAGTTTACGAGAGAATTTTGAAAATTCCTTATTACTTTGTTTTTAGCAAATACAACAATCAACTGAGAGTATTTCGCTTGATTGGCAACCGTTACCGCGAACAAGTGTTAACAGGTTCTCGATTCTGGATACCGGAAATCCAGTTAAGTTTGGGTTTGTGGCAAGGCGCTTTTCTACAAAATGAAAGGTTGTGGCTGCGCTGGTATGATCTTAATGGTAATTTGGTTCTGACTCCTGAAGAATTTGAAAGACAGCGAGCTCAATTGGAAAGCCAACGAGCCGAATTTGAAAGGCAGCAAGCTGAAATTGAAAGACAGCAAACTGAATCAGAAAGGCAACGCGCTGAATCGGAAAGACAGCGAGCTGAATTTGAAAGACAACGAGCCGAATCGGAAAGACAACGGGCTGAATCGGAAAGTCAACGAGCCAATCAATTGGCCGATCGCCTGCGAGCAATGGGCATTAATCCAGATGAACTGTAAAATGAAGTAGCAGCGTGAAATACTGTCTGCTGTCTCAATAAAAATTTATTAACTAAAAATAACTTATGCCAGAATCTACTTCATTGCGCGATCGCTACCTAGCACTGATCGATAAAATTGTCGAAATCACCCTCAAAGGTCAAATTCGCTCTAAAGAACAAGTATATCAAATGTTGGTGCAAGACATTGGCACCGGCACCGGCGAAATCTTTGAACGCTGTTTCGGCGAACGCTTAGATGCCACCGAAAACCTGCTCAGAAATGAAAAGGACGAAATCAAACAAGCCAAGGCAAATCGTAGCCTCAGAGCGCTAAAAACCATCCAAGGAGAATGGGAACGCTGGCAGAAGGATAACCGAGTCGATCGCGAAATTGCATCTTCCATCCAACAAATCCTTACCGCCGAATCCAACGGCCGCCTCCTGGCAATATTGCAAATAATCGATCCCAATAAAGAACATCCGCTGACTTTAGAGCAATTGCAGCAGTTGTCCAAATCCGTGCACCAACAAATGCTGCAAACTACCAATCCCGAAACCGAGCGAGATTTGCAGCAAATCACCAGCGGGATTGCCAAAGGTTTAGAATCTTGGCAGCGCTTGGAACCGGAACTCGTCGGCTGGATTTATCAGCCGCAGCAGCTAGGATTCGCTGGTAGTCCCGAACAAAATGGGCCTTGGGCTTTTTGGGCAAAAAAGGTTAATAGTCCGTTTCCTCACGCTCTTTTGCAGACTATTGCCAGGGGTGATTCTATCGTTGAACTGGCAGCCAAGCAGTCTAATGTAGAATTAAGTACATTGGTTGAGTTGGCAATTATTTTGCAGTGCTTACAGCGGGCTTTGGCGACATGGTTCGATAAGCAAGTTTACGATTCTAAAGTATCCACAAAAGCTTCGATTTCTACTTACATTACTTTTGCGGTAATTTGGAGTCAGCTAGCTAGTGGATTTAATAATTCTACTAAGAGCGGCGAGCAGTTGGCAAATGCTTGTTTTCAAGTGACTTTGCAAATTTTGCGCGCGTTTTCTCAGCGGGAATACTTTCCGCTTTATGGCGGGATTTTTGCTTCGTTTGATGGTAAAGCTCTGCGGCATACTTTGGATTATTTAGATGAACCTCTGCGCCGTGTTGAGGGTACTCAAGCTAAGGCTCGGATTTTGACACTTTTGGGTTATTCGATGCAGGCGGCTGGGGCCTATGAGCGATCGATCTTATTGCACAAGCAAGCGCTGGAAATTGCCCGTCTGGAGGAGGATAAGGCCTGCGAAGTTGCTAATCTCAATCACATCAGCCGCAATTATGTTGCTCAAAAAAATTATCAAGAAGCGATTAATTACAGTCAGCGGGCTTTAATTATGGCACGACAAGCGGGAGAGCGGCAAGGTGAGGCAAATGCGCTGGCTAATTTGGGCTACAGCGAGGTGTTTCAAGCGCGGCAGTTGGAGGAGGTGGAACCGGAGGTTTATGAAAGTGCGATCGGCTATTTGGAGCAAGGCTTGTTATTATCGGAGAAATTGGGAGACAGGCAAAGTCAAGCTTTTTGCTCTAGCAGCCTCGGAATTGCTAAAATTACTCTGGAAAATGCCGCCGGTGCGATCGAGTATTTGGTCAAAGGTTGGCAAGCTGCCCAATTTTCGGGCGATTTGTATTTGCAAGGTCTGAATTTGGCTTATTTGGCTCAAGCTTATTACAGGATGAATGAACTAGAACAAGCGATATTTGCTGGTAGTTTGGGGATGTATACTTTGGAGCAAATTGGGGCGATGGAGTGGCGGCAATCGGCTGGTTTGCTGACTATTTTGCGCGGACAAATGGGGGCTGAAGCTTTTAAAGAATCTTTGGCGAAAAGTCGATCGAATATCATTCCGGTAATTGGTGTTGATGGCTACGATTACATCCCAGAATTGCTGGAAAAATATCAGCAATCTATTTAACTCTTTGTGGAACAGGCATCTTGCCTGTTGCTAAGAAAGGGGGCGGGTTCTCCGGCCCACCCCATAATCAAATTCATCAAGAGTGGCACAGGCATCTTGCCTGTTGCTGAATATTTTCAAGCACCCCAGTTTCCGAATAATTACTTTTCAACTATCACCGTCGTGCCAACTGCGACTTTCTCAAATAAAGCCTGGGCATCTTTGTCAAACATTCTGACACAACCGTGAGAAGCTGCTCGCCCGATCGACTCTAGAGTCGGAGTCCCGTGAAAACCGATCACATTCTTACCATCCGTCCAAAACCCGATCCACCTTGTACCCAGCGGATTGTCGGGCCCTGCGGGTACAATTTCTCCCGTCCAAGGATGCTCCCAAGCAGGATCTTTAATCATTTGCATGACTTTAAAGCTGCCCGTGGGAGTTTCCCAGCCCTGTTTCCCGATCGCCACCGGGAAACTCGCTTGCACCTTATTTTTGCGGTAAACATAGACCCGACGTTCTCGCAATTTCAGCACTAAACGTACTTCCTCAATGGGATTTTCTGCCGCCTTTGGTTCTTGGGGAATATACTGAGACGGTTCGCCCAATGGTGGCAGTTCTGGAACTCCGAGATTTGGCAATTTTACATCGGATTTTGAGCGCTGGGCGATCGCACTATTACTTAAATTAGCAACAAATTGGGCAGTCGCCTGCTGCTGTAGGGCAACAGACAGCAGCGCTGCACTCAAACTCAACGCAATTAGCTTGTTAAATAAAAATTTGCTGTTCACCATTTTTTTGTTCGCTAAACTCCTCATCAGCAGTTCCTACAAAGTTCCTATCTAATTATCCGCCAACCGCACCCGATCTGAAAAGTTTTGAGATGGCTTTTTGACTGTCAATATTGCGCCGTTTTTAGTTGAAAGTTCATCAAAGCACAGGGGATTTAAAGCCCCCACCTTTAGGTGGATTGTTTTTAGGCTGGGGCTTAAATCCCCTGCCTAAAAACTTCGCACTCCAAAGTCAACTGTCAACTGTCAACTGTCAACTGTCAACTGTCAACTGTCAACTGTGGCAGGCTGGCGATCGCGAATTGAAACTATGGCGCTACTGCATCGGGCAAGCAGAATCTGTCTGTTGGCAGAGTTTCCCGCGAGTGCCACAACAGTTAGGTGGGCGCAAAAAAACTGCAACGGTCGATCGAACAAACTCAATATATCATGCCTACACTCAAGAGATGCCAAGCGCTGAACTTGTTGTAAATGGGGAACTTTTCATGTATAATTCAGTCTTTCAAAACTTGTTCGATAATCTTTTTTTGAGATTGTCATAAATTTACTACTCCGGGGATTAAACTGGATTAGGTTTAAAGGTTGGGATTTTCGCGTAGCGAAAGCAAGCCCGACCCTCAAAGGCAGTTAATGTGAGGTTTCAATGCGTCTTCAGAACATCAAATTATTGACAGGTGCAACCCTGTCGGTGCTCATTTCGGCGGTCTCAGTGCATCCTGCGATGGCTAACCCTGCAATTGAAATAGCCCAAACACAGACCACCACAACAGCAAACGCTCAAATTTTTACGGGTTTTGTCAAAAATATTGTCGGCGACATAGTAACAATTCGCCCAGAAAGCGGGCCGTACAGGACTCTCAGGATTCAAAGATGCGTCCTGAGAATTACGTCTCTCGTACCGGGAATGAAAGTCAGAGCGACGGTATCGGGAGATCAGGTGGAAAATCTCACCGTGATCCCCAATTATAAAGTGGTCTCTACAACCGTTGTTCGTCCTGCCACCCCCGCACCGCGTCCGACTCCTGAACCGCCACCTCGTCCGGCTCCCCGCCCGGTTCCCCGTCCGGTTCCCGCTCCGATTCCGGCTCCCCGTCCGATTCCGGCTCCCCGTCCAGCTCCTCCTGTGAGAGGACTTTGGTAGAGTTACCGTTATAAACGGAATTAAGCCATCGCGCGCGCGGTGGCTTCGCTGTTTAGGAGCAGTTAAAATCATAGAATTGTCGAGCAATTGTGGAGAAATGGCTGCTATGTATTACCTGCGTTTCCTGTTGCTAATTCTGCTGTTACCTCTGGTTGCGTGCGATCGACCTACAGATGCTACAGCAACTCCTGTACCCGCACCAAGTCCGCTGTCGCAAATTCCCTCCCTTGCGCCGCTGACAAATGTTCGCACAACTCAAATTGTACCGACCAAACCGCTTTCGCCACAGCCCATCCGCATTGTTGCAACTGCTTTACCGCAACCTTTCGCCAGCCAAAGCGCCTCAAAACCTCCTCAAGTAGTACCGATTCCCGCATCGCCAGTGCTGCGAGTGCCTCCTGGCTTTGTCGTCAACGTTTTTGCTGACAATTTAGACGCTCCCCGATGGCTGGCTTTAACGCCGACAGGGGATGTTTTGGTAACAGAAACGCGCCAAAATCGGATTAGGCTGCTGCGGGATGCCAACGGTGACGGCGTTGCTGAGGTGAACATGACTTTTGCTAGCGCCCAAAATGGGTTAAATATTCCCTTTGGCATGGCTTTTGCCGATCGCTATTTTTTCCTCGGAAACACCGCTGAAGTCCGCCGATTTCCCTACACAAAAGGGCAGGAACAATTAACAGGTAGCGGTGAAAAGATTGCCGATTTACCTGGCGGTGGCTACAACCAACACTGGACGCGAAATGTTGTCGCTTCCCCGAACAACCGCCAGCTTTTCGTATCAGTTGGTTCCCAGTCTAATGCCGACTCCGAACCGCTGCCGAGAGCATCTGTGCAAGTGATGAATTTGGACGGCACAAGCCAACAAACATTTGCTTCCGGTTTGCGAAATCCGGTGGGATTGGATTTTCACCCGAAAACCAATCAACTCTACACGACAGTCAACGAACGCGACGGTTTGGGAGATGATTTGGTGCCGGATTACTTGACCAGAATTCGTCAAGGCGAGTTTTACGGCTGGCCTTATACTTATTTTAAGCCGAATTTGCTCGACCCGCGCCACGCTAAAAACGGCAAGAGCGATCGACCCGATTTAGCAGCTAAAACATTGATGCCAGATGTGTTGTTTCAGGCGCATTCTGCGGCTTTGGGACTTCAGTTTTATGACGGAAAAACGTTTCCTAAAAGATTTTTTAATGGGGCATTTGTGGCGTTTCGCGGCAGTTGGAACCGCAATGCAGGAACTGGGTATAAAATTGTGTTTGTACCCTTTAATGCGGCAACTGGACGGCCTCAAGGTTATTATGAGGATTTTCTGACTGGTTTTCTCACAGATCCGTCGGGCCCGAAAACTTGGGGGCGGCCTGTTGGTTTGTTGGTTTTACCTGATGGGAGTTTGCTGTTTACTGAGGAAGGGAATAACCGGATTTATCGGGTTCAGTATCGCGGCTGACGATTGGGCGATCGATTAGATGCCGACTTTTTCAAGAAGTCGGTATCTGGTTGTTTAGTCAGCTTCAAACCTTGCTAAGTTGAGATTCACTGGAAAATTTCTGAAAAATTAATAACCTATCTTCTTCCGCAGTTTCTCGATTTAAATCAGACAGTTCGTAATAGGAATCTGTTTCGGGCAAGTAGATTTCCGGTAAATTTTCAGGCAGGATTAAATAAGTGTTTTTCACCTGTAAATCATTGTCTATATCTAATGAATATAGAAATCCGTCAACAGGATTTACAATTAACTCGTGCAATGAAACTTGTCCCTCTATGTAAAGCTTGAGAGTTAGTTGTGCAACTCTGAAAACCAACCAGCGATTGTACAAATTATCTACATCGCACCAAGAATAAAGATAGCTATCGCCGTATTCATTCTCAAAAAGCGATAGCAGGGGGCCGTCGAAATACTCTAAATGGACTATGCTTCTGAGAGTTAGAGGAAATTTACTTAGTTTAAATCCTATTAATTGTTCCATATTTTTCTACCTTACAATAAACAAGATGTTATTACAAATTTGGCTGCTAAATCAGCAGTAGCAAATTCATGTAGGCTGAAGTGACCGTTATCATCTATTTTGGAGAGAACTCCATCTGTCTTGCAGAGCGCTCCTGCTGCTATGTGAGTCCCCAGAGAATCACGCAGTTTTTTTCTTTTTTTTGTTAGTTTTAAATAACGTTTTTCGGCATTTTCCCTGGTATCAAATAATGATAGCGCATAACCTTGACATCTGGTTGCTTCAGTTTCTGGTTTTAGGTTGCGCTGCGGAGTTATTATCAGCACTGGTTTAAAGTTATCAATAGATCGTTCATCATTGGGTTTAAATACAAATCTAAAAGCCAGCATTTCTTTAGGTTCATAGTCCAGTGGTGGGCATTGAGTTGAAAGCTTATCTATATATTCTTGATGTTTGAAACACATATTGATAATTTTAGTAGCCGATTTGATTTTAAAGTTTAGCAGAAAATCGCTATTTTTTATAACAATGGTAATCCGTGCTTTTTGCTGTAAAATCAGTGGGGTATTCCTGTTAACTATAGTATTTTTAAGTCTGTATAGCAAACAACCTAAAAATTTGGCGATCGCGTTTTAAAATCCCGAACCCGGTTGTCTCAAAAACTCTGCTTCTGCGAGAGTTGTTTCGCGCCCGAGAATCTGATTGCGGTGAGGAAATCTCCCAAAACGCTCGATTATTTTAAAATGGCGCACTGCGAAATCAATGACTGAACCGCTGTCAGGTTCGCCGCTGAGTTGGCGAAATAGTTCCACAGATTTTTGCTGGTGTTCTAAGTTTTCGCTGTGTTCAAAAGGCAGGTACATAAACCATTTTTGTACTTGCAGCAATTCGCGATCGAAGTTATTATTAACAGCGTATTCGGCGCTGGCTAAAGCTTTGCTGTCTGTGGCGAATGCTTGAGGTGTTGCGCGAAACATATTGCGCGGAAATTGATCGAGCAGTATGATTAATGCTAAACAGTTTTCGGGAGAATCTTGCCAGGAGTCGAGTTGACCGGATGCTGCTAGTTCGTATTGCGGGAGAAAGTTCGTTAGTATTTCCGCATCAAAATTCGCATCTTTTTTAAACCACTTGTTTTGGACTTTTCCAAACTCAGGAGAGTTCGATCGACCAAACCAAAAATCTAAAACTTCATTCATTAGCAATCGAGTGTTTGATTGATTGTTGATTGCAGCTTCTGTGTCTGTAGTTGCACAAAATGTGCTTGATGCACAACTACAAACCGCAGCGATTAATGATTGGCAATGAGGACTGAGAAGCGTTTGTTGTCCGGTGCTTAAATTTACGAACTAGCAAACAGTCTGTCCCAAGTTTTGCCTCCCACAATTCCGTCTACAGGAAGGTTGGCTTGTCGCTGAAATATTTTCACTGCATCTAGGGTTGTCCGGCCGAATATGCCATCAAGTGCGATCGGTTCTGGGCAGACACCCTGCGCGTTCAACAATTTTTGCAGTTTCTTCACATCTGCCCCTCTCGATCCGTGTTTTAAAATCCTTTTATGGAATCTAACTTCTGGTTCGTGGCAATCATTAGTGGGGCAAACTTCGCCGCCTGAATAATAATTGGCTGCATTGGCGCCAGTCAACACTAATATGCCAAGAACTGCTAGTAAATAATAAAAAGTCGGCTGCTTAGGCTTATGCGTAGGCTTAACCTCATGCTTAACCTCAGGCGGTTTTGGGTGGCATTCTAGTGAAATAGTACCAGTACAAACTTTTGCGGACATAGTTTCCCTGTTAATTTTATCAAGCGTTTTCGGAAATTTTGACGATTGTTTGAGAGTGAGCAACCGGGTTTATGGGATGGAGGTATCCAATCTCGCTAGACCGGGTTTCTGGCAACAGTCAATCGACATTCTACAATAGAAGTGGCTTTACTGCAAAATCTTTGATCGTGCAAGTTAAATTTTGTTGCTCTTGGGTAGCAGCAAAGGTAACAATTACTTCGCAGGCAATAGCAACCGTCAGGATTACCAAGTTTCTTGCCAGCGGGTAATCACAAATGTCATCATTCGCCGGTGAAGGAACGCGATAGTGTTGGTTCCAAATTATTTCGGAGTAATCTGCTGCTAATCCGACGTGCACGCAGGGAATGGAGGTACTGGCACAGTAATCCTTGACTGCTTGTCGCCCGATGCTGTTATCAAAAGTATCGATCGCAACGGCGCTGTTGGCAAGCAGTCGATCGACATTGGCGGGTGTCAATTCCTTTGAGTGCGCGTCAATGCTGACTCCCAAGGCGCGGTAGAGGTTGTTGGCGAGAATTTTGGCTTTGAATGCGCCGATGTCCGATCGATAATAGGGTTGAGTGGAAAGGTTGCGCTCTTCGATGCGATCGCGATCGATGACTCTTAACTGACAAAAGCCCGATCGCGCCAGACTCTCTACAATATTCGCACCCAAAGCGCCCGCGCCGCATACCGTTACCGGGAAATTTTTGATCAGCGACATCACTGAGGAATTTCTGTAAAGTTGTTCGTGAAAAAATATACTCATGGTAATTGCGAATGGGGCATGGGGCATGGGGCATTGGGCATTGGGCATTGGGCATTGGTTATTTCTTGATTATAAAAACCAGGATCAACTAACAACTAACAACTGACAACTGACAACTATTAGATATTCCCCGATGCCCCATCCCTCCGCTTCGCTTCGCCCAATTCCCCATTCCCATTATCGATTTTCGACGACTCCGACTAATGACTGCAAGTCGAAATCTTTGTCCAAGCCACTGAGACAAATGCCAGCACTCATTACTGTTAAGTCATTTTTGGCGATCGCAGAACTATGATGTTCTCCACTGCCGCTAGTCCATTCAACCAGCCAGTAATTTTTGCGATCGCAAAAATCCCGCAATTCCCCGCCGCCCATCTTCAAAGCCCGCTGCAAGCGCTGTTCTGCCTGCACATTCGGGTCTAAATGTTTAATATTTCGGGAGACCAATTCGTAAACAGTTCGCATTTCCGGCGTCATCCCTTTAAAGCAAACTTCTTCAGGTAAAATCAATTTTTTCAAAGCTCTTCTCAACTGCTCAGCAAGCAGCGGATCGGCGCGCCTGTCAATTTCTTCAAACCACAAACAATCACCGTCCCACCGCGCCAGAATCGGCTCGAACTGCGAGCCTTTAGTTACTAAATGTACTGGCACGGGTTTAGCAAAACCAGTGCGCTGTTTAGCATCAGATTCATTAACAGGATAACCCAGCCAAGTTTGCCCTTGCAGCACGCAAGCCAAATGCAAGCGAATCGGCATGAGTAGTTGCAAATACTCTGCCACTTGCGGCAAAATAGGCTCCTCAATTACAGCAGCAATTTTCTCATTTACAGGCTTAAAAATAGCCCATCCTTCAAAATTTTGCGGCTGCGGTTGAAACAGATAAGTCATCCCACTTATCCTTATCCGCACCCTTCCCCCCCGCACGCAGGGAGCCAGGAATTGCGTATCGAGCAGTTGCCCTTCTTGCGCCGCGAGTTGGCTGAGGATTTTGCGGATATCTGCCACTGAATTGACCTCCGTAATTTTACTTATTTTTACATAACCTGCTCTTAACTTAAGCGATTATAAACATTTACCAAAAATCTTGACATCAATAAATATTATAGGATAATATTTATCGAGCCTCCAAATTTAACCTTGTAGAGATATCAAGTAAATATGCTGAAAAAACTCTTTTCTAAGTTAGTTATTGTGACAGCTTTGACAATTCCTATCTTAGCATTGGCCCAGGTTGCTCATGCTCAGAACACTCATGGAGCTACTGCTTATTCTCCGACTTCTGACGCCACGGGTATTAGTTGGGATCATGCTACAGAAAAAGAAGCACTAGATGCAGCAGTAACTGCCTGCAATCAACAAAGTGGCGGGGCTAACGATTGTGTAGCTCTGACATCTAATACGAATAATTGTGGAGCGATATCAGTAGGGAAGGGAGGAGCAGGTGCAGGCTGGGGCGATGATAAAGCAGCAGCAGAAGCTCAAGCTCTCGCTGCTTGCAGTGAACTGGAAGGAGGCAACTGCAAAATAGAACTTTCAGCTTGCAACAATTAATTGAACCGATCGAAATCGGTTTGAGCGGTGTATATTTTCGCTTGTAAAATAGCCGAGAAAATAACCATATTATGTCCGTTCATTTCCGAGGCGAAAACGGTTTGTAGTGAAGACTTTAGTCCTCAGATTGTAAGGAATAAAGTCCTCACTACAAACCAGTAGGCTGCACCACAAGCACCTTACCTAGTTAATCTCCTACTTCCGAAGTAACTGCATCAGGTGGCAGCAAACTTTCTAATCTATCTTTAGACCAGTATTCAGTAGGATAAGCAAGTGCAATAATATCAGAGAGTCGAATCAACCACGTAACTTGTCCGTAAGCATCGATATTTTCCCCGTGTTCGTTAGGGGGAACTATTACCAAAAGTTCGGCAAACTCCCCGTACAAGTTAATCGGGATGCCGCCGAAACTGCTATTATTTGTTTTAACCCAAACTTTACAGCCTCGATCGAGAGCTTCTTGCAGTCGCTGGCAGAGCAAAGTGGATTTTTTGACCTGGGATTTTTTGGCTTTAGACTTTTTTCCCATAGTTTTAAGAAGTTAAAGTAGTGGTACTGTGGGTTGCACAGTGGGTTGAGATAAGCGTGCGATCCTCTTGGAGGGCTTCGCTAACGCGATTTGGTATTGAAACGGACAAAATCAAAAAGGGCGATCGCCCTGTTGCCACCCTACTACTCTAGTCTATAAGAAAGTGCCATAGTGCGATCGTAATAACAATTTAATCGCAAAATCGGGAAATAATCTGCGGTATCAATTTACAGAGTCAATCAACGATCCACGTATTTATACTGTGTCCAAATGTAGTATGATCAGTGGAATCTTCCCAAATCGTTTAAGTAAAACAATGGACTGGCGAAAGCTCATTCATCCCAACCCAAAAACTGCAACAAGTCAACCCGCACCGCCAGAAACTCGATTGTCAGTAGAATTCTTGCTGGGGCTGTTTGCGGCGGGATGGACGGAACAACAGGTGTTAGAGAAATATCCTACACTCACTTCGCCGAAGTTGCGCGCTGCTTTGGCTGCTGCGGATTTTCAGTTAGTTTCATCCATCGCCAATCCAGAATTACTGGAAATTATCGAGCAAACTAGAGAAGAATTGACGATAGGCAAAAAGTTGCCGCTTCAGGATACTGAGGGAGATGTTTGGGAGTAATATCAAATACGGTTAGATTGGAATTATATCGCGAACACTGGCGAACTCACACTGCACTCCGAAAATTCTGCGATTCTGTTTCTGCCAAATGTCGATGATGTTGACGCATTCCCTCTAGCATAACTTAGTCTGACGGATCGAGTCCATCGGCATCTTCATCAAGCCCAAATTTTGTACAAATTTCATCAAGCGCCTGAGGTTGAGTGACTCTTGATTTAGCTCGTTTCAGTGCCGTTAACAAGCGAGTTGCATTAGCAGGAGAACGCAGTAAGTAAAGCGTTTCTAGCAAACTTTCTAATTCTGCCTCAGAAATCAAAACTGCATTTTTGCCGTTATGTCTGGTTATCACAATTAATTCCCCAGTTTCAACAGCACGATCGCAAAGTAAATCAAAATTTTCTTGAGCCTCAGCGGATGTAACCTCAGTTGACATACCAGAATAAAAAATATGAGGATTGCTCACCAGCATAACTGACGGGCAATCCCATTCTATCACTTGTCATCCCTGACCGGCAAAGCCATATCCAGAATTTCCATCAACAACTCCAGCCGCGAAGGGCGAGACAACATCGGCACCAAGTTCGGCAGCGAGTAATAATCACCCGCAAAGGTAAACGTTTCCACTGACACTTGCTTGTCCTTCAATTGGTTCTCAACATAATCGCAGTAAGCGCCAACTCGCACAATCACCACATCAGGAATTACCCCCAAACTGCGGCAGTAATTCTGATAAGCATCAGCAAAATAAGGTGCAGAATTTTCGCCTTCATCTGTTACCATAATGAACTGCTCAACCACTTGCTTCTTAATCCGCATTGCTTCCACCGCGCAACCGCAGCTAGTGCCGCCGCCTGCGTTAATGTGCTGGAATGCGCGCTCCCAATCGGTCAATTCGCTGCCGTTTGCTTGCACTGGATACGGCATCGTGTCAAAGGCATAAACGAACAGTGCAGCCTCGGAAATGCCCGATATCAAAGCAGCTAGACGCTTCCCAACTTCGATCGCACTTTCCATACTTCCCGACTTGTCAATCAACAAACCGGTGGCTTTGACAATCTTGCCACGCTTCTTTACCTGTTCGTTTGTCACCGCTTCCAGCTTCGCCGCCGTGGCTGCGTCGAAGTTCGCGCCCGCGCCCGCCACACTAGCTTTGTAAGCAGAAACCCGATCGCACTTGGCGGCTTCATCCAACTTAGAATCAATCAACTGCTTGACTTCCGGGTGCTCCATCGCGCCGCGAGACTGAATTGATTTCAGGTTGTTGATCACTTCCTGCGGCGACATCGAGTTAATCAGCGCTGCTAACACCGTTGGCGTGAGCATTTTGATCGCACCAACTGCGATCGTATAGGGAATCTTGTACTCAACAATCAAATTCGCCTGTTCCGCAGGAGTCGCAGCCTTCGCTAACTGCTTCAAGACGAATGCCAGCGAGTCTTCTGGCGGATTGTCCTTAAACAGAATAGCATTAGCTCGATCGCTCGGCTTGACGTGTAAAGTGGCGTACAAGTGCTTCATCGCCTTGCGGTTGCGTAGGGCGGCGCGATCGAAAAACTGAGCATTCTTTTCGCGCGATCGCAGATAGCGAGTGACAGCAGTGCGCGCGCTGCGTGGAACCTTATTTTGGTGCTGCTTCATAAAGTCCACAATCCGCGAAACCTCGTAGGGCGGGAACTCTTGCAACATCATAAACCCGGCATCTCGGTGCTCTGTCAGCGCCGAAGTCAGCAAATTTCCGGCAAAAACTTCCTTGTGATCGCGCACGTCGCCGTGACGCTGATACCACACTGCTAAATGACCGTAAAAAATCGGGTCTAATTCGATAATTAACTTGTGAATTTCTGTCACCTTTTCCAGTTGGCGGTGAGGTGTGGTGAGCAGACTGTTGAGCATTTCTAAACGTAAATCGCGCTCTGCTGTATTCATTGGTGCTGCCTCCAGTTGTAATTTTGGATTTGCGATTTTGGATTTTCAATTATTAGGAATATCCAAAAATCTGCGAATGGCAGTTGTTGCACGCTTGGCAATAAATATAATAGTCGCCGCGCAAGTTTGAGGAGCTTTGTTTTTAGAACCAGGTAAGGGTTGTATGTAAGCTCTTCGGATTGGGGCGCGGCAACAACTGCTATTTTAAAACTATTTCAGGGAAAATTCTGGGATTTCGATCGCCCTTAAATCCGGTTCAACCCAATTATTCCGGGCTTCCGAGGACATCAGGTGCTCGCGGGTGTAGTGGTGAAATGGTAAAGTGCGATCAGCATATTCGACAATCAAACCGTTAGCCAAATGTACGATCGAGCGATTCCGACTTTCAGCCGCCAGATACTCGCGCACAGTTTGTGCCCAAAACAGCGTTAGCGTTTCGTGATACCCGCTGTTTGGCGTGCTTTCAATGCCATTCACAGCGTTGTAACGTTTGATGCCATTGCGAATCGCATCGATCGCCTCTGATTCCGATTCGCCAAACAGAAAATACCATAAAGCAACGGTTAAATGGGCTTCGTGCGTCCATTGACTGCGCGGCAGGCTGCATTCTTGGAAGGCGTGGAGGAGGGTATCTATCTCGTAGGGCGATCGGTAAATTGCAAGTTTGTTGTTCATAGCTAATACCCAATCAATTTCTTAGTCCGCGGGGGCGGACTTCGTATGTATATAATCGGTTTCAATCGCCGACTAATACTCCAAAAATGTTAAAATTTAAAACACTTCGCACAAGTTAATAAAGCTGTAAGCACAGCCGTTCTTACCAGTTTTACCTAGCAGTGGACACGCAAACCTCATCTAGAACTAGAGACTCGGAATGCTTCCCTAATTCGATCGCTCGAATATCGGTACCTTAGGGCCCTTATAGTTAGGAAAGTGTGTAAGCTTCATCAGTTAGGGCGCGAAGTGATAAAATTAATGTCGATCGCAGTTAAGACTGAAGTAATTTCGTTTGTATTAAGGACTTCAGTTCTTAAAAAAAATAGAGGTTCCGCGCAAGTTAGAAAAGCGTTTTGACAGTCCGATTGCTCTACCCCTGAGCTACAGCCCCTTAAACGGGACTGACAGGATTTGAACCTGTGACTAATCGGTTAAATTGTGTGTATGCGCTTCACATATTGGGTCGCAGAACTGAAAATAAAAGAGCGGATATTCTGGCAAAGACGACCAATTGCGTCTGTTAACTGATGCAACAAAAAACAGAATTAAAATCAAAATATTAGACCAGTAAAAGTCACATCGCGCAAGTTAAGAAAGCCGTTTGCACATATGCAGGAGTTGAACCCGCGACCTTTTCTTTAAATAGAAATGCTCTACCAAGAGCTAGTATGTAAGCTTCTTTTGTTAGGGCACGAAGTGGAACTTTCAACCGCTTTATCGATCTAAAAAGTTCAGGTATAAGAGGCGGCGCACAAGTCAGAGAAGCTTTGTTTTTTACGCCTCGCGGCGAGTAGGAATCGAACCTACGATTCGATTTTAAGTCGAACGTTTCCAGTTTGTAAGCTTCTTTAGTTAGGGTGCGCCTCCGACAATTGATGATTTTTTATACCGCGCAAGTTTGAAAAGCTGTTGACAATTTCTAGCGTGTTTACCATTTCACCATAAAAGCCGAAGCCTTTAGCGGGACTTGAACCCGCAATCTTTTCAGAACTAGAACCCTAATGTGTGTAGGCTTCTCGAATTAGGGCGCGGAATAAAAGTTGATTCCTAGCCGTAAACGGCTTCTGGGCGGACAATTAAATCACCGCTGGGACGACGATCCAGCACGTAAGACTCGAAACGATCGCTCTTGACATCAAAATGATTTGCTAGACGTTCCCCAATTGCCTTGTCGCTCATTCCTGCCGTGATACCCAGTTGGTTTTCTGCCACATCATAGGAACGTCCTTCAAAACGAATGTGAACCATAACTGTTACCTCCTTAAGCAATTTTATATTTGATATTTTGGATTTTGGATTAGTAGCTTATCTGCTGTTTAGTCAGGGCGTTAGTCGGTAAAAAATGCGAGGGTTAGCATCTGCGCTAATACGACAATTTTTACATAAACAAACGCCGTTCTAAATGGTAAGCTTGTTGGATATGGCGGATTTCCTCAGTCTTGTTTGCCGATCGCACTCGATCGCAATTGTTCTGTTCTGCATCCGCCTGAAATTCGTTGAAATTCGGTTGACTTGGTACAATATCTGACTCAGATCGAGTCAGTCTGTAACTGAACAGTCTCGTGAAAAGTAACAACATGACAATCAAGTCTGTATTGCAAGACTTTCAAATTTGATGTTCCTTGAAATCTCGATCGCTATTTAGTTGTCAAGGTTCAGATTTGGTACGGAAAATACAGGTTTTTGGCTCTCCTGCGCTTTCCATACTTTTATACTACAGTTATACTACAAAGGTGTCAAGGGGGTAGGAAAAGTTTTTTAGATAAAACTTACAGAGGTTGTAGAAACGGGGTTTTTGAGGAAAATATTGTGTTATAACTCGTAAATGCACTAAAAAACCTGGTTTTTTGAGTTGAAGTGCGATCGCCAACTGTGCAATCGGGCCCAGAAACCGGGTTTCTACGAGCAATATTGTTTGGCGACGAGGCATACACCAAGAAACCGGGTTTCTTCAACCCTGCACCCAAATAGCTCAAACATCTTTAACATAGGAAATGCTATCGCGGATATTGTGGAAACCAACAGACTCGTAAAGCCCCATCGCACCCCAGGGATTTTCAGTATCGACACCGATAATAGCAGTCTCGACACCGGCAGCTTTCAGCCGATGCAAACCAGCCAGCAACATAGCTCGTCCCAAGCCAATTTTGCGGAAGCCGCGCCGGGTGCCCAGAGACATAATCCAGCCTTCGTTTCGTCCAGTGCGATCGCACTCTTCCGGGCTAATTTCGGCGTAGCAAAAAGCTGCAAAAGTCCCGTCAGCAGCAACAGCAATTAAGTCTAAATCCTTTCTGTAACTGGGTTGGGCTAAATCGTATTTGAATTTCTCGACTGTTAAATCGTGGTGATTCCAGTGGTCGATAAACGATTGGTTGAACATTTCTACCCAAGCTTCCGAATCCTGTTCGCCGGGGAATAGACGCAGCGTAAAACCTTCTGGGCATTGGGGTTCTGCGATCGGTTCAGAAAGCGATCGCGCCATGCGGCAAAAATAGCGATCGACCCTAAAACCGCAACTTTCCAGCACAGAAATGCGATCGGCATCTACCGCGTTAACCCAGGATCGCAGCTTCACTGGCGCACCCCGCAATGATCCCACCTCGCGCATTCGCGTTTCGCCCCAAACCACTGCCGCCGCTTCCACATCCCCGCAGCGCGCATCGGGATCGACGCGAAACCACAGCCAGCCATCGGTGACTTCCCCTGGTTCCGAAATCGACAACAAAGCAAAACCGATTAATTTTCCGCCCGCATCTTCCCAAAGGCAGATATCGCGCGCTAAATATCGGGAAGGTTCGCTAAATTTTTGTCCTAATTCCGAGATGGAAGTGCCTTCATCGAGCCGATCGACTTCTTCGCAAGTATTCATTAAATGCGCGATCGCATTTAAATCGCTTTCGCCGGCATAGGGTCTGCTCGATACACTTAACATAGCTTGTCAGCTCAGGATGTGAGTTTAAATCACATCTTGCACCATTGCCCACAAATTTTTCAAGGGCGGGCTCTTTTGCCCACCCCACAAGCAACTTGATGTCTTGTGGAACAGGCATCTTGCCTGTTCTTGAAAAGGAAAATGTAGTTTTAGCGACAAAAGTAACAAATTGTTACTTTGTTTCTCAGGAATGAGACGAAGGAATCACCCCAGAGATATATTCAAAAACATCAAGTTAGTCACCAAGTTGACCAACTAAAGATAAGAAATAATTTTTCGTCTAAGTTAAGGAGAACTCAATGCTTGACGCTTTTTCAAGAGCTGTAGTTTCAGCCGATGCCAGCACCTCCACCGTTGGTGATATTGCTGCCCTCAGAGCTTTCGTTGCCAGCGGCAACCGACGCTTGGATGCTGTCAACGCGATCGCCAGCAACGCTAGCTGCATGGTTTCTGACGCTGTTGCCGGTATGATCTGCGAAAACCAAGGCTTGATTCAAGCCGGTGGCAACTGCTACCCTAACCGTCGCATGGCTGCTTGCTTGCGCGATGCAGAAATCATTTTGCGCTATGTCACCTACGCTATTTTGGCTGGTGATGCTTCCGTTCTTGATGACCGTTGCTTGAATGGCTTGAAAGAAACCTACGCAGCTTTGGGCGTGCCCACCACCTCCACCGTGCGTGCTGTTCAAATCATGAAGGCTCAAGCCGCTGCTCACATCCAAGACAACCCCAGCGAAAAATTTGCTGGTGCTAAGTTGCGGAAAATGGGAACAATCGTAGTTGAAGATCGTTGCGCTAGCTTGGTTGCTGAAGCTTCCAGCTACTTCGATCGCATCATTTCTGCCCTGAGCTAGTTTATTGCTAATCGCAATTCGCTCAGCCAAATAGAAACTACGCTCACAGTCAAAATCAGTTTAGGAGATTTAGGAAATGAAATCAGTTCTCACCACCGCGATTGCTTCTGCTGATGCAGCAGGACGCTTCCCTAGCACCTCAGATTTAGAATCAGTTCAAGGTTCTATCCAACGCTCTGCTGCTCGTTTAGAAGCCGCAGAAAAATTAGGCAACAACCTGGATGCAGTTGCTAAAGAAGCTTATGATGCTTGCATCAAAAAGTATCCTTACTTGAACGAAGCCGGTCAAGCTAACTCCACCGATACTTTCAAAGCAAAATGCCATCGTGACATCAAGCACTACTTGCGCTTGATCCAATACTGCTTGGTAGTTGGCGGCACAGGCCCTCTTGATGAATGGGGTATTGCTGGTCAACGCGAAGTCTATCGCGCTTTGAGCTTGCCTACTGCTCCTTACGTTGAAGCATTAAGCTTTGCTCGTAACCGCGGTTGCACTCCTCGCGATATGTCTGCTCAAGCTTTGACTGAGTACAATGCTCTTCTTGACTACGCCATCAACTCCCTGTCCTAATTAATTGACAGGTTTGTAATGTCGTGACTGGGTAGTTTTTACCCCGACAAGTCTAGGAACTCTTGGCTCGTTGCTTTACCGATTTCGGTGAAGTAAGGGTAAAGAATTCCTGGGCTTGTTATTTTGTTTAAATAGACATATCCTAATTTCTATCGGGCATCGGGCATCGGGCATCGGGCATCGGGCATCGGGCATCGGTAGCTCACTCTCCTCTTCTCCCCGTCCCCCTCTCCTCTTCTCCCCATCTCCCCCTCCCCACTCTATGGATAAACGCTTTTTTAGTTTTTTTAATTTAACAGAAGACCAGGCGATCGCCATTTTAGATACGCCCCAAGCTGAAATTGGCGAAGAGGATTCCCGCTACATAGCCGCTTCCCATTTGATAAATTTTGCCACAGATCGATCGATCGCAGCACTGATGCGAGCAGTACAACAAACCGATCCAGCCCTAGACAACCGCATTGTGCGCCGCAAGTCGGTGGAAACTTTGGGAAGACTCCAAGCTGTCCAAGCATTGCCGGTGATTCGCACCTGTTTGAGCGATGATGACTGCTACACCGTGGAAAATGCTGTTTGGGCGATCGGCGAAATAGGCACTCAAGACTGCGATATTTTAGAAGAAGTTGCTCAACTGCTGGACAAACCAGGGCAAACTTACCGGGTAATTATCCACACCCTGACTAAATTGGATTATCAGCCAGGTTTAGAAAGAATTCGCAAATTTGTCGATGATGTTGATCCACCCACTGCTAGTGCTGCGATCGCCGCAATTTGTCGCCTAACCAGAGACTTTTCTAAAATGGGACAAGTTGTCGCCATGCTACAACACAAAAATGTCCTAGGGCGCAGATTATCTATTCAGGATTTGATTGATGCCCGTTACTACGATGCAATTCCCAATATTGCCCGATGTCCCGTATCTTTAGTCTTTCGGCTGAGGGGAATTCGGATGTTAGCAGCAGCCGGAATCGCTGACAAATCCCTTAGCTTTGCCACCATTCAACCTTACTTAGAGCAAACCTTACGAGATAAACCAGGTGATTTGGATTTAGTCCACAGTTATGAAAAATTACCAGATTTACCATTTCTGATTCACGAATTATACGAAACAGATTTTGGGCGTTGCTATTTAGCCAGCAAAATGATTCTGGAAAATTACTCAGAGGATGCACCCGCTGCACTTTTTGCCACCTTTGCTGAAGAAGCAAATAATGACTATGGAGCGCATTTTCATGTAGTAAAATTGTTTGGTTGGCTCAAACACTCTCCAGCCTACGATTTGTTATTGGAAGCTTTGAATAACCCCCAGCCCCAGTTTCAAAAATCCCGTGCAGCGGCTGCGATCGCCCTAGGGGAACTCGGAGAAGAGCGTGCTATTCCAAAATTGCAAGCCTGTTTGGAAACAAAAATCTGGGATTTGCAGTATGCTACATTAATTGCCCTGGAAAAACTAGGCGATATCAGTGGTTATCAAGCCGATACGACCAATCGAGATTGGTTAGTGCAAGCTAAAATAGAAGCTCATAATTCAGTAAAATCCTAATTATCTTAATTAAAGCCTTCTTCCTTCTTCATTCTTCATTCTTCATTCTTTAAAAATTATGACAACAGATGCTTTGTTTGAACAACTAAAACACCCGAATCCTCATATGCGCGATCGGGCAATGTATGAAATTGCCGATTCCCGCGATGAAAATACCATCTCTCGACTGGTGGGCATTTTAGATGACGAAGATGTCGTCTATCGTCGGGCGGCTGTGAAGGCTTTGGGTGCGATCGGTGAGGATGCCATACCACCCGTGGTTGACGCCATGTTAAACAGTGAGAATGTGACTGTGCGAGGGAGTGCGGCGAAGGTATTGGCGCAAATTGCGATTAATTATCCAGAGTTGCCTTTCCCGGAAGTGGGTTTGCAGGGATTGAAAAAGGCGATCGATGACGCTAATCCTGTGGTGCATATTGCAGCAGTGATGGCCTTGGGGCAGATGGGTTCCTCTGCATTTGAAATTTTGGTAGAATCGCTGACAACAACGGATAATGTGGCGGTACAGGTGGCGATTGTCAATGCGCTTGCTTCTGTGGGCGATCGACGTTGTGTAGAAATTCTCACCAGATTTGCCAATGATGAAGCAGTTGATTCCTACGTGCGGGAATCGGCGACAAGTTCTTTATCTCGGTTGGATTTGGTGATGAATTATAAGCGTGCAGAATAGTTAGGTTTTTATTGGGGTGATGAAGTATTAAGGCTTTGGCTGTGACGGCTTGGTTTGTTTGTGCGATCGCCATGTGTTGGCGATTGGCGCGCTGAGGTAAGCATGACAGATTGGCTGCGTTGTTGAGTATCAAGGAGGAAAGGGCGATCGCCAAAACCGGAAAATGACAATTAGTGAGAATTGTGCTATCTTTGTTTAACGTCGAAGCAATCAATTAATATCCCTAATATCTTAACTATTTAAAAGCTAATTTGTATGTAAGCAAAACTTGTGATGGTCAGAAAAACTCACCCAAAGCCCGAAGTTGAGGAGGCGTTGAGGTACGCTGAAGAAAATGGATGGCGTGTTGATGTTGGTGGTTCTCATGCTTGGGGAAAAATCTACTGCCCCTACAACGATAAAGAGTGTAGAAGTGGGATTTTTTGTATATCTAGTATTTGGAGTACCCCAAAAAACTCAGGGAATCATGGGAAACAAATTCGTCGAGTAGTGGATAACTGCACAAAGCATAAAAATGTGAATGAGCCTTCCCCAGAGAAGGAATAAAAAATGAACGAGTATGACTTTACTTTGAAGTTTAATCTGGAAGATTCCCAAGCCGATCCTGAAGATTTTATTGAGAGACTATATGCAGGTGGCTGTGATGATGCCTTGATTGGAGTTGGAAATAAAGGATATGTTGCACTAAATTTTATCCGTGAGGCATCATCGGCTTATCAAGCTATTTCTAGTGCAATTAATGATGTTAAAAGAGTTGTTCCAGCCGCCACTCTAATTGAAGCATCACCAGATTTTGTTGGTTTGACGGATGCAGCTAAAATTCTGGGTTACACTCAACAGAACATCAGAAATCTCCTCATAAAAAGCGACTCAAAATCTCCGATTCCTGTTTATGAAGGTACGGATTCTATTTGGCATTTAGCAGAAATTTTAATTTGGTTGCGCGAAGTTCAGACGTACTCCATTGATGATGCGTTGTTAGACATCGCTCAAACCAATATGAATATTAACATTGCTATGAGTTGGCAAAAAATCGCTCCTGATATCCAAGAAAGTATTAAGGCTCTGGCTGTTTAGCTTGGTTTGTGCGATCGAGATTTTAGGGTGGTCATTTTTGGCTCTAGCACGAACTTTCAGCTTTTACCCTTTTCTCCTTTCAACCTTAAAAACATCCTCAATACTTTTCCCCGCCGTTTTATCCTCCCAGCCCATCGCCAGCAAAAAACTCTCCGCCGACGGAGTTTCCACCACATCAACCCCCCATTCTCCCGGTTGCAATGCTTCAGCATCGCTACTCAAGGGCGGAGTCTTCTTCAAACCCGCTAAAATCAAAATATCAGGAAAAAAATCATCAACTTTTCCTTGACTCATCCGCTGATCCACCAAAGCTTCAGCGCAAAATCCCCCAACTTGAGGAGGAGAAAACTCATTAGTAGAAAATAAAACTTCTACCATCCAATGCGGATGATTTAATTGACGACATTTGATCTGAGGATATTGACTTAAACCCTCAGCAAATACCAGAGTCAAATCTTCGCGACTTAAGGGTCTAAAAATACCCTCTGGCATATCAAAATTATGAGAAAGCAACATCCGCCCGGTTCCAGATTCCGTCATATTTTTAATTACTTAATTTGAGAAATGGCCAACTTAATCACACCTTGAATCGCCACTTCCGATTCCTTTGCTAATGCAGCTTGTAGCGGCTCGATCGCACTTCGATCGCCCACTTTCATCAAAGACAAAGCCGCCGCCCTGCGACTTTCGCCATCGCCATGATGCAATAACTCAATCAGATTGGGGATTCCAGGCTTATATGCCAGATTTCCTAAAGCAGCAGCAGCCTCGCAACGCACGTCAACATCAACATCCGTCAGAGACTTAACCAAAATCTCAAATAACTCCGCTTTGGGCTCTTCCTGGGCGACTTTGGCGATCGCCCCAACCACAGCCCCACGCACCACAGGCGAATCAGAGGCGATCGCCTGATACAAATACTCCTTCGCACCCGCCCCAATAAAAGCCAACGCCCAAGCCGCATGACCGATCGTACTCTCAGGCAAATCAGTAGATGCTAAAATATCCAACAAAGCCTGCACAGAAGGTTCCCCAATCCTCGCCAGCGCCCCAATTGACGAACCCTTAACCACCGTATCCCGATCGTTCAACAAAGCATGAATTAAATTAGGAACCGCCGTCGGATCGCCAATCAAAGTCAGAGTTTTAGCAGCCGCACGTCGCACAACCGGATTAGCATGATTCGCCAAAGCCTCCAACAAAAAAGGAGTCGCCGCTTCACCAATTTCTGCCAGAGTTTCCGCACAACGCAGTCGAGTCATCCCCCGCGTATCTCCCAAAGATTCAACCAGACGCATCAAAAGCTCAGCATCATTAACATCAAAAGTATCTAAATCTATTTGTTCAGTAACTTGTTGAAGCAAACCATCTGTTTCTGCATGAGCTAACACAATTGAAGCATCCTGAGATTGAGCATTAGAATTGACCATGATTGTCACCTAATTATTGGTAGTTATAGCCGCCAATTGAGTGCGGAGACTTTCTAGTCCAGCCTCAATTTTAGCAAGTTCCGGCTCAATTTTAGCCATAGCTGCTTTCTGTGGCAGCTTAGCCTTTTGTGCCGCCACCATCGTCTCATTCACCAAACGTTCCCGATACCGCTCAAATTCGGCAATAACTTCCACCAATTCTTCAGCATCTACCTGTGTTGAATCTTCACTTAAATCTGCGGCAGATTTATCATGCTCAGATGTTGTCAATTCTTCGTTTTCAGACATAGTTTTGATAGTTTGATAATTAGTCCGCGCACCATCCGGACTTTGTTTTTGTAGCCGCGATTTCAATCGCCGGGTTTTTCTTTGTGTACTTTAACATGACACCGCAGCCGCCCCAGAAACTCTCAAGCGATTGTGTTCCAACAACTCTTCTAAAACAGACGGAGAAATACAACGACGCTCAGAACAGTATGCCATTTGTTTAACCCCATTGCTCATTTGAACAGTCATCACCCGCACTCGAAAATGATCGTTAATAAACCAACAGCGTTCCTGTCCTTGATTTGTCTCATATTCCGTCTCAATAGTCAATACCCCATCATCAGCAAAATTGTAGATACCAATCACCGGAATGCCTTCAACGTAGCCTCGATTTCGCAGAAACTTACCCATCTTCGGGTTATTAGGATTCGGCACATCGATCAGAATTGCAGCATAATTTTGGTTAGGGATGGCATCATCCAAATTATCTTGCCACATGAAACTGCATCCCCCACTAACCAAAGCAGGATCTACATTTTGCTGTTGACAAACCTCTAAAACTCTGGGATCATCAATTGACAAGACATCAATCATGACATTGGATTCTCCCGACTCATCAGCAGCAGCAGTATCAAAATTATGGACTGTTCGCTGAGTGAACCAAACGCCCTCACTCTTGCGAAAGAAATCCATCATAGTCATCGGTGGTGTTAGCAGCATTTCTGTGTCAGCTTAGCGAGAGGAATCAAGCAAGTCCCCTTGTCTGGGGGGATGGGAGGGAAATCGGATCGGATTTTGGTTAAGAAAATTAACTTTCTGGCGATCGCACAACAGTCAAATTCTAGGATAAATTATACCGGACAACTTTGAGCAATTCCATCAATAAATCTTCAAAAAATATAATGGCACTTAATCAACACTCATTTTTCCTCTCAGAACCGCTTACCCTAACAGAAGTCTTACAAGCTCTTGAGCAAAGTAAAAGTCTAGCTCAAACCAACCTCCAGGGAATCAACCTCAGCCAGATGGATTTATCCGGGATTGACTTGAGTGGAACCAACTTAATCGGCGCGAACCTCAGCAAAACGAATTTCCAAGGTGCAAATCTCCAGGGAGTTGATTTACGGCGGGCTAGTCTCAGAGATGCCAATTTGAGTGGCGCAAACTTACAAGAAAGTTATTTTTTTAGAGCAGATTTACAAGGTTGCAATCTAGCCGATGCCAACTTAGAAGCAGCTAAATTTAAATTAGCATTATATGATAGCAAGACTATGTGGCCAGCAGGATTTAATTACCAAAAATCTGAAGCTATTGGCCCGAAAGCTAGTCTGAGTGGGGCTTTTCTGAATACAGCCAATCTCCGAGGAGCGGATTTGAGTTACTGCAATTTGCGCGGTGCTTATCTCAGTGGAGCAGATTTAACTGGAGCCAATTTAGAGGGAGCGGCTTTAAGCGGGGCTAATCTTCAAAATGCTTTTTTGACCGGTGCTTATTTACGGAATGCCATGTTAATTGGAGTTGAATTGCAGGGAGCAGATTTACGGGCTGCTGATTTGACAGGGGCGAATTTAGAACAATTAAAAAGTATTGCTGGTGCTGATTTTAGCTTAGTACAAGGATTGACTGCGGAAGCGAGAGCGATGCTTTGCAGTCGCGATTCCAAGGAGTTAGGTACTTGGAATTCTTTTACTCGGAATAATACAGCTCAAAGTCTTGGTTGTTAAGGATATTAATTCAGCTAATCTAAACAGGATTTATCTATTCTCTGGTCAATTTCCCGTAATCAAAAGGTTTGTAGTGAGGACTAAATTCCTCTCATTTTTGCGGACTAAATTCCTCACTACAAACCAATCTTAGCTTTAGGGGGCGTCGTCGTAGAAAATCCTTAAATCAACATCGACAATCTCACAGCGATGCACCCCTCTTCCTTCTTCCTTCTTCCTTCTTCCTTCTTCCTTCTTTTATAAATGCCGTTCCAAATCGAACAGAAAACCGTGAATGTACTCCTCAGTCCACTCCTCACCATAGAACCGCAGAAACATCCCCCTAGCAGGATCTTTGGCAGCACGATAGTTGATATAATTCCGTTGAGCTTGAAGAATCTCGGCCAATCTTTGACTGTCGGTGACTGGTTGCGCGCGATCGACCAAATCGAGATAAGCTTGTAAATAATCCTTAAAAGCATCAAACACCAGAGTCTGCACAGCCTCAGTTTCCTTGGGACGAGTCCACAGAAAAGCCGGAGAAAAGAAAGGTTTTGCCTCTTCAGGAAAATCTCCCCCCCACGGCAAATCTTTTTGATACTTGTTAAAAATCGGTAAAATCGGCTCAGAGTATTGCTTCTGATAAGCAGCATCATGGAAAAGCGGCTGCATATCCAAAGCAATCAAATGTCCCCCTGGCAAAGTCACCAAATCCGCCCCAAAAAAAGGCAAATCATAATTAATTTGGGGGAAAATCACAAAATTCAGTACCTGGAGAGCATCACCGCCCTCAACGTGAGCCGCCCGAATTTGCCGCAGTTTTGGGGATTGAAAAGCATAACTGGTAGTAACAACCAACTGCTCTTTTTTCCCTTTTCCCGTGATACATTCTTTTCTTTCAAAACCTGCCGGAATCGGATAGGGAGCTAGGTGAAGTCGCTCCCTTAGTAGTGGAATTGCGTAATCTAAAAAAGGCTGATAGAGAGTCATCTTAAATTTATTTTTTCCCGGCGGGAATCGCTAAGGGAACAGCATCTTCAAACAAAAACTCGTACAAAAAGCGCTCTGACCATTCATGACCAAAATAGCTGCCAAATAGCCCGGATGCGGGGTCTCTTTCTGCACTATACTGATCGTAATCTTTTTGTGCTTTCACAATCCGCTGAATTTCTTCGGGAGTGGTAAGGGGAGTAGCTTGCTCTAGCATTTTCCAATACAACTGGACGTATTCTTGATAGGCAGGAAACAATTGGTTGACCACTGTTTCGGCATCAGTTTTGGCAAAGAGTAAATTTTTGGAAAAATACTGGTTGGCATCATAAAACTTCATTTCTAAGTCTTGCACCAACGAGCTGTATTTACCTCGAATTTCGGTCAATGGTTCGATATACTTGTCTATGTAAGGGCGATCGCGAAATAACGGCTGAAAATCTATCACCACCAAAATTTTCTTTTGTCCAAACGCTAAAAAATCAATTCCTAGCAAAGGTACATCGTAATTGTGGCTTGGATAAATCACACTGTTGAAAATTTGAGCCGTTTCCCCAGCATCGATGTAGGTGTAGCGTATTTTTCGCAATTGGGGGCATTCATAGCACCAACTTTGAATCGTGGCGGGATTTTTACCTCTTTCACTCACCACAGATTCCAATCCAGAGGGAATGGGACGGCTCTCTAGTGCAAAGTTATCAAACAGTTCTTTTTCTAGAAATTGCTGAAATGGCTTAAACATAGATTATAATTTAGCTCCTTCAATCTCTCCCTGAAACAGGATAATAAGCGATCGCCTTAAACGCCGTCTCTTTTTTGGCTAACAAAGTAATATTTCGTTATGAAACCAAAGCTGCGATCGGACTTATCTAATGAAGACTTTGTACCACACTCTCATCTTTGACAGGCTCAAATGTAACAAAACTTAATAAAAATTCTCATAATTCTCGTCTATAACTTGGATTGTGTCCAACTACCTCCGTACAATTCTAATAACTATGCAATTAAGTGAAAGAGCCAAACAATTAATTCCCAAAGCCAGAATCGTCAGCTTTGCCACTTGGAAAAACCTCTATTCAGATGAAGTAATTGCCATTTTTCAACAGGCTGACGACGAAAATCGATATCTCACCGATGAAGATTTAGAAAACATCAAAAATCTGGTTCCCGATACCTCTTTAATGTTAGAACAAGCAAGATTGCTGCGAGAACAAGCACCTAATCTTGTATCGAAGGCCAGGGAAAAGGTGTTAGCCGAGTTTCCTAATATCGCCGAACCAGGCAATGACCTCTATCCTCCTGCACGCGCCGAAGCCTGTTGGCGAGATTTTTGGCACTTCTTGCGCTGCGTCTCCTATAGCATAGCAGGTAAAAATCCAGAATTTACCAGTCAAGCAGGACTAGAAAACATGGAACTACTTTATCAAGAATTGCGAGTTCCTTTGGCGGCGATGCTCTGTGGATTAGAAGAGTTAAAAACAGTTAGTTTACAGCAATTTAGTTCTGAGGAACAGGATTTATCTGGTCTTTCTTTTGATAATTTAATCGCAGGCTTAAAACAGTTTAGTCAAGCTTGAGCCGTTAACAATCGCAGGAATTACGCACAGGCATTCAAGAAACCGGGTTTTTCACCGATATTACTCGCACTCCAGACCATATTTCCCGAAAAAACCCCGGTTTCTGCCTCTAGAACTCCATACAATATTCTTAACTGTTCTCAAGCAAGTTTTCTAAAGCCGCACCAACCACTCGATGATGGGAATCTTGGCGCAGTTGACTCAAGACTTCCTTCGCCCCTGGAACATCAAAATGCTTCAAAGCAGATGCAGTGTGCTGACGAATCCCTTCATACTCAGAACCAGCCAGCGCCAATAACCGAGCAAGTGCCGCTGGTTCCTGACTGCTTCCGGCCAACGCACCCAGTGCATCCACCGCCGCTTCCTGGGTGGTCATATCTTCACCAGCCAAGGCTTCGATACATACCTCAAAAAGTTCGTTGTAGCACTCCATATCCACCAGAGCGCCCAGAATGCTGCGACGCACCAGCCAGTGGTCATCCTGAATAAAAGTCAGCACTAAATGAGATGCAGCGCATCTACCGAACAGCGACAGGGAATTTGCTGCTTCGGCTCGCACATTGGGAGTGTTATCAAGTTTCATGATTTGGAGCAAGGCGGCGAAAGATTCGGCGCTTTGTTGTTGTCCAAATCCCCTGCTGACAAAGGTGCGGACTAAAAATTCTGGGTCGTTGAGTCGAGCTTTTAGCAATGGAACCGCAATCTCTGGTGTATAATCTTTCAGAGCTGCGATCGCCTTGAGTCGATATTGAAAATCAGAATTTTCTAAAGACGCTTCGATTTCGTGAATATCCATAACCGCAACAGAGCAGGACTTTCCTTACTTTAAACAACAGAGTTCACTTTGTGCAACTTACCAAAATTATCTTAACGAAATCTTTTTTTAACCGTGAACCTCGTTTCTTTAAACTCTCTCATCAAATCGAGTCTGAAAAGTACCATATTTGAACCAATATTGTCGCAGTTCATGATGAGGTGTATGCAAACTTCCTTTCGCTTGATAGAGCATCACTTGTCGATGATTTCCCATCCACACTCGTTTGAGCGGTTCCACAGAAATTAAGCATCCTCCTAGACTGGTGATACATTGCTCAAATCTCTCAACGGCTGGGTAGTCTAAAGTTTCAAAAATCACAAATTGGCCTAAAAAAATTAGGTGACGACTTCGTATCCAAGCCTGCATTTTTTTATCGGCTATAGGGGGTAATACCATTTTAGAATTTAGATTTTACAAACATTCCTGGACGCGCTCCGACCAAATATTTTTTTATTCTCCCCTAGATAACTAAGACCTTCTTTTATAAATCAAGTTTTTGGCTTTTTTCAACAAAAAAAGAGCGAATAATAAAAACTCGCTCTAGATAAAGTATAAGATACGAAACCTAAATCAAAAAAAACGATATAAGAATCTAGCTCGGCTCATGAAGGGGAACCCAAGAAACTTTCTGGTTATCCCTGACATCAGGCTCACCTCATCACTCTATGGCTTAAGCAACTTCGGTGATGCTGACAATTTTTCCGCCAGCGCGATGGATGCGCTGAATTTGCGGAGTCATCTTCCCACCAGAGACAAGATATTCAGTGTTACTTAGTCGGCGAGGGCTATCAAATTTAGCTCCTTTGACTACAATTTTGAACATTTTTTCGGTGGCATCTTTGGAAGCACTAATGCGACCGCCTGTGGTTGGTAAAGTAATTTTGTTACCACTATTACCGGCTACGAAGTCAACTAAGCGAGAAGCGGTAAAAGCACTGTCAACTCCTGCATAACCTTGATACAAGGAAAGAGTGCGATTATAGCCAACTTGCTTTTGTCCGACTTGACTGTTTGCCCCTTGATAGTAAGGGACGACGTTTTCTCCAAATTTGTCCTGATATTCTTGACTGTCGAGGTAGGAATCAATTTCTGCCTCGTAGCCTTTTTCGATACAGGTGCGAATGTGCTCGGAAAGTTCTGCTTGGTCTAAGGGAGCGCGACCTAACAAATGTTTAAAGTTGAGTTCGACAAAGCGGTAGGGAGCGCAGGATTCAAAATACCGACTGCGATAAAAGTCAGATTTTGCCACAGCGCGGACAAATTCCCGTACAGTCATCGCACCATCGCACAACTGCGATTCTGGCACTGTCAGGCGTTCACTTTCCATCACATGGGGATTACCCAAAACTTGTTTGTAAACTGCCCGAATTACAGCCTGTGTATCATTGGCATTGCTAGTAGACCAAAGTTCTACTGGTGCATCTAAAACCACACTCATTGAATTTCTCCTAATGCTAAATAACGCTTCAAAACTGGAAATTAAGGATTGCTTGCAAACACGCTCAGGGAGATAATTCCCCAAGTCGTGAAGCTACAAGTTTAAGCGGTTTCTAGTTGACAGCAGTGATGCTGGCAATTACGCCGCCTTGTTTGTGGATGCGTTGATATTCTTGGGAAAGTCTGGAAAACGGCACTACATAAACTTGGTTGCTCTGCCGAATTTTTTGAACCCGATTCTTGGCAGAAGTGCGATAGCCAGTGACTTCGATACGGAACACCTTACCCTCGTCACCGGAGCCCACGTTGTAAACACTTTTAGCAGCCCGCTGTCTATCGGGAAATGACCAACCATCCCCAACTGAACCGCCGGAAGGAGGAATGACTGCTACAGGAGTTTGCTGAATCACGTATTTGTTCAGAACTGGGGATTTTCCAGACAGACTTCCTTTGAAATCGCTGCTGGAAGCACCACGCAAGAGAGCAAACATATGAGTAAACCCAACCATGTTTTGTCCTGGTTGGGTTTTGTAGCCTCGGTAGTAGGGAACGATATTTTCGCCGTAGGCGTTTTGGTATTCATCGCTGTCGAGGTAAGAATCAATGTCTGCCTCGTAGCCTTCGGTATCTAAAATTGTGCTATGGGTTCTCATTTCTTCTAGGCCATCGGGAGTGCGACCGAGAAGATGTTTGAAATTGAGTTCAAGAAACCGATAGCGAGGACAAGTATCGAAAAAGCGAGAACGGTAAACATCTGATTTTGCAAGAGCGCGGACAAATTCGCGTACACTCAATTCACCGCGTTTGAATTGCGATTCAGGAATTGTCGCCCGTTCGCTTTCCATGACGTAAGCATTACCCAAAACTTGCCGATATACGGCACGAATAATGGTTTCTACTTCTTCTTCTGAACGTCCTGGCATCAGTTCTAAACAGGGTGTTTCTTCAAATAAACTGACTCCAAGTCGAGATGCAGGTCCAAAAACCATTTAAAAAATCTCCACTATTGTGTTATGTGAAAATTTACCATAATTAGATGTTAGATTAGAAAAATTTACATAATTTAACATAACCTAGGATGTGGCTGCTTCACGTACTACAGGTAGTTCTTTTTTTGTGCCGGAGTATTTGTTGGCGATAGGTGTGGCTGTAGGATGTGCTGCGATCGCCTGTAAATTATTCCTACGAATAATTAGATCTGTGGTAGTTCTGTAGCAAAACTTTGACGCTTTTCAAACCATAAAGAGCCGTTATCTGATCCCCAAATCTGTTGATGAGTATTTACATCCATACCGCGATCGAGACTGCTCCAGGTTGTTTCGGTAATTTCTACGTCACTGATCAGGTAGGTTGAACAACCTTTTTTTTCGATGAGACACTGGTTTCCTGGCTCTACACTACCACGAAACATTTCTCCTTCTCGTTTGAAAACCATAGAGCAATTGTAGCGCCGCTTAATACAATCGGGTGTAATTGTCTTGAGAATGCTTAATTCCCTTGCTGCGCCGGCGTACTGCACTGGATCGTTGAGACTATAATTTTCTATATAAATTTGTGATCCCTGGTCAATTAATTTGTGTACTCCTTGACGGTAGGGAGTCCACATATCGTGGTCATAAACCTGCTCAGAGTAAAATCCAATGGCATTGAAAAATTCAAAGGGTAAAGGTCGGAAAAATATATGTATATGGGCAAATTGTTGGGGCTTTTCAAAGGATTGTTTGTAGTTGCTGAAATCCCCTGCCATCCACTGAGCGAGAGTGATTAAATCGTTGGTTTTAAATGAATTCATAAGCTTTTTTTAAACTTGGTTATATAGCAATTATCAAGGGATGTACTGATTGGTAATTGGCGATTGGTAAAAAGGTAATTGGTAATTTGCGGCGAGTACCTTACTTGATTGAGAACCGCTATACCATTTATCAAAACTCTGGCTACCCAACAATTGTTCGGCTTGTTTCATTGACTCTTTACGTAAGGTGCGTCGCCCCGATATTGTTGATGAACATTAGGGATTGTTTGTGACGACGCACCCTACAAATACTGTTGCATGATTTTTGAGAAGTGGTGTTATTTCGCGGAGAGCGATCGAATTTCTGAGGAAAATGATGCGGTTACTACTCCACTTCCTTGACTTGTTTTGATCAGGGAAACACGAAAGCGCAGGTTGGGATTGGCGAACCAAATTTTTTCTTCGGCTGCGGCGTTATCGTAGCTTGTCAGGAGGACAAAGGTGTCATCGTCTGTGATGTGATAGTCGGCGGCGGCGGGAATGGTTTCGGCATATCCTTGGTCTCGCAGTAATTTACCGCGATTGGGGACTGTCGGATCTGGGATTGGTACGAGGATACAACTGCCTTTCATTTCGGCGTTTTCGTCCCAATCTGTGTGTCCCTCCCAGGTCATTTGAAAGGGGTTTACTGCTTGGGCTGGGTCAATGTTGTAGGATTTGCAGAGGTCGATTACGGCAGCATCATCGGGTGAGACTGCAACGATATCAATGACTGACTCGATCGCTTCAAAGTGTCGGAAAGTCAAGTGATGGGCGCTGCGCTGCGATCGCCATTGTCCGAGGGAATTGTCAACAAATTGCTGGATGTTCATGGAGATTATTGTACAAGCTGATTGACACAGATATTATTGTCAATAATTTTAAGATTGACAATATCACCACAGCTTGCGGGTATTGGTATTGTACTATGTTGTTTAAAGATGGGAGTAGAAGGACTTGAACCTTCGACCTTGAGATTAAGAGTCACCTGCTCTAACCAACTGAGCTATACTCCCGCATCTAGGCTACTATAACACAACTGTTCTGAAAAATCAACTATTTTTGTAAATTTTTGTGCCGATCGCCCGATCGCGAGTTTTCTGTAAGGGCGATCGACAAGAGCCAAGAACCCTGAAGCTACTGATGGTATCATTCGTTTAGTTACCTTCGAGCCAGCAGAGGAGGCGATCGTGCAATGGATTCAGTGAACCTTCAATATCGCAGCATCGTTGAAAAACTTCTCCAAGAATATATCGATTTTCTCGGTAATGACGACCTAGCGGAGGTCAAATTAGTATTAGACGAAAAGCACGATCGCTATTTGTTAGTCGAAACAGGCTGGCAAAACGGTTATCGCATCTATGGAAATCTGATCCACATTGAAATTATCGACAATAAACTTTGGATCGAACACGACGGTACGGAAGATGGAGTTGCTTACGAGTTGATGGCGGCGGGAATTCCCGAAGCAGATATTGTTTTGGCTTTCAAGTTACCGGAACTGCAAAAAGTGCGTTAAGCGAAGCTATCCCGTAGGGAATCGGCCGCGATTTCGCGATCGGGGGCGAGCGAGATGAATCAATATTGAATTTAAGTGCGATCGACTGGCAATTTAACTTCTTCAAACATCACAAATCGTATCAGCACCAGATCGAGCCAGCCGTCAGTGGCTAAATTGCCCAATACCAAAATAGCGTAATCCTCTAAGTTGTGGTCAATTAAAACAGGATTGACTTCTGTAAAACATCAAGATACAGTCGTATTTCGAGGAACTATATACTTTTGGGAACAATCGCCTTATGAGAAACAATAGAGTTGCACTATTAGATAGATTAGAGTTGCTTTTAATAGCAGCAATCGACATTATATTCCTCACATCTATAGGCAATTATATGAACTATCGTCAAGCGACACTTGGTGAGTGGTTTTACTTGTGGATAATGACAGCTCTGGCACTATATCTTCTGGGTCTTTACACCATTGCTATGGTGGATAGAAAACTTTCACAACAAGAAATGGAAAGTGAGCCGTTGTTTCTGGTTTTCGGTTGCATCATCGGTTTGCTGAGCGGCTACTTAGTTACCTATTTCTACTCATCAATGCCGACTCTGCCACACAAGTTGGATTGGCCATTGGGGGTTTTACTTTCTTTTTGGCTATCTATTTTAGGAATTTATGTTGCTGGAAAATTTAAGCGGAGTAAATCCACAAGCAATCTAATCGTTTCATTGTTCAGAATTTTAATTCCGTCTGCGATAGCTTTAACATTTATATTGGTTAACAACAACGGTTTTCCTGGTGTAGCAGCACCTGCTGAGGTTCGACAGCAATGGGCTTACAAAGAATTTTGGAATTATGGCGGAGTTGTGGATTCAATCAAAAACTGTCAGCCCATCATCCAGCGAGTAGGCAGCGTAAAATTTGTGGCACCTACCCAAGGTCCAAACAATGTTACGTTCGAGCCCGGTAGTTCAGGTCATTCCGGGGAATTCACCCTAGAAGTAGTTGGCGATCAAGGTATAGGTGTCGCTTATTCTTACTTTCATATCGGTACTTTCGTCTCAAATGTTCGATTTACCTATCAGAAGAGAACAGAGGAACTCTCCTGCCGGAGATAGAAGAAATCCAATTATTTCTGCTCCACAAATCCTTGACCTGCTGGCATTCCACTATCCCCTACAACAAGGAATTTAAACCCTTGCTTCCGCAGTAACTCTTATGACTGTAATCACGGAAAACAGGGATGTGTGTTAAACCACAATCCATTTCAAGCAATTTGTAAGGTTGGCACTGCCCACTCTACTGATTCTAATTGATTCCCAAACCGCCTACTTGATAATTTGGGAGACGACACCCGCACCGACGGTACGATCGCCCTCGCGAATGGCAAAACGCATACCTTGTTCGATCGCGATCGCCCTCAGTAACTTCTAGCCATCGCCTCTAATATTACCGACAGAATACTTATTGTCTTTCATAACTCTCATCAAAAATCTTAGAGCTTCATTCACTGCTTCAGAGTCAGGAAACATTTCTGCAACATCAGGTTCCAGATGAACGTTCAGCCCGCCAAAACTCTTCCGTCCAGGGCCTAACTTTCTCACTCGCAAGCTCTTCAAATCGTATTCCGATCGCAGCTCATCTTCCATATCTGTTTCAACCTTCTTCATAAACTTCTCGCTCCCCTCTTGTTACTTCTCTGGCGCTAATTAAACGAATTGCATCGCCCCTTTCCGTATACGACACTATTAATAAACGACCTCGGCGCGATGCTCCAATAATAATATATCGATCTTCCTCATCAGAATGGTCGGGATCGTAGAAATCGACATATAGCCGATCGTCAAAAACAGTTTTTGCCTCTTCAAATGAGACTCCGTGCTTTGACCGATTTGCCGCTGCTTTATGTTCATCCCACTCACAATTCATCTACTTATTGTAGCATCATGCGTTTATTGAACGCAACTGTGTTGTGCAGGCACGAACGTTATTTCTATTGACTAGCGATCGCCACACTCACCATCTTACAACTGCTCAAACGGAAAATGGAGGAGTCGAACCTCTACAGCTTATCGCTGCACTCTGGTTTTCCAAACCAGTCGCCGTCCACACAGCAGCAGTTTCCAAGTTTTTTATTTTTAACCGCAGATGAACGCAGATGAACGCAGATGAATACAAAAAACTTTGTATTCATTCACTTTCTTGTCTGGCAATTATCTGCGTTAATCGGTGTTTATCCGCTTTGTATCTGCGGTTGACTTATCAATCAAAAAATTATGTAATTGAATAAATATGACAACTCAGCCCAGCATTTTATCACCTAAAATATAAGGCAACAATTTAGCGATATTTCTAGCATCATCAATCCCTCGGTGATGAGTTCCTTCTAGAGGTAAACCCGCAAGTTCTAAGGCTTTTTCCATGCCGTACCGTTTTGGCAAACCTTGGGTTTCTGAAAACACTTTTTTGAGATTGACGTGAGGATAAGCAATGGGAAAAGGGAGTTGATGAAAGTTGCTATCCTTTTTAAATTGTTTGCGATCGAAGTCGCCCCAGGAACCAAATACACCGTTTGAGTAGCCAGACAGCCAGTTTTTCAGCATAGCGCTTGCTTCTGGGTAAGTTGGGGCGATCTCGACTTGCGTTTGGGCGATCGATGTTAATGACGTGCAAAATTCGGTAAGAATGGGATGGCGTATGGGTTTGACGAAGCTTTGAAATTCATCAACGATGGTTAGTGTTGTGGATTTTATCATCACTGCTCCAATTTCGATAATTTCCATGTCATTTCGGGCGATCGATCCTTTGTCGCAGCAGGTTGCTTCAAGATCGAGCACGAGATAATAGTTGAACTGTTTTAAATTAATCATAATTTAACCTAAGTTTTAATCGTCGCCGTGTTTAACTCGATAATGCAGCAGCATGAAACCGTTGCTGTAAATTTGGCGATCGCCTAGTTCCAGATTCGTCGGTGCGATCGCCCTCGCAAACATCGGAATTCCCGCCCCCATGACTACCGGATTCAACTTGACAATCATCTCGTCAATCTCAGAAAAAAGAGTTGCCGCTAACTCACCGCCACCGCACAGCCAGATATCTTTACCCGTTTCCTGCTTCAATTCCTGAACCAATCCAACTGGATTGTCGGAAACGAGTTCAACATTCCGATCTGGGCTGGCTGGCATACTGCGCGAAAAGACATACTGTTTCAAGCTGGGATAAGGATTAGTAAACCCACATTTAGCCCGACTTCATAGGTTTTGCGTCCCATCAAAACAGCATCAAACTGCTTGTTTCCCGCGCGAATGCCTAGTGCTTCGTGAAGGTGCGCCGGAATAGTTTCGGGAAAGCGATCGAACAAATCGGCAAAATGTTCTCCTGACATCGGAAAACAATCAAATGAGCCATCTTCGCGAGCAATAAAACCGTCAACGGTGCAAGCAACGTAATATATTAGTTTTCTCATATTTAACGTTTTTTAAGAAGTTTTGGGAATCACCAAGGCTGAAACCATCCTAGCAGTAGCGCTTTTCAAGTGCGCGATCGCCCGCATCCCTACAGTCGATCGTCGGAAAGGGCGATCAGTACTCCGAAAGAAGATAAGCTGATGTCAACTAAATATGACTGCTGAAAATGGCCGACAAAGAAGAGACTGCTGTGATTAAAGTCACAGTTCCCAAGAGTTTGCACGAAAAACTGAGAAAAATCTCCCAGCAGACAGGAGTTCCTATGTCCACTCTGCTAGTCATGGCGGCCGTCAAGGAATACAACCTCGTGGATGAACCAGAGTTTAAGTAACTGTTAGTATACTTTAAGTACCCTTTAAAGGTACTATATGGTATATTTCAGGAATAGTCAACCCTGGAGGTGTACTTATGACTCAAGATCAACTCGAAGCCCTTGTCGATGAACTCGGCTTAGTGGCTGTCGTTAGCCTGCTGGCAACTATTTGCCACAACAAAGCCCGACAAACCTTGTGCCTGAAGGGACAAGGGGCTACTCCTTATACAGCTTGGAACAGCAATGGCTTCTTGCTGAAGCAGTTGATGACCAGACTGCGGCCGATCGGCAGTTGCGATCGGGATGTCAGCCTTAACAGCAACTGAGGTTCAAACCCGTGCAAGGGCGTAAAGCATTGATTTGAGTCGGTTAACTGCCGAGTATCTATGCTTTAACTGTCAGAGTACGGGTTGAAACTCGTCGCTTTTGAATCACGAATGGAGAGGACGGGACTCGAACCCGCATCGATCGCCAGCAGCTTTCAGGAAACGCGCTTCCTTACTGCCCGCAAGCAGACGGGAACTGCCCCCATCTCGGACTTTTAATTCCTTTCAGTGCATCTGCAACCCGCTGCCAGTTTGCGTTTTCAGGGAACGTCGCGAAGCAACTTTTTACCCTACTCAACAAACGCGATCGTCTTTTTGAGAGCCGCTTTTCCAAAATTTTTACGGTGCCATTCCACTTAGGCGACCTCCCCACAATTTTGCTCAGTATATGATAGCAAATGTCGTAAAAAATTGACCATGATTCTCCCTTATTTATATATAAAATCATAAGCAATCCACCGAGGAGGTACTGCCCCTCCTATCGCCGCGTTATCAGCACGGTGTCTCGCTTTTCGACTTCCGGTGGGTTAAAAGGAAGATGAAGGAATCGAACCCTTACAGTTACCTGTACCCCAGTTTTCAAGACTGGTTGCCAACCATTTAGCGGCATCTTCCTTATTAATCATGCTATGATTGAGTCTAAAGTTAATCTACCAGTTTACTTAACTCTCATTGGATATCGATAGGAGTCGAACTACAATTTCGGTAATGGCAAATTAGCTGCTTTCGTTTTGGCATTGCATACCTGTATGATTGCGACTCTGTTTGGCCCAGTAACCCCTAGTAGGTTTCTCAATGTCATAAGCTTTACACCATTTCTCCACTGCTTTGTCACTCACACCAAAATCTATAGCTATATGAGTAGTTGGTTTTTCCCAGACTAGCTTTTGCAAATCCTCTTTAGAAGGACGCTCAACTTTTCTGGAGTTAATTCTTGGAGAGCCACATTTCTTCCTTTTTACTTTTATTTCTTTTTTCCCATTGGCACAATCATTTATCCTCCCCTTTTCTGAAGAAATATGTGTCTCTAATAGTTGGTGGTCGATTGCCTGCTTTAGTCTTTGATTTTTGTTACCCCAATTTTCTGTTTGTTGATGGCAATTTGGACATAAAAATCTGAGATTTTCTAATCGATTGTCATCGTGAACTCCATTGATGTGATCTAAGTGCAAAGCTAAGGGCTTATCTCTCCACTGGTCAATCCCGCATTCATTACATTTATAATTCCAACCTTTTTGAATTAATCTTTTAGTCAACTTGGGGCCACCATTATAAGTTGAACACTCTACAAATACCTCCTCATCAGGATATGTATTCTTATTTCTATTATGCCAAATGGCAGGATTACTACTAGCAGTTTCTCCCTTAGCCCAAGAAGCCCCAACAAAATGTTGAGTTGAAATTCCTAAGTTTTTAAGGCGCGAACTAATATTCCTGCGATTCCCTCCTGTTTTTCCCAAACCCAATTTTTTAAGCACCTCAGTAAGGGTAATGCTTTCCCTGACGATTGGCTCTAAAAGCTCCTTGGTGTACTTAGATTTTTTCGGCATTAGTAGTGTTTTCAGTTTTTACTAAATAATATAGCGCGATAATGAGTACGTCGCTAGTTGAAATAACCAACGTCTCGATCGCTTCGACTTCAGACATCGCAGTGGAATCAAGGAGAATTGAACTCCTAACCTCTTGCGTGCAAAGCAAGCGCTCTACCAATTGAGCTATGACCCCGCGTAAAAGATTCACCTGTCGAGTAAATCTAAAATCTAAAATCTAAAATTGGTGTGGTGGATTGCGATCGGATTTGAACCGATATCTTTCTAGCCAGTTAGATGCTTTACCAATTAAGCTACGAACCCCAGAGAGCAGGGTAAGAGCATCTAATTTGGTATAAAATGTACTTGAAAAATTACTTCAGTCATGGTAATAGGCAGGTGAAAATATCTAGATTTAGTATGAGTTATACTTGTTGGTCAATAAGTTGGCCCGCC
>NZ_JAIGNI010000079.1 GCF_026130175.1 Lyngbya sp. CCAP 1446/10 | reverse complement strand
CACATCATCCTTAATGGGGAGGACTTGCACCTCCATCCCTCTACAGTTGTCCTTACTTTATTTAAGGGTCGAAACCCAGGCGAGGTAAGGACTCTAGGTTATTGATTTACCTAGAAACGAGTCGCACCCCGTTTAGAGTCGTGGCGATGCCCCATCCCGACTTTTTCTATGTTTTTGGCCGCGTTTAGATCGCGATCGTGTTTAGCCCCACAATTCAGACATTGAATAGAGCGAACAGAAAGGCTGATTTTGCCCCATCTAAACCCGCAGTCTGAGCAAGTCTGAGAGGTAGGTTCCCATCGAGAAATTACCTTAAATTCTCTGCCATACTTCTCAGATTTGCCCTCACAAAGCGTTCTGAATTCTCCCCATCCTTGCTGACTGATTGCCCGTGACAATTTCCGGTTTTTAACCATGCCTGCTACGTTTAAATCTTCTAAGATGATTGTTTGGTTTTCACTCACCAACTTAGTCGATAGTTTGTGCAAAAAGTCTTTTCGGGTATCAGCAATTTGGTTGTGCAGTTTGGCAATTTTCAGCCTAGTTTTATTCCGACGTTTTGAGGTTTGAACTTGGCGGGCAAATTTACGCTGCAACCTACGAATTTTGCGGTCTAGCACCTTGTAGTTTGGACTTTGTGCGTTTGTACCATCACTCATTGCAGCGAAGGTTTTAATGCCCAAATCTATACCGATGCTTTGGTTCTTAGCCTCGATATAGATGGGCAAAACTTCTACAACAAAGCTTAGAAAGTATCTGTTTGCACAATCCTTGATTATTGTTACAGAACTGGGTAGAGATGGCAGTTTTCTAGACCAAACGGGAAATACGTCCCCTATTTTTGCCAGATAAACCTCATTACCTCTCAATACAAAACCGTTGCGCGTTAACCTTGCTGATTGGCTGTTTGTCTTTTTTTTGAACTTAGGATAGCCGACTTTTTTTCCTTTTCTTTTCCCTGTGCAGGACTTGAAGAAATTGCTAAACGCAGTCTCTAAATCTGAGACAGATTGTTGTAGAGGGATAGCCGAAACTTCTCCCAACCATTCTCTTTCTACTGTCTTTTTAGCTAAAGTTAAAACTACTTTCTGCAATTCGGCAGAGCTGGGTTTTTTGTCTGACTGTTTGCAAATTCTTAGGGCATCATTCCAGACTACCCGAACACAGCCAAACAACTTAGCTAAGCTAATTCTTTGTTCAATTGTCGGATAGAATCTGTATTGATAACGCCCTTTCATTATTCTTCCTTTGTATTCTTAATTTACTATATCATAGTATACTAAACAATCAGGAAGATTGGGAAATTAATTTCAAGGCGGTTGAAACCGCGCCTGACTTCATCCCCATATCTGAAGCTAGGGGCTTTCGTCTCGTTTTTCTGGTAAAGTCCATTACCATTAATAGCGACCGCATAGTTTTATATTTTGGCATGGCACATCTTGACAATGATACCAAATTCGAGTTAAATCCAATTTACAGAGAGAGGGATCGCAACTCCCCTATATTTTAATTGCCCGAAGCAATACTTCGGACAGTTTTAGGCATGATCGAATATCTGAAACCCATACTGGCTCTAGTGTGGACTATTTTTTCAAAGTTTAAGTTTAGCCTTAAGTTTGAAAAAAAGATTAAAAATGCGAAGGCTTGCACTGTAAAGCTTACAGAGGCTTGAAAAAACTGTCCGAAGTATTGCGAAGGCGATCGCTCCTAAACCTGATTTAATTGAAGAGTCAGCAGGGCGATCGCCCCGTGAGACATTTATCCCGCGTCTGTCTCAACAGCAAACCCCAAACTCAGACCAAGCTTCCGCAATTGTAATTAACCACGTCACAGTACCTGGATACTAATCGGTATTTTGCACCCATCTTCATGTAAGTGTCAACACCAGGTACATCTATCAGAGTATCGGAAGTCTTTGCCACACAATCGCCATTGGTGTGTTAGTTTGCCGAGATTTAAGAGGACTCTATAACTAAGGACAAAATGATCGAAAACGCTTTATTAGATAAAGGTCTGATAGATACATCATCCCGACGTGAGGAAATTTGCCAGATTTTCGGTGAATCTTACGACCCCGATCGCTGGAAAGACTGGCGCTGGCAAATGCGGCATCGGTTGTGCAAGCTGGAACACTTTCAAGGTTTGCTACAGCTCGCTTCCGCCGAACAACGAGGACTTTCGATCGCCCCAGAAAAGTTTGCTGTAGCTGTGACACCGCACTTTGCGTCGCTGCTTGACCCGGAAGATCCCCTTTGCCCCCTGCGGTTGCAGGTGTTGCCAAGGGAGGAAGAACTGACAATCGATCCCGCAGATATGGTAGACCCATGCAGCGAAGACCACGACAGCCCAGTACCCGGACTGGTACACCGCTACCCCGATCGGGTGTTACTGCTTGCCCTAGACACTTGCGCTGCTTACTGCCGATACTGTACGCGATCGCGTTTAGTCAGCCAAGGTGAGATGTACCCAGTGACGCGGCGGTTGGATGCGATCGTCGCCTATCTAGAGGCACACACCGAGGTGCGGGACGTGCTAATTTCCGGTGGCGATCCGCTACTAATGTCTGATGAACCTTTAGACAACTTACTTGGGCGGTTGCGTGCTATTCCCCACATAGAGTTTGTGCGTATTGGTTCCCGCGTGCCGAGTTTCTTGCCACAGCGAATTACACCGGAACTGGTTGCAGTGCTTCGCAAGCATCGCGTGTGGCTGTCCGTTCACTTTTGTCATGTGCGGGAACTTACCCCGGAAGTGGCGCAAGCTTGCGATCTGCTCGCTGATGGTGGCATTCCTCTAGGCAGTCAGACGGTGCTGCTCAAGGGTGTGAACGACTCCGAAGAAGCGCTCAAGAATCTGTTTCACGGTTTGCTCAAACTGCGCGTGCGACCTTACTATCTCTACCAATGCGACCCTGTTGTGGGTACTGCACATCTGCGGACGAGCGTCCAAACAGGTATCGATCTAATATCTAAACTGCGCGGTCATACCACTGGGTACGCGGTGCCAACCTATGTAATTGATGCTCCTGGTGGTGGTGGCAAAGTGCCAATTCAAGCTGACACCCTAATTGCTTACGAGAACGGCAAAACTACTGTGCGTAATTGGGAAGGCAAGACGTACACTTATTTAGATCCAGTATAGCAATGAGTATTACTAAAGGACTTGCTTCAATCTTCACTACGGATGTTGCCAGATTGAAAGATTTTTCTAAAAAAGAAATTCACTGTACTATAAACAGATGAGTAAAGTCAGCGTGTTTAACGAGTGGGATTCCCTCGAAGAAATTATTGTGGGACGTGCAACAAATGCACGCATTGCCTGCCCCGACCCAGGGCTGTTTGCTGTTGAATACCTAGAAGAATATGGCAGTATGCAGGACATTCCCTCTGGCCCCTATGACAATCAAGTAATTGAAGAAACTGAAGAAGACCTGGAGGAACTTGTACAAACACTTCAAAATCTTGGTGTGACCGTCCGGCGACCTGACATAGCAGATCATTCTGTCAAGTTTGCCACTCCAGATTGGCAATCAGATGGTCAATCAAACTATTGTCCCAGAGACCTTTTGGTGACAGTGGGGACTTGGATTATTGAAGCTCCTATGGCACTCCGTTGCCGTTTTTTTGAATCGCGATCGTACAAAACTATCCTAATAGATTATTTGCAAAGTGGAGCTAAATGGATTTCCGCTCCTAAACCGAGGCTAAGTAATGAAATTTACAATGTTCTAGATGCGAGTGCTTTGGCAATCAAAGACTATGAGCCGATATTTGATGCCGCGAATATATTGCGTTTAGGGCGAGATATTTTCTACCTGATCTCAGGCACCGGGAATCAATGCGGGGCGTTATGGCTTCAAACTGTTTTGGGTGAAGATTATAGAATACATACTTGTGATAATATTTACTCTGGAACTCATGTAGACACCACAATTGTACCTATTCACCCTGGTTTAGTTGTAGTTAACGCCGAACGAGTTAGTCAACACAATCTACCAGAGTTATTCACAGGGTGGGATGTCATCTATTTAGATGATATTGTTGATATTGGTTGTTATAAAAGTACCTGTCTTGCCACGAAGTGGATTGGGATGAACCTCCTGATGGTGAATCCGAATCTCGCAATTGTTGATAAAGCTCAAACTCCGCTAATCAGAGAACTTGAGAAGCGTGGTGTTGATGTTATACCGTTGCAACTAAGACACGCGAGGACATTAGGAGGAGGGTTTCACTGTGTGACGCTTGATGTGCGACGCACAGGTTGGCTGGAAGACTATTATTTTTAGCACAATAAGCTGTTACGCATTTAAACGACTAACAAGGGAAGCGCGGGTGCGTCAGCTAGAACACTTACGCTTATAAGGGAAACGCTTATTACTGACGCACCCTACAATCTATTTTAAATGTTGAACAGCTTAACTTATCTGTTCGTTATGATTTTGGCAAAAATTTAAAAACAGAAAATTGGACAGTATGGGGCTTTTTATTGGTTTGTGTTATGACATTAAGGAAGAGTATCTTCAGAGCGGTTTGAGCGCCACCGATGTCATGGATTTCGAGGATGAAGAAACCATCATCGGGCTAGAAAATACGCTCTGCGGTTTGGGTCACAAAGTTGAACGAATCGGCAATGGTAGAGAACTTACTCTTAGGTTAGCAAAGGGCGATCGCTGGGATTTGATTTTCAACATGGCGGAAGGATTCAAAGGTCGCTCTCGCGAAGCACAAGTCCCAGCAGTCTGCGAATTATTCGCACAACCCTATACCTTTTCCGACCCGCTTACTTGCGCCCTGACCCTTGATAAGGCGCTGACTAAGCGCGTAGTTCGGGATTTCGGTCTACCGACAGCACCGTTTGCAATGGTGAGTACGCCCGCAGAGGCGGCGGCAGTATCCCTTCCCATGCCTTTATTCCTAAAACCGATCGCGGAAGGAAGTTCTAAAGGGATAACAGGAAAATCCCTAGTCAAAGAACGCCAAGATTTAGTTACAGTATATCAAGCGCTACAGGAAGAATTCAATCAACCCGTTCTGATAGAAACTTTTCTTCCCGGTAGGGAAATCGCGGTGGGTATTGTCGGTAACGGTAATCAAGCTAGAGTAATCGGCGTGATGGAAATAATTTTTACCGAAAAAGCAGAAACCGCTGCCTACACAGCCCTGAATAAAGATGAATATATCGATCGAGTATCCTATAGGTTGCTGACAGACCCCGAACCTCTAGCCGCACAAGCAAGGCAATTAGCGCTGGATGTTTACCGCTGTCTGGGTTGTCTGGATGCCTCTCGAATTGAGTTGCGCTGCGACGCGAGTGGTGAATTGCAGTTTTTGGAAGTGAATCCTTTATCGGGATTGCACCCGATTCGAGCGGATCTGATTATTATGGCGCGTCTGGCTGGAATAGAATATACAGAACTGATTGGTGAAATTGTAGAATCTGCATGGCAAAGGTATAAATCTTGATGCGTATGCGAGTCGCGATACCCCTGATGAATTGGAGATATTTCAAATCAGTTAAGCCAAATTGTAGTACATCCAAACATTTGGTTCTATGTAAGACCCTTGATTGTTGGTATAGTCAATTTTTAGGGGTAATAATCCTCCAGGAATAATATAATCACCTGTTTCTGGAAAACGCATATTCACTCTGGCTTCCCAATTACTAATAGTATCGATAATACTTGCACTTTTAGGGCAAATACGAACCAGGTTAGCTCCGTTCCTAATATGAGTACGTAGCCAAGGATCGAAGGGAAGACCGTGTTCATTCTGCCAAGTGATATAGCGCTCCATAGGCGTGAGAGGATAGAGATGTTTCAGGGTTGGACGCGCAGGAACAATCAGCGAAGCAAGCTTGCGATCTTGAGCTATTTTCTTCATCTGTTGGAGCATAAAACTGCTTATTTGCCTACCGCGATATTCGGGTATGACGGTAATGGCGAGAGCACATAAAATATTAGGTTGATTACCTTGTGAATGGTCGGCAAGCGCCTGAGTCATCGCCCATGTAACACCTTCATCTGGCAACCGTTCAAAGTTTCCTTCCCATACTACGGGAACACAATTTCCAAGAGCAATCATCTGCTGCGTAGCTGTTTCTATTAGTGCATACCGATACTCTGGATAGACCTGATATAAAGCAAAGGAATCTTTGTCGCCATCAAAGTCATGCGGGAATACTCCAGACCAGGCTTGCTCGAAGAAAGCTATACTTCTTTCATAAAAGTTCGGCATTTCTAGTGCAGTTATTATATGAAAATTTAAGTCATCTTTCACAATTGTCACCTTTTTTTATTGAAGAAACGATATTTAATCTTGAGCTTGGTCGTTTGTTATAGCAACCGCCAAGGTGGTTAAGACGTTTGCTTATGGCTGAAACCATTGATTATATTCCCCTCTTCCCCTTTTCCCCTCTTACTCTCTTCCCCTAGCCCCTAGTCCCTAGCTATAGATAACCTGACATCACCATCCTCAACATCACTAGCAAATGTCTTAGGCAACTGTACCCCAAGCGTCACCATTCTGATAGCTTCAAACAAAAGCAAAGACAGCCACAAAATATGGTTACTCTCAAACTTAATGGCAGCTATATCCGCAGGTAAAAATCCCACTACAAGAGCAAATAAGCTAACATTGCGGAGGGTATGCCCTTGGGTCAAACCTAAGAAATAGCCATCCAGCATAAAGTTTATTGAACTGAATACGAGAACGAGTAGCAACCAGGGAACAAAAATATCAATGTTTTCAGTGACTTCGGTGTGATTCGTCAACAACCGAAAAACAGTATTAGGAAATAACCAACAGGCTCCGCCGAAAGAAAGTCCTACCAGCAAAGCAGTTCCGAGAGAAAATCGAGCAAGAGGTACTAACTGTTGTGAAAATCCTTTCCCTTTAAAGTTTCCGACCAGAGTTTCCGTGCCGCATCCCAATCCTTCAACAAAATAGATACTGATAAGATAGAGGAAAGTGGCGGTGCTAGAGTTCTGATTGTGACTGTCAAAATTAATGATTTGGCGATCGCGCTGCCTGCGGTCTCCATCACGGGAGTTACAATACAATTACCCAATCTTGCACCTATTTTCTCCGTTGGATGGAGAATAGCGGTTGAAACCAGCTTTTTTCATCTAACAGCAACCGCCGCCGTTATAATGCCATGTCGAATCAGTAATCAACACCCGATCTGGCATCAATCCCCCCAACTTCCCAGCCGTTTTATCGCACACCGCCGCCGGAACTCCGCGCTGCAAAACGTGACCCGCACCGTCATCAAACAGCTCTTCAGAACCCGCATAAATCGCCGTCTTGCCAGTGAAAATGCAAGCGCCATCCAGGGGGATGTCCACTTTAAAAGACACTGTATCGAGGCTTTCTAACAGCAAATCCGCGTCCAATTTGTAATTGTGTTTGTCCAGCAACCGGTAAGGACGGCGCGCCCGGACTTCTACTTGCCCAAAGCCCACGTCTACAAGGTGTTGAACGTATTCTGCGTAGGTCAGAGCACCAGACAAACACAAAGCCCGCAAGCGTTGGTCTTCCTTCAAATGCTGCGGAATTGGCCGGGTTGCGATCGGATCGCTCATCAACAACCTGCCACCCGGTTTCAAAACCCGATAAGTCTCTTTTAATGCCTTAGCTAAATCCGCAGGTTCAAAGATATTAAACAAGCAATTTTGTGCGACAACATCGACAGAGGCATCCGGCACCGGCAACGCAAAAGCATCGCCTTCCCGAATTTCCACAAAACTAGCATCAAACCAATCATTTTCTTGGGCAGCAATCCGCAGGTTGCGTGCAGCAGCTTCTCGCATTGCTGGAACGGGATCGACGGCAATAACTGCTCCTTTTTGCCTAGAAAAGTAAGCAAATTGCAGCGCTTCTAAACCGCCGCCGACTCCTACATACAGCACGACTGGATTGCCGACAAGTTCGGCGGCGTGAACGGTTGTGCCGCAGCCGTAGTTCATTTCTTGCATTTGTGCGGGAATTTTTAATTCTGGCAGTTGCAAGGGGCTGCTTTGGACGCAACAAAGTCCGATTTGGGGAGTTTCGGCAACGTCGCTATAGAATTTGGCTGCTGTTTCGAGATAGGTCATTTTTGATTTTCCTGGTTTTTGTTTTTGACCGCAGATCTAGGCGGATTTACGCTGATAAACGCAGATGAATTTAGAAGTGTTTGGTGAGGTTTTGTCTGTGATTTATAACTGTGTTTGGGGTAGGCTATCTGAGGGAGTTTTTGGTTCTGTGATTTGATTGAAAAAGTTACGGAAACGATTGATTATGTCGCCTATTTTCTGTTGTGGCTGTTGGGGATTTTCTGTCGGCTGGGGTTCGATGACTTTAACTTGCTCAACAACTTTGGGTATTTCTAGTTGAGGTGTTGCTATCGGCTGGGGTTCGATGACTTTAACTTGCTCAACAACTTTGGGTATTTCTAGTTGAGGTGTTGCTATCGGCTGTGGTTCTATTGCTTGAACGGGAGCAACTTCGGGAGCAACTATTGTATCTGAGGTTGGTTCGGTAACTGGTGTTTTTTCTAATACAGGTGTCGGTTCCGGTTCTGGTGTCGGTTCGGGGGTTGGGGTTGGTGTGGGCTTTGGGGCTTCGTAGGTGCGATCGACTATACCGCGAGTATCTGCTTCTGTTAGGGAACCCCGCACTAATTTTGCAAGAGTATCTTGCCCCTGCGGTTCGTAATTTATCAGTCTGACTGTATTATTAAAGGCGTTTTTGACGGTATTTCCCCGTTCGTCGATTAATTCTAGTTGTACCCAATTTTTGCCGGGTTTGAATCCTTTAAGATATATAGGTTGCAACTGGTCGATCGCAAAACTTTCCCCGTTAACTGTGGCTCGAATTTTCCAATCGAGTATGTCATCTTGGGAATTTGCTTGCGCCACTTGGTGCAAAGGCGCATTTGTCAAGTAAAAATCGAGCAGGATGGGTTCTGCGCCGTAGTTGCCTTGGGGGCTGTTGTATGTTAATAGGGGCAATGTGCGATCGGGATTGTTGTCCTGTGTTTTGGTAAAAATGTGGAAAGTGGTTTGGGCCAAAGCACCTTCGTTTTTAAAGCTTTCTTCCCAAGGGCTAGTGGCAAACACTCGCAGGGTATGGGTTCCGGGTTCTAAGTCGGAGAGTGTTACAGACTGGTTTATGTCATAAACTGCTGTGTAAGGTTGGTTGTCTAATAAAACTTGCAGATGGGGCCCCAAACCCAAGTTTGCTTCTTTGAAAATGGGGAAGTCCTTAACTTGGAACTTAACAGACACATTTATATCCTGAAGCACTTCGTCAGGTTTTGGATTCAAAATACTTATTTGAGGCTGGTAGATTTTTAGCGCCTGACGCAGTTGTTGAATGGCGAATGGGGGGGAAACCTCTGAGATTCTGTTTAAGAGGGCGGTAGCTGAGCCGCTCTTGTTCCCTGATTTGGACAATTCGGGATTGTCCGCGCCACAACTTGCTACACCCAAAATTAATACTGCTGCTGCGAACAATGCCACCAGCCTGCCTGCAACCGTTCTCTGCCAATTGATGCCAATCACGCCACTATACTCCTAGAAGCCTTCTCATAGGGAACTATAGCCCAAAACTGAATTTAGAATTGGGGAATTGTCGATCGGGCATTCGAGATGCAGTCTAGCCCAGACGTTGGCGCAGTAGGCAACCTATCCGATCTGACTAATAACTCCCGCAGCCGTTTTCTTAAACATCTCTTTATAAATGAGTATTTCTCAATCACTTAATCTTTGAGTTTTGTAAATTTAATGGCAATACCCCTTGACTTTTTTGAGGGGCTGTGGAAATTAAAGCGGCGATTACATCAAGAATTGAGGCTTTTTTAAGTATTGTTAACAAGCGATTAATACTTCAGATAACAGGCTTATAATTCATAAAACTCCCTCAAAAGGAGCAGCCGCATCAATCCTGAATCAATCTTGAATCAAGGAAGCGATCGGTAGCTCCAGATAGCGAGAGAGTTGGCAGTACCCAGGGACATTGTTACCGACACTGGGGAACTGGCTTCTTCCGAGAAGCAAAATGCTTGGGGAAACGATGCATCTGTGTCTAACTCTGCAAAGAGTCAAGTACAAGCTGTTTCGGGGAACCGAGAATCCCCCCGCCTAATTAAGCGCGGGGAGTGTCAGATACAGTATTCAGTTCTCGTTCCTTGTCTTACCGAGAGGAGAGTCTTCATGACCATTAGTCCTCCAGAGCGAGAGGTAAAAGTTAGAGTAGTAGTCGATAAGAATCCGGTTCCAACCTCTTTTGAAAAGTGGTCAAAACCAGGTCATTTCGATCGCACTCTAGCTAAGGGGCCAAAAACCACCACTTGGATTTGGAACCTCCACGCTAACGCTCACGACTTCGACAGTCATACAAGTGACTTAGAAGACGTTTCGCGCAAAATTTTTAGCGCTCACTTCGGCCACTTGGCAGTAATCTTCGTTTGGTTAAGCGGCGCATATTTCCACGGCGCAAAATTTTCCAACTATGAAGCTTGGCTGACAGATCCTACAGCCATCAAGCCCAGCGCTCAAGTGGTTTGGCCGATTTTTGGCCAAGAAATTTTAAATGCAGATGTAGGCGGCGGTTTCCACGGAATTCAGATCACATCTGGTCTGTTTCAACTGTGGCGCTCCAACGGCATCACTAACTCATACCAGCTATATTGCACTGCGATCGGCGCCTTGGTAATGGCAGCTTTGATGCTATTTGCTGGTTGGTTCCACTATCACGTCCGCGCTCCGAAACTGGAATGGTTTCAGAACGTAGAATCGATGATGAACCACCACTTGGCAGGTTTGCTCGGCTGCGGATGCTTAGGCTTTGCAGGACAACAAATTCACGTTGCTCTGCCGATCAATGCTTGCATGGACGCGATCGATGCAGGTGCACCGCTGACAGTAGGCGGCAAGCTGATCAAAACAGTTGCCGACATCCCGCTGCCACATGAGTGGATTTTGACACCGAGCTTGATGGCAGACATCTACCCAAGCTTCGCTAAAGGTCTAACGCCCTTCTTCACCCTCAACTGGGGCGCATACACAGACTTCCTGACCTTCAAAGGCGGTCTGAACCCCACCACGGGCGGTCTGTGGCTGACTGATACAGCGCACCATCACTTAGCTTTGGCAGTGCTGTTCATCGTCGCCGGACACTTCTATCGCACGAACTGGGGCATTGGCCACAGCTTCAAAGAAGTTCTGGAAGCTCACAAAGGCCCCTTCACTGGCGAAGGCCACAAGGGAATGTACGAAATTTTCACACAGTCTTGGCACGCCCAACTGTCGTGGAACTTGGCCTGGATGGGCTCTATCAGCATCATCGTGGCTCACCATATGTACGCGATGCCTCCGTATCCGTACATCGCAACCGACTACCCCACTCAGCTATCCCTGTTCACCCACCACATGTGGATTGGCGGATTCCTGATTGTTGGAGCAGCGGCTCACGCAGCAATCTTCATGGTGCGGGACTACAATCCGAGTCAGCACGTTAATAACTTGCTTGACCGCGTACTCCGCCACAGAGATGCAATCATCTCTCACCTCAACTGGGTTTGCATATTCTTAGGCTTCCACAGCTTCGGTTTGTACGTTCACAACGATACAATGCGGGCTTTCGGTCGTCCTCAAGATTTGTTCTCAGATACTGGTATTCAATTGCGTCCGATATTTGCCCAATGGGTGCAAAATATCCACGCCTTGGCTCCTGGTAACACAGCGCCTAATGCTATGGAAATCGTCAGCCACGCTTTTGGCGGCGGTGTAGTAGCAGTCGGTGGCAAAGTAGCGATGATGCCGATCGAATTGGGTACGGCGGATTTCTTAATCCACCACATCCACGCTTTCACAATTCACGTTACAGTCTTGATTCTTTTGAAAGGCGTGTTGTTTGCACGCAGTTCTCGCTTGGTTCCTGACAAAGGCAGCTTGGGCTTCCGGTTCCCTTGCGACGGCCCAGGCCGTGGCGGTACCTGCCAAGTTTCTGGTTGGGATCACGTGTTCCTCGGCTTGTTCTGGATGTACAACTGCATCTCGATGGTGATTTTCCACTTTAGCTGGAAAATGCAATCGGACGTGTGGGGAACAGTATCGCCAGACGGCACAGTTTCTCACATCACCGGCGGCAACTTCGCACAAAGTGCGATCACCATTAACGGGTGGCTGCGGGACTTCCTGTGGGCGCAAGCTTCTCAGGTAATTCAGTCCTACGGTTCGGCACTGTCGGCCTACGGTCTGATGTTCCTAGCTGGACACTTCGTGTTCGCCTTCAGCTTGATGTTCCTGTTCAGCGGCCGCGGCTACTGGCAAGAACTGATTGAGTCCATTGTTTGGGCTCACAACAAGCTGAAAGTAGCTCCTTCGATTCAGCCTCGCGCTCTGAGCATTACTCAGGGTCGGGCAGTGGGTGTAGCTCACTACCTCCTGGGAGGGATTGTCACTACGTGGGCATTCTTCCTAGCGCGAATCATCTCGGTAGGGTAAACTACCTTTAGGTTTTGGATTCAGGATTTGGGAGCAATCTCAAACCCAGAATCCAAACCTCGGAACCGAACCTCTTCAACGTTCAGGATTCAGGATTAATCAAGGCTTATGGCAACGAAATTTCCAAAATTTAGCCAAGACCTTGCCCAAGACCCGACCACACGGCGGATCTGGTACGGGATTGCCACAGCACACGACTTTGAAAGCCACGATGGCATGACCGAAGAAAATCTTTACCAAAAGATTTTTGCTTCCCACTTCGGCCACCTAGCAATCATTTTCTTGTGGACTTCGGGCAGCCTGTTCCACGTAGCATGGCAAGGTAACTTTGAACAGTGGATTAAAGACCCTCTAAACGTTCGCCCGATCGCTCACGCGATTTGGGACCCTCAATTCGGTGCTCCAGCAGTAGAAGCTTTCACTCAAGCGGGCGCTTCTAACCCAGTGGACATCTCTTACTCCGGCGTATACCACTGGTGGTACACCCAAGGGGTTCGGACAAACGGCGACTTGTATCAAGGAGCTATCTTCTTGCTACTGTTGGCTTCTGTCATGCTGTTCGCAGGTTGGTTGCACCTCCAGCCCAAGTACCGTCCTAGCTTGTCTTGGTTCAAGAATGCTGAATCTCGCCTCAACCACCACTTGGCTGGTTTGTTCGGTGTCAGCTCTTTGGCTTGGACTGGTCACATGGTTCACGTCGCTATCCCCGAATCTCGCGGACAGCACGTAGGTTGGGAAAATTTCTTGTCTACCCCGCCTCACCCGGCCGGTTTGGCTCCGTTCTTCACTGGTAACTGGGGCGTTTACGCCGAGAACCCAGATGCAGCGAGCCATGTCTTCGGTACTGCCGAAGGCGCTGGAACCGCAATTCTGACTTTCTTGGGTGGCTTCCATCCTCAGACAGAATCTCTGTGGTTGACAGACATTGCTCATCACCACTTGGCGATCGCAGTTCTGTTTATCGTTGCCGGTCATATGTACCGGACTAACTTCGGTATCGGTCACAGCATCAAAGAAATGTGCGATTCCAAAGATTTCTTTGGTAAGAAAGTTGAAGGCCCCTTCAATATGCCTCACCAAGGCATTTATGAGACCTACAACAACTCTCTGCACTTCCAATTAGGTTGGCACCTCGCTGCTTTAGGCGTGATTACCTCCCTGGTTGCTCAGCATATGTACTCGATGCCTCCTTACGCTTTCATGGCGCAGGATCACACGACGATGGCTGCGTTGTACACGCACCACCAATACATTGCTGGTTTCATCATGGTCGGCGCTTTCGCCCACGGAGCTATCTTCTTGGTGCGGGACTACGATCCTGAAGCTAATAAAGGCAACGTGCTCGATCGCGTGTTGCAGCACAAAGAAGCGATTATCTCTCACTTGAGCTGGGTATCGCTGTTCTTGGGCTTCCACACCCTCGGCTTGTACGTTCACAACGACGTTGTAGTCGCTTTCGGAACTCCTGAAAAGCAAATCTTGATTGAACCAGTGTTCGCACAGTTCATCCAAGCTGCTCACGGGAAGGCTCTGTACGGCATGGACGTGCTACTTTCCAACCCTGACAGCATTGCTGCTACCGCTTGGCCCAACTACGGCAACGTATGGCTCCCAGGCTGGTTGGAAGGCATTAATAGCTCTACTAACTCTCTGTTTTTGGCGATCGGACCTGGCGATTTCTTGGTTCACCACGCGATCGCACTTGGCTTGCACACCACCACCTTGATTTTGGTCAAGGGCGCTCTGGATGCACGCGGTTCTAAGCTGATGCCGGACAAAAAAGACTTCGGTTATGCTTTCCCTTGCGACGGCCCCGGCCGTGGCGGTACCTGCGATGTCTCTGCTTGGGATGCGATGTACCTGTCTGTTTTCTGGATGCTGAACACCCTAGCTTGGGTAACGTTCTACTGGCACTGGAAGCACCTAGGCATCTGGGAAGGAAATGTGGCTCAGTTCAATGAGTCTTCAACCTACCTGATGGGCTGGTTCCGCGATTACCTCTGGCTGTATTCTTCTCAGTTGATCAACGGTTACAACCCGTATGGTACTAACAACCTGTCTATCTGGGCCTGGATATTCTTATTCGGACACCTGGTTTGGGCAACTGGTTTCATGTTCCTGATCTCTTGGAGAGGTTACTGGCAAGAGCTGATCGAAACCTTGGTTTGGGCTCACGAGCGCACTCCTTTGGCTAACTTGGTTCGCTGGAAAGACAAGCCTGTTGCTTTGTCGATCGTCCAAGGTCGTTTGGTTGGCTTAGTTCACTTTACTGTGGGCAACGTCTTCACTTACGCGGCCTTTGTAATTGCCTCGACGGCCGGGAAATTCGGGTAACTCTGAACTCTGGTTTCTAGGTAATTAAATGAAATCCCCTGCCTTCTGGCGGGGGATTTTTTTTTGATCTAGCAACTGCCAAGATAGTTAGTATAGTAGGGGCAGGTTCGCCAAAATCTTTGATGCCGATCGACAAAAAATCAAAACTTGCCTCCCCACGACTCTCGCTTTGATACGCTGCTGCTGCGGATTTCTCAATCACAGCCCACAGCTTCTTCTGCTATGCTGAATTTATTAGCTCAAGCGATCGAGCAAGCAGAAGCAGAATCTGACGCAGATGCGAAGCCACTATCCGGGAAGCCAAAAGAGCTTTTCACCTGCCATGAGTGAAACAGCCAAACTCCCCGCTCGTGAAGTAATCCAAAAGACTATGAGAAATTTTCTAAGTGTCTATCAACGGCTTGACGATCTAATTCTCAGTTTAGATGAACTAATTGCTATGGTAGAGGCTGATATTCGCAACAGTCCGATTAATGTTCATCGGCGAGAGAATGCGAAGCGATTGGCTCAGTCTGTTAAGCAGGAATAAAAGTGCGATTTTATGAAACCTGTTCTGAATAAAGGGCAACTGACAACCTGGAAAGACGATCGGGGGTTTGGCTTCATTAAACCGGATGATGGCAGTAAAGAAGTTTTCTTGCATATCAGTGCGCTGAAGGGAGTCAGTCGCCGCCCCAAAGTCGGAGATACGATTTTGTACGAGCGAGTTGCTAAAACAGACTGGAAGGTACGTGCCACTAGAGCCTCAATTCAAGGTGTTGCACTTCGACATGAGCCAACGAAGCAGAAACCAAAGAAACGCGGTGTACTCAAAACAGTTGTTGGTATTGGGATTCTGGCTGTCATTGTGCTTTTTACAATGGAGTTCAGTCCTAGTCGTTCTCCCTCTCCAATTACATCGATCGCAAAACCAGGATGTACTATCAAAGGCAACATCTCGATCGATACAGGCAATAAGGTTTATCACCTTCCAGGCATGGAAGATTACGAATCAACAGCGATCAATCTAGCTAGCGGAGAGAGATGGTTTTGCACAGAGTCAGAAGCGAGGGCCAATGGTTGGCGTAAAGCACCGAGGTAGCCCCAGCATCCCAAAAACCGCGCTGCACCAGAACGGATTGCCGAATAAAGAAGCAAGAAGTCGATATCGCCCTTTTTGCTATCGTGGATTTACTCGCTCCTCCAATTGACTATGCAACTCTACGTTGAAAGCAAAAGAAAGAAAATTGAGGTGATACGCAAGCAATATTCTCAAGTGGAGATGGTTGATGTGACATCCAAAGCTGATCGACCTTGGGTAGAGTTTAGTCGCTTTTAGCGGTAAAGATGAAACTGTTGACCTGGTTTTTTTCAGATTCAAATCTCCCCATTCACCTGCATCTGATGCACTTTGTCAGCCAATTCTTGCAAGCGCTTTTCATCTAAATCATCGATCGCCAGCATCCCTACATAGATGATTTCCTTCAGCGTTAGTCTGGTTGCTAGCGCCTTTTTCTGCACAAGATCCTTGATAATCGGGCTGACTCCAATGGCGGTACTGGCTCTAGTCACAAAACTAACCGGAGATTAACAACTTCGACTCAATCTTAGCATCTTTAAGCTGAGCTTTTAGCTGCGATGCAAAATGCTTAAGCGCGTCTTGACAAGACACGACGAAAAAGTCATAGTAAAAATGTGGAAAGGTCGATCGCCCTTCTCCCCTCAAATCTCGCCATTGACCTGCATCTGATGCACCTTGTCAGCCAATTCTTGGCGGCTTTCCTTATCGAGTGCATCAATTGCCAGCATTCCCAAGTACACGACTTCCTTCTGAGTTAGTCTGGTCGCTTGGGCTTGTTTTTGAATGACTTCCTTAATCACGGAACTGACCGCGATCGCCGTATTAGTTTTTGCCACGAAGAATAATCAACAATTTATAACTTTCCTTGATGTTACCATCCTCAATCCGATTAACTACAATAATGTTTGACTAACTACAGTTAATCATGCTATAGTGCAAAAAATACAAAAAAGCGATCGCCCCAGTATCGAAAACTCAAGGTCGATCGACCTACTCTTCCAAAACCTCAACCAAATCCTCAATCATCACATCAAAAGTCCGAGCTAACCTCCGCAGGCAAGTAAAGTCTACCATTGCCATTTCAGGACGACGAGCATAGCTTCTGACAGTGCTATAAATTACCCCAGAGCGATCAGATACTTCCTTAAGCGTCCAGCCCTTCTCCGCCGCTAGTTCCCGAATTTTTAGCCTGACTAAACCCATGCTTGACAGTTGATGCAATTGCGTCGTATAATTTTATATGTAAAAGCTGATCGCCCCCCGGCCTCGAAAACTAAAGGGCGATCGTCTTTAAAACTTACATAGACAGTTACTAGCTGTCTTAAAGACCTACCAGACTTATCTACAATCAGAATAGGTACTTACAATGATATCAGAAACTCCGGCAAAATCACGGGCGATCGCAGAATCCAAGATAATTCACAAATCTCCCATCCTGCATCCGCTGGCAAGATTTGTCACAGAAGACACAGTAGCACTGCTTTTCAACATCTCAACACAGGACATTTACCGGATAGAATGCTGTCGCTACATGGTGTATGTCCACGCCAAAGGCATCAGCCGGTTTGTCAGCTACGCCGATTTTCCCCCAATTTTAGAAGTCAATCCCCCTTCCCTTCAAGATTTTGGCCGGTGGTACAAGCGCTGGAAAAGCAAGCAAGCACCCGGATTTTGGACTAAATTTTATACGCACAACTTCAAAGCGGCTGTTTCAGTTGACGGCTTGTTTGAGTGGGGAAAATTGGTAGCTACGGTTAAATTGGTTATTTCTGCTTCCGGGCTGCAACAGCTACGAGATGTTTATGCCGCAGAAAAAGATTTGATGGAAAAATTTTAAAGTGCGATCGCACGAGCAACTGCGAAAATGGGCACAGGCACAATTAAAAATGTCAAACTAAATATAGATAAAAGTTTTAATGGCTGAGAATACCGTGAAAATAGATATCTCATTTCAATCACTGGTAGAAGCAATTTCGTCACTGGAAATTGCAGAAAAACAGCAGCTTTGGGAACTTTTGGAAGCTGAATTATTCCCGGATGAGGAAGATTCTCCAGAAGATATTACTGAAATTGAGGCTGCCCGTGCTGATTACAAAGCCGGTGATTACATCACGTTTGACGAATACACGACTCAACGGGCAAGAAAGTCAACATGACTTATAGAATCATCATACCCAAAGTTGTGCAAAAACAGCTAGATGCCTTGCCAGATGATGTTTACGACCGTATCGCTATCAAAGTCCAAGAACTTGCCGAAAACCCGCGGCCAGATGGAGTTGTTAAACTAAAAGGTTATGAAAATGAATACCGTATTCGCATCGGTGATTATCGCGTTCGTTATGAAATAGAAGATCAAGAACTCACGATTCTGCTGTTGCAATGCAAACATCGGAAGGACGTTTATAGAGGAGGTTGATTCCTCACCCACGATCTCACCGCAGTTGGCAATATTGTTAGCGCAACTCGACGAGTTAAACGAGGAAGATTCATGAATCGATACAATACGATCGTCCAATGTTCTGACTAAGATCAACTTTTTCTAGTGACGATTCCAGAATTTGCCGATCGCGTTATCATGCCTTGTACTCATGGCAAAACCCGCAAAGCAGCCATCCGACATGGCGAAGAAGTCAGAAACGGCTTTGCAATAACTGCGAGACGCTTATGTATACGAAAAATATTGGCGGCAAAATGTTTTAATGTACGCGCGAGCACAGCTATCCCGCAGGAATCGCCCATCCCGTCAATTTACCAAAAGTGCGATCGACCTCAACCCCTCAAATCTCCCCATTCAACAAACTCTAAAAAATAGATAAGGTGCTCAGTGCGCGCCCTAATCGAAACCAATAAACCGGGTTATTTCAGAGATAGTTGATGATTTTCAGCAAGTATTTTCGTGAAAAAACCCGGTTTCTAGTAACCCGTTCGCAAGTCCTAAATCAGTGGAAAGTTAAGCAGGTTCTAATTTGGCAATTACCTTTTCCATGTACTCGGCAACTTTGGTTTCTTTTTCCACAGAGTTGGTTTCCATGTAAACGCGCATCAAAGGTTCAGTTCCCGAAGGCCGCAGCAATACCCAACCGCCGTCTTCAAGATAAAGTTTAATCCCGTCTTTGCGGCCAATTTCCTTAACACCAATACCCGCTATTTCTGTCGGGGGATTCTTGGTGAAAGAATCCAAAACTGCTGCTTTGTGGGCTTCCTCTAGGTGCAAGTCCAAGCGTTTGTTGTACAGGGGGCCGTCGGCTTCTTTGATGGCTTCTTCTACTAGCTGAGAAAGGGGTTTGCCTTCGTAGGCGATCGCCTCAGCAACTAGCATATCAGCCAAAATCCCGTCTTTTTCGGGGATGTGACCCAAAACGCTCAAACCGCCAGACTCTTCGCCACCGATGAGCACCGCTGTTTCCCGCATTTTTTCGCCGATGTATTTGAAGCCGACTGCGGTTTCGTAGATTGTTAAACCGTATTTAGCGGCCATATTGTCGAGCAAATGGGTAGTTGCGACGGTACGGACGATCGCCCCAGTCAAGCCTTTATTCTTAACCAAGTGGCGAGCCAACAGCAACAGCACGGTGTTTGGAGTCAAGACATTTCCCAACTCGTCCACAATACCAAAGCGATCGGCATCGCCATCGGTAGCCAAGCCCAAATCAGCCGAATCCTTCTTAACAGCTTCCACCAACTCTACTAACTGTTCGCCCTTGGGTTCAGGCATTCCGCCCCCAAACAGCACATCGCGGTAGGTGTGAAAACTTTCTACATCGCAGCCGCAGTGTTCCAAAACCCCGTCGAGATAGCCACGAGAAGTCGAATAAAGAGCGTCGTACTTCACCTTCAACTTAGCAGAGCGAATCCGTTCCACATCGATCAAAGTATAGAGAAACTTCAAATATTCGGGTTTCGGGTCAAAAGTGGAGATTTTATCGTTGTGGCTACCTTTGGCTGGGGCATCTGAAGCACCAGCAATATTTGCCACAATCGTATCAGTAATTTCCGGGGTAGCCGGGCCCGCATAGTCGGGGATGTATTTGATGCCGCAGTAAGGTGCGGGATTGTGCGATGCGGTGAACATCAAAGCGCCTGCGGAGTTTAGATGCTTGGCGCTGTAGGCGATGACTGGTGTCGGACAATCTCGATCGACTACCATCACAGTCCATCCCAAATCTGCCAAGACTTCGGCAGAGGTGCGGGCGAACTCGTCTGCCAGAAAGCGGGTATCGTAGGATACTAGCACTGGACGGTCTTTGGTGTAAGCGGTTTCGAGGTAGCTGGCGATCGCCCTGGTGACTTTTCGCACGTTGGCAAAAGTAAAGTCATGGGCAATCAGTCCCCGCCACCCATCGGTTCCGAACTTGATTTCTGTTGAATTGCTGGCGCTCATTTTATCCACTTCCTCTCGTCCTACTAATCCTACCCGAAGGTATAGCCTTAAAGACGCACTGGCTGTCCTGTTTGTAAGGATCGATCGCCCGTGAGGCATTGAAACCCACTTCTATCGTTGTGGGGGGAAGGTACCTCTTCCGGCCGAGGACTGGAACCAGCCAGGGTTTGTAGAGTGTGGGAACGATCGGGTGAGTCATCGAGATTCCGGTTTTGAATGGTGCTTGGGCGATCGAATGGACGTTCGATCGATAGCGGGCGATTCACGAAGAGGGATAGCTTCGCTTCACCGGGAAGCTAAAAAGCTGATAGAAAAAACCGCTAGCAATGGCATTAACGAAACGCACTTAAATCTGATTCTCCTCTCAAATTTAATTATTTATTCATAAAAGCCCCTCGTTGAATGTGTTAAGGTTCCGTAATTACCGCAAAAACGAAAATATTTTTTTGATTCACATAAGAAAATAAATCAATCAAAGTCACCGCTCGATCGTGATATAGCCTAGATTATTTGAGAACGTAGGGCGATCCTCTTCGTTGGCGTAGCCCCCGTAGGGGCGGGCTTCGCTAACGACAAAAGCACTCCAAAACAAAAATAAAATATCTCAAGTAGCAGTTTTTTTAAAGCAGACTTGACTTTAATTCTGAGGTTTTAAAACAAATTAAATTTATTTTCAGCCGTTTTTACAAGTCAAGAAAAAAATCTCAGGATCGTGATCGCAGGGTTAGGGTGTTCTAGCGCACAGTAAATAGCGTTATTAACGTGTATCTTATAAAAGATGCAGGCTGTAAAGCCAAATTGCCTATAACTTTAAGCACAATAGCGGATAACTGTCAGCGTACAAATGCAGAAGATTGTAGTTAATAACGTTAAAAGTTAGAGGAATCGATCGGGTGCTACTTCACAAAAAAAACGAGGTTTCTCATGGCTAGTATTTCACAACTCTCTTCAAAGTCTTTACCTGTGGCAGACGAAATTCAACAGGGCGACAGTTTTGCGTCACACAGTATTATGGGCTTGGACACTCACAAACTCCCAGAGGCTAAAGGCGTCAGCGTTTCTTCCTTAGCAGTTAGCTGGGCAAAAAAATATTACAGTATAGTGGCGGCACGAAAAAAGCAAGCGCAGCAGCAATTTTCCGAAAGCCCAGAGTCAAGAAATTTTGAGGGAAATCGAGCCAAAATAGTTGACAAATTGACAGATACTCTGAAAGTAGCCAGCGAGATAGCTTGGAGTAGAGTCGAAGCGGTTTTAGAGGGACAAATAGAGCAGCAGGCGATCGATCCGAGCTTAATTAATCGTGAAGAAATTGTCGCCGACACTCGCGCCTTATATCGGAAAGCAATAGACGCTTACGGCGATAGAGAACCTGTTTTTCGCTTGTCAGTGCTGGTGGGAAAAGATATTGTTCAAGTGAGGCGAAAATACTCAGAGACAGATCCGTTAGTGCTGGGATTTGTAACGCTGGAGTTTCAATACACTAGCAAAATCTTGTTAGGATGTCTTTCGCAGTCAGATCGATCGCAATTTGCACCATACTTAAAAGTTGTAGATGACTACCTGCACATTCCCTACGGAGAGATTAACGAGGCTGCGGCGAATCAGCCCCCCAATTCAAAAGCTCTTCTAGCTGTGCAACATTTGTTGCAGCAGACGACTCAGATTGCTAGTGCAGTCTACGATAGAGCTAGTGCCCAGCATCCAGGATACCGCAGCAACAGCGGTTATTTGAGCGATCGGGAGATCAAAAATTCTGGCATCCGGGATGTCGAGATTTTTCAAAGCTACTTGTGCTGGTGCGTTTTGGAAGGTAGCATTCGCGCGGTACAGCAAGAATTGTTTCCAATTTGCGTGATGCTGTACCCGAAACTTCATGTAAGTTGGGAATTAGTGCAGGATATGCTGCTGATTTTGTTTAGGGAAATATCCGATCGGCTTCCTGCTGAAGATTTAATAGTATTTTTACCTTATTTGCGGACTGTGACAGAGATGTTTTCCAGCGATGTCTTTGAAAATTAGGGAATTGGGCATAGGGCATAGGGCATAGGGCATTGCAAGTGTCTGGTAAGGTGCTTATGGCGCACCCTAACATTGACCAATGCCAGCGTAAATTGTGTTTATATTCAATTTAATTGAATATAATTTTACCAATTACCTATTTGAAGCTAAAAGCTGCAAGTGCCAAACATCCCCAACCGACAATCAAAGCAACTCCGCCCAGGGGCGTAATTGCACCCAGCCATTTGATGTCTGTCAAACTCAGGGCGTACAAACTGCCTGAAAAGACGATCGTGCCGGCAATAAAAGCCCATCCAGCCACTGCAAAAAAGGTTTGAGACTCTGGGGCGCGGCTTAATAGTAAAGCGACGAGTAATAGAGCTAGGGCGTGATACATTTGATAGCGGGCTGCGGTCTCAAAAATGCCTAAAGCTCGATCGCTCAATTGATTTTTTAAAGCGTGGGAAGCAAAAGCACCGCCTCCAACGGATAAACCTCCGAATAGGGCGGCGGTGGCTATAAAAATGCGCGTTAGGATTAGCGTTGACATAAAGAAGGAAGAAGGAAGAAGGAAGAAGGAAGAAGGAAGAAGGAAGAAGGAAGAAGAAAGAAATAAAGAAATAAAGAAATAAAGAAATAAAGTATCCGCTCAATAAATCGGGGTAACAGCAAAAAAGAAGGTTCACAATCTAGCCACAGCATGGTAAAATACAAAACATGACGCAAAAAACATCTGGTGACAAATTAGTAGAAACCTTACTGCAAAGC
>NZ_JAIGNI010000078.1 GCF_026130175.1 Lyngbya sp. CCAP 1446/10 | reverse complement strand
TCGCACGGAATTTTGCCTTGAATTTGTATCGCGATCATGGCTTCCAAAACATGGCTCAAGCTCAACGTCTCGCTGGCTTTAGTTGTAGCATACTCAAAGATCTGTTTAGAATGAAATAGCCCTGGAATTGAGTGGCATTCATTGGTTCTCTATTGTGAAAAATATCTGCGTTGATCTGCATTGCATCTGCGGTTGTATCAATCAAAGATTTATGCAATAAGTCTCAGGATTGCCAAAACATAAATTATAGGAGCGGGTTCACGCTTGCTCTCTAATCCAAATCCGAGATTTCGTAAACCCGCCCCGGCTGAAATTTCGCAACTGGCGATCGACTAATTTCCACCGACCGGCGATACTTGATAAAGTCCTCTAACCGGGCCCGGTGCTGCCTGCGACTCTTGCTGCTGCCTCGGTACAAACGGCTCTTGGACTCCGGCGGGAGTGGCGAAACAACCGCTCGGTTGAGGTGCTAGCTGACAAGATGGAGGCAGCGCCATGACTGAGGAATCAAAAGGATTAACGGCATCCGGGACACGGAGAATTGGATCGTTGGAAACTTGCCGCTGCAATACTCGTCGGTAAATCCCGTTGACGCGGCTGGCATCGCGCTCGATTTCTTTTTCGGGAAAGGCAACTACGCCGCTGGGGGAACCGATGCCTAAATAGTCGCCCATGTAACCTTGCAAGCTGACGTTGTGATAAAAGTCTCCTGAAGCTTCAAAGAATTGTCGGTTGAAGTCGTCGCTAACGGGGCTAAATCGGGCTGTTTCTGCTTGAGCTGGTTTGATGGATGCCAGTGAGGCAGAGGCGACAGCGAGAATCAACGCACCGCTCAGGCTTTTTAACTTTTGACTCATATATTTCAGTTTCTAGATTAATTACGGTTCCAATATAGACTGATTATCGGCGGATTATTTGTGTTTTTTACACGGTGTGAGTTATGGATGCTGCGGATTTAAAGGTGTTGCGCGATCGACTTTTGGATTTATTGTGCGAGTTTGCCTATCGCGAGGGCGATTTTGTACTGTCTTCGGGGCAGAAAAGTTCTTATTACATTAACTGCAAACCGGTGACTTTGCACGCCCAAGGTGCTTTGGCGACGGGGCGTGTACTGCTCTCAATGCTGCCGTCGGAGGTGCAAGCTGTGGGCGGTTTGACGTTGGGTGCTGACCCGATTGTAAGTGCGGTAAGCGTGGTTTCGGCTCTGGAAGGGCGATCGATTCCGGCGCTAATTGTCCGCAAGGAGACGAAGGGACACGGGACAATGGCGTATATTGAGGGGCCTCTGTTGCCTCCTGGGACAAATGTTGCGGTGTTGGAGGATGTCGTAACAACGGGTAAGTCGGCGATGCAGGCGGTGGAAAGGTTGCGAGGAGCCGGTTATATTGTCGATCGGGTGTTGTCGCTCATAGACAGAGAGCAAGGTGGAGGCGAGTTGTATCGCGAGCAGGGATTGGATTTTCAGGCCGTTTTTACGATTCAGGATCTCAAGGAATGGCGATCGGGCATAGCTGACTCAGGAAAATCGTCCTAATTTCTGTTGCTAAAAATATGACAAAGGCGCAACTTTAGTCGCTACTGTTAAATAGTAGTGATTAAAGTCCCTGCTACAAATAGCAAGTACAAGCTCTGAGCAAACTCAAACTACATTCCATTAGACAAAACCACATATGTCAACTATAAATTACAGAAGAACAGTTGAAGAACTCCGTGAGTCAGCTTCTATGTTTTGGCCTTCCGACTTATCTCAAAAGGAAGCTGAACTCAGTATCATACCCAAGCTAATTGAAACTCAAGAGCAGTTTATTGCTATTCTTAGCGTCACAGTTTCGGACTTGAGTGGATTATTTCAAATAATCGAAGCTTCAACACTTTCTGCAAATATGTTCCTCAAGCATCTAATTGTACTTGCTGACTTTGGGGGAGAAATGATCAAAAGAGTGAATGGCAATTTTAATTCCCTGTTTCCACTAAATAGATTAGACTACCTTTGGAGTCTGCACAATTACTCTTATCAATTTAATTCTTTACCTGTGCCAGGTCAACTAACAAATACCAAGCTAGGAATTGACGGTAAAAAGATACTCCAAAATCAATCTCTGTCTTTGGTACATAAAGATTTAATAGCAATTCTTTTGTTCGGCGCTAATTCAATCAATGAAAAAACCGCTGAAGTTCTAGCCAAATGTGAACTTGGTAATTACTTAGGTCAACCAGATAAATTAGATAAGTTTATCAAACAACGATATATCTGGGTTAGCCGGATAACTTCAGGGTCACAATCGAATACTTTGGGTCAAATCGCTCAAAATTTTGTTAAACAATACTTGCAGGATAATTTGGATGTTAGGGACATAAATATTGTACCTAACGGTCATTTACCAGGTGTAAGACATACTGAGGAAAGCAGTAACGGACTAACGACATTTGATATTGTTGTATGTAAGGAAGAGAAATTTGTTGCAATAGAAGTGAGTTTTCAAGTCACGACAAACAGCGTAATAGAGCGTAAGGCGGGACAAGCAAAATCTAGATTTGAGCAAATTGAAGGCGCAGGTTATAAAATGGCTTATGTCATTGATGGCGCTGGTAACTTTGAAAGGGAAAATGCTATCAGAAATTTGTGTACATATAGTCATTGCACAGTTGCTTTTTCGCATGACGAGCTTAATGTACTTTGCGAGTTTTTGAGAGACTACTTTGGGCATAACAATGAGTAAAAATTTGGTATGCTTAATCAAGCTTTTTAACATCTAAATTCACTAAAAATGGCATGAAAAAAATACGTTTTATTGACCTATTCTCAGGAATAGGCGGCATGAGATTAGGCTTAGAGTCAGCCGGTCATTCCTTAAATCTGGAAACAAAATGCGTATTAAGTAGCGAAATCAATCCCGACGCTCAAAAAGTTTACCTTCAAAACTTTAAAGACACACCATTAGGCGACATCCGACTAATTGACCAACTACCAGAACATGATATTTTACTAGCAGGATTCCCCTGTCAGTCTTTCTCCGGTGCCGGCAAAAAAGCAGGTTTTGGCGATACCAGAGGCACCCTTTTCTTTGAAATAATGAGGCTGATTGATACGGCTAAACCTCAAGGATTTATTTTCGAGAACGTGCGGGGACTTGTCAGCCACGACGGCGGCAGAACCCTCGAAACTATTAAACACGAAATTACCAGTAGAGGTTACAGCTTCGATTACTTTTTACTCAATAGCTCCAACTTTAGCTTACCTCAGAACCGCGTCCGAGTTTACCTAGTAGGAATTTTAAATGCTTCGCCCCAATTTGACTTAGTTTCCGACTTAGGGCCAAAAGATTCCCATTCCTGTAACCATCAACAGCTATCCTTATTTTCCCCCTTAAGTAAACCCGTCGCAGTTGCAGATATTTTGGAAGACAATCCAGACCCAAAATATGATTGCTCGCCAGAATTTGTCAACGCATTGAAACAAATCGTCAAGAATGATTTAAATCGCTTGCACGGAATGCGGCTAATCGACTATCGCGGTGGCAATTCCATTCATTCTTGGGAACTAGGTTTGCGAGGCGAGTGTAGTTTAGAGGAAATTGAGTTGATGAATCGTTTTATATTGAAAAGGCGCAATAAAGAATTTGGACATCACCAAGATGGTAAACTATTAACTAAAGAGCAAATCGCTACTTTTTTCACACATCCCAATCTCGATGAAATTCTAGATTTGCTGGTTGCCAAGAAGTACCTACAATGTAATAATAATTTATATAAACCTGTATCGGGTAACTTTTCCTTTGAAGTGTACAAATTTCTCGATCCGCAGAAGATTTCTGTCACACTTGTTGCCAGCGATGCCAATAGATTAGGAGTTTACAATGATCACCGAGTCCGCCGAATTACTCCCCGCGAGGCGGCGCGTTTACAAGGTTTTCCAGATAATTTTAGTCTGCATTCCAATGATGATAAAGCCTATCATCAAATGGGCAATAGCGTCAGTATCAATGTGGTAAAGGCTGTGGCGAAAGAAGTTATCCAGAATGTCTTGTATTCTGCAAAACAAGTTTCTTTGCAAAATGCAGTTTGATCGGCATTAATCAGGGAATTTATGCTATCTCCCTTCTCTTCTCTGCGCTCTCTGCGGCCTCTGCGGTTAAATCATTCCAAATTACTCCGGGTAAGTAAGGCGGGAAATGCCCGCCCTACCAATCAATCGGGTTAGCTTAGCGCTACAGGTTCCTTAGCCAAAAACTTCTCCAACTCAGTCAAAGCATCAGCATCAACCTTAGTCTGCATCGGACAGAACTTAGGCCCGCACATCGAACAGAACTCCGCAGTTTTGTAGATATCCGCCGGCAAAGTTTCATCGTGATATTCCCGCGCTCTTTCTGGATCGAGCGAGAGTTCAAATTGACGGTTCCAATCGAAATTGTAACGCGCTTTCGAGAGTTCATCATCGCGATCGCGCGCACCCGGACGGCCCCGCGCAATATCCGCAGCGTGAGCCGCGATTTTGTAAGCAATCAGCCCGTTTCTGACATCCTCAGCATTCGGCAATCCCAAATGTTCCTTCGGCGTGACATAGCACAGCATAGCAGTACCGTACCAACCAGCCATCGCCGCCCCAATAGCCGAGGTAATGTGGTCGTAACCGGGCGCAATATCTGTCACCAACGGCCCCAAAACATAGAAAGGAGCTTCCGAACATTCCTCCATTTGTTTCTTGACATTAAACTCAATTTGATCCATCGGCACGTGGCCTGGACCTTCCACCATTACCTGGATATCATGTTCCCAAGCTTTGCGAGTTAATTGTCCCAAAGTTTTGAGCTCGGCTAATTGAGCAGCATCCGACGCATCGTGAGTGCAACCGGGGCGCAAAGAATCTCCCAAACTAAACGAAACATCGTATTTTTTGAAGATTTCAATGATGTCGTTAAAGTGAGTGTAGAGAGGATTTTGTTTGTGGTGATGCAGCATCCACCGTGCCAAAATGCCACCGCCGCGAGATACAATTCCAGTCAGGCGATTTTTTACCAAGGGCAAATGCTCGATTAGAATTCCGGCGTGAATAGTTTGGTAATCAACACCTTGTTGAGCGTGTTTGTCAATGATGTGAAGAAAGTCATTCGCCGTCAGACTTTCCATATTACCGTGCACGCTTTCCAGTGCTTGGTAAATGGGTACAGTGCCGATGGGAACCGGCGAAGCTTTGATGATTGTAGTGCGAATTTCATCCAAATTGCCGCCGCCGGTGGACAAATCCATCACGGTATCAGCACCGTATTTCACTGCTAATTTAAGCTTGTCAACTTCTTCTTCCATGTTGGAAGAGTTGGGAGATGCGCCGATATTAGCATTGACTTTGCACTTAGAGGCAATGCCGATCGCCATTGGCTCCAAATTCGTGTGATTGATGTTAGCGGGAATAATCATCCGTCCCCGTGCTACTTCGGCGCGGATCAGTTCTGCTGGGAGATTTTCTCGCTTAGCAACATAGTCCATTTCCTCAGTGATGACACCTTGACGGGCGTAGTGCATTTGAGATACATTACTGTGTCCCTGACGCTTAGCGATCCATTCGGTACGCATATCTTAATTCCTTGATAAACAGCTTCCCTCCGCTGGTATTACCCAGACTCAGGTTCTAAGGGTGTTTTCTCAGCCCGGACTTACGGGCACCCCTAGCTTAGCTATTGATTGTATCACCGATTTCGGCGCGCGACGGCAGCAAGTAAGGAAATCTTAATATTGAGAGATAGATGAGGTTCGCGATCGCTATATAATATCTAATAACTCAGGCAGAAAGGAGGCTACAAGATGACTACATTTGAGTCAAACAGCGAGACATCTCCCCCAAAGCATCTAGCGGATGAGGAACAGGAAAACGATATTCAGGATAGCGGGGAAGATGACAGCGGGGAAGATGAGGAGGACATTATTCCCTCCAAATTTTCCATAGCAGTTTCTCGAATTGATTTTGATGTAGCGGGTCTAGTTAGACGCCTGGAAAGCAAAGACGTATATATTCCTGAATTCCAGCGTGCTTATGTTTGGAAACCCAAACAAGCTGCGCGTTTTATAGAATCTCTCTTGCTTGGGCTTCCAGTTCCCGGTATATTTCTAGCAAAAGATCGAGAAACAAAAAAACTGCTTGTTATTGATGGTCAGCAAAGATTACGCAGTCTTTTATATTTCTACCAAGGCAAGTTTCCAAACAGTCGGCACTCGTTTGCTCTGAAAGGGGTTCATACAGAATTTGAAAGAGAGACATATCAATCACTGAAAGACGCATACCGACGCCAATTAGATGACTCGGTTGTATCCGCTACAATTGTCGAGCCACTTTATGCAGACGACGACAGTAGTATTTACTATATCTTTGAAAGGCTAAATACCGGAGGTACTATCCTTAAATCGCAGGAAATTCGTGCTTGCATCTATCACGGCGAACTCAATAATTTGCTAGAGGAACTAAATCAAAACCCAGCGTGGCGTGACATATTTGGTATCCCAGATAAAAACAGGAAAGATCAAGAACTTATTTTGCGATTCCTGGCCTTTTACTTCGATGGCAACGATTATAAGCCTTCTCTAAAAGAATTTCTCAATCAGTATATGAGGCAAAATAGACACTTTGCCCGCCAATCCAAAAAACAAATAATAAACGCATTTATCCCAACGATTGAATTGCTCCATAAATGTCTTGGTAACAAAGCTTTTAAGCCTCTAAAATTATTGATTCCTACTTACTTTGAAGCCGTAATGGTGGTTACTGCTCGCAGGTTAGAACAAGGCAAGATTAATAATTTTGAACAACTGGAAGAACGCTATAAATCACTGATAGAAGATGATAGTTTTAGTGGAGTAGCTCAAAAAATACGCAATCTTACTAGCGAAGAAAATTACAGGAGGAGGTTAGAAATTGTATCCAATTATTTCGGAGATTTAGAATAGCAAGTGTTTCATAAAAGTAGCGTTAATTTATAATTGACGCTTCTTTTTTAGATATTTAAGGCAATGTTTTTAAACACACATAACTATTCTTCTCTCCTTTTTTCAACAGTTAGTTTAAGCGGGCTATTTTAACCCAAGATTAAATCAATACTCACTACAAACTCAGGAAAAGCCAGCGGCGAAACTTGTTCTCCCCGCTCGAATTTTTGCATTGAAGTGTAGCCATCAGCCGTCGCATCGCGGTAAACTTCTAAACAATTAACCTCAAGATCCCACAACCAAACTTCCTGAATGCCCGATCGCGCATAATTCGGTACTTTCACATCGCGGTCATAATTAACCGTACTATCTGCTACCTCTACCAACAGTAAAATATCCTCGCTATTTGGCAGCGATTCTTCATAAAAGTCGGCGCGGGGTTTCACTAAAGCAATATCAGGTTGCGGTTCTGAGTTATCATTAAGGCAAATAGGATTTTGCACTCTAAAAATAACTAGGGACTCTGGAATGTGGCTGAACATTCGTGCAAGGCGATCGACACGGGCGGCGTGGCGTCTACCAATTGCTGCCATTTGGATAATTTCTCCTTCTATAAGTTCCACTCGTTCGCGATCGCTAAAAACACCAGCCTCACTCATCAGGTGATATTCTTGGACTGTAAATAGCCGTCTTTGCATTTTAACAGACATAACTATTCTCCTTTTTTAGCAGTTAGTTTAAGCTTACTATTTTAACCCAAGATTAAATCAATACTCACTACAAACTCAGGAAACGCCAGCGGCGAAACTTGTTCTCCCCGCTCAAATTTTTGCATTGAAGTGTAGCCATTTGCGATCGCATCGCGGTAAACTTCTAAACAATTAACCTCAAGATCCCACAACCAAACTTCCTGAATGCCCGATCGCGCATAATTCGGTACTTTCACATCGCGATCGAAATCTACAGTGCTATCTGAGACTTCTACCAAAAGCAACACCTCTGACGGTATTGGATGCGCTATAGCGTAGTAATCAGCACGAGGTTGCAGCAATACAACATCCGGCTGAGGTTCAGTTCTTTCTGTCAACTGGATCGGGTTCTGAACATCTAAAATAGCAATTTCTTCTGGAATTTGGCGAAACTGTCCGATCAGTCGCCGTACACAAGTTGCATGACGAGTCCCAATTGCTGCCATTTCGATAATTTCTCCTTCTATCAATTCCACTCTGTCATCTTCACCAAAAACACCAGCCTTATCCATCAAGTGATATTCTTGGACTGTAAATAGCCGTCTTTTCATTGCAACAGACATAACTATTCTCCTTATTTGCAGCTTCCCTAAATTTATCATAAAAAAAACCGCCCCAAACGGAGCGGCAAAAAGAGGAAAAGTTTAGAGGACAAATCTTAAACAAGTGTTGAGCTTTCCGAAAGCAGCCCATTAGTAGAGCAAGAATTGCTCGCCCTACTAATAACTCTAAAGTAGAGTAATCGAGGTTGATGCTGGAGTACCTATCGAACCAGGGCCGAAACCTAAGTTGACATTACCAGCAGTCAAACCAGTTATGTTGTTAATTGTCAGGCTGACGCTAGTTTGCCCGTTAGCAAAGTTCACGGTACCGCCGGTAGCGTTGGGGAGTACACCAGTGCCGGTGATAAAGTAGTCCGTAAGATTGGTAGGTTGGCCACCACCAGGTGCCGCAATCAAAAAGTCGATCGATCCCGCACCCACACCGCTTGTACGGTTGATTGTAAATGCTCCAGTGCTAGAGTCCGCCACAGGGGCAGGAGCCGAACCGTAGAAGAATCCATTGCTGATCCCACCGCTGCTGTCAAGAATCGATAAGACTGCTGCTGACGGACTAGCTACAGAACCCCCACTCAGGAATAAGTTCACAGTCTCAGTCAATTCCGGCACCGTATCATTGATGATCGGAACACCCACCGTCGCGCTAGCTTGACCAGGAGCAAAGCTCACTGACACATTGCTGACAGAGACATAATCAGGCCCAGAAGCTGTGGCCGAACCGTCAGCAGTGCTAAATAGAATTGTTCCTGCCTTTGTCAAGTCCCCAGAGCGATTGATTGTCACATTCACCGTGCTACCTTCGTTGCCGCTGTAAGTCGCGGCACTAAAGAAGAACATACTAGGCCCTGTCGTCGCTGTCGTCGGAGTCGGAGTCGGAGTCGGACTTGGAGTCGGAGTCGGACTTGGAGTCGGAGTGGGAGTCGGAGTCGGCGCAACATCGTTAATCGTCAAGATTGCCGGATTGCTGCCCACACTGCCGCCACTGAGTACCAAGTTCACAGTTTCAGGCCCTTCAGTAATCGCATCAGTCAACGCCGGGACAGTAAAACTAGCGCTATTTTGCCCCGCTGCAAAGTTCAGCGAACCCGCCGCCACTGTGTAATCAGGTGCAGTCCCGCTAGAAGTAGCTGAACCGTCAACACTGGCGTAGTTAATTGTTGCTGCACCCGTCCCACCGGTACGAGTAACTGTAACCGTCGCCTGGCCGCCTTCGTTGACGCTGTAACTCTGCTGGCTGAACTGGAAAATACTCGCAGGCGTTGGAGTTGTAATCGGAGTCGGAGTCGGAGTCGGGCCGGTTCCACCATCAAAAATCGTCACCGTGGCTGGATTGAGACTGCCTACATTACCGTTGTTCAGAAATACATTCACCGTCTCTGCGCCTTCGCTAATGGCATCAGCCACAGTGGGGATAGTGAAAGTCGCGCTGGTTTGTCCACCCGCAAAATTCAGCGTACCAGTGGTAGGGCTATAGTCCGCAGGAGAAGAAGCTGAACCATCAACTGTACCGAAATTAATGCTTTCAGGGGCGGAAGTATTGCCCGTGCGAATCACTGTGACTGTAGCGGGACTGCCTTCGGGAGTAGAGTAATTATTTGTGCTAAAGCTGAAGACACTTGCAGGAGTAGTTCCCGGTGTGGGTGTCGGTGCAGGGGTCGGTGTCGGTGTCGGGGTTGGTGTCGGGAATCCAGCCGATTGGAACCAAGCTGGGTTCGCGCTCAGTTGGGCTGCGCTCAAACCTTGGATGTTGACTAAATACTCGCCGGTGCCGGTATCGCGAATCAGGGTGTTGCCGATGCTGATGCCGTTGGAACCGGTGCCGTCAATGAACTGCAAATCGCTGAATTGCAGACCGCCGAACAGTTGGATGACATCGTTCCCGGAGACTCGGAAGTCGGTAATTACGTCGGCATCGGGGACTCCGGGGCCGCCGGTGGTGGCTGTGGGTTTGCCGTCGCCGACTCGCCCGATCGCAAAAATGTCATTTCCACCACCGCCACTCATCGTATCAGAACCGAGGTCGCCGTAGAGTACATCGTCGCCGAGGTCGCCTAGGATCAAGTCGTTGCCTTTGCCGCCGAACATCGTGTCATTGTCTTTGCCACCGAACATACTGTCGTTTCCGTCGTTACCGAAAACGCTGTCATTGCCGATGTCACCTCTAACTAAATCGTTGCCTTTGCCACCATAAACTTGGTCGTCGTCTTTGCCGCCGAAAACGCTGTCGTTACCTTCATTACCGTTAATAAAATCGTTGCCGGGGCCGCCGAAAAGTAGATCGTTTCCGTCTAGTGCATTGATTGCATCATTGCCGTCAAGGCCGCTGATGGTATCGTCGCTCAGTAAGTTTCCCAGGCTAATTACGCGACCGTCTGGTAAAAGACCCGGTATCACGTCTGGACCGAGAGTTCCTGTTATGTTTGCCATTTTTTTTAACTCCACAGGTTAATTTTTATTTTGCTTTTGGTAGAAGCACCTGTAGAGATGTCTCAGGGTAGGAATGCGGTATTTTACTTAACAGATGGCTGGGAGAAAAACCGGGTATTTATGTCAGTATTTAGTATACCTTTTACCCCATTAGGTAATCTCTCTGTGCAATTTTATGCTGTCCTGTTATTTTTGCAACTGTATTTCCGTTTCGATGTCCTGTTAATAGTGGAGAATGAGAATGCTGTAGCAATGTTCCCGAAATTTTAAGATTATTTCGAGCCGAATTAATACTTGTTCACTTTAAGAAATAATGGCGCTCGCCGATTGCAAATACTGCTAACAGTTTAGCTATATGCTTCTATTCATTCAATCAGTTTCAGGACAATATTTCAAAATATATGTAAAGGTTTAATCTAGCAAAAAATCTGCTATACGCCTCCGTGTACACATTGTAAAAAAAAAGTGCACCGCTCCGTGTGCACCTTACAACTAACTGTCAGAATATTCATCGAATTGTAACTGGCTTTAAGTATCTTTTTCGCCAGTAGCAAATCCTTCTGTATCTTGCTTGAATTCTGAGGCAATTGCGCCTCTATCGCGCCAAGCTTCGGCATTTTCGGGCTTGATCGCAATGGCTCGATCGAAAGCTGCCATTGCTTCCTCGTAGCGCTTTAATTCTGACAAAGCTGTGCCGATGTGATGCCAAGCATCGTAGGAGTCGGGCTGAATTGCGATCGCTTTTTCGTAAGCTGCGATCGCTTCTTCATGGCGCTGCAATTTTGCCAAAGATTCGCCTTTGCCAAACCAACCTTCGTAACACTCCGAATTAAGGGTGATTACTTGGGAGTAAGATGCAATTGCTGCTTCGTGTTGCGATAGTTTGTCGAAAGCTGAGCCTCGGTTGTGCCAGACTTCAAAATCCTGCGGCTTAATGGCAATTGCTTTGTCGTAGGATGCGATCGCATCTTGATAGCGCTGCATTTTTCCCAGCACTGCCCCCTTATTGTACCAAACTTCGTATTTGTCGGCCCGGAGCTCGATAGCTCGATCGTAAGAATCAACAGCATCGCTGTAGCGCAGCATTCTCCACAGCATATTACCTCGGTTGTACCAAGTCTCGTATCTCTTGGGATTGAGATCAAGGGCGCGATCGTAAGAATCGACTGCGGCGGCGTACTGCTGTACTTTACCCAGCATTGCGCCTCGGTTGTGCCAAATTTCGCTGTCGGTTGTTTTGATAGCCAGGGCGCGATCGTAACTGGCGATCGCCTCTTCGTAATGCTGCAATTTACCCAACAAAGCTGCTATGCTGTGCCAACAACCGTATTTTCTTGGCTCGCTCGCACTTGCTCGCTCATAACAGGCGATCGCCTCTTCGCACTTCTGTAATTTTCCTAGCAAATTCGCTTTATTATACCACGCTTCCCAACAATCCGGTTTCATCGATATTGCTTGGTCGTAACAGGCGAGGGCTTCTTCATGGCGCTGCAATTTTATTAACACATTTCCGCGCCAATACCAAGCCTCATCCACATTATTATTCATTAAAATAGCTTTTTCAAAGCAGACTACTGCCTCATCATAATTGCCTTGAAAATAAAGCCCTTCACCTTGCTTAATGTAATCATCAGCAATCATATTTGCTTCATTAGCAGGTGCTGTTTCCGAATTTTGCGAATTGTTTGACTGCGGTTGAGGTGCGAGTTTGACAGCTTCTTGGGCAAGAACAGCAGGAACTTGGGATATTTCTTGAACAATTTGAGATTTTTTCTCGTAAACTTCTGTTAGCAAAACTTGCAGGTGCAGGAGAAATTGAGATTTGAGAGTCTCAATTTGCTCAACGGAAGATTTGGAAATTTCAGTTTCTCTACTTAAAAAATTAATTGATTGTTTGGCTGCACTCAGTTGCGATTCTAATTCATCTCTCAACTTTTGAGTCAGTTGACTAGAATTGATTAGCTCTGATTCCAACACGCCAATTCCTTGCAATCTTTGATTGGCATCAGCAACCAACTGTCTGACTACCAGCCGCCGGAACATCCAAAAAAAGCCAAGTGTCACCGGTGGAAAGACAGTACCAAGAATTAGCAAAATATTCAGCAGAGCTATGGTATTATTAAAACCATATCCAGATTCAGCATTACTGTCAGTACGCAGGGCGAGAAAATCGAAAGTGTCGCGAACTTGGGGATTGCTTTCAACTCCGGTTTCAATTAATTTAGCCAGCCAGGTTTCTTGTAAAGATTTTGTTAGTTCATCGCCGGATACAGCAGCAGCATTCGCCTTGGCTTTTTTTACAGCAGGAGATAACTCCGGCACGGCCTCCGCTACCAGCAAACCTGTCTGGGATTTTACAGCAATTCGCGGGGAAAATTGTTCGTTGGCGATCGTCTCGGGCGCGCTCATTGACTCCGCCGGACGGGAGGCGATATTATTTATGGCATCAACAAATTTGCTGGCCTGCGGTATCCCTCCAGAGGCGGGAGGTGCAGCCGGAGCGGCATTAGTTTGAGCAGTTACATTCTGGGATGCGAGGGCGGCCAGAGTCAAAAGAGCTACATTTGAGACTCGCATAAAGTTCAACTCACCTAGGAGAAATTAGTGTTGTTTGTCAGCGATCGGGCGATCGACCTCATACTCTGGGCACTGTACAATAACTGAGATGAGGAATGCTGGCTTACTATCTCCAAAATACGCGCTGTGTCTGACTTGTCAGGAAAATTGCTAATAATTCTGGCTGCGGAACTTTTGTCAAAAAATATATTCTCGCGCCTCATCCGCCTCAAATCATCCTCGGAATCATCGGGGCGGCTTCACCAATCTGTACAATTAGCAAAAATCCGGGTGAACCGCCCCAACTGACCCGATTTGTAGCTCTAAACCGCAGCTAAAACCGCTGACTGTTGCTGTTGTGCCGCCACTACATCCAAATCAGCGCCGTAAATTTCACAGCTATTATTCGGACTTTCAATCAGCTTAATCTTGTGCAACTCTGCCCCCAAGTCCCGAATGGGCGATCGCAACAATTGCCCAATCCGCACCGCAATATTCTCCGCCGTCGGCACAACCTTCTCAAAATAAGCAATATCCTTATTTAAAAAAGTGTGATCGAAAGGTTCAACAACATAATCATCAATAGCTTTTTGCAAAGCTCCCAAATCAGCAATCATCCCAGTCCGCGCATCAATTTCCCCTTTAACAGTCACCTCTAAATGATAGTTGTGACCGTGACCGTTAGGACGAGCACATTTACCGTAAATTTCCGAGTTTTCTTCAAAGCTCAAATCGGGACGAGCCAACCGATGGGCGGCGCTAAAATGAGTAGACAGAGTTAAATAAGCTTCCATGCCATTTCCTAAATATTCAGCCCAAAGTTCGGGGTGTTCAAACAATTGAATTTTGCTCACAGGCAAATGAGGGGCTAGCCGCAGCCAAATTTGCCGTGCTATGTTTTCGGTAGTTGGCAGAGTTTGCTCAAATTCCGGCCACGCTTCGTTAAGGTAGGAAAAATCGAGATCCTTGGTAACTTCCCGCTTGATGACGTGCTTGACATCAGACAGGTTGAGCACCATGCCGTACTCGTCGAGTTCTCCTATCATGGAAACGTAAAGGACGTAATTGTGTCCGTGTCCCGGTGCGCGGGCTGTTGGGCCAAAGCGCTCAAAGTTCTCGGCTGCGCTCAACTCCGGTAGCCAGTAACGATGACTCGCCGAAAACTGTGCCCGACGATTGATGATGCACTGCATAAAAGTCAAGTAGGGTAAGCTTGTTAAGTTATGTAAAGGACTTACTTCTTAAGGATAGACTAATTTTTACGGGAATTTTTCGATAATTTGAGGGTGCTTTACTTGAATTTATACCAATTTTCGAGATATTGCCAACAAGTCGCCGCGAGAGTAGCATGGCCTATTGTGCGCCACAACACAGATATCCGGCAGAAAATGCAGAAAATACTGCTACAAAACAGTTTCTCCTCATCCGTTGCTAACGGATGGGTTATCCCATTTTCGATTGGCCCCGCGAGGGATAGCTGCGCTGCGCGTACTTTTTGCAACACAGGGAACTCCACAGTTATAGTTTTTCGCCTAAGCTCTGCAATAGTTAGCAGTTTCCGGTTCGGTTGCGAGCAAAACTAATTACGAATGACGAAATATTCATGAATTGGATTACTGTACGAGCCGATCGCTTTTTTCAACATTTGTCCGCTGCGATGGGCACCCCGCTATTTTATATAGGCGACACTCATCTGTCCATTAGTGCGATCGTCCAACTGATCATCTTAGCTATATTTTCCTTTTTTATAGCTCGTCTCCTCAGTGAAGGCATCAAGCGCAGCCTGCTAGTTCGGATGGGATTGGATCGCGGCAGTCGAGAAGCAATTTCCACCATCATTAGCTATATTTTAGCAACTCTTGGCTGTATATTCGTCCTGCAAAGTGCAGGGATCAACCTCACTTCTCTCACCGTCTTAGCTGGCGTAGTCGGCATTGGTTTCGGCTTCGGATTGCAAAATCTCGCCAGCAACTTTATCAGCGGTCTCACCCTGCTATTCGAGCACCAAATTAGAGTCGGAGACTTTATTGAGATCGACCATTTATTAGGAACAGTCGAAAATATTTCCATCCGTTCTACAATTATTAAAACAATTGATGGCCTGTTTGTGATCATCCCAAACATTAAGTTTGTGGAAACTAACATTATCAACTGGAGTTATAGAGACCCCAGATGTCGCCTTCGCATCCCCGTAGGCGTTGCCTATGGAACTGACCCAGTATTAGTTACGGAAGCACTGTTAGTTGCTGCGAGGCTCGAACCCAATATATTATCTCATCCTTCTCCCAAAGTTTGGTTTTGCGGGTTTGGAGATAACGCTTTAGATTTTCAACTTTTAGTTTGGATTGACCAGCCACAGGAAAGTGATGCCATTAAAAGTGCCGTCAACTTTTTAATTGATTACGAATTTCGTCGCCGAAATATTGAAATTCCATTTCCCCAGCGGGATTTGTGGTTGCGAAATCCGCAAGAAATAACTAAACATTTTCAAGATCACAGAGACGACAATTCCAACGGCAAAGTTTTTCCGCAGAATGCCAAACATTCAACAGAAATACAATCAAATTCCACCGTTTCCGAGCAGAAAAAGCCAGGGCTTAAATCGCCTAATAATTGGACGCTGCGAGATTTGTTGCGGCGAGTAACTTATTTCGATCAGTGTACGGATTTAGAACTACGGCAGTTAATTGAATACGGCTATCGACAACTGTTTCCAGCGGGACAAATTGTCTGTAAAGAAAATGCCCCAGGCGATTCTTTTTATATTATTCTTTCGGGTTCTGTGGAAGTTCTTTCTCAAAAAGCCGATAAGTATATTGCGACGCTTCACGAGGGCGAATTTTTTGGGGAAATCTCTTTGCTATTGGGAACTCCGAGAACGGCGACTGTTAAAACTAGCGAAGATGCAATTTTGTTTGTGGTGGAACGCCACGACTTGCAAAAACTTTTAATCGAACAGCCGAATTTAGCCGATCAGATTGCTCAAAAATTGTCCGAACGCCAGCAAGCTTTAAGAGATTTGGGATTATTAGATGGGGACTCTCTCGGACAAACTCCTTTTATTAAAATTCGCAAGCGCATTCAAGTTCTTTTTGGAATTTAGCATTGAATAGTCAGTAGTCATTAGTCAGTAGTCATTAGTCAGTAGTCATTAGTCAGTAGTCCTTGGGAATTTGGAATTTGGAATTTGGAATTTGGAATTTGGAATTTGGAATTTGGAATTTGGCAATTTTCCCCATCTCCCCATCTCCCCATCTCCCCATCTCCCCATCTCCCCATCTCCCCATCTCCCCATCTCCCCTTTCCTTCAACTAGCTAACTTCTAACTTTCAATTCCTCCTGTGCTTCCCGCCGCAGTCTAGCAGCAATTCTAAACAGTTCTTGACCTGTGTGCAAATGGCGATCGTCATAATTGAGGGTAAATAAATGCAATTCTTCTATGCCATCGCCGACTTGATTGATGGAGTAGTAGAGATGCGCTGCAACTCCGGCTACATTAGATGGATTGGGCATCGCTTTCAGAAAGTTATGAGCTTTTGAAAGAAAGTCGCGGCTGGTTTCGATATAAGCTTGAAACTTTTCAATCAGTTCGTCATCAAACGGATCTGCTGACAATTCGTTTATTTCTTTTTTAAGCGGCTTCAAGATGCTGTTGAGCATTCGATTGACTGGTTTGTATACTTTAATCAGCCACTGTTCCATTTGTTCGTCGGCATCCCGCGCTGCTTGTTGGCGCTGGCGGGCGACGTTTGGTGCGTAGGGTGATTGCTGTTCGCTTGGTTGGGAAAATTGGCGATCGTAAGATTGTCGGTGTTGGGCATCTCCTAATATTTCATAGGCTGCGTTGAGGCGGATAATCTCTTCGTGACCGGCTGTGGAACTCTGGCTATCTGGATGAAATATTTTGACTAAACGGCGGTATGCTTGTTTAATCTCGGCTTGTGTTGCTGTTGGGCTAATCTTTAGGGTTTTGTAGTGATTGGTAACGGAAGACACGCTGTTATTTCCTTGAAATCTGGATAATCCGCAAAAAAGTGCTTGACAAAAATATCATTATTTGTTAATGCGTTAGGTATTTATCTGATATAAATGCCAAAAATTGTAGGTAAAAAACCTCTGTTTTCAAATTATTATAAATCCATTTTATAAAAATATTGACTCTTTAAAAGTTCGTAGTGAGGACTTCAGTCCTCTGTTGAGGGAGTTGAGTTAAGAAGGACTAAAGTCTTCACTACAAACAACAGCAGAGCGTAGAGTGTACGCCCTGCTTTTAGTTTTTGGGACTGATCCCCAAAGCGAACCTAGTTGACAGCCATCGCCAGATTGAGTTCTGGATCTTGGAACAAGGGAGTGCTGAGGTAGCGTTCGCCGAAACTAGGCTGAATCATCACAATCAATTTCCCGGCATTTTCGGGACGCTTGCCGATTTTCAAAGCCGCACACAGTGCCGCACCGCTGGAAATACCGGACAAAAGTCCTTCTTCTCTGGCTAAGCGACGCCCGTAGGCGATCGCCTCGTCATCGGTAACAATTATCACTTCGTCGATCGCATTCACATTCAGCACCGGCGGCACAAAACCCGCACCGATACCTTGAATTTTGTGAGGCCCAGGCTTTCCGCCCGAAAGTACCTGACTGTTAGCCGGCTCAACGGCGATCGCCTTAAACTCAGGTTTCCGCGACTTAATCACCTCTGCAATACCCGTAATCGTACCGCCAGTGCCGACTCCAGAAATCACGAAATCCACCTCGCCGTCGGTATCTGCCCAAATTTCCTCAGCCGTTGTCAAACGGTGAACCTCCGGGTTGGCAGGATTCCGAAACTGCTGCAACATATACGCATTCGGAGTTTTGTCCACAATCTCTTGAGCGCGGCGGATGCAGCCGCTCATGCCCTCAATGCCGGGAGTTAGTTCTAGTTGGGCACCGTAAGCACGCAACATCGATCGGCGTTCCGTGCTCATCGTATCCGGCATTGTCAAAATCAACTGGTAGCCCTTAGCCGCCGCCACCATTGCCAGAGCAATTCCGGTATTGCCAGAAGTCGGTTCCACTAAAATCGTTTTGCCTGGAGTAATCAGCCCTTCGGCCTCGGCTTGATTGACCATACTGACACCAATCCGGTCTTTTACCGATGCTGCCGGATTCATGCCTTCGAGTTTGACCACAATCCGAGCCAAGCAGCCTTCGGCTTGGGGAATGCGGTTGAGTTGCACCAGGGGTGTATGCCCCACCAATTCTGTAATGTCGCCAGCAATACGCATAATCTTTGTCAGTTGGTTGTTGAAAGTAAATGTTAATTCCTAGTTGGCAATACTAACTAGATGTAATACATAATATCGAGCTGCCGTCTGCCATTGCGTTTTTCGCGCAGATCCTGTAGCGTGTATTTTTGCAACACCAAGTTGGCAGTCGATCGCGCTTCTTGCCAAACTTCCCAAATCACCGCACTTTCTACAGTTTGAGCAGGCGAGTCTTTTTCGGAGCGATCGAACTCTGAGCCTTCGAGACAGTTGATAATTTCCAGGAGTGTAATTTTCCAGGGTTCCCGCGCCAAGATATAACCTCCCTTAGCTCCTCGCTGGCTGCGAATCAGCCCGCAGCGTCTCATTGTAGCCAGCAATTGTTCTAAATATCGATCGGGAATATTTTGCTGAGCCGCTATCTGGCGAATTTGCAGAGGCTCGCCTTCATCGTAGCAATCAGCAAGCTCTAGCAAAGCTAAGATTGCGTATTCGCTTTTACAGGAGAGTTCTACCATATTACTTCAACTACCAGAATTCTCAACTCCGAAGTCAGGCATTAAAAATTTTCCTCAATGTTGAGTTAAAAATTTTAACTCCTAAATTTTTATTATACTCCGGTTTTCCACCGAACTTAATCGACTTTCACAAAAGATAGCGGCACTGAATTCGTCTACCACACAAAAAAGCCCTGCCGAAAGCAGGGCTAAATTTGACCTAAAGTTGCCAGCAGAGACGGTATAACCCGTCGTGCCTGCTCTAAGCCGCTCTTAGAACGTGAAAGTAGTTCTCAGAGTACCAATAATGATGTCGTCATTACTGCGGTCTTGATTCGGGTTGGTAATCCAAATGACGCCCGGAGTCACAGCAATGTTATCCGAAAGCTTAAACTTGTAGAAGCCTTCAAAGTGCCACGAAGTATCGTTGTTGAAGTTCCGCAAATTGCCGGGAGCCTCAAGTTTATCCAAGTAAGGCTCGCGACCTACCACAAAGCCCAGCAAGTTGCCTTCTTTCCCTAAATCTGGCAAAGCCAAAGTGGCAGCGTAGTTCCAAATTCTCGCATCGCCGACGCCGATAATCCGAGCATTGGTTAAACCAGCCCAGCCGCCAAGGATAAATCTCGGGCTGAGTCGGAACGAAGCCTCAGCACCGTAGGAGTTGCTGACAACTTTCTGAGAACGGAAGCCGTCAAAGCCTTCGCTCAAACCGTTGATGGAATTAGCTACGCCGGTGCCGGTGAAACCCCCAAGCTTGCCATCCCCGTTCCCTAAACCGTTGTCAAACCCGAAGTTACCTCGGCTAAAGTAACCGTGGTTGTAAGTGAGAGCAACTTGCAAGTTGCGTCCCGGGGTAAAAGTCAACTGGCCCATCGCTGCGTAGTCGCCGTTAAACAAGCCTCCGCCCTTGGCGGGACTGGCTGCATTTGACGCCAAATAGCCGAAGGACAGAGAAGTCGGGCCGAACACGCCGCCCAGCAAGCCCCGGCCGCCGAAGGCGTAATCGAAGCCAAGACCAGCACCGCCACCTAGGCGATAAATTGGGTTGCTTTGACCGAAGGCGCTGAGGGAGCCATTACCGCCGTCAAAGTCTTCAAAGTAAGGGTTGACGGTAGGAATGAAATCGTTCCAAATACCGTTAGCGGCTTCAATGGTAACGTTCAACCGATTGCTAGCGGGGAACTTGTAAAGCAAGCTGCCCAGGTTGAAAACGTTGTCGGTGCGGTTGACTACGTTCCAAGTTTGAGTACCTTCAGCGGTAGCCCCCAAGTTAAAGTTTTGACCATTGCCCACATCAAGCCTGGTCAGCAGCAAGTCTCTGCCGGTGAAGCTCGTATTTAAATTGAGACGTACCCGTTGTTGGAAGACGGCCTGATTGTTGTCGCTGCCGAATCTTCTGTTGTCTCTGCCAAACAAGCCAGCATTGCCGCCAAAGTCGTCGCTGAGGGCAAAGATTGCTTCCCCAGTCAGTTTGGTAGTAGTTGAGAATTGGTTAGCTTCGAGTTCGGATGTCCGAGATTCCAGAGCATCGACGCGGCCGCGCAAGGTTGCCAGTTCCGCTGCAAATTCTTCTTGGAGCCGTTGGAGGGCTGCCAAGTCGTCTTTGGTCGCTAAGTTGGTTGTACCTGCTTTAATTAGCTCGTTAACTTTGTCTAAGCAAGCGTTTAAACCGGCGGCGAATTCGTAGCGGGTCATTGCCCGGTTGCCACGGAAGGTGCCGTCGGGATACCCAGCAATACAGCCGTAGCGTTCGACTAGGGATTGCAGTGCTTGGAATGCCCAGTCTGTGGGCCGCACGTCGGAAAGTTGAGATACTGAGGTAACTTGACCCTGAGTTTCGCCACCGGCAGCACCTTCGCTGCTGTACTGGTTGAGCTGTTCTAATGTGGCGGCTGGGTTTTGAGCTTGTGGTGCGTCAGTTTGGGCTACAGATTCAGCCAGTTTGGGCAAGCTTTCTGGTGCTGGCGCTGCCACTGTCGGGGCAGTAGTTTCTAATTGAACTGCACCAAGGAGCTCTGGGACAGCGGTAGCTGCCGGGGCTGGATTTTCTAGTTTCGCTGCCGCTGAATTTTCTACTGGTTGAGCGACTGTTGGCTCAACTGCTGCTAAAGATTCAGTTGCAGGTTCTGATGCAGCTTCGAGATTTGTCGCTGCGGGGTCTGTGTTGGCTGTTGGCTCAACTGCTGCTAGAGATTCAGTTGCAGGTTTTGATGCTGCCGCTTGGGGATTTTCCACTGCGGGGGCTGTGTTGGCGGCGATCGCGCTTTCTTTTGCAGCGGTGCTTGAAGCTGCTGCAATCGCTGGCTCTGTTGCGATGCCGGCGGCTGGAGAATTTTCTGCGATTCGATCGGCTGCTACGGTAGTTTCGTCAACCGCTGCTAAAGCATTGACTTTCGCTTCAGAGGTTTGGGCCGTTTCAGCTTTGGCAGCTTGAGGCTTGAGCGCATCAGCACCGGGCTGAGCGTTTGCTGCCATCGCGCTCGAAGAAACTACTAGGGTAGCTCCTAAGACTGCTGGGCTGATTAATAGGTAACTCCACAAAAATTTCGACATATTCACTCTCATCCTCACACCGATTACAAAGAAAATTTTTGAGTTTTCTATGCCGTCAGTAGTTGCTCCACTAGCATACTGCAAAAAAAGACCTAAAATTCGATTTTTCTTTTGATTCTTTTGGTCTGACTGAGTGTATGGATGCGATCGGCTGCTGCTGAGGGCGTGTTTTTAACCCTGCCATCGACTGCCTCAAAACCTGACAAGACTTAGGTTGTCGATTGATTTGACTGCTGGCACCCAAAAGCCCGATCGCCTCTCTACTTTTTTAGCTAGCGGGCGCGGGAATCCCCACTCCATAATTTTCAATTTGGGGTGGGATGAAAGCCTGGTTGATCGAGGTTGGGAGGTTGACCATTTTGCGAAGCAACCGGAAAATCTCTACACACTGCGTAAATATTGTGTTAGATTAGACGGCTCAGCACTCTAACGACCAATGTTGACAACTGTCAAAGTCCGAATTTACCCAACTCAAGCCCAGCAAGAACATCTTGCTCAGGCTTTTGGTTGTGTGCGTTGGGTCTGGAACCAGTCTCTCAACATTATGTCCCAAACCTACAAAGAGACTGGTCGGGGGGTTTCGGCGATGACTATGAAGAAACAGATTCCTTCGTGGAAAGCTGAGCATGAATGGTTGTCTAGCTGCTACTCTCAGTGCTTGCAGCAATCTGTACTGAATCTAGGCGTTGCGTTTGGCAACTTCTTCGACGGACGCACAGCCTATCCCACGTTTAAGAACCGCAATGGACGACAATCATTGCAATATCCGGCTAACGTCAAGGTATTGAGTGATGCCGGAATCAAGTTCCCTGGCAATCTCGGTGTGGTGAAAGCCAAAGTTCACCGGGAATTGGCTGGGAAATTGAAGACTGTTACCGTGTCGAGAATGCCGGATGGTCGTTACTATGCTTCGCTACTGATGAATGACGGTATTGAAAAGCCTGAATCCAGTAGTGAAGGTAAAGCAATCGGAATTGACTTGGGACTAACTGATTTTGCTGTCACGTCAGATGGCTCAAAATATCAGAATCCTAGACACCTCAAAAATCATGCACGCAACCTAAAACGCAAGCAGCGTAAGTTATCCCGCAAAAAGGATCAGACGACCAACCAGCGTCGCAAGGCAAATAAAGCCCTTGCCAAGGTGCATTCCAAAATCTCCAGAGTGAGAGAAGATTATCTCCATAAACTATCCCGCAAGATAGTCAACGAAAATCAAGTTGTCGTGGTGGAAAATCTCGCTGTCAAGAACATGGTCGCCAACCATAAGCTAGCCAAAGCCATCAGCGATGCTAGTTGGGGGACGTTTTGCACCATGCTTAAGTACAAGGCAGAGTCTGAGGGGAAAATCTACATGGAAGTAGATCGTTTCTTTCCCTCGTCTCACCTGTGTTCAAACACTTTACGGCGAGTGCCGAAGATGGATTGATCGGTCAGAATGTTTGATTGCCCTCACTGCAATCAGCGTCATGATAGAGACATCAATGCGGCGATTAAGTGCGATTCGTTCAGTCGAAACCGAGAAATCGGGGGATGACTGGCTTCTACAGGGTAATCCA
>NZ_JAIGNI010000077.1 GCF_026130175.1 Lyngbya sp. CCAP 1446/10 | reverse complement strand
GTTCGCGGATGCCGTCGATGTCCACTGGAGGGGCAGCGATGAAGGCGATTACGTAACAGATTGTTGCAGTTAGCAAGGTAGGAATCATCAAGACGCCGAACCAACCTACATAGAGGCGGTTGTCGGTTGATGTTACCCAGTTGCAGAACTGCGACCAGATATTAGCACTTTCGCGCTGTTGTAAGGTTGCTGTCATGTGTTTATGATTGCTATTGGTTTTTCAATGTTCGGATGATGTCTCTATTATTAACGGTATCGTTAAGGTTTGTAAAGGCCTGTAGCGACAGTTAAACTGATGAAGGTGATAAGGAAAGCTGATGAGCGTTACTGCGAGGCGAAAACACATCACGCGGCAATCTTTGGCGAATCCTACCTCTTAACGCGGAACGGGTGGTAGCGGAGGTTGGGAAGGCACAGGAGGTGGAGCGAGCGCAGGTGCAGGAGCCGGAGTGCGAGCAGGCGCAGAACTGAACTGCTGGAGTTGCTGCGGGGTGAGCGATCGCAAAATTCTCAGTCCCAGAGTGTTTCGGGAGATGCTTAGAGCGTAGTTCGGCTCTAAATACGGGCGGAAATTTGATTTGTTGTTCAAATAGGTTTCCATGAAAGCTACGCTGAGTCCGTTGACGTAGCGGCGGGCTAAAGCTGGTTCGGGCCCGATGACCTCTGGTGGTGGCAGAAAGACGGTTTGAGGGGAGTCCTCGATCGTGGAAAAGTGAGTCCCGTTGTTCATCAATACCAGATATTTGTTGGGTGATGTCAGCCAAGTAAACGGTTGAATCTGTTCCAGCAAGGCGGGGGCGACGGTATCGGCGCTGCCTCCGACTACCATGACTGGGATTTGGATTTTGCTGAGGTTTGTTTCTCCGAGAATGCTGCTAACGATCGGGTTGATGGCGATCGCAGCTTTGACGCGCGGATCGCGGAAATTGTACTGGTTGCGATCTAGGCTGCGGGCGCGGCACTGCAACAGCAGCGAGAGGTTCCAAGTTTTGTTTTCGAGCTGGCAGTCTTTGTCTAGCTGTGCAAAATTAATCCCCGCCCCGGCTAATGTTAAAGCTGTATAGCCGCCGAAAGACTGGCCGATGATGCCGACTCGCTGCAAGTCGAGCAGCCCTCGGTAGGCCGGATCGGTTGTAGAAAGTTTGGTTAAATAATCGAGCAAATCTTTGATGTCTAAGGGGCGGTTGATAAATTCTGCTGGTTCTGCTACTTCGTTGGCTCTGCCTGTTACTAAGTCTTGGATTTGTTGGGCGTTGCTGCCGGGGTGTTCGGGGACGGCGACGGCAAAGCCGTAGGAGGCTAGGTGTTTGGCTAAATACTCGAAGGAAAGGCGATCGGAACCTAAACCGTGGGAAATTACTACTACTGGGGCCGGTCGCGGGCTGCCCTGCGGCAGGTAAATGTCCATATCAAAGGTACGATCGCGATTTGGACTCGTTAGAGTTACCGATGATTTTTTCCAAGTGTAGGGGCCAGGTAGCTGGGGCTGCAACAGTTCGGCTGGCGGTATCGCTGGCTCAGAGGCTGCTTCTGCTTCCGACAACTGGGCGATTCCGGCGATCGTCCGATTGGAACGGTTGATCAGCGATGTCAGCTCGTTGGCGATAGCCAAACCCCGCGCGATGTCAATCCTGATGCCGTAAGTGGGGAATTTTTGCAGCACGTTGAGAATTGTCAGCCCTTCTGGATCTGAGGCTGCTAAAATTAGGGCCGCTCGGATGGCATAAAATCCGGGCTGCCGAGCTTTGGTTTGAATTACTCGCCCCAATCGTTCCAGCAGCACTTCTCCTTGAGGCGTGTAGAGGAATTGGGCGATCGTCACATGGCTGATTTCTGCTTTCGCTTGCAGGCCGCTGCGAATCTCCGCTAGCTGTGTTTTTTTGGCGTACTGAGCGAAGCCGTCCAAGTTTGAGTCTATTTTGCCTTCTTTGGCGAATAGTGCCAAAGATTCGATGGGAACTGATTCTTCTAGCGGCCCGTAAGTTACGTAGATTCGCTGGGCTCCTAAAGCCGGTGCAGCAGTGCAAACAGCCGTGAATGCAAACAATCCTAGGTATTTTGGGGCGATCGACCGCCGAGTGCGAAGGGCAGCAGTAGAGAGACTCGGAAACAGACACTTCATAACTTTCATACCTAGCACATTCTAATTAATTAGTCGGTGAAACGGTCTAAATTGTTTCGCCAATATTTAATGCCAAAAAATCTATCAGTTGCTTCGGAAATTAGGTTATCGTGGGAAGCATAGTCTGAGAGTAATTTTATGACTTGAAAACACTCTTCGGAAATTTTTAATTCAACGCGCCCGGGGTCAGTCGATTTGAGATTTTAAATTTCCTGGACAGAGGAATCGCCAAAGCAGGAATAAAAGTCTAAACTTTAGGGCACAGAACAACAAAATTCGGGGGCTTCTATCCATCTTTGGGCGAGGGGTCAAACCTACGATTATGCCCATTGATTATTTTTTCAGCTATCCAAGATATTTGCGATCGAGCTTGTAACTACAGTCTGAATGAGAAAATTTATCATGTTCAATGCAACTGCTATCCTAATTGACGCTTTTGTGCAAGAGCTGCAGGCCGGCTACCGCCGCACCTACGGCAAGTACAAGCCTGACTATCCAGAAATTATCGCCTGGGCGGGGACGATGGCTCTGGAAAATATCGCTAACTGCGATGCTCTGTACCACAATGTGGAACACACAATGCTCGTGGCATTGGTGGGGCAAGAAATTCTGCGGGGCAAGCATATTCGCGAAGGGGGAGTGTCGCCGGAAGATTGGCTGCACTACCTGATCTCGCTGCTGTGCCACGATATCGGCTACGTCAAAGGTGTTTGCCGCCAAGACCAAGAAGCTGTCGGACTCTACGCTACGGGTATTGACGGGGGCATGGTTTCTGTACCGGTCGGCGCGACTTCTGCCAGTTTAACTGCTTATCATGTCGATCGAGGAAAACTCGTAATTGACGAACGCTTCGGCGGCCACACCTTAATTGATGCCGAACAAATCAAGCGCAATATTGAATTGACGCGCTTCCCAGTTCCTGCTAGCGAAACTCATCAAGACAGAAACAATTATTCTGGACTAGCCAGGGCCGCCGATTTGATCGGTCAGTTGAGCGACCCCAATTACCTGCGAAAAATCAGTGCGCTGTTCTACGAATTTGAGGAAGTCGGCACTAATAAAATCTTGGGCTACAAGTCTCCAGGAGATTTGCGACAAAATTACGCCAAGTTTTATTGGAACGGAGTTTTTCCATACATTCCAGCAGCTTTGAACTACTTGGAATTAACCCAAGGCGGCAAACAGATTATTGCCAACCTCTACGCTAACGTGTTTCAGGTAGAACACGCTGAACCGCTCGCTTTCAACAAAACAAACGCTCAAGAACTCATCAAATCTCGCAGCAACGGCAACTTGAACGGCGAACACAATAGCGATCGCCTTCAACCTTCCACTTCCGGGGATAATAAGAAATTTAGCGAATTTGCCGACCTAAATTTGTGAGAGATTTATTGACATAATTCAGCAGCTATAAACGCCAGTCATAATTACAACAAATGGTAAATTTTTAGCTGCTGGATTTTTTAGTGAATTATAATAGAACCAAGGAATGACAATTAAATAACTGTTACTTGCTCGTTTGCTCGTTTGCTCGTTACCAGGCTCTGCCTGGTAATGCAGGTCGAGAGGCTCTGCCTCTCTTTACCCAGACACTTTTGAAGAAATAAAAGTGTAACAAATGTTTAAGTTATTAAATTTTTGTTCCTAAGAAATCGTTATTGTTTAGAGAGAGTTAAGTGATGGCAACCAACAACATAGAAGTCGTTTTTAGCTTTGATACAACTGGCAGTATGTATCCTTGCTTGACGCAAGTTCGCCGGAAAATCAAAGAGACGGTGACAAGACTGCTTGATGAAATTCCGGGCATTCGGATTGGCATTATTGCTCACGGGGACTATTGCGACGCTGACAGCACTTACGTGACTAAACACCTCGATTTGTCGGGCGATGTCAGCACAATTTGCAATTTTGTACAAAATGTAGAACCAACTGGCGGTGGCGATGCTCCAGAATGTTATGAATTAGTCTTGCACGAAGCTCAATCACTTTCTTGGACTCCAACTAATTCCAAAACATTGGTACTCATTGGCGATGACATCCCGCACGCACCCGCTCAAACTCCTCAAAAACTTAACTGGCGTCAGGAAGTAGATAAGTTAGCACAGATGGGAATTGCCGTTTACGGCATCCAAGCTCTCAACCGCAACCATGCCACTTTATTCTACAAAGAACTAGCCGAAAAATCTGGCGGTTTTCACCTCAATCTCGACCAATTTTCCTACATCACCGATTTCTTTTTAGCAGTTTGTTACCAACAGTCATCTAACGAACAACTACAAGCTTACGAACAAGAAGTAGTCAGTCAAGGTCGCATGAGTCGCGGATTAAACAAAATGTTTGATACCATGCTCAAGCGGGAAGGCACTACTGTTTATGAATCAGCCGAATTGCGATCCGTAAAACCGGGGAGATTTCAGATTCTCGAAGTAGATAACGAGATTTCAATTAAAGCTTTTGTTCTGGAGAATGGTTTGGCTTTTAAAACCGGGCGCGGGTTTTATGAATTCACTAAAACAGAAACTATCCAAGGTAAGAAAGAAATTGTGCTAATGGAGCGTTCGACAGGGGATTTATTTGAAGGAGAAGCGGCGCGAGAAATGTTGGGTTTGCCAATGGGCGAGACAGTTCGCATCAAACCGAGCAATCTAGAAAAGTATGCGGTTTTTGTGCAAAGTACCTCGGCTAATCGCAAGCTGATGGGGGGAACTCGTTTCCTGTATGAAGTTGAAGATTGGGATCGTTAATCGATTTTAAATGTTCAAACTACAACCGCAGATTGAAGCAGATCGTGCTAACATTTCTATTGTGTTTGTGATGTGTTTTACTGACGCATCTGCGGTTAAAAAATATACACTTTTAAGTTAATATGCAACCCGAAATTCAGCAGCGAGTTAAACAATTGAGGCAGCAGCTACAGGAAGCTAGCTATGCTTATTATGTTCTTGATGCGCCGATTATGGCTGATGAGGTGTACGATCGCCTTTATCGACAGTTACAAGAGTTAGAATCAGATTATCCTGAGTTGATTACTGCCGAAAGTCCGACTCAGCGCGTGGGAGAAAAGCCGGCTACTCAATTTTTTAGCGTCAAGCACAATATTCCTCTCTACAGTTTGGAAAATGCTTTTAATTTTGAGGAATTGACCAAATGGCAGGAACGATGGCAAAGGGTAGCACCTCCCCTAACCCCCGCTCAAGATGGAAATTCACCCCCCCTAACCCCCCCTTGTCAAGGGGGGGGACAAGATGGAATTACGCCTTCTCAAGATGGAAATTCACCCCCCCTAACCCCCCCTTGTCAAGGGGGGGGACAAGATGGAATTACGCCTTCTCTTAGCAACGAGAAAAACAAAGAAATTACTCCCCCCCTTAGCAAGGGGGGGCTGGGGGGGGTTTCCTATGTTTGCGAGTTAAAAATTGATGGTTCTGCTTTAGCGTTAACCTATGAAAATGGGATTTTAGTTCGCGGTGCGACGCGGGGAGATGGGATTGCGGGAGAGGATATTACTCAAAATGTCAAGACTATTCGCTCGATTCCTTTAAAACTCAATTTAGATAATCCGCCGCCTGTTGTGGAAGTGCGCGGAGAAGCTTTTTTGTCCTTAGCTGTGTTTGAGGAAATTAATCGGGAACGGGAAAAAGCGGGGGAACAATTGTTTGCTAATCCTCGCAATTCTGCGGCGGGTACGCTGCGGCAGTTGGATTCTAAAATTGTGGATCAGCGACGCTTGGATTTCTTTGCTTATACTCTGTATTTAGATGAGGGAAACGAAGAAAATACGCAGTGGGATTCGTTGGAGTTGTTGCGAAGAATGGGGTTTAAGGTGAATCCCAATCGCAAAGTTTGCTATTCTTTGGATGAGGTACGGGAGTATTACGAATATTGGGATACTGAACGGCGAAATTTGCCTTACATGACGGATGGGGTTGTTGTTAAGATTAATTCGGTTTTGTTGCAAAAACAGTTGGGTTTTACTCAGAGGTTTCCGCGTTGGGCGATCGCCCTGAAGTATCCGGCGGCCGAAGTCCCTACAATTGTAGAAGCAATAACTGTACAAGTAGGGAGAACCGGAGCTCTGACACCTGTAGCGGAACTCAAACCGGTGCAGTTGGCTGGAACCACGGTTTCGCGCGCTTCTCTCCACAATAGCGATCGACTTTCCGAGCTAAATCTGCACATTGGCGATACTGTGATTGTCAGAAAAGCTGGGGAAATTATACCAGAAGTTGTGCGAGTTTTAGCAGAACTTCGTCCCTCAAATGCTCAACTTTTTCAAATGCCTAGTTGCTGTCCCGAATGCGCGCAGCCTGTGGTTCGGGAAAAAGGGGAGGCGGTTACTCGCTGCATAAATACATCTTGTCCGGCAATTTTGCGGGGTTCGCTGATTCATTTTTGCAGCCGGGATGCTCTGGATATTAACGGTGTTGGGGAAAAGCTGGTGCAGCAGATGGTTGATAGCAATCTGGTGGAGTCGGCGGCAGATTTGTTCGATTTGACTGCGGAAAGGTTGATGGTTTTGGAACGCATGGGTAAAAAGTTAGCAGAAAAGTTGGTAAGTGCGATCGCCCAATCGAAAAATCAACCTTATTCGCGGGTACTTTACGGCTTGGGAATCCGCCACGTTGGTAGTGTCAACGCTCAATTGCTGACAGAAAGGTTTACCAATGTGGAAGAGTTAGCCACAGTATCAGCGGCGGCGATTGAGGGCGTGTACGGCATCGGCCCGGAGATTGCACAATCGGTTTCTCAGTGGTTTCGAGTTCCGGCAAATCAAAGTTTAATCGCACGGTTAAAAACTGCGGGATTGCAATTGCACTCAGAAGTTAAAAGTCAGAATGCAGCAGACATAAATTTACAATTGGCTGGTAAAACCTTTGTGCTGACGGGAACTTTGCCGACTCTTAAACGAGATGAAGCAAAAGATTTGATTGTCAAAGCTGGAGGTAAAGTCACAGGTTCTGTCAGTGCTAAAACTGATTATGTGGTTGTGGGTGAAGATGCAGGTTCTAAATTGGAAAAAGCTCAATCTTTGGGAATTAAAATACTTTCAGAAGCTGACTTATTAGAACTGCTATCGAAACCATAAATGATTGGGAAAAGTCAATACATCTCTCCTTGCTCTTTCTCTGCGGCCTCTGCGGCCTCTGCGGTTCAAAAAAAAGCTGATTCATTCAGCCGTTTTCAAAAGACATCGGCAACAACGTTAGTGCCATAGGTGCAAAATACCCTAACGCGAATTGTGCAATACCTCAAAAGGCATAGAAATCGCGATCGCGATCGATCAATATACATACTTCCAGGGCGCTACTACCTTTTGAGGTTGCCAGTACAGACGAGTTTTGCTAAAATCTTAGATAATTTGCAAGAGCGCGCCATCGCCTCCGGCAATTCCCAGCAAGTCGCAAAAATCAGAGGAGATACGTGATGTCGGAAATCCCCGAACCAACACAAACAAATTTGCCGCCTCCAGAAATAAGTTCCGAAGCCTCTATTTCTTTGACGGACAACTTAAAAAGTAGCTTGGGAAATATCCTGGGCAGTTGGAAGGTTAAAGTAGGATTAGCAGTGGCCGTACTGTTTGGAGTGTTACTATTTTGGTTTTACTGGCAGCACATGATTGCAGTCGCAGGTATGAAGAGTTGGGCGAGTCGATCGGGAGCCAACCCGATCGAATGTATGGTAAGAGATACTAATAACGACCAGTATGTAAGTTGCAGCGCTCTCCTCGACCAGCAAATTGTCCCTCTCGAATGCAGTTCTAGTTTGTTAAACATCGGTTGTCGCGTCAATTATGGAACCGCAGCACCTAATGTGAAACAGGGAGGGCCCAGAGCTTCTGCTTCTTGATAATTTTTAACTCGCTTTGACGTAAAGACTGATACAATCCTCCAGCGGACATGAGATTTATTGCATAAATCTTTGATTGATAGGGAAACCGCAGATTAATGCAGATGAACGCAGATGCGTTTCCAGATAGTTTGCGGCTTTTCCAAAAGGTCAATCTAAAATATGGCAGTTTAGGATCGAAAACTTAATAAATTAAGCACCTCCTACAGTCTTCTCTCCTATAAGTTGCGATATCAAAGGAGGCAGAGCCTCCGGCTCTGCATTACCAGGCTCTGCCTGGTAACGAGCAATTCCTTCTTCCTTCTTCCTTCTTCCTTCGGATGCCTTCTTCCTTCTTCCTTCTTCCTTCTTCCTTCTTTCTTCCTTCTTCCTTCTTCCTTCGGATTCCTTCTTACCAAGGACTTCCGATTAAGGTGAAACTGCTCCAGTAGTAAGGATGAGAAAAATCTTGGTTTTGTTGTTTTATATTAGCCGGTAAATTCAATTTGCCCGCTGTTGTCAGTAACTGCTCGTTTTTGATCCGAACTTTACCAGCAATCATCGCCTGTTGAGCAAGTTGCAAAGTTTCTGCCTTAGTTGTGGCTCCTCGCAACTGGTGGTAAAATTCGCTCATCAGCGCCAAAGTGCCTCCGTCGTCAACATACCACAAACTCCCTAACGCAGATTTCGCGCCGGATTTTACCGCTAAACCTCCAAAACCTAACTCTGCTTCCGCATCGCCCAAGGCTGTTCTACAAGCACTTAATACTAATAAGTCTACCTGCGGATTGCGCCAATTTAAACTTTCCATGCGATCGAGCTGCAATTTGGAATTCCACAGTTGAATGTAAGAATTGCTTGGTTTTCCCGGTTTGAAGTCGGCGTGGGTTGCTAGGTGAACTATCCGAAATCCTCTTTTGGCGTGTTCCGAGTTGAGATTATCTATAGTGAAAGTTGAATTGAGGAAAGATGGCCCGTGCCACTGAGCAGAAATCGCCTGCAATTCGATCGGCACACTGAGCAAGGGCTTTTGGTCAACAAATTCTGACCTTCCCATTGCTAGCACTGTGGCATCTCTAACTGCTTTATAATCGCTATTAGTCAAGCTGAAACTGGGAATGAGGCTGAAACTGTATTTTTCAATCAAGAAGCCTTTACCGTCGTGCAAAGCGGCAAAGGGCATACTCCTCAATCCGGGATCGACTGACAGCAACAATGTCTGAATTCCTAAGTTTTTTAAGTCTTTGTCTAGGGGTGCGATCGCCCATTTATATAATTGCTGGGCGGCGTGTAGATAACTGGTAGTACCGCGTTTTGCCTGACTGGTGATTTCATTCTGCAACTCCTGAACAACTGGGAAAAGAGCTGCTCTGTTGGCTTCAGGGACGCTGTAGTGAATCGGCCGCCCCACGGGAGGAACTAAAATTAGTTCTAGTCGATCGACTCGCGAGACTATGTAGATGATACCAGACCGCTTGCCGGTTTGCTGTTCGATATTTCTTAATGTTTGTTGGAATGTCGCAATCATGACTTTTTGATCTGGAAGATTGGCTGTTACTCCCAGGTATTGTCCAAATTCTTGATTCCTTGTTTGTTCAATTCCCCAGATTGTTTCCTGTATGTCGTTACCTTCAAAAAGTCGATCGGGAGGCGGAACATATCCCATAACTAAATTAGAAGTAGGCTTCAGCGATGGCGTTGTTTCGTTGGGAAGTGTTGGCTGTTGGCTGGGGGGTAACTTACTGGTGATACTTGAATCCAGTTTTAAAATTTGACCCGCAGCAGCGCCGGGATTGTCTAGCGGTGGAATTTTGAGACGGCGTTGCAAGTCTTCTGCATCGAGGGTTGAGGGTTGCGGTGCCGGTGTTGTTGTGGCTGTTGCTGGTGTGGCGACGGGTGCGATCGCGATTGGCGGCAATGCGTTAAAGTCGATCGAAGTTACTGCTACCGACTCCTGCGGAATTGTTGGCCCAACAATCCCCGGAATTGTTTCCGTTATCTGCGGAATTGTCGGCGGAATTGTCGGCCCAACAATCCCCGGAATTGTTTCCGTTGTCGGCGGAATTGTCAGCGGAATTGTCGGCCCAACAATCCCCGGAATTGTTTCCGTTGTCGGCGGAATTGTCAGCGGAATAGTTGGTGGAATTGTTTCCGTTGTCGGCGGAATTGTCGGCGGAATTGTTTCCGTTATCGGCGGAGTTGTCGGCGGAATTGTCGGCGGAGTTATCGGCGGAATTGTCGGCGGAATTGTCGGCGGAGTTGTCGGCGGAATTGTCGGCGTGGGATCGATCGCGTCGTCAGTCGAAAACACAATATTACCCACACTACTAGAACGCGGAAACGACTGCGATGTAATGCTAGATTGTCCCGTGGTAATTGCACCCGCCGTACCGTTGCTAGCAGCATTTCCAACGACAAACGGTTGAATCGGCGTCCCTCCATCTCCCCCAGCGTGCACAATTGTAATTTGGCCGCCACCGGCACCGCCAGCAGTAGAAATGCTAGCAAAGCCCGTCGGCGAAAGTGGGGTGGAAAAAGTACCAGTAGCGCGGAAAAATCCCCCTGTCGATTCAATAAACACATTCCCACCGGTGCCGTCAGTACCGCCTTGGGCATCGATCGACTCTACTTGAATATCGCCGATCGGATCTAAGAACACATTGCCGCCATTTCCGACTGTACCGCTGGAGTTAATTTTTCCCGCCGTAATTGAATTTAAAGCTTTAACAGTGATGTTCCCGCCGATATTTCCCGCCGTATTCAAATCTCTAGTATTCACTTGTCCCTGCGGGCTCAAAAGCTCGATCGTCCCTCCATTTCCAGCATTTGAAGCAGTGACATTGCCCAATAAATTGATATTTCCCGCGCTATTTACTTGCAAGCTTTGCGCGTTAATTGTCGAGTTGGCTGTCACGTCGCCAGCATTTTTGATCGCGAAATTTGCTAACTGTCGAGTGGCGCCGACGGCTGCGCTAAATGTGATGTTGCCGCTACCTGAATCCAGATTTAGGCTGCGGGCCGCATCAATACTGTCGATCGCACCTCCAAACGCAATATTTCCGCCACCAGTGCTCAATATCGTGTCTTTCGTCAACCCGATCGCACCGTTAATATTGATATTGCCATTATTAGTAGTAACATTGCCACCCAACTTAGTGCTCGCAGCAGCAATACTAAAACCAGAATTGCTCGCAATATTACCTGTAAATTCCGCTTGCTTTGCGGTAACATTCAAAACAGAAAGTGGTGCTGTTCCGCCGATATTTCCTTGCACCAGCACATTGCCTGTAGCTGCATCTAAGTTTAACAAATGATTGCCGTCGATCGCACCAACTATCTTAATATCTCCGCCGCCGGTACTGAGATTAATATCGTTTCCGAGTTGGATAGTGCCGTTAAGGGCGATCGCACTTTTATTGGTATTGATGCCAGAATTTAAATTAATTGTGGAAGCGTTGAGGGCAATGCTGCTATTGTCATTTCCCGTCAGAGTGCCATCAAGTGCGATCGTCCCAGTTCCCCCTTGAATAGTTACGGGGTCTAAAAATGTGAGATTATTAGGTATACTAACCTTGGCGGTGCTATCCGATCGCCCGATCGCGATCGAGCTAAACCCATTTTGAATCAAATTAATTTCAGATCCAGTCAAATCTAAAGCGCTAGTATTGTTATCAATTCCGCCAACCGCAATATTTTGTCCTGCTGTTGCTGGTTGCAGCGTTAGCGCCCCCGTACCAGAAACATTACCTGAAAAATCAATTTCACCGGCAGTTAAAGTCAGCGGGTTACTACCTGCGGCTAAAGTCGAACCGAAAGCAATAGTTGCATCTCCCAATGTAAAAGTTACAGGAGTATTTAATGTCACCGGCCCACTAAAACTAATGTTGTCATTAGTTGTGGTAATATTTCCGCTTAGGGCAACGCTTCCCGCGCCATTTTGATTAAATGCACCGTCTAATTTCAGATTATTTAAAATATTGAGATTGCCCGTATTGCTAATTATTAGCGTACCGTTATTCGTGGTAGTCAAAGTTTTTTGCAAATTAATAGTATCAGCCGAAATTCCAATATTGCCAGCTACGTTAACCGCTGAATTCGCATTGATATTTTTTCCGCTAATTTGCAACTTGCTTAAAGCATTAGCATTGCCAACTGCACCATTAAATGTAACATTACCCGTACCTCCATTCACAGTCAATTCGCTACTGCCGTTAACTGTATTATTAAAAGTAATGTCGCCACCTGCGATAATCGGATTATTGGCAACAGTGACAGCATCTCCGTAGGTTTGAGCGCCGGTTGTAGTGACATTGCCATTAAGTTGAGTTGTGCCGCCAGCATCTGTCGTCAAACTTGCGGCATTGACTGTTTGATTAAATGCGGTGGTTACTGTAGAGTTAGCGGTGATATTTCCTAACGCCTTTGAACTCCCAACTGCACCATTGAATGTAATATTGTCACTACTCGCCTTCGCCGTCAAATCGCTGGTACCATCAACAGTATTATTGAAAGTAATGCTGTCACCTGTGAGAATGGGATTATTGGAAACAGTGACAGCATCTCCGTAGGTTTGAGGGCCGGTTGTCTTGACATCGCCATTAAGTGTAGTTGTGCTGCCTGCATCTGTCGTTAAACTCACGGCATTGACTGTTTGATTAAATGCGGTGGTTCCTGTAGAGTTAGCAGTAATATTTCCTAATGTTGCGGTCTTGCCAACTGCACCATTGAATGTAACATTACCGCTCACCGCCTTCGCAGTCAAATCGCTGGTTCCGTCAACAGTATTATTGAATGTAATGCTGTCGCCTGAAAGAATCGGATTATTGGCAATTGTAACTGCATCTCCATAAGTTTGACTGCCAGTTGTAGTGACATTTCCCTTGACTTGAGTTGTGCCGCCAGCATCTGTCGTTAAACTCGTGGCATTGACTGTTTGATTAAATGCGGTAGTTCCTGTAGAGTTAGCAGTAATATTTGCTAATGCTGTGGTATTGCCAACTGCACCGTTGAATGTAACATTACCGCTCAGCGCCTTCGCAGTCAAATCGCTGTTACCGTCCACAGTATTATTGAAATTAACGTCGCTGCCTGCGAGAATGGGATTGTTGGCAATTGTGACAGCATCTCCGTAGGTTTGAGCGCCGGTGGTAGTGACATTGCCATTAAGTGTAGTTGTGCCGCCAGCATTGGTGGTGAAACTGGTAGCCGTGACAGCATTAAATGTAGCTGTACCAGCACTATTGACGGTGATATTTCCTAATGGTATAGTATTGCCGATCGCCGATTTAACTGAAAAGTTTACTGTACCTGTTTCTAAAGTGAGATTGCCGCTGCCATCAATGTTATTGTTAAACAGAATATTGCCAGTTGCTGAATTGCCATTGCTGACTAAGACACTATTTCCAACTAAGGTATTGCCGTTAATTGTGATATTTTGAGATTGGGTGGTAATATTGCCCTTCAGGTTATTAGTTGTAGCGTTGAGAGTAATAGAAGCATTATCTGTTCCCGAAATCGATTGATTCGGATTGATAAAAATTGTGCCTTGAGTATTGAAAGTCACTGGATCTTTGAAAGATACTGGCAAATTGTCTACAGTGATATTGCCTGTAGTAGTGTTTCCTCCGAACACGATCGCACTAAATCCATCACTCAATGCCGATAAAAACGGTGATCCTAAATCGATCGCCTGCGGATCGTCAGCAAGTCCAGTCTGGAAGCGAATGCCGACATTGGGCGAAAACGGCACAATTGACAAATTACCTTTACCCTGTACGGAATCTGGGCCTCCAGAAAAGCCAATCTCATTGCCACTAATGCTAATATTTCCAGTACCTGGCAATCCCTTAGCATCAATGATATTTATCCCAACTTGATTGGGAGTTGCGATCGCGATATCTCCGGCGGTACCCGAACTAGAACTAGAGTTCCAAACTACTCCGACATCTGCTACAATGTTGCCAGTTTTCCCTGTGAGGGTGATTTTTCCGCCATCGCCAGCAGTCGAACTTGAGTTAAGATTACCAGGAGTAATATTGTTAGCACTGAGTGTAATCGGGCCGCCATTTCCGGTAGTAGAACTTGTATCGATCGCCCCTGGAAGAGGATGAATAATATTACCGTTATTGCTCGTAAGGGCGATCACACGTCCGGGATTCGTAATATCGCCCGTGGAAATATCGCCAGTTGTGGTGATACTTATAGCGCCTGTGCTGGTAATATTGGCATTTGCATCTACTGCAAGTGCAGCCAAGGGATTAGTGCCACCTACAGGCCCATTAAAATTTACAGTGCCAGTAGTAATGTTTAATTGATTGTTGCCGTAAATAGTGCCATCAACAGTCCCGCCAAAGGTAATCTTTCCACTTTTCGCGGTTCCTGAAGTTGTGATGGTAGTAATGGGTTGAGTGAGGATGGCGTTTGTTGGGAAACTTATATTGCCACCAATTCCAGTTTGAGCAAAGGCATTAATATCACCACTAAGGGTAATATTGCTCGTACCCGGATTAAAAGTAATTGTTCCTGCATTACTGCTGCTAGAAGTTGAATTTGTACTGGAATCGATCGCACCTGTAGTAATCCCATTTGGACCAGTCAAGGAAATTGCTCCTCCATTTCCTGACTGAGAAGAGGAATCCAGTAAGCCCTTAGAGGTGTCAATCGTGCCTGTTCCTCCTGTAACAGAGAGGGCAATATTCCCTCCCGTACCTGCACCTGATGAAGCGGAATTTATACTAGCACTAATGTTACCACCAGTAGTTGAGACGGCGATCGCGCCTCCATTTCCTGACTGAGAAGCGGAATTCAGATCGGCAATAATGTTACCACCAGCAGTTGAGAGGGCGATCGCGCCTCCATTTCCTGACTGAGAATCAGAATTCAGAAAGCCATTAGAGGTGTCAATCGCGCCTGTTCCTCCGGTGACAGAGAGGGTGATATTTCCTCCCGTACCTGCACCAGAGGAACCGGAACCTACAATACCAGTAGTAATGTTACCAGCAGCAGTGGAAAGGGCGATCGCACCCGCATTTCCTGATTGGGAAATGGAATAAAGACTTCCAGCAGTCGTGTCGATCGCGCCTGTTCCTCCGGTGACAGAGAGCGTGATATTTCCTCCCAGTTGACCATCTGAATTCAGAGAACCAGTAGTAATGTTACCACCAGCGGTTGAGAGGGCGATCGCGCCGGCAGTTCCTAATGGAAATGCAGAGGAATCCACAGATCCAGCAGTCGTGTCGATCGCACCTGTTCCCGCAGTAACAAAAAGGGTGATGTCCCCTGCCGAACCTGCACTCGAATTGGAAAGAAGGCCGCCAGTAGTAATATTACCACCAGCCGTTGAAAGAGCGATCGCGCCTCCATTTCCTGACTGAGAAGCAGAATTCAGAAAGCCATTAGAGGTGTCAATCGCGCCTGTTCCTCCGGTAGAGAGGGCGATCTTCCCTCCCGTACCTGCAGTACCTGATGAAGAGGAATTTAGATTACCAGTAGTAATGTTACCACCAGCGGTTGAGAGGGCGATCGTTCCCCCATTTCCTGAATTGTTGGAAAAGGAATTCACAAATCCCTTAGAGGTGTCAATCGCGCCTGTTCCTGCAGTAACAGTGAAGCTGATATTCCCTCCCGTACTACCTGATGAAACACCTGTTGCCAAAGAATTCACTTTGCCAGTGGTAATGCTACCGCCAGTCGTTGAGAGAGCGATCGCTCCCCCACTTGTTCCAGTAGCACCTAGAGTGCCCTGAGATGTGTCAATCTTGCCTGTTCCTCCTGTAGAGAGGGTAATGTTTCCTCCCGTATTGATACCTGCTGAAGTGGAATTCAAATTGCTAGTGGTAATGTCACCCCCAGTCGTTGAAAGGGCGATCGCTCCCCCTTTTCCTGGAGCGGCTGTAGTGGTAAAAGAATCGAGAGGGCCAGCAGAGGTGTTGATGGCACCATTTCCTGCGGTAACTTTAAGGGTGATATTCCCTCCCGCAATCCCTGGGTTGGAGGAAGAAGAATCCATAGAGCCAGTGGTAATGTTACCACCAGCAGTGGAGAGGGCGATCGCTCCCCCACTTGACATGAGAATGCCATTAGAGGTGTCAATCACGCCTGTTCCTCCAGTAGTGAGGGTAATGCTTCCCCCCTTAGTCCCTGCACTTGTGGAATCCATAGAGCCAGTGGTAATGTTACCGGCAGTAGTGGAGAGGGCGATCGCGCCTCCATTTCCTGAAAAGTTAGAGGAATTCAGAGTGCCTGCAGAGGTATTGATATTATTGGTACTGGCGAGGGTAATATTTCCGCCGGTAGTAGTAAGGTTGGCATTGACTGCTATTGCATTACTAGCATTTAATGCGATCGCACCATTTCCATTATTAGTAATAGGTTGATTAACCGTAATATTATTATTCGCTTGCAGCGTCAGAGAATTACTATTATTCCAAGCAACGGGAGCACTTACTGTAATATCGCCTGCACTTGCAGCAACCGACGTAGTAGAAATAGTGACATTGCTTAAACCCAGTTGCGTTTGCAGCGTCCCGTTATTGATTGTAGAAGTAGCCCCAACCGGAGCAAATACACCTACGGCGAATGTACCGCCTGCATCCGCGCCGGTGCTAATCGTAATATCAGTCGGATCTAATAATAATGTGCCAGCAATGCCCAAGGGCGATCGCAAATCCACCAACCCTTGAAAATCGAGCGATTGCTTTCCCGACACCTCCACAAAGCCGCCATTCCCAGAAAATAAGCCACCTCTCGCCGTAATATTTCCATTAAAGCGAGTAGTTTCATCAGCCCAAACAATCACTCGCCCGCCATTCCCATTACTAATAGCATCAGCATTAATTGTCGAGTCTGCGCTAACAAAAGTCCGCAAAGCATTCGGCACAGTCCCCAAACCGCGATAATCTCCACCAATCAGAACATTACCGCCACCGTTAATCCCAGAAGCATCGATATTACCTGCAATAACACCTACTCTTTCGCCTAAGATGTTAACGTTGCCGCCAGTGTTGCCAGAGACGTTGAGAGTCCCGGAGGCGATCGCAGTTCCCGCAGCTACCGGCACAACAACATTCCCCGTCAACACAACTTCTCCATTAGCATTTACCGTCAAACCAGTGGCCTGTGCCGCACCTTTCCCAGTCAGCAACTCCGGCAAAGATAACACAGGCTGCGTCCAATTATTCGGCAGCGAGCTTTGAGTTGTTGTAGGCTGAATATCTAAACTCAATAAATTTCCAGCTTGACTAATCCGCACCAAATTTTGACCCGGTACAGCGCCGATCAGAATATTTCCCCCCGGCGCAGTTAGCTGACCGGTATTAACAACCGTACCAGCAAGCAAAGTTAAATTTTGACCTGGTGTCACCGTCAAATTGCCTGCATTAACAATGCTTCCCCCTGGCAAAGTTGTAAACGCAAAACTATTCGGCATCCCGATTAAAGTTGCCCAGTTGTTATTGCCGATCGCACTAAACCACTGATTGTTCCCAAAACCAATCCCTGTAGCCGTAGTAGCATTAAAAGATCCCGGCACGTTGAGGCTGGCATTTGGCCCGAAAATCATGCCGGCAGGATTCATCAAAAATAAATTGGAATTGCCGCCCGTAACTTGAATTAAGCCATTGATTAAAGAAGGATTTCCCCCAGTAATCCGCCCCAGAATATTTTGAATATTGGGATTAGTCAAAAAGTTAGCCGTTTGACCTTCGCTAAGACCAAACTGAGTAAAACTGTGAAAAAGATTAGCCTTATCTCCGCTCAAAGACCCCCCGGAAATGTCGTAGCGGTTGCCGTTGGGAGTCACAACTGTGTTAGTGCCGTCCGGTGCCGGGGCGATGGGTTGCGCGTTTGCCGAACCCGCCGCTGCACTGAGCCAGCCAACTATGAATAACCATCCGAGCAAAGGTAGTCTGTTGGCTGTCATTGTGTTTAAAGATTGTGCTTAAAGTGCGATCGTATTTATCTATCCTATTTTTACTGCTAAAAACTCCTCATGTCAATAGAATAGCAAGATTTTTTATTCTCTAATAGTTGGAAAAGGAAAAAATGTATGTATTTAATTACTAGGATTTACGTAGAAACAGTTTTTTACTAACACTCAGCAAGCGGCAATAAAACTGGGTTTATTGTTTCCACTTTCACTACTTCTCTGATACCCCACAAAAACGGATACCGTGTCACGTACTCCTGTCGTGGAAAAATCAAAATTTTAGACTCAAGTTCAAACTCCCAGATTCATCTGCCCTTGTAAATCTCAAATCTCAAATCGACTCACGCCATTACCTTAAAAAGCCGGATTGATGCGTTCGGGACTGCTGGTAAAAATACGAGGCGGAATCCGAAGGTTAGGAGTAAAAAATCACTCAGTATATTAGTCAAAAATACGCAAATATCGATCGCCTATAGCCGCCACTTGCTGAGAGCACCGAAAAACACGCTCAAATCCCTACTCGCAGTCGCCACTTCACTCTTCTGCACACCCGCTAACAGCTTGCAGCCCGCTTCGATCGCTGGTCGAACAGCCGAGTTTTTCTCGTAAACTTTATATTTTTTTGATTAACTTTACCATAACTTTATAAAGCTTGAGTAAAATTTTTATGTATTTTTGATGAAAGCTAATATTTGCAAGTGTTGCAGTCAGGTTGAGACCGTTACCGACACGAACAAATGTAGTAGGTTGGAAGTCTAGGCAGGGTGAAAATCTTGCTGTTACAGATTAAAGTGTGGCACTCTGGTGTCAGTGAAAACTCTTAGAAGAAGCACTCATTTACTCAAAAACACACCTAAGTGATATCAATCTGTCGATTCACTGGTGTGGAGTCTCTTCTGTAGGTTTGAGCATCGTCCTAAATATCGCATAAGAGGCGATCGTCTATTCCCGTCACGGGAAAAGTGCGTTTCCCGCCTTACTACCTAACAACATTGGAGGAATCAGGGTTATGACCACCTTAACGCTAGTCAAAAAAACATCTTTTACCGTTGCCAGCTTGGCAACCACAATCTTGCTCAGCATCTGCACGCCCGTGCAAGCTTTCATGTTTGGCACAAAGGGCATCCAATTCGATGAAGATACAAGCATAAACTTTACCTTCGACGAATCACACGGCAGTTACCAGTCCAGCTTGTGGGTAGCCCAAGCTCTGTCGGGAAGCAATGGCTACAGCAACATCACCCAACTGTTTTACGAGTTCAAACCCTCGGATAACGGGAGCGCTGATCAATCGAAAGGAACCTTCGGCAACTCAGTCAGCTCGAACAACGGCTCCATAACCCAAACCGTCACTTTTTTGAAAGATCAAACTTATGCCCTGCTGCTGTGGAGCGACAGTGGCACCGGCAAACAATTCGAGCAGTACGTCTCCTCAAGCACCTTCATGAACAGCCCCGACTGGTTTGCCGCCAACACCCAGTTTCGGAGAGATGACTGTTTGGTGACGGGCTGTCAGCAAGCGGTATTTGGCGACTTTAAGCTCGACTACAACTCCAGCGACTCATTTACCAACATCAACGGCGGTAAAGGCCCAGAGCAATATTCATTGCTGACAGTGGCCCAACTGGCTCAGGGTACAAAAATCTCCTTCGACGATGCCGCAGGAAAAAAGGACGCTGACTTTGAAAACTTCATCATTTCAGCCGAGTTGGCCCCCGAGCCTGTGACAGTGTTCGGCACTATGCTGGGGATCGGGGCTTTGGCTGCCGCTCGCGGGAAAAAAAAGCGACAGCAGCAACCAGAAAAATGACTCTTAAGCATCCCCATACAAATCTAAATAGTGCGTCTGTTCAGTGGTACTGTGAGAAATAGCATTTCTAAATGTTAAGACTTTTTCCACCACGGGAAAAATAGAATCCTAACAAAGGCACTATTCATGGTATCCACCGCAACAAAAACGAACGTAGGCTACATCACCCAAATTATTGGGCCGGTTGTAGACGTAAAATTCCCAGGTGGCAAACTGCCCCAAATCTATAACGCTATTACGATCGCCGGCAAAAACGAAGCAGGTCAAGACATTTCTGTTACCTGCGAAGTTCAGCAACTGCTCGGAGACAGCCAAGTGCGTGCAGTTTCCATGAGTACAACCGACGGCTTAATGCGCGGTATGGAAGTAGTAGATACCGGGAAAGCGATCCAAGTTCCCGTCGGCATCCCGACTCTCGGCCGTATTTTTAACGTCATCGGCGAACCCGTAGACAACCTCGGCCCGGTCGATACTTCCGAAAGTATGCCCATCCACCGCCAGCCGCCGGCTTTCACCGAACTAGAAACCAAGCCTTCGGTGTTTGAAACAGGGATCAAGGTCATCGACCTCCTGGCTCCCTACCGTCGCGGTGGCAAAATCGGTTTGTTCGGCGGCGCAGGCGTCGGCAAAACCGTGATTATGATGGAACTCGTCAACAACATCGCTAAGGCTCACGGCGGCGTGTCCGTGTTTGGTGGTGTGGGCGAGCGCACCCGTGAAGGTAATGACCTTTACAAGGAAATGATCGAGTCTGGGGTTATTGACGAAAAAGACCGCAGCAAGTCGAAAATTGCCCTAGTATACGGTCAAATGAACGAGCCTCCCGGTGCTCGGATGCGCGTGGGTCTGTCGGCTCTAGCGATGGCCGAATACTTCCGCGATGTCAGCAAGCAAGACGTGCTGTTGTTCATTGACAATATCTTCCGGTTCGTGCAAGCGGGCTCTGAGGTATCGGCTCTGTTGGGTCGGATGCCTTCGGCTGTGGGATATCAGCCGACTCTCGGTACAGACATGGGCGATTTGCAAGAACGGATTACTTCGACTACCGAAGGTTCGATTACTTCGGTTCAAGCTGTGTACGTACCTGCGGATGACTTCACTGATCCAGCGCCGGCTACAACTTTTGCTCACTTGGACGCTACAACTTTGTTGTCTCGCGGTTTGGCTGCGAAGGGTATTTATCCGGCTGTTGATCCCCTGGAGTCTACCTCCACAATGTTGCAAGTTAGCATTGTAGGCGAAGAACACTATGGTGTTGCGCGTCAGGTGCAGTCTATTTTGCAACGCTACAAGGAATTGCAAGATATTATTGCGATTTTGGGTTTGGATGAGCTGTCGGAAGATGACCGCTTGACTGTTTCTCGTGCTCGCAAAATTGAACGTTTCTTGTCTCAACCGTTCTTTGTGGCGGAAGTGTTCACCGGTTCGCCTGGTAAGTATGTCAAGCTGGCTGATACCATTAAGGGCTTCCAAATGATTTTGGGTGGCGAACTTGATGAGTTACCAGAACAAGCTTTCTATTTGGTTGGCGATATCAATGAGGCGATCGCCAAAGCTGAAAAAATGAAGGCTGACGCTAAGTAATTTTAGTCATTAGTCATTGGTCATTAGTCATTAGTCATTGGTCATTAGTCATTAGTCATTAGTTATTAGTTAACAATTAACAGTTAATGAGTGATAACTGCTGACTGCTGACTGCTGACTAATGACTGATGACTGCTGACTGATGACTGCTGACTAATGACTGCTGACTGCTGACTGCTGACTAATGACTAAGGAAAATTTATGACATTAACTGTGCGCGTAGTTGCCCCAGACAAAACTGTTTGGGATTCTAATGCTGAAGAAGTAATTCTGCCGAGCACCACAGGCCAATTGGGTATCTTGAGTGGTCACGCTCCGATGTTGACTGCTTTGGATACCGGAGTAATGCGCGTCCGTCCTGGTAAGGAATGGGTGTCTATTGCTCTGATGGGCGGCTTTGCAGAAATCCAAGAAAACAAAGTTACTATTCTTGTCAACGGCGCTGAAAAAGGCGAAACGATTGATAAAGAAGCTGCTCGTGCTGCTTACACCGAAGCAGAAGCTCGTTTGGACAAGTCTGCTAGCGGCACTTTGCAAGAGCAAATTCAAGCTAAGCAAGCAATTAAACGCGCGAGAGCTCGTTTCCAAGCTGCCGGCGGTACGCTTTAGATAGGACGGTAGGGACAGGGTACTTTTGTATCTCTGGTTTGTATCAAGCGTCTCGATCCCCCCTAGCCCCCTTAAGAAGGGGGGGACAAGAGCATTCTCAAAGTCCCCCTTTTTAAGGGGGATTTAGGGGGATTTGGTCTGGGCGGTAAACGACAGATACAAAAGGTTTTAGTTGACCCTATGAACAATGTTGTGTCCCTACTTTTTTTGCTAAACTCCGGCCTCGGATAATAGAAATTGCATTGTTTCCCAAGATAACCCCTGCTGAAGATAGCGGGGGTTATTTGGATTGTAGGGGCTCTCCAGCCGATCGACACTCACAATCTTTGCTCCCTCCGGCAAAACTGGAACTTCTGGATCAAAAGCAGTTGATCGCACCAGGGAGCTAGAAAAGCCTTTAAAAATAGCAATTTCGTCGAATTCGCCGTCAATTTGGGCCTTGACGATTAACACTTCGTGCGATCGGGCGATCGTGTATTGTTCCAAACGGCGAGCAATAGAGTCAGCCATAGCAAATCTCACCTTCCTGAAATCTGCTATAATATAGCTTAATTTTGTGGCTAATTTCAGGGACAGCCAGCAGAAATTTTATATTTAATTCTACCTTTTTTAACAGCCGGAAGTAAGCCAACATAATATAAGTCCTATCAAAAACATCTGGAATATATTACTCCTGCAAAACCTACTTAACGATATTGTATGAGCCACAGAAAGACTAGGTTTCAATTATCGTTTTCCATTCAAAATATTAGACAGCGTTTGGCTTGGAGATATTCGCTGTTATTTATACTATTTCTTTGCTTGAGTTTAACTGTAGCAAGTTGCAACTCCGATCTAATAAATAGCTTTACAGCAAAAGAACAAAACTCATCCTCAAACTTAACAAAAATAGTAAAAATCGGCCATCAGCCTTTCGGAACGTTTTTTTATCTCAAAGCTAAAGGCTCTTTGGAAGCGCGTTTAGCAAAAATGGGGTGGTATGTAGAATGGACGGAATTTGTCGCAGGGCCGCCAATTTTAAAAGCAATAGGGCAAGGAAAAATCGATCTGGGTTACACAGGAGTTGCGCCGCCAATTTTTGCCCAATCTGAGGGCATACCTTTTGTTTATATTGCTAATGATTCAGCTTTACCTGGAAGCATTGGTATCATAGTTCCTCAAAATTCTCCTATTCGGACTCTGGCAGATCTCAAAGGCAAGAAAATAGCAGCAACTCGGAAAACAGCAGGTCACTATTTGTTAATTCGGGCGTTAACTCAAGGCGGCTTGCAGTTAAAAGATGCCGAATTAGTCGATTTGCCTCCGCTCAAAGCTCAGGAAGCATTTCTCAGAGGCGAGGTTGATGCTTGGGCGGTTTGGCAGCCATTTTTAGCTAAGTTACAGGAAACTATACCTGCTCATTTCTTGACTGATAGCGAGGGGCTGATCAATGACAGAAACTTCTATTTGGCAAGTCACTCTTTTGCTAGGGACTTTCCCGATATTGTTAAAACAGTGATGGGAGAAACCCGACAGATGGCTAATTGGATAACTAAGAATCCCGATCGAGCAGTAGAATTCATCACCGCTCGAACCGGAATGAAAAAAACAACAGCTATAGTATTAACTAAAAGCCGCAGTTACGATTTACTACCTATTCAAGACAGGGCAGTTGAAGAACAGCAACGTATTTCTGAAATTTTCTTCAGGTTGGGACTCCTTCCGGATAGAATTTGGATTGAAGATCTGATCTGGAAACAAAAATTAGATTTATAGAAGAAGTCAGTAGTCAGTAGTCAGTAGTCATTAGTCAGTAGTCAGTAGTCATTAGTCATTAGTCATCAGGAAGAAGGAAGAAGGAAGAAGGAAAGCTTTAGCTATCGTCGCGAGAGAAGTCAGGATTAATCGACCGCATGGGGACTGGGGCTATTAAGAACTTCCTAACTGTTTGGCGGTTGCTATATAAAACCAGAAGTTAGGCAAAGGTAACGATAAATCAACGGTGGCGATTGTGCTATAGCAATCCTAAATCATTTTCTATGTATAGGTGTATTGATGGATTTTGGGGAAATCAAATTTATGTTCGTTTGTGAAAAACTCAAACAAAAATTTAATTATCTTAAAAGACTTACATAAATAC
>NZ_JAIGNI010000076.1 GCF_026130175.1 Lyngbya sp. CCAP 1446/10 | reverse complement strand
GGGCATGGGGCATGGGGAATTGGGAATTGGGAACAACAGTCAACTAACAACTGACAACAGTCAACTAACAACTGACAGCAGCCAACAGTCAACAGCCAACAGTCAACTGACAACTGACAAAAAATGATTTCTATCCAAAATCAAATTGTTTTCATTACGGGTGCGAGTAGCGGTATTGGAGCAGCCTGCGCCAAGATATTCGCGAAAGGTGGAGCCAAACTAATTTTAGCAGCCCGCCGTCTGGAAAAGCTCGATCGACTGGCAAGCGAACTTGTAGAGGCAAAATTGGTCGCATCGGCGAACGATATTTATTTGCTAGAATTGGACGTGCGCGATCGCCCGCAAGTCGAATCAGCGATAATTGCGCTCCCCGATGCCTGGAAAAACATCGATATTCTGATTAACAATGCCGGATTGAGCCGCGGTTTAGACAAACTGCACGAAGGCAACTTTCAAGATTGGGAAGAAATGATTGATACCAATGTGAAAGGCTTGCTTTACATGACTCGCTACATCGTACCGGGAATGGTCAGCCGAGGCCGCGGCCACGTAGTGAATATCGGCTCAATAGCAGGCCGCCAAGCTTACCCGAAAGGTAGTGTTTATTGCGCTTCCAAAGCAGCGGTGAGAGCGATTTCTGAAGGGTTGAAACAAGACCTTTTGGGAACAGCGGTGCGGGTGACGGAAATAGAACCGGGTTTGGTGGAAACAGAATTTAGCAATGTCCGGTTTCACGGCGATTCAGACAAGGCGAAGAATGTCTATCAAGGACTTACACCTTTGACGGCGGATGATGTAGCCGATGTAGTATATTTTTGCGCCACGCGATCGCCCCACGTCAATATTAGCGAAGTCTTGCTAGTTCCGACAGACCAAGCTACCGCAACTCTGGTTCATCGAAAAGAGTTTTGAGTTTTCAGCGGTAAGTTTCCGGATGGCGATGGAATTCTCAGGAAGCTTAATTGGTAGATGCACCCTGATTAATTAACTCCCGACCAATTTTGGCCGGGTTTTTTTTTGAGCGATCGCACATCCAGCCATAAATTCCCGCAAATTTTCCGAAACTGTCCCGAAAGAGGTGGGGTGCTACCGGAGACTCAATTAGTAGATGCACCCTGATTAATTAACTCCCGACCAATTTTGGCCGGGTTTTTTTTGAGCGATCGCACATCCAGCCATAAATTCCCGCAAATTTTCCGAAACTGTCCCGAAAGAGGTGGGGTGCTACCGGAGACTAAATTAGTAGATGCACCCTGATTAATTAACTCCCGACCAATTTTGGCCGGGTTTTTTTTGTCGATCGCACTGGATGGGCAAATTCCCGCAATTTTCCGAAACTGTCCCGAAAGAGGTGGGGTGCTACCGGAGACTAAATTAGTAGATGCACCCTGATTAATTAACTCCCGACCAATTTTGGCCGGGTTTTTTTTGAGTGATCGCACATCCAGCCATAAATTCCCGAAATTTTCCGAAACTGTCCCGAAAGAGGTGCGGTGGTATCGGAGACTAAATTAGTAGATGCACCCTGATTAATTGACTCCCGACCAATTTTGGCCGGGTTTTTTTTGTGTTAAGGCTGATGCTGAAAAAATTTGAGGTGAGTTTCCGGATTCCGCTGGAATTCTCAGGAAGCTTAGTTGGTAGATGCACCCTGATTAATTAACTCCCGACCAATTTTGGCCGGGTTTTTTTTTGTCGATCGCACCGCCAAAAATTATCGCAAATTCTGCCAAACTTTCCTGAATGAGGTGCTGTCTGGCCGGACATTAAATTAGTAGATGCACCCTGATTAATAAACCCCAGCCAATGAAGGCCGGGGTTTTTTTTGATCGAAAGCTGGATTAGTCGATCGAGCTACAAGACTTCAAAGGACTGCACCTCAAGCACCGGGCCGATCATCGCAAAAGTCATCACATCCTTGCGGACTATACCTTTGACACTGACTTTTAAACCATCTTTTTTCAAATCAGAAGGAGCATCCTTAAGTTCATAAGTTTCTCCATCTTCGCCAACCAAAGCCCAGGTACCAGGGCCTAATCCTTGGCGTTCAATTTTGCCTTTGACAGTAATACTCATGCTGACTGCGCCTCTGTTTTAAGTGCCAAATGTGCCAATCCAAAACACAATAAAGCATTGACAATTAAGAATGTTTGTGCTATTAAACCAGTTCCCAATCCCCAGACTGCGGGAGAGATCACAGCATTCACTGCTAAACAGCTAGCAAAGCCGATCGACATTGCGATCGCAATCCACTTCCACTGTTGATGTCCCAACAGCAAAACAATCAAAATCCCCGGAATCAAAACACTAGCAAACAAGGGATTCAGCATACTGCTACCGTTAATTGCACCGCCGAGTTCGGGAATAGAACTGCCCATGATTCTCATCGGCCACTGCGGCAAGTCAAATACAAACAAGTTGCGGAGGAAAAAGAACCCAGAACTTCCAGCCATCAAGCCGCCGGAAAAGCCCCAAGTCCACTGGAACGGAAAATAATTCCGCATAATGAAAGCCAGCAGGTAAGAACCGAGCACCATTGCAATTTTTGGCAACAGGGCGACTGCACCGCCGTCGATCCAGAAGCGAGGGTTGAGATAGCCGTTATCGCGCACCCAGCGGAAGAAATCGCGGAAGTTGATTTGTCCGCGCTGGGCTAGCTGAACTGCTGCGCCTGCGTCTAGGTGTCCCGAACCAAAATGGTTTAAGGGGTCTTCTGTGACATTTCGCGAGGACTGCAAGAGTATGCTGCGAATTTGGTCTGGTTCTGTGATACCGGAGGCTTTAATCAGGGCTGCAACGCCGGCGACGTGGGGAGCAGCCATGCTGGTGCCTTGGTAGCCTTCAAAGATTTCGGCGCCCGTTTCTGGGTCGATCGTACTTTGGAGAATTTTGCCTAGTTCAGAACCACCGGGGGCTGAAATGTCAACACCCGCGCCGAAATTGGAATAACCAGCTTTTTCGTCGTTGGGGCCGAGGGCGGAAACGCCGATGACGTGGGGATAGCGGGCGGGATAGGATGCCGAACTGTCGCCGGAGTTGCCGGCGGCTGCGATGATCACAACGCCTTTAGAGTGGGCGTAGTCGATCGCTTCTTCCATTAATTGACTTTCGCCGCCGCCGCCTAAACTCATGTTGATGACATCTGCGCCGTTATCAGCAGCAAATTTAATTGCTTCGGCAATGTCGGAAACTGTACCGCCGCCGCTGCCGCTTAATACTTTCAGCGGCATTAAAGCTGCTTCGTAAGCGATGCCTGCGACGCCGTAGTTGTTGTTAGTTGATTGGGCGACAGTACCCGCGACGTGAGTGCCGTGGCCGTTGTCATCGTAGGCTTCGGCGCGATCGTTTACAAAGTCGTAGCCCGGTACAAATTTGGTTTCTTTTAAGTCGGCGACGGGAGTAATGCCGGTATCAATTACCGCTACTGTTGTGCCGCTGCCTTTTGTTTCGTTCCAAGCCGATTCTACGTTGATGCTGCGGAGATTCCACTGCTTGGTATACATGGGGTCGTTGGGAATCTCGTAAGCGCTGTAAATGTAGTTCGGTTCAATGTATTCGGTATCTTTAGCCAACTTTGATTTTCTCAGGGCGTTTAGCAAAGTGCGATCGCCCTTGACAACATACACATTATCCTCTTTAGAAAACTCACTGTTGAGTTGCGGTGCGATTTGGTACTGCTGGGCGAGTTCTTCTACTCGTTTTGCAACCTCAGGATTACCGATATCTTCGCGGAAATCCAGCACAATCGAGTCGTAAGTGCCTTGAGTAGCAAGTCCTGGGAAATTAGAAATTGCCCAGCCGAGCCCGATTAAAAATAAGCACAGAAGGAAAATTTTTTTCATTGCCGATCGTCCGTTGAGGGAAGGCTTGTTCACCACAATAACCGAATTTTCACTGCGATCGCCAGTTTTCTGGGTTGTGGCTCAGGTCAAACTCGCGGGCGGGCGTTTGGTGTGTGGTGGCGGTGGCTGCCCGCGCGATCGCAAATTGGTATAATTTCTAGTTTAAATTGCCGAGCAAGTTTGCAGAGTTCAATCAATTGTATTATTAGAGTAGATGGCAAACAGAACAAGCGAGTTTTTTTAATCCAAAGCACAGGGGATTTAAGCCCCCATCTTTAGGTAAATTGTTTTTAGGCTGGCGCTTAAATCCCCAGCTTAAAAACTTCACTGTCAACTGTCAACTGTCAACTGTCAACTGTCAACTGTTAAAAGGATATTGCATGGAAAGAGGTTTAATGTGGCTGCCACTGCTGGCAATTTTTATCGGGATGGCTTGGGCTGGATGGAACGAGTATCAAAAACTGGAAGCTTATCGCGTCTGGGCGGAACAATTCGCTAAGGCAAAGTACGATATTTATGCTGTACTCGGTCAGCAAGAAGATAGTTTAACTTGGGGAAAGCCTACTCGCAGCGGGCCTGTGAATTTGCAAACTTTTTCTTTGAAAAATGTACAGTCGCTGCGGTTGTTAGTCAACTCTCAGCCAGTTGATTTAGAGTCGCCACCGAATTCTGGAAGTGCGATCGTGCTAGAGTTTTTGTTGAAAGATGCTGCGGCGGTGCAGGTTCCTTTTACCGAAATTCCTCTAGCGACTAAATGGGCAAAGTATTTGCAGCAGGAATTGCAGCGCTTCCTCTGAAATCATCCAATCAGCACAACTTCTGAATCATTTTGTTTTGACTAATGACTGATGACTGATGACTAATTACCAGAAAGAATTGGTTTAAAGCCGGAACCCTTGTAGAGAGAAATTAAAATCAGACTATTCATTACTCCAATCCTCTTCCTTCCAGGTAGAGGTAACAGTCAACAGTCAACAGTCAACAGTCAACAGTCAACTGAATTACCAGTCTTCGCTACCCAACCTGCGGCCCGCTAAAGCCCGCACTTGCTCGTCTGCATCCGTAACTGCGAGCGATCGCACCAGCGGCAAAGTTTCCGCATTTTCGGGATAATGTTCGACAATTGCTTCGAGTGCTGTAAACCGGGGATTGTAAGCAAAAGAACCTGTGCGATTGCAGGGATCGGTAAGAGCTCTCTGGCGCAAAAACTCAAACATTCCCGGTTCGTCCTTCCATCCCCGGATTAACTCTACCAGGGCGATCGCCCGCACCTGAGAATCTTCATCCTGCGCGGCCCGAATTTTCAGCCACTCAAAAGTTTGAGGCTCATTTGTCCGCCCCCGCGCTAACTTTTGCAAAGCGATTTGTCTGAGGGCCGGACTCTCATCGCCCTCTGCTTTAGCCTCCAGAATCCGCAAAGTTTCAGCACCCGAAGGCCAGTTGCGAGCGAGTTCCTGCACCGCCACTTCCCGCACCTCCTCATCTCCAGCATCAAGCTGAATTTTCAACCAAGCCAAGGTTTCCGGCTCTTCTGGCCATCCCCGCGCTATCTCTCGCACCAGCACGCTCAGCAAGTGAGCATCCCGTTCCGACTCCGCCAGTTGTTTGAAAAAAGGCAGCGTCTCGCCCCGATGCCGCCAGCCTCTTGCTATCTGTTCCACCGCAGTTTCTCGGACGTTGATGTGTCTGTCTGATTCAGCCAGATTTTTCAACCACTCAAAGACTTCGAGACTGGCTGATGGTAAAGTGGCTGCGGCTACAACTACCACTTGCCGCACAGTCCAATAATCGTCTGAGGCAGCAATTTTTTGCAGCAGGGGCAATGTATCGGGGCTGTCGGGCCAACCTGCGGCAATCTGTTGCAGGGCTATTTCGCGCAGTTCGGCGTCGCGATCTCCCGTAGCTATATTTCGCAAAAAAGCCAGAGTTGCCGGATTAGATGGCCAGCCAGAGGCAATTCCTTGGACTGCTGCCTGCCGGACGGTGGAACTCTGGTCGGACTCGGCGAGACTTGTCAGCAGCGGGTAAATGTCTGGTTCGCCCGGCCCCTTTCGTGAGGCTAATTCTTCGATCGCTGCTGTGCGCACTTCTTCGCTGCTGTCGGAGGTGGCTAGGGTTTTCAGCAGTAAGCAAACCTCAGCATCGGCGGGCCAGCCTGCTGCCAATTCCCGCACCGCTACTGTTCGCAGGGTAGAACTTCCTGTGTGGGCAAGGTTTTTGAGCTGGGAGGCCGTGCCTAAAACGCTGTGCCAACCTCTAGCTATTTCTTGCCACGCTACGACTCGCACTCCCAAATTTTCGTCGGATTCGGCAGCGGTTCTCAGCAGCAGCAAGGTATCTGTGCGATCGCGCCAATTAGATGCCAACTGTTCCAGTGCACAGGTGCGGACTGCCGGACTGCGATCGGACTGAGCCAGGGCCGCCAGCAGTGGCAAAGTATCGCTGTTAGAGGGCCAACCAGAAGCCATTTCTCGGATGGCGGCCGATCGCACTGCCCAGTTTTGATCGAATTTGGCGAGGTTTTTGAGCATCAGGTAAATTTCAGGCTCGTCGGGCCAACCGCGGGCTATGGCTTTGACTGCTGTGGCCCGGACTTCGCCGCTGTCGCTGGAGTGTGCCAGTATTTTCAACCAGGGCAGCGTTTGCGGGTCGTTTTTCCAAGTTTGGGCGATCGCGGCGATCGATCGATAGCGAATTTGATAAGTTTCCTGCAATTCTTCAGCGCTTTGATAAAGAATTAGGAAAACCGTGCCGTATTGCGATAGCTTTTTTAAAGCGTTTAACAGTTTTTTTTCTGTGGTTTCATTGATACCATTTTTGACTTTTGACAGGCATTTTGCTGCTAAAAATAAATTAATAAATTTTTCTTGTTGACCGTTTTGACTGATCAAATATTCTATAATTTCGCCCGCTGTTTTTTGGTCGAGCTTAGCTGCGATTTCTCGGAGGAATTCGTGCAAAGATTCGTCTCGCCAGTGCTGGCCGAAAACTTGTGTTTTGAGTTGTGCCCCAGTCAATTGAGCTGTTTTGAGTTGTGCGTCGATTAACTCTGCCACTGTCTGGGGATTATTTTCGGAAACAAGTTTTTTTAACAACATACTGATATCCTACCCCCTAAAGTTTGTTTCCATTGAAAATCCGAAAGAAGACGCTCGCGGTTGAAACGGCTTCTACACACACAACACCTACTCGCCTGCGGGTTGAAGACCGAGTGGTTGAAATACGTTATCTCTCTCAGTTCGCTTGGCATGGACATCGTTTGACAAGAAGCGGTTTCAACCGCCGTCTGCATCTATATTTTATACCAAAACTACTGGCTCGATCGCCCCCAATGCAAAATCCGCCAGCACCGAATCGGAATGTTAGGTGTTGGCGGATGGATCTCGAACAATTGGGGCGTTGAATTTAGGTAACAGCTACTTGGACGCGATCGCCTGCCACCCGAACCCTAAAAGTCGGAATTGTTACTGTTTCATCGTCCAAACACTGCCCAGTAGCCAAGCTAAAATTCTGCTTGTAAATCGGAGAAGCAACTTTCAGAGTGCCACTGCGATCGCCCACAAGTCCCCGCGACAACACAAAAGCCTTACTAAACGGGTCGTAATTGCTCAAACCATAAACTTCATCCCCATTTCCCACCCGGAAAACTGCCACCTGTTGGCCGGCAACTAAAGCACAAACACCTGTATTCGGGGCGATCGCATCCAGGGAACATACATCTACCCAAGTTGTCACAGTTTCGGTAACTTGTAATGATTGAACCATTTTTTTTCCTGTTAATTAAATACAATTTTGAGGAGGCTCTGCCTCCGGGAATTCATTCCCAGCCAGAGCCTGGGAAAGAGATTTTCTTCAGTCCCTCGCTCGCTCGGACATCGTTTGTGTAGGGGCGGTTTCAACCGCCGACTCTAATCGGGGATTTTACTATTCCGAAACTCCAACCAGAGCCTTTTCATGCTCATAAGCAGGGCGAGTTTGTCCCCGTTCCTCAACACGAACAATACTCGGATCTGGCAAATCGGAATTCACAAAATGCTGGAATCGTTGCACCTTTTGCGGGTCTTCAATCGTCGTTTTCCACTCGCATTGATAAGTATTAACCAAATGTTCCATCTGCGCTTCTAGCTCAGCACAAATGCCCAGAGAATCCTCAATTATCACCTGTTTCAGGTATTCAATCCCGCCCTCAAGCTTATTAAACCATGTAGCAGTACGTTCCAGGCGATCGGCCGTGCGAATATAGAAGATTAAAAAGCGATCGACATACTTAATCAAAGTTTCCTGATCAATATCAGCCGCCAACAAAACCGCGTGCTGCGGCTTCATCCCGCCATTGCCGCACACATACAAATTCCAACCATTCTCAGTCGCAATAATTCCAAAATCCTTGCTTTGAGCTTCCGCGCATTCGCGAGTGCAGCCAGAAACAGCAGACTTGAATTTGTGAGGAGCTCGCAAACCGCGATATCGCAATTCAACCTCGATCGCCAAACTCGTCGAATCCTGCACCCCAAAGCGGCACCAAGTGCTACCAACACAAGATTTTACAGTCCGCAAAGCCTTGCCATAAGCGTGTCCCGACTCAAATCCCGCATCGATCAACCTGCGCCAAATTAGGGGCAACTGATCCACACGCGCCCCAAACAAATCGATCCGTTGCGCCCCAGTAATCTTAGTATAAAGCCCAAAATCCTTAGCAACTTCTCCCAAAACAATCAACTTATCCGGCGTAATTTCTCCACCCGGTACACGCGGAACCACCGAATAAGTACCGTCGCGTTGAATGTTTGCCAAATAGTAATCATTCGTATCTTGCAAACCGACATGAGACTTCTCTAAAATATGGTCATTCCAGGTAGAAGCCAGCATCGAAGCAACAGCAGGCTTGCAAATTTCGCAGCCCTTACCTTTCCCGTGTCTTTCCATCAACTCCTCAAAGCTTTTCAGCTCTTGAGAGCGCACCAAATGGTACAATTCTTGACGGGAATACTCAAAATGTTCGCAGAGGTGATTCTTGACTGCAAACCCGGCTTTCTTCATCTCCGACTTAAAGATATCCGTCACCAAAGGCACGCAGCCGCCGCAACCAGTACCAGCTTGAGTGCATTTCTTGACGCTGGCAACATCAGTTAAATTACTATCGCGAATCGCCTCACAAATCTGCCCCTTGCTGACATTATTACAAGAACAAATTTGAGCCGAATCAGGCAAACTCTCCACACCAAAACCCGCAGGTAATCCCCCTTCGCGCGGCGGCATCAACAAATCTTCAGGATGTGGCGGGAGAGCAATTTCATTTTGCATGAATTGCAGCAAAGTGCCGTAAGCAGAAGCATCTCCGACGAGAATTCCGCCTAAAATCCGGCTACCGTCTTGATTTAAAACTAATTTTTTGTAAATGCCTTGGAAAGTGTCAGCAACCACAATTTCTTTAGCATCAGGAGACTTGGCAAAAGCATCACCAAAACTCGCAACATCCACGCCCAAAAGTTTAAGTTTCGAGGACATATCCGCACCAGTAAAAGTGCTAGTGCCGTCATCCGCTGCACTGCCCAAAATATCGGCGGCGACGCTGGCCATTGTGTACCCAGGCGCGACTAAACCGTAGATGCGATTTTGATAAAGTGCACATTCGCCGATCGCATAAATATCAGAATCAGAAGTTTGGCAGCTATCATTAATCACAATACCACCACGTTCTCCTACTTCTATCCCAGAAGTTCTAGCAATTTCATCGCGCGGGCGAATACCAGCAGAAAACACAATCATATCCGTTGCCAATTCCGAACCATCAGCAAACAGCATCTTAGTAACTTTGCCATTTTCGCTGACAATTTCCGTTGTAGATTTGCTGGTGTGAACCGAAACCCCCAACTCTTCGATTTTGCTGCGAAGAATCGCGCCACCAACCTCATCAACTTGTACAGGCATCAGCCGCGACGAAAACTCAACTACATGAGTTTTCAATCCCATATTTTGCAGAGCATTCGTGCATTCTAAACCCAACAAACCGCCACCGATTACTACACCAATTTGGCAATTTTTAGCATGATCTGACATCGCCTCCAAGTCATCAATTGTCCGGTAAACAAAAGTTCCCGTAGCATCTTTGCCTTTGATGGGTGGCACAAATGGATAGGAACCTGTGGCGATTACAATTTTGTCGTAGGGAACCTCTAAACCATTGGCAGAAGTGACTGTTTTTTGTTCCCGATTGATAGCGACTGCTTTGTCGCCGATATGAATTTCAATGCCATTTTCTTGATAAAATCCTGGTGCAACTAGAGATAAATCTCCCGCTGTTTTGCCAGAGAAAAATCCGCTGAGGTTTACGCGATCGTAAGCAACGCGCGCTTCTTCACAAAAAGTAATTAAATTCCAGTCTTTGGCAGCATCCGAGCTTACCATTAACTCTAGGAACTTGTGACCTACCATGCCATTGCCGATTACAATCAGGTTTTTTTTGGCTGTCATTAGAATCTCTTTTATCTCATTTATCAGTCCTTGGCTTTATTAATAGAAGACTTTTTTGTAAATTTTTGTATGTATGGATACAAAAAATTAATTTTTATGCAATTCTTGAATGATTGCGATCGCATTTTTGCATGATGTCTGCTGACAGTGGACAGTGGACAGTTGATAGTTAACAGCGCCGGAGATTGTTCGCTAAATATCCACTGTCCAGTGTCAATCGTCAATTGTCCACTGTCAACTGTTATTGAGTTTTTGTTTGGTTGTTTTGATGATGCTGGTTAGTAGTTTTAGGAGTTATTTTAGGTCGTTTAAGATTGATTCGCTTTCTTTTGGAGTGAGATAATCGGTTTCTCGAAGTAGCAATATCCAGTATTCTGTTTCGTTGGCTTCTTTGAGGGCAATAGCTAGTTTATGAATAAAATCGGCTTTGCTTTCGGCTTGTTCGGCTTCTCTAACTAATGCACCGATAGCTGTTCCAGATCGTAGTAGTTGTTTCGACAATACATATTCTTTTTTATTGATAGACAAGTATTTATATAGGTTAACCGTTCGGAGGGCAAAGGCAAAAGATTTATTTTTTAGTGGTGAGTTATCAGTCATTGACAGTTGATAATTGATAGTTGATAGCACCAGATATTGTTCCCTAAATATCCATTATCCACTGTCAACTGTCAACTGTCAATGACTGATAACTGTCAACTGTCAACTGTCAACTGTCAACTGTCAACTGTCAACTGTCAACTGTCAACTGTCAACTGTCAACTGTTTAAGCTCCCATACCCGAATACTGCTTTAAACCCTGCCGCCACAGCCAGCGATTCCACACAAAAAACAGCGCACCCCAACCCAGCATCACCAATAAACCGCGGCCAATATCTACGGGTAATCCTATCAAAATTGAAGCGGGAAAATGAATTAAATAAGGAAACGGAGTCCACAAAACTACTTCGCGCACGGGTGCGGGAAACACTTCTAGTGGCGCAATAAGTCCCGATAAAAACAGGTAAATCAAAAACCAGAATTGTTCGATCGCACTTGCGCGCTCGATCCAAAAAGCAAACAGCGCAAAGGTATACTGGATCAGGAACCGCAAGCAAAAAGCCAAGACGAGAACCAACACAAACAACAAAAACCTGCCCAAACTCGGCAGCCAAAAAGCCTGCGGGTAAAGTGCAAAAAATAGCAGCACCAATCCGAATACAAAAGGCACCCTTGCAAACCTTTCGGAAACATGAGACGCGAAGTGATGCCATACTGGATCTAAAGGCTGCAACAACTTATTAGATAAAGTCCCTTGCACTACCTGTTTTTCAAACTCCCAAATCACCCATACAACATTTGTTTGTCTGACGATAAAAGCTGCTAAAAAGTAACGGGCAAAGTCGATCGAATTCAGCCCAAATTGCCCATTTTGAGCCGCTTGCATCCACACGCCCATCAAGATAAACGGCAAAGCTCCCGACAGAACCCATAAAAGCAATTCCGCCCGGTATTCGACCATATAAGCGTAGTAGGTAATCAGCAAAGTTTTAGCAATTCTGATGATTTTTTTCATAGAGCGTATCAAATCATGTAAATTTATACTTATATCGTGCACATTGAATTCCCGGCGATCGAATTCTGTCGATGGGTGGGGGCGGGTTTATTTATATTCTGGATGTGAATTACAGATTGTTTGTGAACCCGCCCCTACAAGAATTGTGGTTAATTTTATTCACCAAAGCGCTCGCATTAATTACACTTTTCCGGTGCGAAAAACTCGACCGATAACCTCTTCAATTGGCGGATCAGTAACAGTCAAATCTATTACTTCTAACTCCGCCAACATCTTCGAGACGCTCCCTGTTAGCTCCTCTCTTTTTACCAAAAACCGCACTGAATCACCTTCAATTGATTCTACCTCGCCGTAACCAAAAGCGCTATCTTTTGCCAGCGGATTAGCTAATTTTACTTGAACTTCCCGATAAGGTGCAAACCTGTCGAGCAATCCGTCCAAACTGCCATCATAAATTAATTGCCCTTCATGGATTAACAAAACGCGCTTGCACAAAGCAGTAATGTCAGCCATGTAGTGACTTGTCAAAAGCACCGTTGCTTGATAGCGTTCGTTATATTCTCGCAGAAATTGCCTGACACTAAACTGTGCGTTGATATCCAAACCTAAAGTCGGTTCATCTAAAAATAATACCTCCGGGTGGTGCAGTAGCGCCGCCATTAATTCAGCTTTCATGCGTTCCCCCAAAGACAGCTTTCGTACCGCCTGATTTAACTTGCCTTCTAGTGACAGCATTTCTGTCAATTCTCCGATTCGCTGCCGATAATCTGCATCGGGAATGCCGTAGACTGCGGCATTGATTCGCAGAGAGTCGAGCACGGGTAAATCCCAAATTAACTGCTGTTTCTGCCCCATGACTAGGGTGATTCTTTGCAGAAAATCTGCTTCGCGGCGGAAAGGAGTACGATCGCACACACTGACAGTACCACCAGACGGATAAATCAAACCAGTCAGCATTTTCAGCGTCGTTGTTTTTCCCGCACCGTTAGCGCCCAGAAACCCCACCACTTCCCCAGGTTCAATACTGAAAGAAACGCCCTCAACTGCTTTGATATTGCGGTAAGTGCGCTTAAAAAAGTGCTGCATAGTTCCTTTCAGTCCCGGTTCCTTAATCGCTACGGGATAAACCTTACTTAAGTCTTTAACTAAGATAATTGGCATTGGCTTAACTTTTAACTTTTATTTTAATCTGCGATTTTGCGATCGGCTTGTGCCAAGATGGAGATAATTGTAAGATATCCACGATCGCATTACACAAAATTTACAACTATGGTACTCACCCCCGATAATTCAGGCATCTCTCGTTTGGTAGGAGACAATTCTGCTGAAAATATTACACTTGCACCGGGACAACTTGCTAGTTTTCCTGGGGGAGTTTGGATGCTGGGCGGCAATGATACTGTCAGGGGCTCGTCAGATGCAGAACGGATTTTCGGCAACGATGGTAAAGACAGTCTGTTAGGCGGCGCCGGCAGTGATTCTCTTTATGGCGGCAAAGATGATGACGATCTTTTGGGAGAAACTGGTGACGATTTATTGACAGGGGATAGAAATAGCGATTTCCTTGATGGCGGTGCGGGAAATGATTTGCTACGCGGGGGACAAGGTGTTGATTTGTTAGTTGGCGGTGACGGTAACGATACTTTAATTGGCGACAGAGATGTGGATATTTACAAAGGTGGTGCTGGGAGCGATGTCTTTGTTTTTCGAGTCGATCAAGCGGGAATTAGATTGGTTGGGAATGAAGTTCCTGACGCGGTAATTGTGGATTTTGATAAATCTAGTGATTCGATCGGAATTAGTGCAGCTTTTACCAGCAGCAATATCTCTTTTGAACAGGTAAATTATAGCTTGAACGATCCGAGACTGCTGCTGATCGATCCTGCAAGTATATCGGGGGGAACGAGTTTGTTAGGCAAGGGTGGCATCTCGCAGCAAAGTCTCGATCCAGATGGCAACGGTCGTGTGGAAGCTACTAATATTAGGTTCGGTGTTACTAATGCTTTATTGGGTACTGTGTTGAATGTGACACCTGCGGATTTAACCGATCGTTTGGTTAATGCTAGTTCTTTGCTTTAATTGGTAGGTGTAGGGTGCGCAATGTGCACCGGCTTTAGTTATTATAGGGTGCGATCGAGGGCTGAATGTGAAGATCGCCTACTCAATAGTTTTCCCCCGAAGCGCTCTCTAAGATTAGTTAGCTACAAAGTCAACCGGTGCGCAGTGTACACCCTACAAACTAATGACTCATAACTAATGACTAATTACTCTTTGCCATTGCCCACTGCATCAAACCGGGGAATAATCGATAGGCTTCCGATGCAAAAAAAGCTGGGCCGACGGTAACTTCTGCACGCTGATTCTTGACAGCATCCCAGATAGCTTTAGCAATATCTTCCGGCTGAGAAGCCCAGTCAGATTTCAACATTTCGCTCATTTGTTGGCGGCGCAATTCGACTGCTGGTTCGTCTCGATCGCGAAATTGAGTTCCTTCCAAAAAATCGCTGTTGATCAAGCCCGGATGTACGGCGCAAACGTGAATACCTTGGGGCGCTAATTCCAATCGCAAACTTTCTGTTAAACCGGTTACTGCATATTTGCTGGCGCAATAAGCGGTCATTTGAGGCAAGGGCATTTTGCCGCCTATAGAACCCACATTGACGATTGTACCGGTTTTGCGCTCGAGAAAATGTGGCAAGATTTCTTGAATTGTGTTAACGCAGCCCCAAAAATTGGTATTCATTAATTGCTGCCAATCTTCGGAGGTGGTTTGCTCGATCGCCCCCGCAAGACAAATCCCGGCATTATTCACCAAAACATCAATGTTTCCGCACACATCTAGGGCTTTTTGGACGATCGCCCGCACTTGTTGAATGTCGCCTACATCCCCCGCAATAGGGACAGCGGAAGTGCCTTCACGCTGCACCTGAGACGCTGCTGCTGCCAATCTCTCTGGCTCGCGAGCCACCATCACCACATCGTAACCTTTGCTAGCAAATAACAGTGCCGTTGCTTTGCCGCTTCCTTGAGAAGCGCCTGTAATCAAAACTGTAGGAGCCATAGATAGTTATAATTTGTAAGTGAGGAGATTGTTTCCTGCTGTATTGGAACTATAACAGATGCCAAGTATTTTTGGGCGCGTTCTATATTAATAGTTTCTCTTGAATATAACAACTTTTAAATATTGGCGAGCGGGCTTTTAAAAACGAACCGCGAAGACGCAAAGGACACGAAGGAAAAGAGGAGAAGAGAAGGCAAGATCAACAGTAGAGTTGAATTGAATTCATTCCCTCGCTCTTCTTGAAACGCATCTGCGTTGATCTGCGTTGATCTGCCTTGCCTCTGCGATTGACCTATTCATCCAAAATTTATGCAATAAGTCTAGTTCAGAATTGTGCGAAAATTGCTATATAAATTTTATTTTCGGCAATTTCCAATTTCCCCTTACCAATTCTCGAACAAATGAATTTTCCTAAACAACCGCAGAATTGGTCGATCGCCCTATTGTTAATTATCGGCGTTTTGGCAGTCTCAACCTCTTCGATTTTAATTCGGCTGGCGAACATGGAAGCAGGCGCGGGCGGCCTCGGTTTCAGTCTGATACTCGCCGCATCTCGCTTGAGTTTGTCTTCCTTAATTCTGCTTCCGGCTTGGCAGAAAATTCAGTGGAAAGCCTTACAACCGGGAGCTCGGCGGTATGCTGCGGCGGCTGGTTTGTGTCTCGCCCTGCACTTTGCTCTCTGGATTACCTCACTTTCTTATACTTCGATTGCGGCTTCCACAGCCCTCGTCACCACAACTCCCGTTTGGATAGCGCTATTGTCGCGCTTCTGGTTTGGCGAAAAACTCAGCAAAATGTCGATCGCTGGCATTACTATAGCGCTTGCAGGCGGAATGGCGATCGCCCTGGGGAGTGGGGGCGCAGAAAGTGCCGGTAGCAGTAAACTCCTAGGCGATTTCCTGGCTCTGGCTGGTTCCTGGGCTGTCAGCTTGTACCTGCTGTTGGGGCGGGAAGCTCAGCGGCGAGGACTGGGAATTGGCGGTTATATCGCGATCGCCTATACTGTTAGTGCGATCGTCCTGCTCCCTCTCCCCCTCGCCTTCGGCATCAGTTATACCGGTTATCCGCACATTGTATATTTTTATATTTTGTTAACCGCCGCCTTGCCTCAATTAGTCGGCCACACCATTTTAAACTGGGCAGTAATGCAAATTTCCCCAACTATAGTAACTCTTGCCATCTTGTTTGAACCGGTAGCGGCGAGTTTTTTTGGTTATTTGCTGTTTCGGGAAGTGCCCGCGCCGGCGGTACTCGCAGGTGCTGCGATACTGCTGTTTGGCGTAGCAACCGCTACCCTCGGAGCTAAAAAAAGCACAGTCAACAGTTAACAATTCTCAGCCTTGCCACTACAGTTGGCGTGAGTCAGAATAAAAAAGATTAGATCTAAAAAATACAAATAAGTGGGTAGCATATAAATGAATGTAAAAAGCGTTTTTCAGTGCGAGCGTCTCCGCTGGCTTGTTTACATATCTAGCGAGCGGGGACGTTCGCACTCATACAAAAGCACCCATTGATACGCTGCCAATAACTCGTCATTTAAATATCCAATCAAAACTATCAAATGTCTGACTAATAACTAATAACTAATGACAATGACTAATGACTGATGACCAATGACTGATGACCACCCTTCGACTTCGCGAGCGGGCAAGATGACCAATGACTAATGACTAATGACCAATGACTAATAACTAATAATATTCGGGTGCCTTTCGGAGAATAAAATTATGCTACCAGAACAACTACAGCGCATCATCGGCTACTTTCTAGAAGAAGCCACAGAACACATTCAAATCATCGAACAAGGCTTGCAGGGCCTGCAAAACACCATGCAAGCTCCCCAAAGCATAAACCAGCTCATCCGAGCCTCGCACTCGATTAAAGGGGGAGCAGCTATGCTGGGATTTAGCAGCATTCAGCGCATAGCCCATCGCTTGGAAGATTATTTAAAACTGCTCAGAGAATGTCCGATCGCCATTGATAGCACACTACAATCGCTATTAACCCAAGTTTTTGATATTTTAGCAGCCCTCGTGTCCAAGGTTTCTAAGGGTTTTGGACTCAACCACGAAGACGCAAACCAGATGCTTTTCCTCGCCGAACCGGTTTTTGACGAACTCGATGCTTACCTGAGAGTGCTGATTCCTACTCGCCTGACTTTGAGAGCAGTAACCGACGAACACATTCACCTTTTCTCCGGTTACTGCACCTTTGCAGCGGAATTTTTCTCCGCCATTACGTCGCACGTCGGTTTGCTCGGAGGCAATATTACCCGCCACGAGTACGAAGGCGAGGGCATACGCCTTTATATTGACATTTACCTACCACCTTACACCAGGATCGAAAACATCCGCCAAGCTGTCGAACTTTCAGGCGCGATGATCGGGACTGTTCAGACGCAGCGTGACTTTTCGCTGCTGGCTGCCGATTATCCGGTTTACCGAAGTGCGATCGCCCGTCCCGCAATTTGCACCGGATGCCGCTACTATTATGGCAGAAGCGATGGCGGCCACCTGCTCAACTGCACGATCCATCCGGGCGGCCCCGAAGATGAAGAATGTCGCGATCACGAACCAGAATAACCAGTATAAAATTAGGACTCCGAACTAATATTTGGAACCAGGGAATACTTTAGTAAAAACTAATATTATCCCTGATATTTTTCACGTTTCTCGCTACCAATTTCTATCCTAGATCGCTAAAATTTTACTTCCTAAAATTCGTTAAATCCGTTACACAATCCGTTGCCGAACTTCCTTCCTTCTTCTCACAAATTCCCTAAAAGCTGATACCGCAACTCGAATTAATTGCATCATGCTGTCAGGATGCGCCACCGCCCAGATATTGATAGCCAGACAAGTGATTGCCATCGCTAACAAGATATATGTCGGAAGCATTACTACGCCGATCGCAAACCAGGTAAAAACGTGAAATAACATTGCTGTAGCCCAAAGACTGGCCACAACCACAGACGCCCAAACTTCGATTCGAGGTCGGTTTAGTCCTGTCAAAATCCCTGTCAGCAAAGTAGTCAGCAAGTTTGCCGGAACTAAAAAAGCACAGATACCTATGCAGTAGGTATGAGAAAACTCAGTAACTGTATTGAAGTCGAGCATCAGTCTAATTGTCGGGCCTGTTGGATATACTTAAATAGTTTAACGTGACTTGACTTTTATATCTTGTCACCCTTACCTTAACTTAATATTTTCGTCAGTCTGCCGGTCTGAAGACACATTTCTCTCCTCCTTTTTCTCCCTGTCAAAAGTTTACCACAAATATTAACTTTGTGAAATATTATTAAAACTAATTGAAAAATGGCAACAATTGCTGCAATAATTAAGATTGGGGAGCGATCGAATAGAAGAGCTAAGTTCGTAAAAAGATCTAGAATGCTGGGGCCAGTCGAGCTGCAACACAAGGGTAGGCTGATTTGCGACTCAATCATTTTCGACTCGCTGATTCTCAGATGAGATTATTGAAAAGCAAATTTGAACTCAAATCTCAAATCGATAGAACCTTCTCAAAATTTTACAGCGGGAAATAGACACAATGGATCGACAAATCACAATCCCAGCACTCGCAGAAGTTGACTTGACCAACTGCGACAGAGAACCCATTCACATATCAGGGCATATTCAGCCGCACGGCGTGCTACTTGTGGTGCGAGAACCTGAACTAGAAATACTGCAAGTCAGTGAAAATACGCAAGATTTGTTAGGCTTTGATGCCAAAAGTGCGATCGGTAAAAATTTGAGCTTATTATTCGATCGCGCTCAGCTCGAAAAATTCACTGCCTGTTTGGAAAAGGAAAACTTAAAAACCGTCAATCCCATTAAAGTGTCCGTCGAAAAAGCCGGCCAATCTTTAGAATTTGACTGCATTATCCACCGATTAGAAGGATTTTTGATGGTAGAATTAGAATTATCCACTACCACAGAAAATCTTTCGATTTTTAGTTTTTATCATTCAGTGAGATCCACTGTCAGCCAAATTCAAAGCGCCACAACTCTCAAAGATTTATGTCAACAAACTGTAAAAGAAATCAGAAGAATTTCCAAATTTGATAGAGTAATGGTCTATCAATTCGATCCCGATGGCAACGGCGCTGTCATCGCCGAAGACAAAACAGAAAACCTGACTCCTTTCTTAGGATTAAACTACCCCAGCACAGATATTCCCAAACAAGCAAGAAAACTGTATTCATTAAATTGGTTGAGGTTGATTCCCGATATTAACTATCAACCAGTTCCCCTCGTATCCGGCAACAATTCTATTACCAACGAACCTGTAGACCTCAGTTTTTGCGTATTGAGAAGCGTTTCTCCCATTCACATAGAATACCTGCAAAATATGGGCGTGGCAGCTTCGATGTCAATTTCATTAATCAAAGATCAAAAACTGTGGGGATTGATTGCTTGCCACAACTATACACCAAAATACCTCAACTATGAAGTGCGCGCCGCCTGCGAATTTATCGGACAAGTAATGTCCTTAGAACTGCAATCAAAAGAAGGAAACGAAGACTACGACTATAAACTTTATTTAAAATCCATTCAAACCAAGATTTTTGAAGACATATCCACCGCCGAAAACTTGTCTGAAGTGTTCGGTAAATGCCAGCACAATTTGCTGGAAGCAGTCAACGCCCAGGGAGCAGCAATAATATTTGGAGAAAATTGCTATCTAGTCGGAAAAACACCTCAAGGAGAATCTCTCAAATACTTAACTAAGTGGGTGCAAACAAACCTCACAAAAGAAATATTTTATACAGACTCGCTGATCAAATTTTATCCAGAAGCTGAGGGATTTAAAGAGACAGTCAGCGGGTGTTTAGCCGTAGCAATATCGCCAATTCAAAAAATATATGTTTTGTGGTTTCGCCCGGAAGTAATTCAGACCGTGAATTGGGCTGGAAACCCCAAAAAACAAGTTGAAATAGATGAAGATGGCAGCCCCAGACTGTCTCCTCGCAAATCCTTCGAGCTGTGGAAAGAAAATGTGAGTTGCCAATCATTGCCTTGGAAACAATGCGAAATAGAGGCAGCATTGGAATTTAAAAAAGCAATGATTAATATAGTGCTGCGCCAAGCAGAAAAACTCAACAAATTAAATACAGCATTAGAAGCATCAATCGCCAGAGAGCGCGAAAAAACGGCTCATTTAAAAATAGCGATGTCAGAGCTTCAGCGCGCGCAAACTCAGTTGGTGCAAAGCGAAAGAATGTCAAGTTTGGGACAGTTGGTGGCGGCGGTGGCCTATGAAGTCACTAACCCGATTAACTTCATCTACGGAAATCTAACCTATGCCAACGAATACAGCGAAAAACTCATCAATTTATTGCAGCTTTACGCTCAGCACTATCCGTCGCCTTCGTCAGAAATTCAAGGAGAAATAGAAGCAGCAGAAGTAGAGTTTATAGTTGAAGACTTACCGAAGTTGTTGGGTTCAATGAAAGTAGGAGCTAACCGCATCCGCGAGATAGTTCAGTCGCTGCGAAATTTCTCTAGAATTGACGAAGCAGAGATTAAACCAGTTGACATTCACGACGGATTGGACAGCGCTTTGTTGATTCTGAGCAACCGACTCAAACCGAAGCCCGATCGCCCTGCAATTCATCTCATCAAAGAATATGGCTCTCTGCCTTTGGTTGAGTGTTACGCAGTTGAGATAAACCAAGTGTTTATGAATGTACTGGCAAATGCAATTGATAGCCTAGAAGATGCCTTTGTCAACAAGCACTTATCGTCGCACCGCAGGGGCAAAGAAGAGCCAGCCAAGAGCGGACAAATTCAGATTGTGACTGAAGTTTGTCCGGGAGAAAAAGCCGTAGCAGTTCGGATCAAGGACAACGGTTGGGGTATGGAAGAAACAGTCTGCAAGAAAATATTTGAGCCGTTTTTTAGCACAAAACCGGTGGGTAAAGGTGCAGGAATAGGTTTGACAATTTCCCACGAAATTGTGGTAGAACAACACGGTGGCAAATTGATCTGCATTTCAGCCCCCGGAGAGGGAACCGAGTTGATTATTGAGATTCCCTTAAGCCAAATTCATCGGAAACCCATTGTCAAATGAAAAAAAGTGCGCTCATAGCCCAAATCCACAAATCGAAAATTCGATTAAAATACAAAAGCAGCTAAGTAGATTTGATCCCATTCTGAGGAAGCGACTGTGACAGAAAAAAATACCGCCCAATGGGATGCCGGCAGATTTGTCAAAACCTTGGCTTATTTCGGCGTTATTCCCTTCATTGGCAGCATTAGCTGGCTGCAACAACTGTTCGGAAGCAGCAGCAACCAGAAAAAAGACCAACCCAAACTCGTACTCGTAGCCGGTGCCACCGGTGGCGTGGGAAAGCGAGTTGTCAAGCGATTGCAACAGCGGGGATATCAAGTCCGCTGCCTTGTTAGAGATACAAAAAGAGCAACGGAAATTCTGGGCAAAAATGTTGAATTAGTCGAAGGAGATATTACTCTCGCCGAGACGCTAACGCCGTTAGTAACTGAGGGCATCGAAGCAGTTATCTGCTGCACTGGCACGAAAGTTCAACCTGTAGAAGGAGACACTCCAACGAGGGAAAAATACTATCAAGGCATCAAGTTTTATATGCCGGAAGTTGTGGATGTTCCCGAAATTGTGGAATACAAAGGTCTGAATAATTTAGTGCAAGCTGTTCGCAGCCAGCTTGTTAAAGCAGGCGAAAAAATCATTTTTGACTTCACAAAACCTACCCAAGATTTAAAAGAAACTTGGGGTGCTCTCGACGATGTTGTGATGGGCGGCACTAGCGAAAGTTCGATCGCACTTACGGACAGTACAGCCATCTTCACCGGCAATGTTTCCACCGCCAACTCCGGCGGCTTTGCTTCCGTCCGCACCCGAAACTTCGATTCTCCCCTCAATCTCGCAGGATTTAGCGGCCTCTTGCTGCGCGTCAAAGGGGATGGTAAGCGCTACAAGTTGATTGTGCGTAGCGAGGCTAAATGGGATGGTATTGGCTATTGCTATTCGTTTGATACTGTTTACAATACGTGGATTACTGTCACCGTTCCCTTCGATAAGTTAATTCCAGTATTCCGGGCAAAAACTGTCAAAGATGGCTCGAAATTTGATGCTAGTAGTATTTATTCTTTTCAGCTAATGCTGAGTAAGTTTGAATATGACGGCGGGCTGAATCCAAAATTTACACCGGGCGTTTTTCAACTGCAATTAGAATCTATTAAAGCTGATGGCGGGCAGAATTTACCGCAATTTGTGATGGTGAGTTCGGCTGGAGTTACGCGCCCTGGCCGCCCAGGACTTATTTTGGAGGAGGAACCGCCGGCTGTCAGGATGAATGATATGTTGGGGGGAATTTTGACTTGGAAGTTGAAAGGGGAGGATTGCGTGCGATCGAGCGGCATACCTTATACTGTTGTCAGACCTTGTGCTTTGACTGAAGAAGCGGGCGGCAAAGCTTTGATATTCGAGCAAGGAGACAATATTCGGGGTAAAGTTAGCCGGGAAGATATTGCAGAGTTGTGCGTACAAGCTTTGGAAGAACCGCAGGCTTGTAAGGTGACATTTGAGGTAAAAGAGGGGGAAAATTCTCGTTCTTCGGGAGATTGGGAGGGTTTGTTTTCTGGGTTGAAATAAGATAAGACGGCGGTTGAAGAGACGGCGAATTGAAGACGGCGAATTGAAGACGGCGAATGGAATTCGCGTCTACACAGACAAAACCCGCCTCCGCGGGTTGAAGAATCAGATAATACGGCGAATGCAATTACATTGTTTTCGACCGTCCGCGGAGGCGGACATCGTTTGTGTAGGCGCGGTTTCAACCGCCGTCTTATCTACTAATTACAGATTATTATGTATCTAAATTTCTTCCGACGATATTCGACGCCTTATTTGTTTTTGTTTCCGGCTTTGTTTATTTTGACTTTAACGGTTTTGTGGCCGGCGGTGCAAGCTTTTTATTTGAGTTTTACTAATTACGAATACGATTTAACTCAAATGCCGCAGTGGGTGGGTTTGAAGAATTTCGATCGCCTGTGGCGCGATCGCACTTTTTGGCAAACTTTGACCAATACGCTGCTGTATCTGATCTGTGTAGTGCCTATATTGGTTGTTCTACCGCTGGGAATGGCCATTTTGTGCAATCAAAAGCTGCGGGGGATGAACTGGTTCCGCGCAGCATACTACACGCCTGCGGTGATTTCGATGGTGGTCGCCGGGATTGCTTGGAAGTGGCTGTTTGCTGAGACTGGATTGCTGAATCAGTTCGGGGAATTGTTGGGTTTACCTCCGGTTTCTTGGCTGGCTAACCCGAAGGTGGTACTCTTTAGCGTGATGGCAGTTACTATCTGGAAAGGCTTGGGTTATTACATGGTAATTTATTTGGCTGGGCTGCAATCTATTCCGGCAGAACTTTACGAAGCTGCTGCGATTGATGGTTCGGAAGGTTTGCGGAAACACTGGGATATTACTGTACCGCTGATGAAGCCTTATTTAGTTTTGGTGGCGGTGATTTCGGCGATTTCTGCTACTAAGGTTTTTGAAGAAGTTTATATCATGACTCAGGGCGGCCCTCGCAATAGTTCTAAGACTGTTGTTTATTATCTTTACGAACGGGCTTTTAAGGATTTGGAAATTGGTTATGCTTGTACGATCGCCCTAGTGTTATTTTTGATGATTTTGGGTTTGTCGATTCTGCAAGTTAGCCTTCAGGGTTTGACTCGCAATGATTGAGAAGGAAGAAGGAAGAAGGAAGAGGGAAGAAGGAAGAAGGAAGAAGGAAGAAGATAAGACGGCGGTTGAAACCGCCCATTCTTCAACCCGCGCACCATCCGGGTTTTGTTTGTGTAGACGCGGTTGAAACCGCCGAGTCTCTTAAATATTAAGCCAAATAACCAATGACAAAGCTGTGAGATTTGGAGTAAGATTAAGTATGTCTCGCAAGTTTTGTCGGCCAACCCTACTCATCACCCCTCTAACACAACTAATTAACTTTCGTCAATAGCACAACTCCTGCAAATTGGCTGCAAGCCCTTTAACTTCACATTTATTAAACTATAGCAATCCTAAATCATTATCTACACTTATTATGATATAATTATATGCAATAATTGATTGTGACAATAAAAAAATGAATAACTTACAAATGCCACAGAAAGATATGGAAAAAGAAAGAGCGG
>NZ_JAIGNI010000075.1 GCF_026130175.1 Lyngbya sp. CCAP 1446/10 | reverse complement strand
TAAATCAAAATTTAGCGGTCAAGCAGTAAATGCGTGATTTTTGTGGCTGAATTAAGATATTTGTAGAATCAAATAAGTTATACACTGTCGAAAAATTAAGATTTACCGCAACTTATTGAGCGGATACAAATTTACATCATTAGCTGAAGCCAAAATAGTCAGAGGTAAAGCTGCTAAAATTTGATGACCAAAACTGTGAATAGCCAACAAATTCGCGGGGTACTCCCACAACTGCTGATATCCGGGAGGAATCGGCTGTTGAGACTGAAGCAATTCCTGGCGAGTAGCTGTTACTACGTGTTGCAGGTAACATTGAACCGGGGAATTCAAACTAATTTGCAGTACAGGAGTCGTAAATTTGATTTCGTAAGGTTGCTCAAAGTTTACCTCATTAAGAACCGATGTTAGCTCAGCCGAGCGAGTTCTCTTGCCACAAACAGGACAGGCAGTACATTTTGATAAAGGCTCTCGGTAATTGACGCATTTTCTATTGAGACAAGTTAACTCGTAATTGCGAGTCAATAATTGATAACCAGTGACAAGTTGGCTAATTTCCCCCCAAGCCAGTTCCAGAATAGCTTGAGCGGGAATTGCATTACTATCCGTTGAATTGTTTTGTACATTTCCTTCAACTTCTGGAATAACCAACGGGATTTGTTGAGGCAAACTCAAATTCTGCTTGAGGCTGGTATCAGTACGGCTAATCGCTACAGTAAACAGTCGAGTTTCAGGGATGTTTTGCAAAATAGCTTGGCCATTCAAGAGCGAACGCGAAGTATAAGTCACCAAACAGCCGTCTGAGTTTTGCGTGCGGTAAATAGCACCCGGAAATACTTCTCGATAAGCAATCTCCGCACTGAGAATTTCAATCTCTTCTTGAGTATCCGCATCGACCAGTTGTATCGTGCTAGCACCAGTTCCCCCTCGAAAGTTTACATCTTTATGCGGAAAGCCTTTAGCCCATAATTTATCCCGGCTTCTGTGAAGAACACCTTGCTCAATTAAAGCCGTTGCAATTATATGAGCGCTCTTGCCAAAGTAGTGCTTGAGCTTATTGACAGGAATGCCTGTTTCGACAGCAGCGCACATCAAATGTTTGGCAATATCTATGGGATAATTGGCATTAAAGCTCACCACTTCAGATTCGGCAGAAAGTAACAATTCAGGGCGTTCAGCAAAGTAGTTATCTAAAGGCGATTGTGCAATGGGAATGAAGACAATTAAACCTGATTTTGTCCGGCCGGCCCGGCCAGCCCTCTGCCTGAAAGCTTGCAAGCTGCCCGGCCATCCCCTAATAATAGCAAAGTCAAGTTGAGGTAAATCAATACCCACTTCGAGAGCGCTAGTGCTGAGGATACACTTAACTGTTCCTGACTGCAAAGAGTTAATAATTTCCCTGCGACGCTCGCTTGTTAAACTGCCGTAAAAAATTGCTACGCCGGACTCAATTCCAGAGTTAGTTTGAGTTACAGCTTCTTGCTTAAAAGTGGCCCACAAGTTCTTAATTGCTTGTCTGCCGTTACCGAAGCAAATTCCGCTTTGCCCTTGCTGCAACAAAAACATAATGATGCGAGCAACATCGGAATTAGCATCATGACTCGGTTTAGTAACAATTAATTGTCGTTCTGGGACAGCAGCTCCGCTAGAGTTAATCCAAACTAACCGCTCTGATTTATTGATATTTCGCTTTCGACTTCTACCAGATAGTAACTTCGCTAATTGAACGGGATTGCCCACGGTAGCACTCAACATCAAGAATTGCAGTTTTTGAGAACAACCTCCGCGCTCGTCTACTGCCAATTTTAAGCGGCGAATTAAGCTAGCCATGTTAGCTCCGTAAACTCCGTTAAAAGTGTGAGCTTCATCTAGGACAATATAGCGGAGGCGACTTAAAAAATGCTGCCAAGGCTGACTCCAGTGAACCCCTTTCAGCGCATAGTGAATCAACTCTGGTGTTGCGCTGATTATGCTAGGATTTGTAGCCAATAATTGTTCTCTGGTTTTGGGAGGAGTATCGCCAGTTAGAAGAGCAAGGCGTGGGCGCGCCGGCTCAGGAATTAGTTCGAGCAAATCGGCAAGTTTTTGACTTTGATCGGCTGTTAAAGCTTTCAAGCCATAAATAGAGAGTGCAGTAAATTGATGTTGGAGAATGCCCTCTAAAATAGGCAAGTATGCACTTAAAGATTTGCCAGAAGCTGTTGCTGTGCTGAGGATGACATCTTTGCCCTGGCGCACGGCTTTGAGTGTTTTAATTTGGTGCGAATAAAGCTGTTGAATGCCTTGGCGGTGCAAAGCAGAAATTATTGAAGGCGGCAAGTCTTGAGGAATTTTGTAGAGTTTAGGAGTTGTAGCAGTCGCGATTGTCTGATAAATAACCTCTTCGCCTAAAAATTCACACAAATCGGCTGTTGCAGTTGGCTGCAAGTGGCTTATTTCGGGGAAGTTATTTTGGTGAAAGTCAGGTCTGGCTATTAGTTGGGAAAGAAGGTTGATATAATTGGGAGGCATTGGTCACTCTAAGAATGAATCTTTCCTCTCTTACTACCGATAGGTAGGAGAAAGAACGAGAGACGAAATTTCCCAAAAACCAACTGGGAGTCCAACTGAAATTGGTGGCAATTATGGGTTTGGTTCAGGAACTAGGGAAACGGTAGGTCTCTGGCTCACTACGCTCACGCCTTTTCATGAAGTTATAAGCACAATCCCGTAGGAATTTGGTTTGAGGGTGAGAAGGTGCGATCGCATCTGTGTTTGATGATAGGGTTGGAAAATCAAGCTCGCGATCGCCTCAGAAGTATTGTTTATGCAAAGGGGCGATATCTCAATGAGCGTCACACACAAGAGCGAAATTCTCGATCGCCTCACAGTCAATATTGATTAAGAGCATCGCCCCTCTGGAAACCAACCTCAGCTTCGAGTTGGAGAATAAACTGACCAATTTAGTATATTGACAGAATTCACAAATTGTGCAATTAGGGCTTTATAGCAATATAACTTTACACAAACATACCAACTTTATCTATTTCCCATTGGGTCAAAAAACTGAATAATCAATAGACATATCCCAAAAAGCCTGTAAAGAGCAGTCATCCGGCCTGCTCCACAAGAATTATGGGAGATGTCTAATAGTGAAGTTTTTTGGTGCGCGCCGACAGTAATTCAGCCCAAGTCCTCGGGCCTCTGCTATCTGCATCAAAGTCTTCTTGTATCAACCACCTGTTTTGGATGCATCAGAATCTAGAGCCTTCCTAACTGCGTGCATACTTTAAATGGAGTCTATACATGAATGTTGGCGAAGTTATGGACACTGTAGAACAAGGTCTGCTCTCAAGGCAACTAAGTTCCCTGGAGCGTTTCATCCTGTCTCAATCATGGCTGGGACGCAGTTATAACGAAATGGCCCCCGATTGTGCCTATAGTATCGCTCACATTAAGAATATTGGCTCCCAATTGTGGCAGGCTCTTTCCAAAGCAATAGAAGAGAGAGTGACGAAAAAAAATCTGCTTTTAGTCCTCAAGCAATACCTGCTTTCCCGGACAGGTGAAACAGTGGCTAGCGACCAGTTATCTGTTACCTTAGAGTTAGAAGAAATAATAGATACACCACTAACTCCTACTACCAATCAGTTACCAGTTGCCACTGATTTAGTAGAGGCTTCATACTCAGAGGATAGCGAACAATTACCACTGCTTTGCGATCGCCCCTATGTGGTAACTCAAAAAAGCTCGCAGCTAGAGAGAGCGCTGCAGAAGTGCCAAAATTATTGCGATCGTACAAAAGCAGAACATAATTTAAAACCCCCTGTCACACAAAGCGAACCAACAAATCCTAGTGATTGTTTGCCGCTAGACTCTCCTCTCTACATTTCACCAATGCCCGCTCCAAAACTGTACGCTAGCCTTAGCATCGGTTCCAAACTGCGACTTGGAGAAATCGGTATTGGTACAGATAGCAAAGCTGTGCCGGTAAATTCATCGGCATGAAAAGTTTCAACTATGCCCTCAATAGCACTGCCACCTTTAGGTAGAGACTTTGTTGGCCGTAACATTTGGGTTTTTCAAGTCTTTAATGGCTGACATACTATTTAGGACTTACACATCGGGGACTAAAAACCGGGTTTTTTTACATACAACAATACTTCGTTGTCGCCCGCAGATTCCCTAAAAAACCCGGTTTCTTGGAGGCGGAATGCGTCCAAGACTGATATTTAAGGTCTCAGAACAAGTTATTTAGTTATGGCCGCAGTCAGGCAATGACCAATCCCAAACCCAAAATTTGCATCGAACATCTCATCAAAATTTATGGGAAAAAACCTCATGCTGCTCTCAAACTGTTTCGAGAAGGCAAGTCTAAAGATGATATCTTGCAAGCAACTCTGAATGTGCTCGGCATTGCCGATGTATCTATGGCGGTTAATCCAGGGGAATTGTTTGTGGTGATGGGGTTATCCGGTTCGGGAAAATCTACCTTGGTTCGCTGCATCAACCGTTTGATTAATCCCACCAGCGGACATATTTACATTGATGGTGAAGATGTTGCCCACGTTAATGAGAAACGGATGCGAGAGATTCGCCTGACAAAAGTGTCGATGGTGTTTCAGGGATTTGGGTTGTTTCCCCACAAAACTGTTGCTGAGAATGTAGAGTATGGTTTGAAGGTACGGGGGATTGATACTCGCCAACGTCGCCAAAAAGCTCTCTCAACTTTAGAAGCGGTGGGTTTAGCGCAATGGGCGGATTATTTGCCCGACTCGCTGAGTGGTGGGATGCAGCAACGGGTGGGTTTAGCGCGTGCTTTGGCGACAGATGCAGAGATTTTACTCATGGATGAGCCATTCAGCGCCCTCGATCCCATGATTCGCCGGGAAATGCAGGATGAATTGCTGCGCCTCCAGAAAGAACTGCACAAAACTATTATGTTTAAGCGAGTCTCGTCTTGACACAAGTAACGTAACCGTTGTCCCGAACCAAACAATCGTTGATAGGTCAACAGGGCTGGGGCAATGTTTTTTTTAAACGCTGATCGGCATTGGGTTCTTGCTTCGCACTTTTGGGACGTGGCACTTTTAACTTAGCTCCATCGTCGGTAGTGCACCCAATGATAGACTTTAGAAACTAAAAAATAAAGGGGGTATTTAACCCGGATTTGGGCTCATAAATTCTCGCAGCAACTGCAATACCACCGTTTAGCAAATATTCAACTAAAAGCAATTTCATCCAACATCGGCGAGCAGTTTGGTGACAGTTGGGGTGCAGAATGTGGGGGATAAGCTAGAGGCTTGCTGCGCGATACGCCTGCGGCACTTCTGCTTCCGCATTTTGAATTTATTTAGCTTCAGGAAATAATTTATATTTATTTACTTAACATAAATACACTTTCTTTGACAGCCTCCCTGCAAAATGTTAGGTTAGTCGGGTTCGTTAGCTAGCTCATCTTTCGACTTTCATCCCATACTCCTTACTCGACAACTTTCCACATCAAGATTGGTAGCTACCCAAGAGAGCTAAAAGTCTATAGACCTGACAAGCTTAGCGAAGAATAGTTTTTCGTTCGGTGGACAGGTTCTAGCATAAGGCTTTTTGCATGGAAAAGGCAGAGTATCCCATTTTTAGCCAATCTCAGGTGAGATTTTTGCAGGCATGAGATGCCGACTGAGAAAGGAGCGCAGATGAGACGTTTTCTTAAACTCGATTCTATTTTGGTCGGCTGCCAATTGATAAATAATGTCAGATTTTCAATCAAGGGTGCTGATACGGATTTAGCGGTTCCACCGGTGCCAGCGGATTTGGCAATTGGGGAAAAGTTCAAGAGGGCTGCCTTCGTTGAACAGATTGGGGGCAAGAGCAGTGTATTATCAGAAAGGGTCGCTGTTTCTTTTAGGTGCGATCGCAAGAAGGTTAGTGCTTTGTGCGATCGCGCTTGGCTTAATTTGGCATAGGGAGAAAATGTGCGATCGCTTATCGAAGTGCTTTGAGCTAGCAGTTATCCTATCGCACCACGGTTTAGTTCAAGAGGCGGTGAAACGGTTGCAAGCTAAGGTTAAAAACGGTTATGGATTTTAAGTCGGGTTTTGTGGGGCGGTTGAGCTTGGAAAAAACAGTCTCTCAGTTAAAAAATTCAGAAGTCGCTTTTTGAATACTCTTAAATATGAGGCTGTAAATATTGGCAGCAACGTCATTTATTTACCAGCTTTTTTCACTTTTGAAGTACCCAATATACACTAGGAGCGAGAAAGATATGCCTGAATTTACTGACGGATACAACTTTGTCATTGATAATGATGGCAAGCTATATGTTCGCAATGATAATGCGAGTGTTAGGGGTCATACAATTGACAAAAACACCAAAAAGATATTCACTCCGCCAGACACGGGGAAAAGAACAACCTTTTACTTAGCAAAAAGTGAACACAAATACTTTAAAGACTGTCTGGAAACTGCAGAAGATCTGATTAACGATCAGTATCCCCCTTCTATTCCGGGGACTGTTCGTAGCAAGGTGAAGCGGCTCGATCGAGATTTTGGCAATTCCACAGACGAAAATATTCAGGCAGCTACAGATTACAAAAATTCATTCGGTAATTACGCCAATGAGAAAGCCGATCCGATAGTAGGAGAGGCTTATGTAATTGTTTCGTTAAGCAAAACTACTACTTACCCGTACCATGCAGGGGCTGTAATTGCAAGAGACAATACATCCCAACTGACGCTCGAAGTCTTTGCTGCCGATCGAGATGCCAAAAAGCGTACAGAAACGGGAACATACCAAATCTACTATCTCACTGATAGTGGTGAGGACAAAAAAACCTTTCACAGTACTTGGAAAGATAATCCTTACCTTACTCCTGGTAGCCCCGTGACAATTGTCATTGTAAAGAAATAACCACAACAAGGCGTAGGCTTTCATAGTAGCTTATTTGCTTTCCTAACACATCGATACAGAATTTGGCAATGCTCTGGTATAGCACATCTTGGGTCAAGCTGCCAAAATACACGGTATGTGGAAAAGGGCATTGCCACACAACAATAAAGCTAACCGACACGATCGCCCACTGGCAGCCCAACGGTCAATCGCTCTAAATCCCCAAACCACATTCAGTAGTGCGAACGCAGAATCCATGATATTATTTCAACATCATGAAAAGCCATCAAAAGAGTTAGAGATACGATAATCCCATTCTTTTAAACCACATTCCACAAGATAAACGAGTATGGCAGATAACAAGCATTCAACAATTGGACTGGTTGAAATTCCACGCACGGGACTATACGATGAAAAAGGCAAAAATTGGACTCTTCTATATAGACACTGTCCTTTAATCAGCAAGCAAAACTTGCTTGCTGATTTGTTGGCAGGAGGATTTGATGCCAGGTTGGTCAACCTCCCAGGGCAAACGCATCTAAATTAGTCTTGACAAAAATTTTAATTCATGCCTAAATGAAAGAATTATAATTTATCGTTTGATTGATTTTCTGCCAGTCAAAGCGATAGCCTAAAATCTTGTCAATAAGCAAACATTAATGCAGTTCATTGAGCCTTTATTGAGATTGAGGTATTCTTATTGACAAGATGCGTTTGCCCTGCTAAATCTGCTCCTAACTCGAACGGACGTTGACGGTCAAATATTTCCAGCTTCTCCTCAGTAAATGTAGCCTGTGCATCTCTCCATTCGCTAATATGGCAAATTTTCCTCCCGATGCTTTAATTTGGGAAATACGGTTCTGTGGAGCCATCATTTTATTTTTCTCCATTCAGGTGGTCTTAAATTTTGAACAATTTTCCAAGATAGGTTTTGTCGAGCTAATTCAAATGCGCCTGTGCTTGCTCTTTACTTCGTGACTAAATATTTGACTAACAATTCTTGTCTTGATTCCGCTGATTCCAGTACTGCTCAACTATCTCAAAAGAACCTTTGAATCGCTCTGAGTTTATCTTTTCTTTTTCCCAGTTTGAAGAAGTGTTTGTATTACCCTTTAAAATTCGCTCGATTAATGGGACAATTTTTTCGAGTTGAGCAGTTTTCTGGTGCAGATGGAAGTTGGCGATCGCATAAGCTTCAAAAGGGTGTGTATCTTCCAACTTTAATGTTTCACTTTGTGCAACAAAATCGTCTAGCTGCTCTAATGATGGCATAGCTACCTGTTCCGGGGCGTAGAGCAGATCGAGATAAATCGGAATGACTCGCCAAATATGCTCTCGGGACTGAGGTGGAAAGGCATACGGACTTATATCTTCTCCCCTAACCAGCGGGTCTATTGCTTTACTGTTTCGTGCTTTACGTACTGCCTCTCTATTGGGGTCTCGTAAATCAAATATCTTTGACTGTGACTGTATATTTAAATTGTTGATACATGGCTCGATATCATCCACTTCAATATCTAGTTTTTCTATTATTTTTGCAAGAGCATAGTAAGGATTCATTCTCATAATATTCAAATCCATTATTGCTATTTTTTTTAAATTTACATCCAAAAAAGAGCGCACGATCTTCCACTGAGAGATTAAGGCTTCCCATTCCTTGTCGTTATCGCTAATAATTGTCCCATCCCAATCTGGCGAGAGGTTCTGTAAATTTAAAGATTCTATAATGAGTGCATTCTTTAATACAAATTCCTGATTTCTGAGTAATGCGCCATCGCCATGAAAATACATATCAGTCATCAGGGATAATCCCGAAAAATACTGTAAATGTGGCTCCCGAATTGTGAACAGAAACTTTTCTGGAATCTGAATCCAGCGCTCCCAAATAGGTAGTTCAAAAAGAGGTGAAACTTCTTTAACCAGAATTGTCGCCTGGTTTTTTTGTTTTAGAATCTCAATAATCTGATTAACAATCATACCGCAAGCTTCTTCATAAATAGCAGCATTTAACGGTAACTTATTTGGTCTCTTGTTGCCACCTTGAGCTTTTAAAACAGCCGCAAATGGTTGATGGATTGCTCGGTCGGCAAACCTTGAAAGAATAACTTGAGCAATTGTAGACCCACTCCTACATGTTCCATGAACATAGATAATAGACGCTTTTCCTGACGCTACTAGCTGTTTTAATATTTGCTCATTCATTTAGCACTTCCCCGAATAGATACTACTACAATACATTAATAAAAACAGTGTTCGTAGGGCGACAAAAGGCGATCAAAAATGTGACAGAGAAACCAAAATTTTCCGGGGACCAACAAACGGTCTTCGTCCATGACAAACTAACATATTATCTATGAGTAGTACGTCTCCCTCCTGCCAAGGAAAAACAACAGTTTGTTGACAAATGGTTTCTCTAATCTCATCTAGCATCGAAACATCAATTGGAGTATGATCACCAAAACAAGCATATTGAGGGAGTTCTTCTTCGTTACCCTCAAAATAAAACATCATAGCTTCGTATATATTTTTAGGAAGACTAGATGGATGAAATTGCTCGGCTTGATTAAACCAAACTTGTTCGCCTGTATGAGGATGAATTGCAATAGCAGGGCGAGTCTGGCTTAATCGCAATCCACCATCCTTCTTCCACTCAAAATTTATGCCTGCTTTTCTATTATGCTCTTCTACTAGCGACTTATCTGAAGTTTTAAAAGAATCTTGCCAGGAAACTCCCATGCCATTACCACTATGTAAATTGCGGATATACTTCACCTGTTTAAGTGTGAATTTTTCAACGAGCTTTGGGTTAAGACTTTTTAGGATTTGACGACTATCAGCAATCGGTGTTTCTCCGCCCTCCTTAGAAGCTGTAATACAGCAAAAATAGAGTTTTTCTGGCCAGTGGCTAGAGTAGGACAACTCATTATGCAAACTAATGAAGTATTCAGCCGGATATTCGGTTGAAGTATAAATACTATTAGCTACTTTGGTTCGGGGAGAATTTCCATCAACATAATCCATTAAATTACCTGAAACCGATGTCACAAATTTTTCAAAAGCCAAGATAGTGTTTACACCAAAGCCTCGAAAAATAATTGCTCCGTGTTTCAGCAATTTGTGTGATAAAAGTTCACTATCTCTATACCAGGAAAGGAGATTATCAAGATTAGACGATTCACCTTCTGTGTCAGGTTCTACCAGTAAAGGTAGATTGTAATTCGAGTCGAGAATTCCTATTTTCATAATGATTGAGCTTCTTTATTCAAATGAGGGAGCTTGCTTTTTTACCCCAAAATCCTCTACTTAACAGACCAATTACTAAGACGAAAACGCCTGTGCTTGCTCCAGGCAAGAGAGAAGTTGTGTGGCTAGCACCTGTACGTGAGGCTGTTGCATCATGGTCATATGGTTCCCTGGAACCACATGAATGTCTATAGTAGCAGAAAAGTCGTTCCAGCCCAAGGCAGGTTCTTTTAGCCTCTGTGCCAACTCCTCTGTATCACTTTCAAATACATCAAGCTCGTTAGCACGGAAAAGAGTAATTGGAGTCTGTTGCATCCCCGAAGGCAAATAAATACGATAAGCTTTCATGGATGCAATGTATACTTGCACCAGACCCCGAACTGACATTATTCCTGCATCAGGAGGCAACAAGTTGACCCGGATCAACCGTTCTTTGAGATAGTGCAATTGTTCCACAGGGGTAAGCTTCGCTAGAGTTGCTCGGGATACCTCCAAGTTCTTGGAGCACATATATCCAATGTAGTTGGCAAACTCAGTCAGATAAGCCGCGTCATCTTCATCAATACCTTTCGACTTCTGACCAACAATTGGGGCAACAGAGTCAATCATGGCAAGCAGAGCCACATCTTGCCCCTGTTTGTGCAGCATCATCGCCATCTCAAAGGCAACTACACCTCCAAAAGAATGTCCACCCAGCAGGTAGGGACCTTTTTGCTGAACGGTCTGTATTGCTTCAATATAGTAGGAGGCTATCTCTTCCAACTGTGTAAAAGGCTCTGATTCCCCATCAAGTCCCCGTGCGGAGAGACCGTAGAAGGGTTGGCTTGAGCCAAGATGACGCGCCAGCTCATATAAGTACATTACATTTCCACCAACTCCAGGCACAAAGAAAAAAGGTCGCTTGTCGCTGCCAGACTGAATTGCTACCAAAGGAGACGGGGGCAAAGAATTAGTTTCCAAACGAAGACAACTCCCTAGCTGTTCGATAGTCGGGCTAGAGAAGAGCGTTGCTATGGGCAGATTTTTCCCAAAGTGCCGCGAAATTCGAGCCATTAAGAGCACGGCTAAAAGAGAATGACCGCCTAATTCAAAGAAGTTATCCTTCACTCCAACAGCGGGAAGTTGCAAAACCTCTGACCAAAGAAGCTGTAGTTGCTGTTCAACTGTGTCACGGGGGGGAACAAAGCCGATTGAGTCACTTAGTTCCGTATCTGGTGCCTTCAACGCGCGACGGTCTATCTTACCATTAGGGGTAAGAGGTAAAGAAGAAAGCATCACAAAGGCTCCTGGCACCATGTAGTCGGGGAGCTTTTGAAAGAGGAAGTGCCGCAGTTCACGGGTGGCGGGAGGTTTATGGTTGGGAACAACATAAGCTACCAATCGTTTGTTATCTGGTTGGTCATCCCTTGCTAAAACTACTGTCTCCCGTACCTCTGGGTGTTGACTAAGGACTGCTTCAATTTCTCCTAGTTCGATGCGGAAGCCACGAATTTTGACCTGATTATCTATCCGACCCAGAAACTCGATGTTGCCATCTCTTAGGTAGCGGGCTAAGTCTCCAGTTTTGTAGAGGCGGGTACCAGTTTGATCGCTAAATGGGTTGGAAATGAATTTTGCAGTCGTCAAGTCCAGGTCGTTAAGGTAGCCTCGCGCTAAGGAAGCACCGCCAATGTGTAGTTCACCCAGTACACCGATGGGAACGGGTTGCTGATGGCGGTCGAGAATATAAACTTGCGTGTTAGCAATGGGACAACCGATAGGAACAGTTTTAGAGTTATAACTGGCTGGCTTGTTCTCGACAGGATAGGTAAGTACGCCAACCGTAGTTTCTGTCGGTCCATAGTGGTTGAGAATCCGACAGTTCGGGGCTTCTTGCCGGATTTTTTCAATTAAATCCCAGTTAGCTGCTTCACCACCTAAGACTAGACATTGACGCGGCAGGATAGAGTTGGACGCATTAGACGCCAAGAGGGTAGCAAGGTGGGCGGGGGTAATTTTGAGACAGTCGATAGGATGACGCCCAAAGTAATCTGCTAGGGCTTTGGGGTCAGTGGAAAGTTCTTGGGATACGATATGCAGACAACCCCCCGTACACAACGCTGGAAAAATTGCGGTGTTGCCTAAGTCGGCGGCGAAGGTGGAAACTGTTGCGAAACTGGCACCTGTTGGCAGTTGCAGTTTGTCTAAGATGGTGTGCAGGTAGTTCAGGATTTGCCTGTGCTCGATCGCAACGCCTTTAGGTTGACCTGTAGAACCCGAGGTATAGAGGACGTAGGCTAAGTTTTTCGGTATCACTTCGCTCTTGGGATTCGCATCGGATTCTTGGGCAATTAGTTCCCAGTCTGCGTCCAAGTACAACACAGTCTGCACTTGAGCCTCTTCACGCTTGAGGAGTCCCTTTTGCGTCAAAAGGATCGGTACTTGAGCATCCTGCAATCGGAAGGCTAAACTTTCTTTAGGTAATGCCGGATCGAGGGGTAGGTAGGCTCCACCAGCTTTGAGGATACCCAGCAGGCTCACTACCATGTCCAGTGAGCGTTCCACGCAAATGCCCACCAGCACTTCTGGTCCCACACCCAGAGTTCTCAAGTGATGTGCCAGATAGTTCGCTTGTTGGTTCAGTTGGAAATAGGTCAACTGCTCTTCTTCAAAAACCACCGCAATGGCATCGGGCGATTTCGTAACCTGTTCCTCAAATAACTCATGGATACACTTATCGAAGCTCCCCTCTTTTGTGGTATTGTTCCACTCTACTAATAGCTGATGCTGCTCTTGCTCTGTGAGGACAGACAAAGAGGAAACCTTCTGTTGAGGATTAGCTACAATTCCCTCCAGTAACGTCTGGAAATGTCCTGCCATGCGAGCGATGGTGGTGGCATCAAACAGATCAGTATTGTATTCCCATTGTCCAATTAGTCCAGCGGCGGTGTTCTCTAAAAACAGCATCAAATCAAACTTCGCTGTGGCAGTTTCTACAGCCAATGAACTCACCGTTAAGCCTGCCATCTGTATCTGGGGCATAGGCACATTAAGGTTAAAAATCACTTGTACCAGTGGTGTGTAGCTCAAGTCACGCACTGGCTGCAATTCCTCTACTAACTTTTTAAACGGTAGGTCTTGATGGGCATAAGCTCCCAACGCTACATCCCGAACTCTTGAGAGTATATCCTCAAAACTCGGATTTCCCGACAAACAAGTGCGTAACACCAGCCTATTGGCGAAAAATCCAATCAATCCCTCAAATTCGGGGCGATCGCGATTAGCGTGAGGCGTGCCTACGATAATATCGGTCTGTCCTGTATAACGATAAAGCAATGTTTTAAACGCTGCCAATAACGTCATGAACAAGGTGACTTTTTGCCGCTGACTTAAACTCATCAACGCTTCTGTGATCTCAACAGAGAGAGCAAATCTTTGATGTGCCCCTCTATATGTTTGAATTGAAGGTCGCACTCGGTCAGTTGGCAGTTCCAATAAAGCTGGTGCACCCTCAAGTTGTTGCTTCCAATAAGCTAGTTGGGACTCAAGTACTAGGGGTGTTAGCCACTGCCACTGCCAAACAGCAAAGTCGGCGTACTGAATTGGTAGTGAGGGGATTTCAAAAGACAAGTCATTGCAAAAGGATGTGTAGAAGGCTGCTAACTCCCGGACGAACACGCCCATTGACCAACCATCCCAGACAATGTGGTGGATTTTTAGCAGCAAGATGTGTTCTGTGTCTGTTAGCTTCAGCAACGTAGCTTGGATTAAAGGGTCAGTAGTAAGGTCAAAGGGTTGCTGGGCTTGTACCGTTGCTAATCGCTGGGCAGAGTTTTCTCTTTCACTTGATGGTAGAGCTGTCAAGTCTACTACTGACATTTTCAAAGTCAAGCTAGTAGCAATTACCTGAACGGGTTGCCCGTCAACCGTTACGAAGTTAGTACGTAAGGCTTCGTGACGTTGGATAATTTTGTTGATGCTTTGCTCTAAGGCGACGACGTTCAGAAAACCTTTAAGTCGCAGAGCTTCTAGTTCGCTGTAAGATGGGTTATTTGGATCCAACTGGCTCAAGAGCCACATTTGTTGCTGGGCCAAAGACAGAGGCAAGTTACCTTGCCTGTGCTGCCGTTGTTGTTCTGCAATAGATTTGAGGGTAAGTCTATTGTTTGGCTCGCCGACGTTAACAGCAGATTGTTTAAAGTCTGTCTGATTTAAGTGTTGGGCTAAAGCGTGTATTGTTGGGTATTGCACCAGAGCCATTGTTGATAGCTCCATCCCAAACATTTCGGCTAACTTGTAATGAATTTGGGTCAAGAGTAAGGAATGACCGCCTAACTCAAAAAAGTTGTCGTGAATTCCCACAACATCTAGTTCAAGCACTTCAATCCAAACTTGGGCAATTAATTTCTCTATCTCGGATTTAGGCATAACAAGAGTTGTTGCCAATTCCGAACGAGACTTGTGTGGGACAGGCAGTGCTAAACGGTTTACCTTTCCGCTTGGTGTCAGGGGCATTTTTTCAATCGCAACAAAAACTGCTGGCACCATGTAGTCGGGCAAACGTTCTCTTAAATAATTACGCACTGCCAGTTCGAGTTTTTTAGCTAGCTGTTCCTTTAGAGAAACTCGTTCTTGCTCTGCTTCCAGATTTAAGATACTGGCAGCATGTTCGTGGGGTACCACATAGGCTACCAAGCGTTTGTTACCTGGGATGTCTTCTCGCGGTACAACTACACTTTCCTTTACAGCGGGATGTTGTGCCATCACGGTTTCAATTTCACCGAGTTCAATGCTGAAACCGCGAATTTTTACCCAATTATCTGCACGACCCAGATACTCAATATTACCATCGGATAAGTAGCGGGCGATATCGCGAGTTCTCAAGAGGCGACCGGAACCGAAAGGGTTGGAAATGAACCTCTCTGAGGTTAACTCTGGCAGGTTGAGATAGCCTCTGGCTAACCACTCACCGCCAACATACAACTCACCCCTGACGCCGATAGGAACCGGTTGAAGGAATCGATCCAGTATATAAACTTTGGCATTTGCGACAGCAGAACCGATAGGAGGAAGCGCTGGCCAACTACTTGTTTCCCCAGTCAAAATAAATTGCGTAATTGTCGAATTCTCGCTTAGCCCATATTGATTGTAGAGAATGCCACCTGTTTGCTTGAATAAGTAGGCAATGGCGGGTGTAATCTGCAACTGTTCGCCAGCAACCATGATTTCGCGCAGGGTGGTGGGGACTAGACCGCCGTTGTTGACCACCTCTGCTAAATTCCGTAAAGCGACATAGGGAAGAAATAGTCTTTCTATGCTTCTTTCTGCCACAAAACTGGCTAAAGCCAGAGGATTGCGTCGGACTTCCTCTGACACCAGCACCAGTATTCCACCAGAACTCCAAGTAGTGAAGCATTCCTCTAAGGAAACATCAAAGCTGAGGGGACCAAATTGCAGTGTTCTGGCGCTGCTGGAAACAGTTGAAGAATGCACTTGCCACCAGATGTAATGGCAAAAAGCACGATGTTCCATCACCACCCCTTTGGGTCTTCCTGTAGAACCGGAGGTGTAAGTAACATAAGCTAAGTTGTCAGGCTTAACCTGAGTGACTGGATTCTCGGAGTTCTGTTGAGAGATAACCTCCCACTCTCGATCCAGATAAACTATCTGTCGCCCTTGAGCCGTGAGCGCTAGCTGTGGTAAACTCTGAAGTGTCTTCTGGGTAGTTAGCAGGACTTGCACAGAGGAATCTGACAGCATATAAGCTAGGCGCTCTTCGGGATAGGTGGGGTCTAAGGGAACATACACGCCATTAGACTTGAAAATGCCCAATAATCCAATTACTCTGGCTTCCGATCGCTCTACGCAGAAACCCACTGGCACTTCTGGTTTTACTCCGAGCGATCGCAGATAGTGCGCCACTTGATTTGCTCGTCGATTGAGCTCCTGGTAGGTAAGCTGTTCTTCTTCAAACTCTACCGCTACTGCATCCGGTGTGCGTTCTACCTGCTCTTCCACCAACTGATGACTACACTTATTGCGGGGGTACTCGGCATCGGTGTTGTTCCACTCCACTAGAAGCTGATGCCGTTCCGCTTCAGTCAACACAGGCAAGGTGGATATATCTTGCTCTGAATTGGCAACGATACCCGCAAGCAAAGTCTTGAAATGCCCCAACATCCGCTGAATCGAGTCTGACTCATACAACTCTGGGTTGTATGAGCAGCTTACTGTTAAAATTCCCTGTGACTCCGCTACCAAAATAACCAAATCGCACTTAGCAATGTGTTCCTCAATATCCGCAAGATGCTCTTCTTGTATCGGCGTTTCTGAAATACAAAATGGTACATTGCACAGTACGAACATCACCTGAAAAATCGGCGCTTTAGTTAAATCCTCATTTCCTCCTAAATTCTCAACGAGCTTCTCAAACGGGTAATCTCGATTCTGTAGTGCATCTTCAACTGTTGTGGCAACTCGCATTAAAAGTTCTTTAGCAGTTAGTTCGCCTGCTAGACTTGTCCGCAACGCAATTGGATTGGTAAAAGTTTCCTGACTTGTTGTTTTTCCCTCTCGGCGACTATCGACACAGACGGAAGCAACAATGATGTCTTCTTGCTCTGTGTAACGCAGCAAAAGAATTTTCCATGTAGCCAGTAGCGCGATAAATAGAAGTATATTCTCGCTCTGGCAAAACTTCTTAAGTTCTAAACCTAGCTTCTCGTCTAGCTTAATCGTTTCTTTTATTCTTCTCAACGATTGAACGGATACTCTTGAACGCTTGAAGGGAATTTCTAACACGGGCAGAACACTAGCTAACTGCTTCTGCCAATAATCTTCCGGTTCGCTCAAACTGTTTTCAATGGCTCGATTTTGAGACATAATTCAGGTAAGATAGACAAGTGATTTTAATTTATCTTGAATTCAGAGACTTGCTAGCGATAAATCCAGGGAAATTCCCTTAGATATACTACCCAGTAGACTAGCCGCCCTCAAAGGACGGCCTGTAATTTCATGACTTTATAATAATCGGTACTACTATAGTATCATCACCCCAAGCTGGGCAGTCTTTGGGGGGGCTTACAGAAAGTACCTTTTTTTGTATATTGTTAAATCCCGCAGCTTTAAGCTTTTCAAGGTGGTAAGGCGAAAAGTCATTAACTTCAGCAGAAAAATAAGTAAATATCCCACCTTTTTTAAGGACGCGGTAAGCCGACTCAAAAAAGGGAATAGCATAGGGGTAGCGACCTTCTTCCTCATTGAGAGGATAAGTGTCAAATAAAATGCCGTCCACACTTTGATCTGGAATTGCAGAAATCACATCCTGCCAAAATCCAAATAGAGGTTCCACTTTTCTCTCTGCTAAGAGTGCCAATTCCTGTAACTTTTTAAACACGTCGGCATTAGCCTCGATAACAATATGTTTTTCGATTGGGTAAGCTTGGACGTAGGTGGCTGAAATCCCTAAACCAAAACCAACTTCTAAAACCACTCCTTGATTGCTGGTTGCTACTCTTGCTAGTTCTTTCATGTAGGGTGTCTCCCAATCCTCCATTACTAAATATCCGTTGATTAAGAGTTTACCTTCTGTATATATTGCTGAGGCATCTTGCCACTGTGATTGCGTTGAAAACCCTGTTTTCACAAATTCTTCAACACGCTTTAACCTTAAATACTCAGTTTTTGTTAGTTGGTTTTCATGATCTGATTGTGACATATGTAAATCTCCTTAATATTCTGCTTGTTTGCATTCATTGAGTAGCGTTTCGACTTGCTCCATATCTAAGGGAAAGGGTTTTTTCAAGGGTTGGTAATCCTTTGGATGAAAAACGCCGTGACGAATGAGAGCATTGATTACCCAGCAAGGCTGAGAACTAAGATTAATCACCAAATGGGGAACGCCAGCAGGAATTTTTACCACTTGCGGGATGCGATCGCTCATTGATATGTAATGATACTGACGGTTTTGTAAACACACCACTACCATACTTCCTCGCACCACTAATAGCTGATCGGTTTGAAAATGATGGCAAAATAAGTCATCGATAGTTTGTGGAGCAATCTCAAACAATACCGTCTCATCGCTAGACTGGGTAGAGAAGAAAGTTATGCCTTTCACTTGCTCCCGTGCCAGCTTCATACATTCAAATTTATAAATCAACCCCATATCAAGCCATATCACTATTATTTTTGTTTTCGATGCAAAAGATATCCAACTGTTAAGTCGGTCGAGTCTACGTTAATATTGGCAAAGTCTTTTGCTTTTACCTCAAGCTGACAACCCTCAAATAGTCTTTCCCAAAACTCCTGTTTTTCCAGTCTTTGATTGGTAAAGTAGTGCAATAAGTAGTAAGGGTTGTAGAAGGCAAGAGACATATTATGAGCCATGATCTTCTTGTTCTCAATTAAGTCTTCAATCTCGATAACGATAATGTAAATATCAGGGAATCGCTCCAGAATTCCAGTCAAAAATTTGATAACTCCTGCTTCGCCTTCCTGACCTAGAACTTCCTGTAACACATAGCTGACAATCAAAAAGTCTGGCTCCTGCTTGAAAGGAGATTCTAACAGTCCTAAAGCTGAAGTATTGGTCAGGATAATTCGCTCCTCTAATCCCGCTTTACGAACCGCTTCTGTTGCTGCAAGATATCCTCCCTTGTCAGGTTCCACCCCCCAAGCTTTGAGATGAGGGAAAGCTCGACAAAACTCAATCAGAAAAAGTCCTTCACCACATCCTACATCCAGAAGATAATTACACTCATTAGGTATTGCTGACATCAGGGAACGAGCTAAAGGGATGGCATCGAACTTGCTCATTTGACAGCTACCAACTCCAACCTGCCTGCCATCTCGCTCTGCCCAACCACTACCTTCTTTGAGTTTTTCGCCTATTTGAAGATAAGTACGACCATATCCACCTATCATCAGGGTGTACCACCCACGGAATTCATTGATTTGTTTGCACTTGTGAGTTAGTCGCACTTTTTCATCAATGAATTCAACAATCCCCTCATTAGCCAAATACCTTAGAAAACCCAGAAGTTTCCTTTCATCTAAATTCAGAGCTTTGGCTAAAGACTCAACCGAATGGTCGCTCTCCAACAATTTATCGTAAATACCTTCGTTAAAAAAATGATAAATTTGCGTTGCTAAAACGTGATATCGAATGGGCTGTAAGGCCTCAATCAGTTGATATTCTACATTTTCTTCTATCATTTTTACGTCTTTTTTGGTCATTTTAATTGCTGGATTTTTAGAGTTTTGTCCGCTGTGACAAAGCTGTTTTAATGATGTTGAGAGCTGTCTGAAGTTCAGTTCCTTCCAGTTCTAATCGTGGGGGACGTACCGTGGTATTTCCCCAACCAACAACCGACTGCATCAACTTAGTCATCTGCACAAACTTAGGCACAGCATTGAGTCGCATTAAGGGTATAATCCACTTGTAAAGTTCAAAAGCTTGGTCATAGTCCCCTTGTATGGCGTAATTGAAAAGAGTTACGCATTCAGCAGGCAAAGCATTGGCAGTTCCTGCCACCCAACCTATGGCTCCTGCTGCTATGCCTTCCACCAAAACATCATCCATGCCAACAGCAATAGATAATCGCTCTCCAACTAACGCACGGATAGCCGTGATTCGACGCACGTCCGTTGTTGCTTCCTTAACAGCACAAAGATTTGAATGCTCGTTAGCAAGTTCAGCAATCTGCTCTGGAAAAAAATCAGTTCCGTAGGCAACTGGGTCATTGTATAACATACAAGGAAGCTCTGTCGCCTCAATTATAGCAGCTATATGGGCTTTCATTTCCGGCCAATCTGTGCTGTAAAGATAGGGAGGCAAAACCATTAAACCGCTACAGCCCACAGACGCTGCTTTTTGGGCCAGAGTAACTGCTTGTGCTGTAGTCATCGCGCCGATTCCGGCAACGACAGGTACGCGCGAACCTACTGCTTCGATGCAAGTTTGCAGAACTTGTATTTTTTCATCAAAACTTAACGATGTGGCTTCACCGAGTGTGCCATTAGCAACAATACCCGTACATCCATTATCCACCAACCAGTTAACCTGTCTGGCTATATGGGAGCCATCAAGGGTTAAATCTTTCTTAAAGCCAGTCGTGATAGCTGGCATTACACCCTTCCATTGCATTGCCTTACCTGGTATCTCTGTTTGTTAGTAAATGAGTTTTAGGACTCTAAAAATCTCCTTTTGATTAATTTTCTCATGTTTACCCCCCGGATAGTGAAAGGTGTTGCACGGCGGCTCGTTGAGCAGAGAAATTTTTATCTAGCCTGTCTAGTATGTTCTTTATTAAAGACATACCCTCAGTAAAATTATCAGTATCTCGCGCTAGAGCTATTCTAATGTATTTCTCTCCTCGGTCATGATTGTACCAGAAAAAGTAGGTTCCTGGTAAAACGTAGACTCCCTCTTCGTATAAAATTTTTTGCAGTTCAGTCGCCTTGAGATCGGGTTCCTTAATTTCACACCAGGCAACACTTACTTTACCTTTTGGCGGGTACGGTGTCAAGATAGTACCTCGAAACGTTTCTTCTAAAATCTTTCGGTTTGTATTTAAGATATTTTTTGTAGAATCAAACTGGCACTTTTGGGAATCTAGTAGGTATTCGGTGAGGAAATTAAGAATGAAGGGAGATACATTAAGAATATAAGCCGTATAAATGCTATACATTTCTTCATAAAGATTGTCGCTGACTTTCAGCATCGCTATTTTGGCATCCTGAATTGGCCAAGTTTTTCCGGTGTCTTCAATAGCCATATATTTAATGCCTGATTCCTTTAATACTTTATAAGTATCATAAAGTTCAATTTCCTCATCGTTCATCAAAAAATTGGCAAAGCAGTAATCCACGATAAGTATCTTGTCATAGTCTTTACAAAACTGAACTACATGTTCAAAAGCCTTTTTGTTTTTCTGACCCAGCAGCGTGAATCCTGTTGGGTTATTAGGGTCTACAATAAATATCGCATCACTCTTGACATGAGTTTTGAGATTTTCATAAATCTTATCGGCATCGTGTAATAATTCTTCTTTTAAAGGAGAAAGAGGAATTGCAAGGTGCGACAATATTTCGTAAAGATTATCAAAACAAGGTTCAATCAAACTAACACTTAAGCGTTTTTTCAACAAATAGTTGGCTATGTGAATGGTGGCAATTGAAGCGGCATAATAAAGCATGATATTGTTGGGTTTCAAGGCCGCTGACAAACCCCTCATTTGATAAAAAGTGTCTATAAACTTATTATTTAAGGTTTCTTGCTGAGTTTTTTCGGCTTCAAGCCATAATTCTGGCAATTTTCTAATAATTTCTAGTTGGGAAGGAGATTGTGATTGATGAGTATGGGCATCAGCAAAGTTATACTTGTGTTTGAGAGCTTCAACTTCGTGTTGAGTTAGGTCTTGAAAATTCTGCATAGTGTTCTCTCTTAATCTATGAGTTAGAAGGTGAGCCAATTATCGGTTTGGGTTGGTCATCAACGATAGTATATTATAACATATTAAACTTTATCATCTTTTAAACATAAAGCAATTTTTTTATATTCAACCGGCTTTTCTTACTTTTCCTACTTTTTTGGCGAATAAATTATGTGTCTTTGCACTCTTTAAAGAACTAGTATTTTGGCATATTTTGTCACCCCTTCAACCAAAATATACATCTGATTTTAGTTAAAACGTAAAAGCCTGTGGAAGTGTTGAACATCTTGGTATATTGACGGCATGGGAAGACAAAAAATGCAGGATAATCTATGCGAACAACAAACACACTAAAACTTTGACTATTTTTTGAATTTTTGGGTTGCTCTGGTTTGATATGAGTTTAAAAAATTACACTCTACATCTTGTACTATAGAGTTCTTTAGCTCAACGCGAAATAGATAAAGTTGGTATGTTTGTGTAAAGTTATATTGCTGAAAACCCCAAAATACACAAAAATTGGTTTTTGTCAATATACTAAATTGGTCAATTTATTCCCCAACTAGAAGCTCAGATTGGTGCCCAGAAGCCCGATCGCCCATGACTATCTACTAATGACCATCGACTCTCGTTGCGTGTCGCCCTTTTCCACCCCTGCATTAGCCCGCAGAAAATCTCGCACCCAGTCACAGCCCGGTGTAGGTCAAGATTGAGCAGGCCCCGTAAATTCCAGACAACGAGATCTGATTTTAAATTAAAACTTAAAAGTAGTTCGCAACAATCCAACCCAAATACTGCTATTAGCAGCATTATGCTCAGGATTAGTAATCAATAAAACTCCCGGAGTAATAAACACTCTATCAGTCAATGGATAGCGATAAGATAGCTCAAAATGCAGCGAAGTATCCCGGTCTAAACGAGAATAAACATCATTACTTGTCACCTTCGGAGGCATACCAAACACAAAATTTAACTGACTCCCCAACTTACCCAAATCCGGCACTACCGCAGTAAGCGCCCAACTCCAGATATCAGCATTAGCTCCCTGCGAACCATCGAAACCATTAAGGCGGGGCGAACCCTCAGCCCGAGCATTAAAATAGCTAACCCAACCGCCTAAACTCAACTTATCCATCGCCTTGTAAGTAAACTGTAAGCCAAAAGCATTAGAAGAAGTCGCCGTACTTCCTCCAAAAGGCAACTGAGCAAATGTGCTGCCCTTACTCCCAGTAACATTAACAGTTGAACCCGGTTCTGGAGCGTAGTAGTGACCGTAGGTAAAAGCGATCGCCAACTTATTCGATGGAGTATAAGTTACCTGACCCAAAGCAGTATATTGACCGCCAAATAGTCCCTCAACAGGATTGCTGCCAGAAGTAGTTAAATAACTCACACCAGCGGCAATTTTATCGGTAAAGTTATAGTAGACTACAGCACCCGTACCAAAAGCAAATGAATAGATCGGACTTTCAGCACCAAAATTAGAAATTGAAGTAACAGGATTGAGCGCCGGAAAAATGCGAGTCGGAAAATCAGCCAGAGGTGCGATCGCAACTTTACCGCGATTACCTCCGATCGGAAACTCATAAAATAACGAACTTATCCTAAAAATATTGTTAGTGTTAGTCGCACCAATCAGGCGAGTCATATCTGTTCCAGTAACACTGCTACCAAAATTGCTAACATTACCAGATGAAATGCTGGTATGCAATCGGTCTTTACCTGTAAAACTTGTATCGAAATTGAGATTTATTCTCCCCGATAAAGTAGAGTTTTCATTTAAATCTTCCCTGGGATTTTTTCCAGAAGCAACAGCTTTTTTGTCTCCAAAAGCACTAATTAAATTAAAATCTACAGTCCCCCGGAGAACTGTAGTAGTGCTAAACTGATTGTCGTTAGCCAAAGCTACTCGCTGTTCTAAATTATCTAGTCTAGTGGTGAGGGTTTTTATTTCTGTAGCAAAGTCTGCTTGTAGCCTTTGGACAACTGCCAATTCTTCTCGATTAGAAAATGTATTATTCAAGCTATAAATTGTACGTCCAATCTTGAGCAAACAAGTATTTAATGCAGCAGCAAATTCATAACGAGTTATAACACGATTCCCCTCAAAAGTACCTTTTCCAGAACCAGAAATGCAGCGATACTTTTCTACCAAGCTTCGCAGCGCCTCATAAGCCCAATCTCCAGGACTCACATCTCGCAAATCTTCGACACTGGTAACTTCCTCCATAGCATCTGGTGGTTGGCTGTATAGTGTTGGCGGCTGTAATTGGTTAGTGGGAATTTCTGCGACTTGAGGTGTATCGTCAGAGGTTATTGCAGGAGATATCTTACCCGAAGATACAGAATTTTCCACAGTGCTGGAAATGACCTCGGAATTACTCAAAGATTCTTCCCCATACTTCTGAGATAAAACTCGATCGCCCTTAACCTCCTCAGCTTTGTTCCCGTTCAAAACAGGGTGAATATCGCCCCCCTCCTTTCCCAAGGAAATTGGGGGGATATTCGACAGCTTAATATTACTAACCGACAAGTCTTGGGATGCTTCCCCAACATTATTTGAATTAAAATTCGACAGTTCAATATTACTAACCGACAAGTCTTGGGATGCTTCCCCAACATTATTTGAGTCGAAAATCGCTACAGATGGTGGATGCAGAGATTGGTTAGTCGTGTTAATTTCATCAGTTGATGTAACCGTCATAGCAGAATAGTCTGCGAATCCAATAACTTGCTCAGTAGCCTCAGTCTTCTCTGGCAAATTTGCAGTTGTTTGAATTACCGGTACCGTCGTATCAGTATGACTGGTTTGTGCCAATACCGGAGACAATCCTAACAAATTACAACCAAGTATTATCGAAGTCAGGGGCAATTGCAAATTCAATTTGTTCATGATTTTTCCTTGTTTTTACACACAAAATAGATAACACAACACAGTTCATTTAAAGCCGATCCTCCCTTAACTTTCCCCCTACTCCCCCTTAAAAAAGGGGGACAAAAGAATTGTCAAAGTCCCCCTTATTAAGGGTGATTTAGGGGGATCTCCGGGGCATAAATAGTGATCATTCGATCCTCCCTAGCCTCCTTAAAAAAGGGGGGAAAAGAGAATTTTGCTCGTTACCAGGATTAGCTCGTTACCAGGCTCTGCCTGGTAATGCAGATCCGGAGGCTCTGCCTCTCTTTACCCCAGGGCTTCGGGAAACAGAGGAGTGTAGCAGATGTTTAAATGATTAAAATTTCGTTCCTTAAAAACGAACTCTAAATTCAGTATTGGCAGTTTCGATCGCCTTTTTAGCTACATCTTCGGGAATTTTCGTGTACTCTAGCTCTCGATTAAAACTTTGCCCCTTAGTTAAAATCCACATCAACAAATTCTTGTTAGCTTCGACAAGAGTTTCGTTAGAATACTTTTTAGGAAATAGCAGCCAACTCAAACTAACCAAAGGGTAGCCATCTTCGGGATCGTCAATATCTTCCGGTAGTGATAAATATGTAGTGATTAGATATTCATTGGCTCAAAACATAGTTGTAATGATGGAT
>NZ_JAIGNI010000074.1 GCF_026130175.1 Lyngbya sp. CCAP 1446/10 | reverse complement strand
CGAACATCAAGGAACCAGCAACTGGTTCGCGGATGCCGTCGATGTCCACTGGAGGGGCAGCGATGAAGGCGATTACGTAACAGATTGTTGCAGTTAGCAAGGTAGGAATCATCAAGACGCCGAACCAGCCTACATAGAGGCGGTTGTCGGTGCTGGTGACCCAGTTGCAAAACTGCGACCACAGATTGGCGCTTTCGCGCTGCTGTAAGGTTGCTGTCATGGTTTTATGATTGCGTTATGTATTTTTCAATGTTCGTGACGGCTTTGTGTTCCGCCATGTAATAAACATAAAGCATATTCTCAGCTTTGTAAAGAGATGTAACAACAGTTTAACTGATGGGAGATATAAGCTTGAGCTATAACTATCGTAAATTGTGGAAAAAAGGCAAAGAATTGACACAAAAAGGATAAGCCTGGAAGCGTGCCGCTTTCAGGCACGGGATAGTCAGTTGATTTGAGGTGAGAGATGAGAGATTTTAGGTTGACTGCACAGATTTATCTGGCCGATATCTCTCATTTGTAAACTTTGTTTGAGATCCATGACTCCTGTCTTGAAGCAAGTATCCGTCTGTGAGCTCAAGATACAGACTTTTGCTGGCTGGGTATCATCACCAGGGCCCAATAGGGAACCTCTGCCGGATCGACATCTGCGATCGCCCGAATTCGCTGATTCGGCATAGTTGCGCGTTCTATATATAGTGCGCGATCGAACTGTCCCAACTCAATCAGCACATCCCGGACTTTCGCAAAGTGCCTCCCCAGCTTAATAATCACAGCAGCATCAACCAGCGCCAGCCGATCGCGCAAAATATCCGCATCCAGCGTCGCAGGCATAATACTTAACACATCGTTACGATAAGTTAACGGCACTCCCAGCGCACTCGCACTCGCCATAGTCGAAGAAATTCCCGGCACAACTTCCGTAGTAAACTTTCCCGACAAACGGTTGAACAAATACATAAACGAACCGTAGAGAAAAGGTTCGCCCTCGCACAAAACCGCCACATCCCGGCCCTCGGTGAGGTGGGCGGCAATTTTCTCGGCTGCAATATCATAATAAGGTTGAGACGATCGCGTGGGACTAAAAGGCAGCGGCATCGGAATCTCAATTTGTTCTGGACGCAAATAATCTGCGACGATCGCCCGCGCCAGCACCTTACCATTTTCCATCGCCGGATACGCAATCACCGGCACCGATTGCAAAATCCGATAAGCTTTCAATGTAATCAATTCCGGATCGCCAGGGCCGATACCCAATCCGTACAATTTACCAGTAGTCTTAGTCATAGTTCGTCCTCTTGAGCTAACGCATTCACGGCCGCCGTTGCCATTGCACTGCCACCTCGGCGCCCGTGTAGCGCGATAAATGGCACTCCCCGACTGTTGGCAGCGAGTTCGGCTTTGGATTCAGCCGCCCCCACAAATCCTACCGGGAAACCCAGAATTAACGCTGGTTTGGGAGCTCCCGCATCTAGCATTTCCAGCAGTCGGAATAAAGCAGTCGGGGCATTGCCGATCGCGACAACTGCACCATCTAACTTATCTAGCCATAAATCGAGTGCTGCTGCCGATCGAGTATTGCCGATTTGGCGCGCCAACTCCGGGACATCGGGATGCCAGAGGGTGCAAATCACCTGATTGTTAGCGGGAAGGCGTTTGCGGGTGATGCCTTCGGCTATCATTCGCGCGTCGCACAGAATCGGCGCGCCTGCTGCGAGGGCTTTGCGCCCGTGGGCGGCGGCACCGGGGGAAGCTGCTAAGTCTGCAACAATATCGATCATTCCGCAACTGTGAATTAGTCGCACGGCGACTGTTTCTAAGTCTGGCGGCAAGTTTGACAAGTCTGCTTCGGCGCGGATTGTGGCGAAGGATTTTGTGTAGATTTCTGTTCCGTCTCGGATGTAGTCAATCATTAAAATAATTGGGAATTGGGAATTGGGAATTGGGAATTGGGAATTGGGCATTGGGCATTGGGCATTGGGCATTAAAAGACTGTACTTAACTTTATTTGAAATTGTTATTATGGGTAGTTTGTTTGATTGATGAAATAGCTTTTTAAATGAACCGCAAAGGCGCTAAGGGCGCGAAGTAAGAAAGAGAAGGGGAGATGATTACAATTTTTCGGTTTTAATGGATATTTTTTGTTTTAATTCTGATTTTCTGGGCTAAGTAATTTCTGCAATTTGTCGATCGCCCATCGATCGCAAAATTCGCCGAATGACTCGCCCGGTTCTCGAAATTGCTGATATACTCGCAGGATTTGCTCGATCGCGCGGGGCATCTCGGTGACAGTCACAGCGGGGAAGATTTGCCGTCCAAAGGGCAAGTCTTTTTTACCTACATAAATGTTGTAACCTGCGATCGTCTGGTTTCCCTGCTCAATCTGAATTCCTATTAGGGTGATGTCTATTGGCTGGTGTTGGGCGCAGGATTTTTCGCAGCCGCTGAAATGGATGTTGATCGATCGGTCGATCGTCAGTTTTTGCGCTAAATCCCTCGCCATTTCTAGGGCGTGACTTTGAGTATCTGTCGCCGCCGACGCGCAGCCGCTGCTACCGGCGCAAGCAACTAAGCAGGAATCTAGGTTAGTTGCGGATGAGTGCAATCCTAAATCGGCGATTTGCTGATTGACCTCAGAAACCTGGGAGTTGGGGATGTCGGAAATCACCAGATTTTGCCACGGTGTAAGCCTCAGAGTGCCGTTGGCGAGATTTTTGGCTAAGTTTGCCAAATTCCGCAGTTGCTTTGATTCTAGCTTGCCTAAAGGCAGGGCAATGCCGATGTAGGAGAAATCCGACTGTCGCTGACGGTGGATGCCGAGATTGGCGTTGGGTTCGATCGCTCTTTCTGAAAGTTCGATCGCGCTTCGCCCCAAGGGAAACGGCAATTTTGTCTCTACTTTTTCGAGATAACTTTCAACGCCCCAATCGGCTAGCAAGTGCCGCAAGCGCGGTTTTTTGCCCTCAATTCGCGGCCGATTTTTGGTGTATTCCAGATAGACATTAGCGAGGGCTGCTAATACTGAAATAGTTTGCGATTGTTCGATAATAATTCCTGTATTGCTGTTGAAATACAGGCGAAAAACCATTTCAGAATTTGTCGATGGCCTTTCTGCTACTAATAAAATATCGTTCCGTAAATTGCGGATTGAAACTAATTCTCCGCCATCAAAACCAATGCTGAATTTAGCCGAAAGTTCCGATAACTCAGGATGTGTTTGCAGGTAATCATCCCAAGCTTTCACTAGGGGGCGAGTATCCACTAACTGCTGTCTGTCGATTCCTGCTGTCGGGCTTGCCATCATATTACGAATCGGGTCAACTTCAACGCGGCGAGACGCTAATCCCAATTCCTGCAAATCTTGCCAAACTTCTGGGGGAATTTCTGAGTGCAATTCTCGGATTTGCAAATTTGCCCGATTTGTGATTTGCAAACAGCCGGTACTGTAGCGATCGACTAAATTGGCGATCGACCAACATTGCTGTACGCTTAAAATTCCCCCCGGAATCCGCATTCTCGATAAAACTCCGTCTCGGGCGCGGGAACCGTAAAATAAGCCGGGACAAGTTGGTAAATCAGTCAAAACTAACAAATAATCTCCTTCCCCGTGCGACGCAGGGAACCTACAAGTAAACGCGCAAAACGCGCCCCGAAATCGGCATTCTGACTCTCACAGTTGCGGCACAGCGCCGGAATTGCACCGGACTTTCCCGCTTTCAGGTTTAAGAAATGTATCACAAGTCGATCGCCCGCAGCGAAAATTCTCAACTTTCTTAACAAATGCCCGCTAATTTTGTATAGTTTTCAGAGGAATAGCGAGAAACAGACTTTTTTACAAAAATATAAAGGTTGCAGACCGCAGATTCGCTAAAAAACCCGGTTTCTTTGGTTAAAGTGCATCCAGGACTCAGTTAAATTGATTCGCTGGCCCAGATTCATACCAATGCAACGATACTTGTTATTTTATGGTTAATTTGGCTTGGCTAGTGCGATCGCCCATTGCCCCAGTAATAGTAACAGTTCCCGGTCGCAGCGCTTGAAATGTTCCCGCTGATTGCGTTTGAGCAAGCAACGGCTCCAGATTGGGAGATTTGCTGGGTGCACCAGGTATCGGTTGCTGATAGTCTGTAGTCGAAAATCGGAAATAAGTTACTGGCGGAAGCAATCTCCCCTTTGAATCGGAGACAAACATTTTAAAGGTAATGCGATCGCCCACGCGGACGGTTGCAACTTCTGGTAGAATCCGAAGTGTCCAATCAGGCGGGTAAACAATACCGGACATAGAGAGTGTTTCTTCTCCACCTTTTTTTGCGAAGACGGAAAACTTTCCCGGCGCAATACCCGTCACAATTCCATCTAGGGAAACTTGGACGACTCCTGCATTATCGGACGACCACACCCACTCTTTCTCGGACTGCGTAGAATTTCGTACAATACACCCTGAAGGGTCGTCGGTACTCCCGATTTTTAGCTTAGTCGTTTGACCCACAATTAAAGGCTGTACTTCCCGATGATCGTAGTTAAGGCAAGGGGGACCGTCAACTATACCTAGAAATACTCTCAACTCCCATACCGTAATACCTATGAATCCGAATAACAGGGCGATCGCAGTTACGCAGCCGAACCCGATTACTTCCTTCTGTTTGTTATTCATATTTAATATTGGTTTTTTTTGTATCTATTGATGAACTTGGCTTTGAGTATGTTGTCGCAAGCTGCGTGAAGCGAAGCTATCCCGTAGGGAATCGCCCAAACATCGAGTCGCAAAAAGTAGCAGAAAGACTGGGAATGAGGCAAGTAGAAGCAAGAATTATGAATAAAAATCCCATATTATTCTTGAGAATTGATAAGTTGTAATTAACAGTAAAAACTCAATGGACAAATGGCTTTCGGTGGTGGGGATTGGCGAAGACGGACTTTTGGGATTGAGCCCGATCGCCCTTTCCCTACTCGATCAATCTAAAATCGTTGTCGGGGGCGCGCGCCACCTCGCAATGCTACCAACAGACGACACCCGCGAAAAATTAATTTGGGCTTCACCACTACAAACAACAGTTGACAGCATCATCAGCCGTCGAGGAGAGTCTGTTTGCGTGCTCGCAAGTGGCGATCCGATGTGTCACGGGATTGGTGTCACGCTGTCGCGCCAAATTCCGATCGCCGAAATGACAATAATTCCCGCAGCATCGGCTTTTAGTCTGATTTGCGCGCGTTTGGGTTGGGCGCTGGCGGATGTTGAGACTTTTAGTTTAACAAATCGCCCGATCGCCTCGATCGCCCTTGCTTTGTCCCCCGGTGCACGCTTGCTGGTGTTGAGTGCCGATCGACACACACCGGAAAAAGTCGCCGAATTGTTGACACAGCGGGGGTTTGGCAGCAGTTTGATGACCGTATTCGAGCGCATGGGGTCGGAGGCGGAATGGCGGATCGACGGGGTTGCAGCGGCTTGGAATGCGACGGATTTAGCTGATTTGAATGCGATCGCCATTGCAGTTACAGCCGATCGCGAAACTCTGCTGCTTCCCCGCACTTCGGGTTTACCGGATTCTGCCTATCGCCACGATGGACAGTTGACTAAACGGGAGGTTCGAGCCGTTACTCTGTCTTCATTAGCGCCGATTCCGGGGGAGTTGCTGTGGGATGTGGGCGCTGGCTGCGGCTCGATCGCGATTGAGTGGATGCGGTGTCATCGGAGTTGTCGGGCGATCGCGATCGAGCGTCATCCAACTAGACTGGAATATATTGCCGAAAATGCCTCTAATTTGGGTGTTCCCGAACTCAAAATCGTGGCGGGAGACGCACCGGCTGCTTTGGCAAATTTGCCGCCACCGGATGCTATTTTCATCGGCGGCGGTGTCACTGCTGAGGCTTTGTTAGAAACTTGTTGGAATGCTTTAGGTGAAGGCGGCCGTTTGGTGGTAAATGCGGTGACTGTTGAAAGCGAATTAAAGGTTTTGCAATGGCATTCTTTGCACGGCGGCGAATTGATCAGAATTGGGATTCAGCGCGCTGGGGCGATCGGCTCTTTTCTCGGTTGGAAACCGCTGGCACCGATTACTCAGTGGGTGGTAGTTAAAAGTTAAAATGCGATCTCTTTGCTGGAAAGCTATGATAAATAACGATATTATTGTGCAGCTTTTGGCACAGTTGAATGTTGAGTATCAAAAGACTAAATCAGAGCGCAAAGAGATAGCTCATAGCTATCTTGGTACCGAGGAAAAGTTTTCGTTTTTGGAGGAGCTTGAGTTAGTGACAGTTAGCATTCGCGGTTATGCGAGTCAAATTGAGGCTGGCGCAGGAGTTGAGAATCGCGAGGAAGCGATCGCAAATTTACATCAGCTTAGGGTGTTCGATCGTTCTGCGATTGCTGAGTTTTATGCTGAAACGCGATCGGGCTATCTTCAAATGCGAGCCTATATCCGAATGCTAGACTATTTGCGGTTGCTGATATTGGAGTATTTACAGATGGAATAGAGAAGGAGTTTGGGAAATAATAGGCATCTTCTGTCCACGATGCTAATATGAAAGTTAGTTTACATTGTTTTATGAGGTCGTCATGACCAGTTCGCTATCTTCTACAAGCATTTCTCGCTATGTCACCCGCAATCCTGAAGTTTTGCAGGGGGAACCGATTATTGCAGACACTCAAGTTACTGTACGGGATATTGTGGTGTTTTGGAAATCGGGAATAAAGCCTGAAGAAATTCCACAGAAGTTACTTCAACTGGTGACGGCTGCTCAAGTGTTTGATGCGATTAGCTTTTATTTGGATAATCAGCTAGAAATTGACGATCGGATTGCTTGGTATGAGGCGCGTCCGATGTTGAATGTTTCACCTCTTTTGAGATGTAATCCGTTGCTAAATGAAGTCACGAAATATGTTGAAGCATATCGCCGCGATCGAAATTCCGATATCGATTTTCCTGAGTCTGAAGCCCTATGACTCAATATATTATCGATACCGAAAATTTAATGGAGAGGCAATTTCCTATGCAACTCCATACCCTGTATACTCTCGCGCATAGGGAGGCTGAACTCCTAACACGATCTCTTCTTTGGAAATCCCCATTTGTACTAATTTATCAGCCAAACTTCGATCGGTTTGATTGCGCTGAATCCAAATTTTTCCATCCTTGATATCTAAGTGAATGAAGCAGTTATAAATACGGTGATGTTCATTCCATCCTAAATCGATAACCAGATAGCGATCGCGTTCTTTGTCAAAAACAAATTCTACTTCTATCTGACCATTAATTGGCGGGTCTTCACCCGATTCGATCAGTAACTTTTCGATGCACTGGCGATAATAATCTAGTTTATTCCCAGAGTTTTTGAACAGCATAAGCATCAAACATTTCATCACGGCTGACTAAAACTAAAGAATGATTAATGGATTGAGCAATTAAAATGCGATCGAATGGATCGCGATGATGGAATGGTAGGTTGCGAACCTGTACAGTATCCGCAAATGAAATTGGCAGTAACAAGATGCCAGCAGCAGGTAACTGAGCTTCGATGTCTGCATAGTCTGTTTGCAGTTTCAGTTTACCAATGCTGACTTTGATGGCAATTTCCCAAAGACTGGCAATACTCAAATAGACTCTATCGGCGGATTCAATCTGCTCCTTCAAGGTAAGTGATAGGTTAGGAGCATTTTCTGAAAACCAAATAAAAGTGTGAGTATCGAGGAGCAATGCACTCATTCCATATACTCCTGAAAATCCTCTAATGGTACATCAAAGTTATCGGAAAGCGGTAAAACAAATGTGCCTTTCATCATCCCTGCTTGACGTTTCTTTTGAGGAGGATTTACGGCAAACTCGTTAGTTGCATATTTTGCCGCCAAGAATTCTACATAGTGTAGCACTTCCTGTTTCAGGGAATCTGGCAACTTGACCAGGGTTTCTAAGATGGTGGTTTCTAGCATTAGATAACCTCTTGATGGATAAGCTCATGATAACAAGTGCAACGCCCTAAACTTCTGCAAGATGCCAGAAAGTCACGCCACCTTCATCGTGACTGAGCAAAATTCCCAAATCTTCCAAGCTTTCCAAACAGTCGAGAATGACTTTTTGTTTGCGATTTGCTGCTTTGAAATGGGAGGTGACTTGGGTAGCAGTCCATTCGCCGCTTTGGGTGCCCAATAAGTCGCGGATGGCGGAAAGTTGCTCTTTGAGGGTTTTGGGAAAGGGTTGTTGTTCGGTGGGAATAATCGCGGTTTCGGTTTCGGTGATGATACCTTCGAGAGTTGGTTGTACATAGGTTTCGCCGGGAGATTGGTAGTCGGGGCGCAGCCAGCGAATCTGTCCGTTGCGTTCTTCTTCGGCGCGTTGGGCGTTGAGTGTGACGAGGTTTTCGAGGATTTGGTCGTCGGTGAGGGTGGATTCCCAACCGTAGGCGGCAAATACGGCGGTATCGAGTTCGTCGTGGATTTGTTTGAGGGTGGAGACTAGGGCTTTTTGGTTGAAGGCTTTGTCTTTGTCGTTGAGGGGTTCGCCTTTGCGGAGTTGTTCGAGGAGGTTGTACATCCCGGTGATGGTGACTTCGGGGTTAGCGGTTTGGACTCGTTTGCGGTGGCTGTCGAGGCGTTCTCCGAGTTCGCGGATGGTTTGTTTTTGGGTTTCGGTTGGGTCGGGGAATGGGAAGGGGTCGAAGCATCGAGTTTTGTTGTAACGCGGTCTATCTTCTAATGTTCCGCCTGCTACTACTGCCCACACAACATGAATTCGACTCGAAAGAACTCCCAAGAAATAAGCATCATCAAGGGCGATCGCAATCAACATATTATCAGGTAAAACATTTCGATCTAAAAATACGAATACTCGATGTTTCGCTGTTTCTACTGTAGCCATGTAACGCTGTAGTGCCTTTAGTGCTGGTCGAATTTCAGTTCTGGGACGACCAAATATCCACCAGTTTTCTCGGAGGCTCTTATCACGGTTAGTATCTCGTTCAGGTTTAACTTTATCTAACACCCATTGGAATGCTTTTGGATATAGTTCTTGAGCTTGATCAGCTTTTAGACCAAATAAATCAATGACGCGCACATTGCGAGAACGTTGCATAAAGTCTCGTCCATTGATGTATGAGAAAAGAACTTCAGACTCAATCTCTTTAAAGTCAGATTGCTCAACAATAAACCCCGAACTAAATAGCATAACACCTCGACTGGAGATCCTATCATTAGCCAGAAGCGGTTGAGATTGAGTTAAATCAGCACCAGCTTGAAGGTTACTAAAAATTAGCCCTACCTTCTGCAACTGCACTTCTACTTGCTCTGCTGAGTCTTCGGGTGTCTCTCCTTCACACTCAGCAACTACTGTACCAAGTTCGGCAATCCTTACAGGCTTTTTGAGGTCATCTAATTCACCTGCTGTAATTGCAATTCTGACTGCTGCACCTCCATCAATCCAAGGGTGATCGGGAATAGCAAAAATTAATCTGGTTGGACTCTTCTGTGCAAAATGAAAATCAATAACTTTCCGCTGCCGAACTTGGCGAATACTGTTTGTGGTAATAAATCCAAATCGCTCAACTTGACTCAATCGAACCAATTCCGCTGCTTTGTGCCACCAGTACATTACAAAATCAACAGTATCCGGCACATCCTTATAAACTTTCCTCAACGTTTCTGCATACCCATCCCCTAACATCTCCCGCATCCTCGCATTTCCAATAAACGGCGGATTCGACACAATATAATCCGCCTCCGGCCACACCGTAGCCCTCGGATTCAAATACCGATAAATCGTTACTTGATCTGTCGGATCGGGAATATCCTCACCAGTCACCGGACTTTTCATCATCCGTCCCCCCCAGCGAGTCCGTACCTTCCCCGCCGCATCGACATCAGGTTCTACCCCGTCATAGGCCAACACCGCATCCCCGTGTTCAATATTCTTGTACTCCCGCAACACAGGTTCGATCGGCGGAAGATCCCCAAATCGCCGAAAATGCCACTGCAAATAGCCAATCCAAATCACCAAATCTGCGATCGCCGCCGCCCTAGGATTAATCTCAATCCCCAAAAACTGACTCGGATTCACCTGATTAATATCCAACCGCAACTGCGCCGCGCCTGTGACATCCTCCAAACGCCGCAACACCTCCGACTCCAACCCTTTTAATAAATCCAACGTCACATACAAAAAATTCCCCGATCCGCACGCCGGATCGAGAATTTTCACCTGTTGTAACTCCGTCAGAAATGCCTCTAAAACCGATCGCGCCTTTTTCTGCTGATTTGCAGTCGGTTCCGCTTCCCCCGCGTTCAGCAACTGTTTAACCTCCGCTTGTACCGCAATCCAGCGATCGCCCAAAGGCTCCATCACCACCGGTTTTACCAACCGTTCCACATACGATCGCGGCGTATAATGCGCCCCCAACTTACTTCTTTCCCGCGTATCCAGCGCCCTCTCCAACAACGTCCCAAAAATCGCCGGTTCCACATTACACCAATCCCGCTTCGCCGCCTGTAACAACACCTGCAACTGCGCCTTTGTCAACGCAAACGCCGTAGAATCCGCAAACAATCCGCCATTAAACCGCAACAACTTGCCATGAAAACCAAAAATTGTCCCCTCATTCATCGCTTCCCACAGCGCCTCTACCTCCGGTTTAAACGTCTTCGGGTTAAGAATCCATCGCGTTTCCAGCGCCTTTGTAAACAGATGTTCCTTCAGCAACCCGACATCTTCAGCAAACATGGTAAAAATACAGCGCATCAAAAACTGGGCGACTTGCTGCGGATAATCCTTTTGGGAGTCGATCGCGCGATCGACATTCGCCTCCATTCCCTTCGCCAACTCTGCCAAATCTGCCGCCACTTCCCGCGTCACCCGCGCCGCAATCTTCTCCGGGTTGCGCTGCTGCGGATTGGTAAAAATATCGACAAATAAATCGAAAACATCCGCTTTTCGGAGTTCCGTTAACCCAATGTCTCGCCGCGCCCCATAGCCGCCATAGTCGCCACTAAATCCCATCCACAACTCAAAATGATCGCCAATATCGCAAGTTAACAAAAACGGCGGTTTGCTGCTGAGACTGCGCGTATAAGCAACTGCTTGCACAAAGGCTTTCTCCATTTCTCGCAAATAGGTATTAGTTCCTCGCTTTGCAGTTCCCTTTTTACCCGTGGTTCCGCCCTGTTTGGCCTCTATTAAAAAATGCTCTGCTTTGTGAAAGTCGATAAACCCCGGAGTGACTTTCCCGCTGGGGTGAAAAATTTTGACATCTTTATCAAAGCAGTAGGGATCGTTGGGAATTCTGCCTTTATCGATCGGGCGATCGACTCCCAGCGCATCGGACATTTCCGAAAAAAATAGCTGGTAGTTTGCCCGTTCGTTACCGCTAGAACCGTCCCAGCGCGTGATGAATGTTTCGACTCTGGTGCGATCGGCTTCATTCATTTTTCAACCCTGCTGCTTGCTTTTTCCTTATTCTATAGTTAGATTGGTTCGGATTGGCAATTTATACCAATTTCAGAAAGTAGCGCTAGATATTACCCCCCCAACCCCCCCCGTGAGTTCGGCTTGGCTCAGACTTCATCAGCATATCTTTAGAAAAATGGTATTATCTTGCGATTTTGCTTTATAGCAACCGCCTTGGCGGTTAGGACGCTTTAGTATTGATATTTGCTATAATATGTTTGACGATATTCCTAGATACAAGCGGAGTCAAAAACCCGGCTTCTGCCTTAAAGTCGATCGTTCACAACGAAGATTTTGCGTAGCAACCGGGTTTTTATAGCTTTAGTGTTTGAAAAATACCTCACTCAATAAATGTATGAAAATTAGAGCGATCGTACATCCCGCAGAAGAAGGTGGCTATTGGGCAGAAGTTCCAGGGCTTCCCGGCTGCATAACTGAAGGGGACACGATAGAAGAAGTAATAATTAATTTAAAAGATGCGATTGAAGGTTGGCTCGAAGTTGCTAATAGTCGTGAAGCAATTGCCTCCACAGATCGAGTTGTGGAAATTGCTGTATGAAATCTATTTCGGGGAAGCGACTTTGTAAAATAGTAGAGCAGAAAGGTTGGGTTTTGAAAAGAGTTACCGGCAGTCATCATATCTATGAAAACCCGGAACTAGAAAAAATTTTGTCAATTCCTGTTCACCGAAATCAAGATTTGAAAGTTGGAACCTTGAGAGCATTAATGAAAATAGCTCAGCTATCTGAGGAAGATTTACAAAGTTTTTCTTAAGTATAAGCTATTCTGCATTTAAATTGCATATTCGACGCGGGCTCGCGTGCCCACCCCACTCATTGTTTGATTGATTATTGACACACAATTTAAATGCGGAACTGCTTAGCACAATACGGTTCACTTAATTCAACGTAGGGTGCGTCGCCAAAAACAACTCTCGCCCCACAACGCCAGATTAAACGAGCGACGCACCCTACAACTGGCACCGATTACTCAGTGGGTGGTAGTTAAAAGGTAAAATAATCCCCAATCTTCTATTTAGAAACACTTTGGCGAGATTTGAGTTCATAGTAGATGGCCCACCAGTATCACAACAAGCTCGTAGGCGAGATCGTCTTAAAGCTTGGAAAATCACGGTGAGGCAAGAGGCTGAAAAATACTGGTCTTCGGAGCAGAAAACAGCTACTGGCCCAGTTATGCTCCAGATAACTTATTTCTACGATTCTGTTAAAATCGATGTGGACAACATAGTAAAACCAATTCAAGATGCAATTATCGGGCTAGCCTATGTCGATGACGATCAAGTAACTGATGTCCTAGCCCGCAAGAGGAATTTATCAGGTAACTTTAAAGTAGAAAATATGACCTCAATTCTAGCGGAAGGATTTGCCCGTGGCAATGAATTCTTGCACATTGTCGTAATTGATGCTCCTGATCAAGAGGTACTGACATGATCGCAACCGCAACTGCAAACATAGAAAGAGAGCGACTGCTAAAACTAGCAGAGGAGTATCGTGAGAAAGGTTATGAAATTTCATTTCATCCAAACTCTGAAGATTTACCGGACTTCCTTAAAAGCTATCGCCCGGATCTGATAGTGCGCCGGGGCGAAGAGTCGGTGGTTATTGTAGTCAAGTCACGCGCTTCACTCAACTCACCCTCTAGTACATATCTACGCAATTTAGCCCAAGCAGTAGCAGAAAATCCTGGTTGGAGGTTTGAGTTAGTGATGACTAACTCGGAGGATGCAGTCGAGGTTCCCAAAGCTGAGGATTCTTTTCAAGAACATGAAATAGAGTTGGGTTTACAAGTTGCCAAGCAACTTGTCGCACAACATTTAGAGTCAGCAATGCTATATTCTTGGTCTTTAGTTGAGGCAACTTTGAGGATTGTTGCCCAGAAAGAAGAGCTAAGTTTGCAAAGATTATATCCGCTGTATTTAGTGAAACAACTGACGGTAGAGGGCGTAATTTCTAAATCTGAGTATCAGTTATTAATGAATGCGCTTTCTTTGCGGAATGCTATTGCTCACGGGTTTAAAACTACACAACTTACGCAAAAATCTGTATGCGAACTGATTGAACTGGCCGAAAAATTATTGAAAGATTTGCATACGGGCGATGGAGCAGGCTAAAATTTTAAAAAGCACAAAAACTACGTAATTTTTCAAACAAATAGGTTGGGTTTAACGCAATTAAACCCAACCTATTAATTCAATGAAAATTTACAGTTTAGCCTTGATTTACCACTGTCGGTTTTAAACTATTCTGCGATTCAGAAACCCGATCGACAATAGCAGCATTTACCACAGATTCCTGAATCGGCTTCCGCGCTTCAATCAAAGTCAGAGCTTTGGTGACGCCTTCCGGTAAAATCACCACCAAACTGCCCTTCGGCGCTTCATCTAAAGCCTTGTTAACAGCAATTGTTTCGTCGAGAATCAACTCGTATTGAACTTTGGATTGATCTGGGGTGCGTGCAGCGATCGCCTCGGCAATGCCCTGACAAATCAACTTAGCCACGACACCGGGTTCTCGGCCACGTCTGTCAATATCTTCTTTGACAATAATACGATCGAACATATCGGCCGAAAGTTTGCCCAGGGTGACAAAATCTTCATCTCGTCTATCCCCTGGCGCACCAACTACCCCGATCCGCATTCCCTGCCAATTCTGCACGAAACAGCCCAAAGCTTTGTAGCTGTGCGGGTTGTGGGCGTAGTCCAGCAAAGCGTGATAGCTACCCAAATTAAACAAGTTCATGCGTCCGGGAGTTTGACCGACGGATGCTTGAAAGCTTGACAAAGCCGATCGAATATCCTCTATTTTCACTCCTTGGGCAAAAGCCGCCAAACAAGCCGCTAAAGCATTAGCAATCATAAACGGCGCGCGCCCGCCCATCGTCAGCGGCACATTCACAGCCTGCTCAATTCTCAGTGTCCAATCGCCTTTTAAGATTGACAAATACCCATTTTCGTAAATCGCAGACAGCCCGCCCGCTGCGGTGTGTTTGGCAACCAGTTCGTTGTCCGGGTTCATCGAAAAATATGCAATTTGAGCCTTGACACGCTGCGCCATATGTGATACCAGCGGGTCGTCTGCATTCAAAACTGCATAGCCTTTGGGCATTACTGACTCGACGAGGACGCTCTTGAGCTTGGCTAGTTGTTCCACGGTTTCGATATCGCCGATGCCCAAGTGATCGGCTGCGACGTTCAAAACAACGCCCACATCGCACTGATCGAAGCCCAAGCCCGATCGCAAAATTCCACCTCTAGCCGTTTCCAGCACCGCCACTTCCACCGTCGGATCGGACAAAATCAACTGAGCGCTCTGTGGCCCAGTATTATCTCCGCTATTGACCAAATATTCACCGATGTAAGTGCCGTCGGTAGTCGTGTAACCGGTAATTTGACCCGTTTGCTTGACAATGTGGGCCAGCAGGCGAGTGGTTGTAGTTTTGCCGTTGGTTCCAGTTACCGCTAAAATCGGCACCCGGCTGGGTTGAGGCGATGGGAAAAGCATATCGAAGACTGCGCCGGCGACGTTGCGGGGCAAACCCTGACTCGGCGCGACGTGCATTCTGAAACCCGGTGCGGCGTTGACTTCGACGATGACGCTGTTCGTATCGCGCAGGGGTTGGGAAATGTCGGATGTTACTACGTCAATGCCGGCGATGTCCAAACCGATGATTTTGGCGACTCTGGAAAACAGCCAGACGTTTTCGGGGTGGATTTCGTCGGTGCGATCGACTGCAATGCCACCGGTGCTCAAATTTGCTGTCGCGCGCAAAAATACTCTTTCGCCGGCGGGCACTACGGAGTCCATCGCGTATCCTTGTTTTTGCAGCAAATCGAGGGTCAATTTGTCGATCGTGATCCGGGTGAGCACGTTGTCGTGTCCGTCTCCCCGCTGTGGATCGCGGTTCACTTCTTCAACGAGCTGTTCTACTGTAGACTTGCCGTTACCCACGACGTTAGCGGGGACTCGTTCTGCTACTGCTACGACTTGCCCGTTGACGACTAATACTCTGTGGTCGCGGCCGGTGTAATAGCGCTCAACAATCACATTTTTGGTTTTCGATGCTGCGCTGGCTAAGTCGTAGGCTTCTTCTGCTACTTCCCAGGAGTTGATGTCGATCGTAATTCCGCGTCCGTGGTTGCCATCTAGGGGTTTAAGGACGATCGGAAAACCGCCGACATCTTCGATCGCCGCGCGCAGTTCATCCAAATAATTAATCACCGTCCCTCTGGGAACCGGCACGCCGGCAGCACCGAGGATATTTTTAGTACCTTCCTTATCGCAGGCTAGTTCTACCCCCAAAACTCCCGTGCGGTTGCTCAGAGTTGCCTGAATCCGCTTTTGGTGTACCCCGTAGCCTAGTTGAATCATAAACCGGGCGCTCAAGGGTATCCAGGGAATACCGCGAGCTTCTGCTTCCTTAATCAGTGTTTCCGTGCTCGGCCCAAGGGCAGCCGACAAAGCAAACTCTCTGAGATCTCTTAAATCTTGGACTAATTCTGCGGCTGGATAAGAGCCAGTATCGGCAATGCTCTGGCACATCCGCACACCCGCGCGGGTAGCATAGCGACCTGCTTGTTCGTTTTGATACTCGATTACTACTTGGTAAGTGCCTGGTGTGGCAGTCTCGCGGGTGCGACCGAAGCCGACCGGCATTCCTGCCATTTGCTGAAGTTCTAGGGCTACGTGTTCGATGACGTGTCCCATCATCGTGCCTTCTCTGACACGTTGCAGGAAGCCTCCCCGATGGCCGGGAGAACAGTAATGGTCGTCCAAACTCGGCAGCGCGGCAATCAACCCTTCGTAGAATCCAGGAATTTGCGCTGTGGTTTTATCTGCCAACTCTTCTAAATCCAGACGCATGAGGACAAGTTTGTGGCGTCTGATGCTCCAGTAGTTGGGGCCGCGTAACGTCTGAATTTTAAGTATTTTCATGACAGTAAGAGGGGTATGGGTCGCTAAATCTTATAGGTAATTGGAGCATTTATTCAATTTGGATCTAGATTGCTCGATCGACTGTTCGCTGCGAACAGTTTGGCATTGAATTTCCAGTTATGGGCCGCCAGTCTATTTTAGATTTTAGATTTTAGATTTTAGATTTACTCTACAGATCAACCTGGAAGCTTGAATTTTGATCTAAAATCTTGGGTTCTCCACATTCATAGCGTCGGGGCTTGTACCCGTTTTTGGACTGGCCAGTGTTGAAAATTTATGGCTGAGCGATCGGCTAAACAGAAGTACAAGTCAATGGCAGCAATAAACTAGAAGTCAGAAGGTAGAATCTTCTGTGATTCTACCTTCTGGCGTCAGCCTGTGGCTGGTTCGGAATATATCCTTTCGTCGTATCCATTATTCGGCCGGAATGCCGCATAATTTCTCCCGAATCAATGACTCTAATGTTCTGCGTTTAGTTAGCTGTGCGGCATTCCACAGGCCATCCCGACTCGGAACAGGCTGCCGATGGCATTGGTTTGCCTAGGGGCATATTGTAGCAATCTCCGTGACACAGAACGTGCAAGCGCATATTGAACAGACTTAAGGGTTCTGTCGCTCCTACTAGGGCTTCGTTGGTATAAAAATTTTCCCTAGAATCAACAATAGTCACAGTGCCTTTACCTAGAACTTTCATAGTATCATCTCCCTCAAACAAAGCGCAGGTGTCTTCATCAATACCAATAGCAAGGCGATCGGGATGGCAAGCCACAGCCGACAGCAAGCGAGCCATGCGGTTGCGGTTGTGAAAATGCTGGTCTACGATGATCTCAGGAATAATGTTCAGTCCGTTTGCCATGTCTACTAAAGAACGGTTCGGCGGGGCGCCACTGCCGCCGCCTGCAATCATGTGATATCCCATCACCGCAGCACCTGCGCTGGTGCCGGCGAGGGTAATCTTGCCCGAAAGAGCATATTCGCGAATTTTCTCCATCAGCGGGGTGTCAGCCAGCAGCCCACAGAGTCGCAGTTGGTCGCCGCCTGTGATAAATACGCCTGTACAGTCTTCTAAATAATCTTTCCAGACTGGGTTTTCGCCTTGTTCGCGTTCGCGGATGTCAATGACTTTGACGGCGCTAACGCCCATTTCATCAAATATGGTGCGGTAGCGGTTGCTAATTCCTTCGGGATCTCGCGAGGCGCAGGGGACGATCGCCAGCCGAGCGTTTGCACCCCCAGCACGGCAAAAAAAGGTATTCAGAATCTCTCGCCCGTGAACTTTGTCTTCGGCCCCCCCGATGACCATAATCGAGGTTTTTGTGCGCTGGGCAATATTGTGTTCTAGGGCTTGAGATGTCAACTGCTGCATGGTGTGTCTTCCTCTGTGAGATGTGAAATTTAATTTTGCCGTGGCTGTGGGTACAATGGGGCTTTTTAAGAGTGAATATTTTTTTGGTGCGGGGTAGGACTATCCCGCAGTCGTTTGGGGTGAGTTTACTCGCATCGGCTGTCCTGAGAACAGATTTCTGAGAACAGATGATCTTTATACAAAACTAGCCCGTAAACAAAGGAAGAGAATTTAACTTACAAAAATTCTCAGAAATTATAAGAAATTATAAAAAATAAAGCAATTACTGAAAACCGATCTACCTCTAAGGGTCAAACTAGAGGGTGATGTGTCAATAAATTCCAATTATTGTGCGATTTGACGTTGTTACCCTATTTCCAGACTTTTTCCTGGCTCCCCTAGCATCGGGACTGATGGGCAAAGCCTTAGCTAAAAAGATTGCTGAGGTAAATTTTGTCAATCCCCGCCATTTTACCACAGACAAGCACCAGCGAGTCGATGACGAGCCTTACGGGGGTGGAGTGGGGATGCTGATGAAGCCGGAACCGATTTTTGCGGCGGTGGAGTCGCTGCCGATTTTGCCGAGGCGGGAGGTGATTTTGCTGACTCCGCAAGGGGAACCGATGCAGCAGCCGATGTTTCGGGAATTCGCGACGGAATGCGATCAGTTAGTGTTGATTTGCGGACATTATGAGGGTGTGGACGATCGAGTGCTGCATTTGGTCACTCGCGAGGTGTCTCTGGGCGATTTTGTGCTCACGGGGGGCGAAATTCCCGCTTTGGCCTTGATTAATGGGGTTTTGCGATTGCTGCGGGGAACTGTAGCAAAGGAAGATTCCCTGAAGTTTGAGAGTTTTGAAGACGGGCTTTTGGATTATCCGCAGTACACTAGGCCGGCGGATTTTCGGGGATTGAAGGTTCCCGATGTGTTGCTGTCTGGGAATCACGCCCAAATTGCTCGCTGGCGCAAGGAACAGCAAATTGCCAGAACTCGCCAAAGGCGGCCGGATTTGCTAGCGGATTAATTAACTAAAGTTAGGATCGCAAATTAAATAATTTACACAAGTTTGTGGGATGGGCGTCCCGCCCGTCCAGAAAGAACGGGCGGGACGCCCATCCCACAAGAACAATAAAGATTGTAAGTTATTTAATTTTCATTCTTTAGTGTAAATTTAACTGTTGAATGTATGCCGAATCTTTACATAATTGGCGGCGCTAACGGTTCCGGGAAAACCACAGCATCAATGAGTTTATTGCCCAACTTTCTGGACTGTTTTGAATATATCAATGCTGATGCGATCGCGGCGGCACTTTCACCATTCAATCAAGAGTCCGTAGCCATAACCGCCGGACGCATCATGCTAGAAAGACTACAAACTTTGTCTAATTCTGGAACTGATTTTGCCTTTGAGACTACTCTGGCGGCCCGCAGCTTTGCAGCTTTTCTCAGAAGTTGTAAAACAAAAGATTATACAATTAATTTAATTTATTTTTGGTTGCGATCGCCAGAACTAGCCATAGCAAGAGTAGCCCGACGGGTAGCTAGCGGCGGTCATTCTATCCCAGAAGATGTCATCCGCCGTCGCTATGACAGAGGACTGCGAAATTTGATTGCTCTGTATTTGCCACTGTGCGACAATTGGATTATCTATGACAACTCTCACGAAACTGCTCAGTTAGTGGCAGAAGGGAGTATCGAGGAAGAACAGATAATCTATAATGTTGAAAGCTGGAATCAAATAACTCAAAAATAAAATGAAACAATCAAAACCCAGACAACTTTTATCTACAAAAATTAATGTTGGACTGAAATCGGCAGTTGCCGCAGCTATAGAAAGACACCGCAAATTAGGTGAATCTATTGCTGTTTGGCAAGATGGGAAAGTAGTAATTTTAACGGCCGATCGCATTCCTCCAATATCTGCCCAAAAGTAAAACAAGTCGATCGCCCAAAAAACTCGCTGATCGCCAGACAAACTGTGCAATAATTTCCTACTGTCTGCGTTCCCCAAACATCTACTTTTTGACATGAACATCCGCATTGGTAACGGCTACGACATTCACTGCTTAGTTCCAGAACGCCCTCTGATCCTCGGTGGCGTACACATTCCCCACGAATTAGGCTTATTAGGACACAGCGACGCTGACGCGCTCACCCACGCGATCATGGACGCGATGCTGGGAGCTCTCAGTTTAGGAGATATCGGGCTTTATTTCCCGCCAACTGACCCGAAATGGAAAGGTGCAGACAGTCTAGTGTTGCTGGCACAAGTCAATCAGTTAATATTAGATAAAGGGTGGGAAATTGGCAATATTGATTCGGTGGTGGTGGCCGAACGTCCGAAGCTGAAACCGCATATTGAGCAAATGCGCGATCGGCTTTCTGGTGTTTTACAATTAAAACCCGACCAAATTGGCATCAAAGCTACTACTAACGAAAAGTTAGGCCCCGTGGGGAGAGAGGAAGGAATTGCAGCCTATGCTGTAGTTTTGCTGGGCCAAAAATAGAACTCTATCATCTAAAATTGACTGTGGAGTCAATTGTTTAATCCAAAATCGCTAGGAAGCCTGAAATCATGGACACTGACAACTGGGAGTTACAATTTCCTGTAGACGCGGATGTGATCGCGTTGGATAAGGACGATCGCATAGTGGTGCTAATCGAGGTTAAAATTATTCAAGCTGAAGAACCAGCGGCGAAACAGAAAATTGTCGATCGCGCGATCGATTGGCTGAAAGCTGTATTAGCTAACCTGTCTGAAAAAAACGCGATCGTTCCCTATGTTATGTTTATTGACGCGGAAAAAATTTTGATTTTCAAATGGGATGGCGTGAATTTATCAGAACCTGTTTGCACTCTCAATACTGGTGAAATATGTCGCTATTATATGCCTACGTTTGGCAGTAAATGGCTCTCTGAACTTACCCTTGGCGGGCTGATAGAAACGTGGCTGCATGACTTAGATTATAACTGGAAATCAAAGATTTCGCCAGCATCGGAGCAGATAGCAGCCATCGGTTTGCTGCCATTACTCGCAGGTGAAACAACAAAATCAGGAGTGGAATTAGGTGGCAATTATATATATCGAGACCAACTTTCTGATGAGTATTGCTACAGGGCGTGAGGCTGAAGCAATTATGTTGCTTAGAGATTTGTCTTCCTCAGTTCAGTTAGTCATACCCAGCGTTTGTTATAGGTCGGCTTGGTCAGCTTTCGAGGACGAGTTGAAGCGACACAACTCTTTTAAGGAACAGCTAAGTCGTCAAATTAGTGAAACAAAGCGAGATGTTACCTCTCAAAAAGTCGCATCTCTATCTTTTTACCTAGAAGAGTCATTACTTTACTATCTAGAACGAATAGATGAACTTGAATTGCGGTTGCGAGAAGCAATTTCTATGATGTCAGAAAATGCAGAAATGATTGTACTAAATTTAGAGATTATTCAATCGAGTTTAAACACAGCTATCATCAAAAAAGACCCAACAGACAATTTGATTCTACACTGTATCCTTAGTCATGCCCGATCGCATTCTACAGAAAGCAAAGTATTTCTCAGCGGTAACGTCAAAGAATTTGGTCTGTCGAAAGTTCGAGATGCTTTGCAGGAAGTCGGGATAACTAAGTATTTTTCGCGCACTGAAGACTTTCTGGGTTGGCTACAATCTCAGTCATAATTGCACGCAGGTGGTAAACTAAATTCTTATGAAAAATTTCCCTATTTTACATTCAAAGCGCCGCTGGCTGGCTGTTTTGCTAGCTCTAATTGCCACTATCAGTCTGTCTGCTTGTACTCCGGTGCGATCGACTTTAGCAAACAGACTCATCGTTCCCACCCCCAGCGGCCCGTCTACCTTCAATTACCCGCTAAATCAATCTGCATATAGCGTTTTTGGCTATATGTACGAGGGATTGCTCAACGAAAACGGCTTGACATCGAAGCTAGAACCTGGTTTAGCAGAGTCCTGGGAAGTTTCTAAAGATGGCAAAAAGATTGTCTTCACCCTGCGAGATGGCTTGAAATGGTCTGACGGCGAAGCGATGACAACTGATGACATTATCTTCACCTATGAAAAAATTTATTTCAATGATAAAATTCCTAGCGGATTGAAAGATACTCTGAGGGTTGGTATAAGCCGTCAATTGCCCAAACTCAAAAAAATTGACAGCCGCCGCGTTGAATTTTCAGTGGCAGAACCTTTTGCTCCTTTTGTTAGATTTGCTGGGGGAATACCAATTTTACCAGCTCATATTTTGCAGGAATATGCCACCAATACAGAGGCTGACGGTAAGCCTAAATACCTGTCTGCTTGGGGCACGGATACTGACCCAAAAAAAATTGTCGGTAACGGCCAATACCGAATGTTGAGCTATACTCCCAACCAGCGCGTTGTTTTGGAACGAAATCCATATTTTTGGCGCAAAGATACAGAAGGTAACAGTCAGCCTTATATCCAGCAAATTGTCTGGCAAATTATCGAAAATACGGATAATCAATTGCTAAATTTTCGATCGGGCGATTTGGATACTCTGGACGTGCAGCCGGAGGTGTTCCCGCTGCTGAAACGGGAGGAAAAACGTGGCAAATATACGGTGTTTAATGGCGGCCCAGATACTGGCAGCGTGTTTATGTGTTTCAATCTGAATAAGGGGCGCAATCCTCAAAATCAGCCGTTTGTAGACCCGGTTAAGTCTCGCTGGTTCGCGAGTAAGGAGTTTCGGCAGGCCGTAGCCTATGGCATCAACCGCGACGCCATGACTAACAATATCTATCGCGGACTTGGCGCGCCGCTGCATTCCCCAATTCCGGCGCAAAGCCCGTTTTACTTGTCTCCAGAACAGGGATTGAAAACTTACAGTTACGACCCGCAGAAATCGAAAGAGTTACTGTTAAGTGCAGGATTCAATTATAATAGTAACGGCGAATTGTTGGATACTGAGGGTAACAAAGTGCGCTTTACTTTGTTGATGGCTGCTGGTAAAAAAGCGCGGGAGCAAATGGGAACGCAAATTAAACAAGATTTGGGTAAACTGGGGATGCAAATTGACACGCAGTTTCTGAGTTTTAACACTTATGTCGAAAAGCTGCGTTTGACTAAAAATTGGGATACTTACCTCGGCGGTTTTACGGGAGGGCTGGAACCCCACAGCGGCTACAATATTTGGTCTGTTAAGGGGACTTTACACAGTTTCAACCAGGGCCCGTTAGGGACAGAACCGCCGATTAAGGGTTGGGAAGTGGCGGAGTGGGAGCAGAAAATTGATGACCTTTATGTGAAGGCTTCTCAGGAGCTTGACGAGGCGAAGCGCAAGGAGCTTTATGGGGAGACGCAGCGGATTATAGCGGAACAAGTGCCTTTTATTTATATGGTGAATCCGCTGACTTTTGAGGCGGTGCGCGATCGCGTATCCGGAATTCGCTATAGTGCGATCGGCGGTGCTTTCTGGAATTTGTATGAACTAAAAATTGCCGAATAGTCAGTTGTCAGTTGTCAGTTGTCAGTTGTCATTGGTCATTAGTCAGTAGTCATTGGTCATTAGTAAATTAATTCATGGAACCTGAAATTTTACAGAAGTTACTCGAATCCGTGGCGGCCGGCGATGTTAGCCCGATCGCAGCTTTGGACAAGTTAAAGCATTTTGACTTTCAACAAGTCGGTGATTTTGCCAAAATTGACCATCACCGCACCTTAAGAACTGGTTTTCCTGAAGTCATCTTGGGCCCAGGGAAAACACCAGACCAAATTGTCGAAATTATCGAGGCGATGCGCGGGCGAAATCCTGTGGTGATGGCGACGCGAATTGAACCGTTCGTTTTCGAGCAATTGCAGCAAAAAATACCCGATTTGTGCTACTACCAAAAAGCTCGAATTTGTGCAATTTCTGCTAATTCCCCAACTTGGCAGCATCCGGGTACTGTGACTATCATCAGTGCGGGAACAGCGGATTTGCCTGTGGCGGAAGAAGCGGCAGTTACGGCGGAACTTTGCGGTTTTCAGGTGCGGCGTTTGTGGGACGTGGGAGTTGCTGGAATTCACCGCTTGTTGAATAATCGGCACGTGATTGATGATGCTGATGTGTTGATTACGGTTGCTGGTATGGAAGGTGCTTTGCCGAGTGTGGTTGCGGGTTTAGCGGATTGTCCGGTGATTGCGGTGCCGACAAGTGTTGGTTACGGCGCGAGTTTTGGCGGGATTGCTCCTCTTTTAACTATGCTTAATTCTTGTGCCGCTGGTGTGGGTGTGGTGAATATTGATAACGGATTTGGGGCGGCGATTTTAGCTTGCCAAATCTTGAGAAGCGCTGGGCGAGTGGGAAGAATGGGAAAATGAGAGAATGGGAGAATGGGAAAGGAGGAATAGTTTTGAGGTAAGGATTCAGGTCAAGAATAGTTGAGAGTCCAGAAATCTGGTAGTCAGATGAGGGAAGAACAAGAGTCAGCAGCACTGAAAATCAAAATAGTTGAGCAGTGGAGCCATGAGGAACTGGTCAAAATCGTTGGGAGTCCAGAAATATGGTAATGTAGTCAGATGAGCGAAAAACCAGAGTTAGCAGCACTAAAAATGGAAGTAGTTGAGCAGTTAAGCCGTGAGGAACTGATCAAAATTGTGCTGACCCAACAGAAGCTCATAGAAAAATTACAACAAGAACTCGAAAGGCTCAAAGAGAAACAGCCGAGCAATAGTAAGACATCCTCGAAACCCCCATCCAGCGATCTCATACAGAAATCAGAGAAAGCCCCTTCTGAGAACTCCTCCTCCTCAGAGTCCGAGCCCAAGCGCAAGCCAGGAGGACAGCGAGGACATATCGGCAAAACCCGAAAAGGATTTGGGCGAGTAGATAGATATCAAATCAGCTCTCCTGACTAAGAGTGAGCATTGTGGCAGCAAAGAATTAAGTGAGATGATTGGTTACAGCAAGCAGCAGGTAGCCTGTTTGGTCGCTAAACCAATTGAAGTAGTGGAATATCAACGAGGGAAGTGTCAGTGCCTAGAATATGGAGCAATGGTGATGGGAGCGCTAGCGTCCGGGATAGTTCCAGGACAAGACTTAAGCATCGACCTACAAGCATTATTGGTATGGTTAGGTAATTATGGGCATATATCCTATGAAAAGCAACAAGAATTCCTGCGGGAATTAGGTGGAATTGAAATTGGGATAGGTACTTTACAAGCGACAAATGCGCGGGTAGCAGATGCTGTAAAGCCGGCCGTTGCCGACTTATGGAAATGGGCGCCATTACAAGCTAACGTCCATGTCGATGAAACCCCGTGGTGTGTCAAGGGAGTCAAAGAATGGTTGTGGACAGCTACGGGTAAAGATTTTTGCCTGTTTCATGCGGCAGACACTCGCCCTGCGTGCCGAATTAGAGACGATGCTGGGGAACGAGGCAAGCTGGAGTATTGAGCTCTGATGACTTTAGCGTATACAGCGGTGTGGTTGTTGGGGCACAGCAGAAATGTTTGGCGCATCTACGGCAACATTTTAAGAAAGTTCTTCAAATTAGTCACGGCAACAATACTGTTATCGCAGAGGCGTTTTTGGAATTAATTGATGAGGCATTTCGACAACATCGACAATGGCGCGAACACCCTGAAGAACTCGATTATCACACTTGGGCGAGGGACTTTAAGACCAGACTGGCAGAATTGTTAAATACTTGGATGGGTCATGTTGGTTATGCTGCTGGACTGTTGCTGCGCTCGTTGCGTGAGAAAGCGCACCAATGGTGGTACTTTTTAGACCACCCTGAAATTCCTCCAGACAATAATTTAGCAGAACGTTCTCTGCGATTAGCTGTGACTAAACGTAAAGTATCTGGCGGTTCCCGCTCCATGTTTCGGTTTGAACAAACTGCTGATTTGCTATCTGTGATTCAGACTTGTAGATTTCAAGGTAAAAGTGCAATGGCTTTTTTCCGTGATGCTCTATCTG
>NZ_JAIGNI010000073.1 GCF_026130175.1 Lyngbya sp. CCAP 1446/10 | reverse complement strand
GAGGGGGAGATGGGGAGCTGGGGAGATTGGGAGATGGGGAGAGGGGGAGATGGGGAAAATCTTAGTTGATCATCAAATAGCGTAAGGTACGCGAGGCGCACCCTACAGACGTTACAGACGGCTTTTTTGTCTCAAACGCCAGCAGTCACCAGGCAGTTTTTAGCTGCAAACTAATGACTGATGACTAATGACTAATGACTACATCATGCCCATGCCGCCCATGCCGCCCATGCCGCCCATGCCGCCCATGCCGCCCATGCCACCCATGCCGCCCATGCCGCCCATGTCGCCCATGTCGCCACCAGCTTTTTTCTTCTCTGGTTTTTCGACAATCACAGCTTCGGTGGTTAACACCATACCAGCAATGGAACCGGCATTTTGTAAAGCCGATCGCACAACCTTGGCCGGATCAATAATTCCAGCGGCAATCATATCTTCGTACACGTCGGTGAGAGCATTGTAACCAATGTTCAACTCGCTCGCGCGCACTCGCTCGATCGCGATCGAACCTTCAACGCCCGCATTATCAGCGATTTGACGCAAAGGAGCTTCCAAAGCCTTCGCAACCAAGTCAGCGCCGATTTGTTCTTCAGCGTCTAAAGTCTTTTTGATTGCATCTATTTTTGTAATCAGGTGAATCAGCGTCGTCCCGCCTCCAGCAACAATGCCTTCTTCCACAGCAGCTTTAGTAGCGTTGAGAGCATCTTCAATGCGCAATTTGCGGTCTTTGAGCTCGGTTTCGGTAGCTGCGCCTACTTTGATTACAGCAATACCGCCAGCGAGTTTGGCAATGCGTTCGCTCAATTTTTCGGTGTCGTAGTCGGAATCCGTCGCTTCTAGCTGCTTGCGGATTTGCTCGATCCGTGCTTGCACGTCTGCTTTGTGTTCGTCGCCAGCGACAATGATGGTGTTTTCTTTGTCGATCGTAATTTTGCGAGCGGTACCGAGCATTTCTAGTGTTGCGGTATCAATGCTGAGTCCGACTTCTTCAGAAATCAGTTGACCGCCGGTCAGAACGGCGATATCTTGTAGCATGGCTTTGCGTCGCTCGCCAAAACCAGGAGATTTGGTAGCTGCGATGTTCAACACGCCGCGTGCTTTGTTAATTACCAAAGTTGCCAAAGCTTCACCTTCAATATCTTCGGCGATAATGATCAGCGGTGAACCGGTGCGGGCGACTTTTTCAAGAATCGGAATTAGTTCTTGAATGGAATTGATTTTTTTGTCGGTAATCAGGATGCGAGCGTTTTCATACTCAACTTCCATGCGATCGTTGTTGGTGACGAAATACGGGGAAAGATATCCGCGATCGTACTGCATCCCTTCGACAACTTCCAATTCTGTTAACAGAGATTTCGACTCTTCAACAGTAATTACGCCGTCTTTGGTGACTTTTTCCATTGCTTGGGCAATCATGGCGCCGACTTCTTCGTCGTTACCGGCGGAGACCGTGGCGACCTGAGCAATGGCAGATCCTTCGACTGGTTTCGCCAATTTGGCGATTTCTAGGACTAAGTGGGCGATCGTTTTTTCAATACCGCGGCGCAGCGCGACTGGATTTGCGCCTGCTGCGACGTTCTTCAAACCTTCGCGAATCAGGGATTGAGCGATCACGGTGGCGGTGGTGGTGCCGTCGCCTGCGATATCTTTAGTTTTGGAGGCGACTTCTTGAATTAAGCGAGCGCCGGCATTTTCCAGAGGATCTTCGAGTTCAATTTCCCTAGCAACGGTGATACCATCGTTAACGATTTGGGGAGCACCGAATTTCTTTTCGAGTAGGACGTTCCGGCCTTTGGGGCCCAAGGTGATGCGGACTGCATCGGCGAGTTGATTTACGCCGCGTTCTAGTGCCCGCCGAGATTTGTCGCTAAATGCAATTATTTTGGTCATGTTTGTCTTCTTTGGCTTACATAGCAAATTTAGCACTCTCTGAGTCTGAGTGCTAAGCCGATCGACTTTAGATTGTAGCGCGCCTCAGCCGTGCGGGGGATAATTGGGGCGGATGGGGTTTGGGCGAGGAGTGCGGGTGGCTTTTGAGACGGCACTGTGGTTTCTCCGCAGATATAATGTGATTTGTGCCATTTCGGGCGATCGGCTTTTGCTCCAAATCCAAACCCAATTTTGATAACCCGTCATCCCAAAGCAGAATTTTCATTCAAAAAATTCTTAACTTTTTCCCTCTTCCCTCCGACCTCTTCCTGATGACTGATGACTAATGACTAATGACTAATGACTAATGACTAATGACTAATGACTACTGACTTCTTCCTTCTTCCTTCTTCCTTCTTCCTTCTTCCTTCTTCCTTCTTCCTTCTTCCTTCTGACTTAACATAATGGCTCGTTATTCTCGACTGCAAAAACTCATTTCCTATATGCGCCCGCACTGGAAACCCACATTTGGGGGCGTTTTCTCGCTATTAATCGTCAATGCTGTGGGCGTTTACATTCCCCTGCTGATTCGGAATGCCATTGACACTCTCCAAGTTGCCACTAAATTTGACCAAGTTTTCAACTACGTCCTCCTGATTCTGCTCCTCGCCTCAATTATGTGGGGAATTCGGATGGTGTCGCGGATTCTGCTGTTTGGCGTGGGGCGTCAAGTAGAATTTGACCTAAAACAGCAAATATTTAATCATTTATTAACATTAGAACCGTCTTATTTTGCTGTCAATACGGTAGGGGATTTAATTAACCGCGCCACTTCCGATTTGGACAATATTCGCCGCTTGGTGGGTTTTGCAGTGCTGAGTTTGGCGAATACGACATTTGCCTATGCTTTGAGTTTGCCGGTGATGTTGGGGATTGATGTACGGCTGACGCTATTGGCGATCGCAGTTTATCCTTTAATGCTAGTTTTGGTGCAATTATTTAGCGACAAACTTCGCATCCAGCAATTAGCCGTGCAAGAAGAACTATCGGCGATGAGCGATTTGATTCAAGAAGATATGAGCGGGATGTCCGTGATTAAAATCTACGCTCAAGAAGAAAATGAACGCCGAGCATTTCGCGCTTGTAATGCCAAGTTGCTATCAGCAAATTTGACATTAGCACAAACTCGAAACTTTATTTTTCCGCTGCTGGGCGGTTTGGCAAGCATCAGTTTGTTGGTGCTGCTTTCTGCGGGTGGCGGGGCAATTGCTAAGGGCGAAATTAGCATCGGCGATTTTGTGGCGCTGCTGATTTATGTCGAGCGTTTGGTATTTCCGACGGCGCTGTTAGGTTTCACAATTACTGCTTACCAGCGTGGAGAAGTCAGTGTCGATCGCATCGAATCAATTTTGATGGTGGAACCGAGCATTAAGGATGCTGCGAATGCACTTGAACTGCCAACTCCCGTCAAAGGCGAAATAGTCGCCCGCAACTTGAATTATACCTATCCCGGTGCTAAGATACCCGCACTCAAGGATGTTAGTTTTACCATCAAATCTGGCGAAACTGTCGCAATTGTCGGGGCGATCGGCTCTGGCAAATCAACCTTGGCTAATGCGTTGCCGCGCTTGCTGGATATCGATCCGGGCGAGTTGTTTGTAGACGGGCAGGATATTACTGAGGTGAAGTTGAGGGAGTTGCGCGGGGCGATCGCCTACGTGCCCCAAGAAAGCTTTCTATTCGGTACTACGATTAAGAATAACATCCGCTACGGCAACCCTTTAGCAGAAGAGCCGGAAATTGAAGCAGCCGCCAAACAAGCCCAAATCCACCCCGAAATCCTCAACTTTCCGCAGCAGTACAAAACAGTTGTCGGCGAGCGTGGTATTACCTTATCCGGCGGACAGCGGCAGCGGACAGCACTAGCTAGAGCCTTATTAGTTGACGCTCCCGTGCTCATTTTAGATGACGCTCTTTCCAGCGTGGACAATCAAACTGCTACCGATATCTTGAATAACTTAGCAACCGGAACCGATCGCAAAACCGTAATTTTCATCTCGCACCAAATGTCCGCGGCTGCTAGTGCCGATCGCATTTTCGTCATGGAAAAAGGAGAAATAGTGCAAAGTGGCACTCACGCAGAATTGGTAAAGCAAACAGGGCTTTATCAGTATTTGTGGAACCAGCAAAAAATAGAAGAATTGCTGCATTGAAATGCTCGTGTCAAACAGGATTGCTATATGTAGCAAGGGCGTTCATTGTAACGCCACGGGCAGCGAGTTTTATGGGAAGTGCCTGATCAGCGCTTTTCGCGATCGAAGAAGGTAACAGTTTTTGTTGTTAAAATCCAGTCGCCTGCAATTTAACAACGGTCAGCCAACTTTGAGCTAAACTCAGAAGGGTTCCAGGGTTGATTACACTTTAGTCAACAGACATTGACTATCTACCGAGAGATTAAAGACCGCCGAGGTGAAGGGGCAGCATTGGGGAATCTGCGAAATATTTACGCTTCCTTGAGCAACTATGCCAAGGCGATCGAGTGCTATCAGTAGTCGCTGACTATTGCGCGCAAGATTCACAAGTACCAAAAATGGAGAGCCAAACATGATTAGACTCCCTGGAATTAAAGTTTTAGCCCAAATTTACGAAAGCGCCAACTCGCTAGTCTATCGGGGAATTAGAGAACAGGATAACCAACCGCTGATCCTGAAATTACTCAAAGAAGACTATCCTACCCCTGCCGAACTTGTCCGTTACCAGCAGGAATATGAAATCACCCGCCGCTTAGACTTCGGAGGAGTTGTTAAGGCTTACGAGCTACGAAGACATAACAACACGCTGGTAATGTTATTAGAGGATTTCGGCGGGGAATCTTTAGGGATATTACTCGAAAAAAGACAGTTTACTTTATTAGAATTTCTCCAAACCGCCATTCAAATCGCTGAAACCCTGGGGAGAATTCATCAGTCAAACGTTATTCATAAAGATATTAACCCGTCCAATATTGTGTTTAACTCTCAAACGGGAGAATTAAAAATTATTGATTTTGGCTTGTCCACAGCCTTATCAAGGGAAAGCACTGCCTTAAAAAGCCCTAATGTTTTAGAAGGGACGTTAGCTTATATTTCTCCCGAACAAACAGGCAGGATGAATCGAGCGATCGATTACCGTACAGATTTTTACTCGCTGGGAGTTACCTTCTATAAAATATTGACAAACCAATTGCCTTTTGACGCGATCGATGCAATGGAGTTGGTTCATTGTCATATTGCTCAACAACCCGTCCCACCCCATGTAATTAATCCCGCAATTCCTGTAGTCGTTTCAGAAATCGTGATGAAACTAATGGCAAAAACAGCAGAGGAACGATACCAAAATGCTTTAGGGATCCGAAACGATTTGGCGCTATGTCTAAGGCAGCTAGAAAGTGGTAAAAAAATAGAAAATTTTGTTTTAGGCGAACAAGATATTTCTGATAGATTTCAAATCCCACAAACGCTCTATGGCAGGTCAAGCCAAATTGAAACGTTACTCGCAGCTTTTGACCGGATAGCTAATGGCAGCAGCCAACTCATGCTCGTTGCTGGTTATTCTGGTATTGGTAAATCATTATTAGTTCAAGAAATCTATAAACCCATTACCGAACGACGCGGTTATTACATTTCTGGTAAGTTTGACCAATTCCAGCGAAATATTCCTTACAGTGCTATCGTCAGTGCATTTCGAGAATTAGTTCGACAACTGCTAACTGAAACATCCGAACAACTACACGTATGGCGCGATCAACTCCTATCAGCATTAGGAGCCAACGGACAAATTATTATTAATGTCATCCCTGAAATCGAACTGATTATTGGCAAGCAACCAGCCATCCTAGAGCTAGCAGCGACTGAATCCCAAAATCGGTTTAACTTAGTCTTTCAAAACTTCATTCATGTCTTTTGTCAACAAGAGCATCCCTTAGTTATCTTTCTAGATGACTTACAGTGGGCAGACTCCGCTACTCTGAAATTAATGCAGTTAATCATGACTGATGTAGATAGTTCGTATCTACTGCTAATTGGAGCCTATCGGGATAATGAAGTCAGTGCAGCCCATCCCTTAAAAATTACCTTATCAGAAATTCAAAAAGCTGGAGCAACTGTAAATTCCATCTTGCTCTCAACCTTAGATTTAACTTGTATCAATCAATTAATTGTCGATACGCTTAAGTGCGACGCAGAAAAAGCAAAGCCATTAGCCGAATTATTGCTTGCCAAAACTCAGGGTAATCCGTTCTTCCTGAAAGAGTTTCTCCAGTCGCTTTATACAGAAAACCTATTAGATTTCGATTTTCTCAGTGGCAGTTGGCAGTGGGATTTAGATCAAATTCAAGCACGAGGTATTACTGATAATGTCGTTGAGTTGATGACTCAAAAAATTCAAAAACTACCAGAAATGACGCAAGAAGTATTAAAAACGGCTGCTTGTATTGGCAACCAATTTGATTTAAAGATGCTCTCGATTGTAGGTGAAAAGCCGCAAAAAGAAACGGCAAACGAACTCTGGTCAGCCGTGCGAGAAGGTCTAATTGTTCCAGTGGGAGATGATTACAAATTTCTGCAAACAGACCGAAATCCTGATGAATTCGAGGTAGCTTACAAGTTTGCCCACGATCGCATCCAACAAGCCGCCTATTCTCTCATTCCCGAACACCGCAAGCAAGCCTACCATCTGCAAATCGGTCAGCTACTCCTGAGTAATACCCCATTCCAGCAGCAAGAGGAAAAAATCTTTGACATTGTTAATCAATTGAATTTCGGCACCAACCTGCTCGAAAACCAGCAGAAACGAGATGAATTGGCAAAGTTAAACCTAATAGCTGGCAAGAAAGCAAAAGCTTCAGCCGCTTTTCAACCCGCCCTTACCTACCTAACAAGCGGCTTAGAATTGTTGAGCCCCTCTCAGTCCTCCCTTAGCAAAGGGGGAAGTGAAGGGGGGTCAAGTTGGCAGACGCAGTACGATACTACACTTTCTCTGTATGTAGAAGCCGCAGAAGCTGCCTATTTGTGCGGTCAATTCGATGAAATGGAGAGATTAGTTCCAGTCGTGCTGCAACAGGGCAAAGTATTGCTGGATAAGGTGAAAGTTTATGAAGTTAAAATCTCTGCTTATCTAACGCAGAACAAGCCATTAGAAGCAGTTGATACTGGACTAACAGTTCTGAAGCTGTTGGGAGTTAGTTTGCCTAAAAAGCCCAGTAACTTAGATGTCTTACTCGGTTTGACAGGGACAAAGTTAGCCTTGTTGGGCAAACGAATTGAGGACTTAATCGACTTACCGGAAATGACTGCACCTAATAAGTTGGCAGCAATTCGTATTCTAGCGATTATAATTTCTGCTTCCTATATAGCTGCTCCTAACCTATTACCGCTGGTTATTTGTAAAGGTATCAATATATCGGTCAAATACGGTAATGCTTCCTTCTCGTCAATTGTGTATGCATCTTATGGGTTTATTCTTTGCGGAGTATTAGGAGATATTGAATCCGGCTATAAATTTGGCAACCTAGCTTTAAGTCTATCAGAGCGGCTCAACGCTAGAAGCGTGAAAACTAAAGTAATCTCTATTTTTAATTACTTGATCAGGCATTACAAAGAGCATGGAAGGCAGACATTACAGCCTTTACTGCTTGCATATTCGAGCGGACTAGAAACAGGAGATTTAGAATATGGGACATATTCCATATTGTGGAACTCCTACAATTCCTATTGCGTGGGACTGGAGTTAGGTGTTGTCGATCGGGAGGCAGTAAAATACAGTGATACTATCCAAAAACTAAAGCAAGAGCGAAACTTTTATTACCTTAATATAAATCGGCAAACGGTTCTGAATTTGATGGGGCAATCAAAAAATCCCTGCCTTTTAATTGGTGATGTTTATGACGAGTAGAAAAGACTACCCCTTGATGTTGAGGCGAATGACCAAACTATACTTTTTCATACATATCTTGGAGAACTGACACTCTGTTATCTATTTGGAGAGTACGAGAAAGCGCTAGACAATGCGGTATTAGCGGAAAAATATATAGATAGTGCAGCAGCGATGCTAACTAGTACGTTATTTTATCTTTACGATTCCCTTGCAAGAATTGCTGTGTATTCTTCCCTCTCAAAAATCCAGCAAAAGCGCCTATCTGGAAAGGTGCAATCTAATCAGAAAAAACTCAATAAATGGGCGTATCATGCCCCGATGAATCATTTACACAAGTTTTATCTGGTGGAAGCAGAATTGCACCGGGTTCAAGGAGGGATGATGATAGCAATGGACTATTACAAAAAAGCTATTGCTCTTGCTAAAGAACATGAATACATTAATGAAGAAGCTCTGGCGCACGAACTCGCCGCTAAGTTTTATCTCGGTTTAGATCAAGATAAAATCGCCCAAGTTTATATGCAAGATGCCCGCTATTGTTATCTCCGCTGGGGAGCGACGGCTAAAGTTAGCTATCTAGATAAACGCTATCCACAATTATTACCAAAAAGATATTCAGATAGGGGAACTCTCAGCACAAGAACATCTACGCCGCCTACCACAACTGGCTGGAGAACTTCTTCTGAGCTGGATTTTAACACAGTCATGAAAGCTTCACAAACGCTATCCGAGGAAATTGTGCTAGATAAATTGCTGGCGAAATTGATGCAGATTATTATTGAGAATGCCGGAGCACAAAAGGGCTTTTTGATTCTAGAAATTAAGGGCAAATTGCTGATTGAAGCTGAAGGTTCTGTGGATCAAGAGAGCGTGACTGTGTTGCAGTCAATCCCCGTCAAGTCAGCGTGGGAACTTGGGGATCAACTTTTCATTTCTCACACAATTGTTAACTATGTGGCTCGCACGCGGGAAAGTGTAGTATTGAGCGATGCTGCAAATGACCCTAAATTTGCTAATTGCCCCTACATCAAAGCGCATAAGCCTAAATCAATTCTGTGCTTCCCTCTCCAATATCAAGCTAAACTGGTAGGAATTATCTATTTAGAAAATAATCTAACCACAGACGCTTTTACTCCAGATCGCTTGGAAGTTTTAAACCTACTCTCCTCCCAGGCAGCTATTTCTATTGAAAATGCGCGTCTCTACAATAATCTCAGCGAACTTAACCAGGCTTTTGAGCGTTTCGTCCCCCGCCAATTCCTCCAAATCCTGGATAAAGAAAGCATTGTTGATGTTAAATTAGGCGACCAAGTTCAACAGGAAATGTCGGTACTCTTTTCCGATATTCGCGACTTCACAACTTTGTCGGAAAGTATGACTCCGCAAGACAATTTCAACTTTATTAATGCCTATTTGTCACGTCTGGAGCCAGCCATTACTGCAAACGAAGGATTTATTGACAAGTATATTGGCGATGCAATTATGGCTCTATTTAGCGGCGAGGCAGATAATGCCGTCAAAGCAGGTATTGATATGCTGCATCGTCTTGCCGAATATAATCAACATCGCGCTGCTTCTGGATACGTGTCGATTAAGATTGGCATTGGCATCAATACAGGTTCTTTAATTCTCGGCACGGTTGGGGGAAAAAACCGGATGGATAGCACGGTGATTAGCGATGCAGTAAATTTGGCCTCGCGGATAGAAAGCTTGACTAAAAAATATGGGGTTTCGATGTTAATTAGTCACGAAACTTTCTACTCTTTGCCAGATTCTAACCAGTATGCTATCCGCCTGATCGATCGCGTACAAGTTAAAGGCAAATCAGAAACGGTATCGATTTTTGAAGTTTTCGATGCCGATCCCCCTGAGACTTATGAGGGCAAGGTAGCCACGAGAACAGTGTTTGAAGAAGCTTTGGTACTCTACCATTTGCAAAAGCTTGGAGATGCGGAGCGATTGTTTGCTGAGTGCCTGCGCCGCAATCCCACAGATAAAGCGGCTCAAATTTATCAGCAGCGCTGTATTCAACAAGATCAGGACTAAGAATGCGTTAGCTAAAAAAGGTTAGTGTCATGAATAATTCATGACACTAACCTTTTTCTCTTACTAACGGTATAGCGATCGAGATGCGGAATATCCGTCTTAAGATCGTTGTCATTGCTCCGTCATTAATATAAGCTAAAAAGTATTTAAAATCAACAAACATTTGAGGAGATTTAGCTATGGACGGTCAAGACCCCGCTGACATCAAGATGGGTAACGTAGATGACGAAGAAAGTTCGGTTGTCGCGCACGGGACGGTCATTCTGGGGATCGATCCTGAAGCAGGAGAGGCCGTAGTTTTTAAGGATTTAGAAGTCACAAATTCCAAAGTAAAATTGAGTGCATACCTAGCGATAGATGGAAATTTAAATAAATCCATAGAACTAGGCGAACTCACAGGAAATATGGGTAACGTTAAAAGCGCCGTCCCATTAGGAACTGATACCTCCCCTTACAATACCGTAGTTCTTTGCGACCAAAAGAGTAAAAAGAAACTCGCAGTCATTGAATTGTAGACCCGCAAGCGAGTAGGGATGGGATAACCTCTCTACTCACCTATTAACAATTCACACTTTATTAACCTTTGTTTACTGTTCCTATACAAAAGCGATTCAGGGGTGTAGCCGACAATATAAATAAGCCAGCATACGCGAGAGTTGCAACTCGCGCGTATAGCCAGCAGTTACACCAAATCCCGTTGCTTGAATTACTCGATCGCGATGAATGACGCGATCGACAATAATTGATTTATAATTAAGATATATACTCCATCCGAATAATCCCAAATCATGCTCGCAGAAGCAAACGCCACACTCTGGCCCAGTCTAATTACTGTTTCAGCATTAATTCTCTACTTCGTTGTCACCATCAACGTCGGCAGAGCCAGATTCAAATACAAAGTTTCCCCTCCGCAGATGACAGGAAACCCAGACTTTGAGCGAGTAGTGCGAGTTCAGCAAAACACCTTAGAGCAAATGATTCTATTTTTGCCCTCGCTGTGGCTGTTTTCGCAATTTGTTAGCCCAATTTGGGCCGCCGGTATCGGCGCAGTTTGGATAGTTGGACGCATTTTGTTTGCTTGGGGTTACTATCAAGCGGCGGAAAAACGAACCGCAGGATTTGGCATTAGTACCTTAGCTACTTTAACTTTACTGGGCGGTTCCTTGATTGGCATCATCATGTCGCTGGTAAAAGTTTCACAGCTATAACTAATATTAGTAGGGTGTGCAGTGCGCACCTTACCCATAAATTTAACTCTTTCAAAAATCTTCAGGAGTCAATATGTCAGAAACCAACAAACCCGTATTTCAAATTAACCAGAAACTTTTTCAGCAGCTTACCGAGTGGCAAGAAAAACTTAAATTAGAAGATGAATTAGCAAGCGAATCAGAAGACGAAAAACCAATTGAGGTGAAAAATCCTCCCGACAGTTATGAACAGCATTCTCAAAAAGATAATTCCTAGCTTGTGGCTAACAGCATCTTTGGCATTTCCGGCTGCTGTCTCGGCTCAATCGCTGACACCTAACCCAATTGGGCAAATCAATAGCGGTTTGTTTCGTTCTAACTCTCAAGATTTCTTTGAGCAAGGAAATCGCCAACTGGAAAGGGAAATAGCAATTTTTTTGTTGTCAAAAAATATCGCTTCAACAGTCAATATATTGGAGTTTGATGAAACATTGCGCTCTCAGCTTTGTCGCGAAGATTTTCAAATTTCCTTACAGTATTCTGATACAATCAGTGCTGCTGATGTTTCTAGTTTTAATGCAAAACTGAAAGAGATTTGCACGCACAATTAACATAAAAGTGAGGGAATGATTAAAGTTTTAGCGTTAATGGATAAAGAATCAATGACTAAATTGAAAGTAGCAATGCTGGAAGCGGAAACTGTCGATGAATTAGCCGCCATCATTATTGATTACACTCATGAGGAAATGATGCTAGTTTTTGATGAGCTAGAATGGGAACAACAGGCGAGAATTAATGATATTTGGAAGACTGCTTGAGGGATTGCGAATCTATAAAGTTGCGGGAACCCACACCGAAAATGGCATTCCCTCCTCTACGCTTCGCCCAAGGTGTGTCAACTTAAGGTCAAACATAGTCATATATCAATACGCTTGGGTTAACATTATTTGTCATTGCACTATGGGAAAGTAATCGCAGAGACTAGGTTACTTCTCAATCTTTGTGAAATGCGCCCGGAGCAATTATCTTGTCAACCCAAGCGTATTGTTTTATACTGATGAATGCTCACTACTGCCTTCTATATAGCGACGTAAAACCGAGTTGATTAAAGCTCTATGTTCTCCGGTTTGATCTTGGAACCACTGCAAAACATCTGGATCAATTTGAACTAATCGCTGTGCTTGAGGTGCAGGAATTCTTAAAGTAGCGTGTTCAAAAAACTCTGCCGTCAACGGTGGAATGTCAGAGTAATCAATCCCTTCATCTTCCATCTTCTCCAATGCTTCCCAATTAGTACGAGAGGTATTGCTCAAGTTTTTGGCGCTCATATCTATTTGCCCTTCGTGCTGAAATGATCCGAATCAGGTCATTCTGCCGTTCTGTCCAAACAACAACCGCGATGCCGTTACCGAGGAAACCGATACCGAACCAACGGTCTTCGCCGTAATCAAAACGATTGTCTAGCTCAATTAGCATTGGACTATCAAACATCTCAGGGACATCTACGAAATCAATGTCATGTTTGCGAATATTATCTAGATTCTTCGCTTCATTCCACTCAAACTGCATGAAAATCTGGCAACGCTAATTAGGCTTAATTAATGATAGCACAATATGCTTGGTTCAACAAGTGTAGGGGTAGTGTCCCGTGCCTACCCCCTACAAAAGCCTGATTTTTCTCAGGGATAATCTATATTTAGCCCTACTCTTCAGGTAGCGATTCGAGACACAATTGACGGAAATGATCGCCTCGCTGCTCGAAGCTTTGGTATTGATCGAAGCTAGCACAAGCTGGGGAAAGCAACACGACTTTAGCATGATTTTGTTTGCCTAATTCTGCCGCCCTCGCAATTGCTCTTTCCATTGTTTCAACGATTTCCCAAGCATTATAATTCGCTTGTTCTAGCCGATCGCTAAAAATACCTGCCGCATCCCCAATTAACAGCACCCCCACAGCTTTCGCCTTAATTGTATCGATCCAAGCGCGATCGTCCCCTTCTTTGGGATCGCCGCCCGCAATCAAAATCGCCGGCGCGCTGACAGCAGCTAACCCGACTTGCGCCGCATCATAATTAGTCGCTTTGCTGTCGTTGATAAAATCTATACCTTCCCAAGTGCGGATGTGTTCGAGACGGTGCGACACTCCGGGGAATTTAGCAATAGCGCGGGCGATCGCACTTTGATCGATTCCCGCCAAATTAGCAGCAGCCACCGCCATCAACAAATTTTGCAAATTATGCTCTCCCACCATCCGCAAAGACGAAGCAGGCAAAATTTTCTCGCTTTGAGCGATTACCCAACCGTCTTCAATGTACGCTCCAAAACTGCATTTTCCCAACAATTCTTTTTCACCTTTGACACTCGTCCAACACGCATCAGGCCAAATGTCAACTCCTTGCTGCCGCAAAACAGGATCATCGCCGTTGATGATTTGCAATTCCGACTTTTTCAGCAAATGGGCTTTAATGTTGTAATAATTTTCTAAAGTTTTGTGGCGGCTGAGGTGATCGGGAGTCAAAGTCGTCAAAACTCCGATTCGCGGCGCTACAAACGGCGATGATTCTATCTGATAGCTGCTGATTTCGGCGATTACCCAATCCGGCGGTTTCTCAGCTAAAGCTAATTCGCACGCAGCATAGCCAATGTTGCCGCAAGCCGGAGCATAAAGTCCGGCTTCCGCAAAAATCGCAGCAATTAAAGCAGTAGTCGTAGTTTTGCCGTTAGTGCCAGTAATTGCTACCCAAGGAGATTTGAGATAGCGCCACGCCAGTGCCATTTCTCCGATTGTTTCTATTCCTAATTCCCTGGCGCGCACTAATGCTGGAATATCCCAGGGAACCCCTGGACTTACTACTACTAATTCTATGGATTTGTCAGGTTCAAAAGATTTACCTAACTCCAGTTTGATGCCTTCGCTAGCTAGTTGCTGTTGTTGTTCGAGTAGGTTTGGGGGCGATGAGCGATCGCTCACCGTTACTTCCCATCCTTCGCGTTTGAGCAGTCGGGCGGCGGCATTCCCTGATTTTCCTAATCCAATGATGTGAGCGATCGGCATAAGTTATGTGATGGAGCGAACTTTCCTGGTTTTATAAGTTAATATCTTAACCTTGCATGGGTTTTTGGCTATTGGCCATTCGGCTTAATTTTCAATAGGGCGATCGAACTCTGCTGAGACGCGCGCGGTTTCGCAAGAATTCTAATAGATTTACTCTTTGTCTATGCCTAGCTATCTTTAATAATGGGGATTTTTAAGGATTGCGTCTCTCAAGTTCTTCTATCCGATCTCCCAAGCGAACAATCTCTCTTGCTATACGCTTGTTTACCTCACTTTGCATTAATAAAAACACAAAGAAGGTAAAAAAGAAAATAAAAACGAAAGACCCATCGCCCGATCGCTGATATGTTACAACCATCAACCCGCAGAAAATGAGGAAACGTATCATGTTCCAGTAAGGCGAGGAGGTCATCGTAGAATATTTTACTACTTGCTGAAAAAACTGCCTGTCATTCATATTTCAGATTCTTGGTTGATGTTGTGTTATAAAAACAGCCGTATCGCTCGCACCCTTGAAGAATAGCCTAACTAAAGACTCCACTAAGAAAACCAGGAATTACGCAAAAGATTGTCATTCTCAGCCTTAGCATTGGCCATAGCCCACGCTCAGAATGACAGAATATCGTTAAGCTAAAAATCAGTTAAATTGCACTTCAAGAATGTTGAAACTCTTGTGGTGTGCCGGAGTCCCCGCCCTCAATATAATTTAATTCTAACCCTTCACGATCGCCCCAAAGTCAGCCAACACCCGCGCGTGATTCCGCAGCAAACCCAGTAAATTCAAGCGATTGCGCTTAATTTCCGGGTCGGAATCCATCACTAGAACACTTTCAGGGCCGTCAAAAAAGCTGCTCACAGCCGGAGCAATTTCAGTCAAACTATCTACCAATAGCTGATAATTGCGGGTTTGCTTCGATAGCAGCGTTTGCGGCACCAACTGCACCACTGCATCGTAAAAAGCTTGTTCTGACGACTTTTGAAATAACTCTGGTTTCACCGCAGTTTTCGGTTCCAATTGTACTTTATCCAAATCGCCTTGAGCCGCCAAACGAGTTGAACGATTAACTGTTTCGTAAATTCGATCCAAAGTCTTGTCATTGCGGATTTGTTGCAGGAAAAGCGCTCTTTCCAGCGCGTCCAACAAATCTCTCAAAGCTCGTTCAGTATATTCTGGGTCGTTTTCTCCCAAAACTGCATTCACTAAATCGTAATCTACATTTTTTTCTTCTTGCAACAAAGTCCGAATTCTTTGCAGGAAAAACTCGTATAACTGCGATAGCAACTCCGCCGATGTTTGGGGGCGCGCTGCGGTAAATTCGGCGACAACTTCTGCAAGTAGTTGGTGCAAATTGATGGGCAACTGAGCCGCCCAAATAATGTTAGTTATGGCATTGGCGGCGCGACGCAAAGCAAAGGGATCGGAGGAACCAGTTGGCAGCATTCCCAAGCCGAAGATGCTGACTAATGTATCTAATTTGTCGGCGATTGCGACAACTTGACCTGTGAGAGTTTGCGGTAAATTGCCTCCGGCGGCTTTGGGCAAATAATGCTCGAAAATTGCTGTTGCTACTGATTCCGGTTCGCCGCAGGCTAAGGCGTATTTCTGCCCCATGATTCCTTGCATTTCGGGAAGTTCGTAAACCATTTGGGTAACGAGGTCGGCTTTGCAAAGTAAGGCTGCTCTTTCTATGTAAGCTTGTTCTTCATCTGTTATTTGCAGTTGCGTGGTGATGAGGTTGGCAATCTTGCACAGCCGATCGACCTTTTCCCGCACTGTACCCAAATCTTCCTGGAAAGTGACTGTCTCCAACTTTGGCAAATAATCCTCTAGAGGCTTGGCCAAGTCTGCTTTGTAGAAAAACTGACCGTCTGCTAATCTCGCCCGCACAACTCGCTCGTTACCGGCGGCAATAATCGCCGATTTTGCTGGATCGCCGTTGGAAATTGTAATGAAGTATGGCAAAAGTTCGGGATAATCTGGGCTTTTCAGGATTGGGAAATAGCGCTGGTTGGTAACAATAATTGTGGTGATTACTTCCGGCGGCAACATCAAGAATTCTTCGTCAAAGTTGCCGATAACTGCGTTCGGCCATTCTACTAAGTCGGTGACTTCTTCTAACAAATCTTCGGTGATGTCTGCATAACCGCTTTGTTTTGTCGCTGCGGCTTCTACTTGTGCTTTTATTTGGATTTTGCGTTGGGTGCGATCGACTTCCACGCAAGCAGCCCGCAGACACTCGACATAATCCTCGGCTTGCCGAATCGAGACTGGTTGCGGGTGCAGCACTCGATGTCCTTGGGAAATGCGATCGCTCTTAACTGTATCCGAACCGCTCACCAGGGCGATCGGCAGTACAGTATCATCTAACAGCGCTGCGATCGATCGAATTGGGCGCGGAAACTTCAAATCTCCGTCAGCCCACCGCATAAATCTTTTACCTTCTAACTTATTAATCCACTGCGGCACAAGTTCAGTCAAAATATCCGCTGTCATCCGCCCCGGAATCTGTTTGAGCACAAACACAAAATCGCCTTTATCGGTAGCGCGAACTTCCAAAGCATCAATTTCTACGCCTTGTTTTTTGGCAAAACCTTCGGCTGCTTTTGTCGGTTTCCCATCTTTAAAAGCCGAACTTGCGGGCGGCCCTTTTACGTCTTCTGTTCTGTCTAATTGCTTGATTGGCAATCCTTTGATCAGAACTGCCAAACGCCTTGGAGTAGCGTATACATTAATTGAGTCATTTGTCAAAGATTGTTCTGCGAGAGTTGCAGGTATGAGGTGCTGCCACTGCTGGGCGCTGCCTGCGACAAAAGATGCGGGCAATTCTTCGGTACCGAGTTCTAATAAAAAGTTAGGCATATAACAGAGTTAGGTGTTTTTGTCAATGGGCAATTAATCTGCCCGTTCGATCGTTACAAAAGTTATGGATCGGCAGTGAAAAAGAGCCTGGAATGGCGATCGCCGATCGCGCAATGGAACTATTTTACCGATACGCAAATCTAATTAGATCCAAAAAAGACTCAAATGATCAGCATACCACGTAAAATCGGGGTGAAAGACAATAGCTCAACAGCCCATGACCTTGGCGGAAAGACTAGCACAAGATTGGAAGTCTCGACTCGAACAAGATTGCCCGCAGGAGAGTTCTAGCACTCGCGAGAGTGTTGTCCGCTGGCTGTTGGGAGACAAGCCAGAAAGATTTGACACTCTTGCTCCGACTCAATTTAACGTCGCCTCCGGGGCGATCGACTTTTTATATCGAATTTTACAGCAGCGGTATCTGGGAGTAGCGCCAGAAAGAGCTTACCGCAACTTGATCGGGCGGCTGGGCGGTTTGGTGGTGCTCCGGCAAAAAATCCAAGCGTGGGTTTCCCTGAGTCGCGACAGACAGCGGAGTGCGGTGGAGGTACTGCAAGAAGTGATTCAGGAAATGCTGAATTCCGATCGCTACCTCCAGCAGCAAGTCGCCTGGATTGCCGAATGCACAACAGACAAACGCCTGCGAAATGCTTTGCTACTAGCGAGTACAGAAGAATACTGTTTGCGGCCAATTCGCAACCAACCGCTGCTGGTTTACCGCTTTGTCAACTACCTGCGGCGTTCCCAGCGGGGCGGGTTAACGCAAGTCCCGGCGGGAGATTGGGTGCGGTTGGTGTCGGAACAGATTCTACCCGACGATACAGAGGAACCGCTCAGCCTGCTCGACGCCCAGGCGATGTCCGAGTATCGAGAAAATCAAGCTTGGGAAGATCGGCAAGCTCAGCGGCAGATTGTCCAACAAGAATTTGAGAATTACTTGACGGCTGAAGTCGATCCGCTGGCTTCCCGCTGGCTGCGGCTTTACCTACAAGGCCGTTCCCAAGAGGCAATTGCTGAGGATTTGAACGTTCCAATCAAGCAAATTTACCGCTTGCGGGAAAAAGTAAGCTACCACGCAATCCGCGTTTTTGCGGTCAAACAAGCACCGGAATTAGTCGCTAGCTGGCTGGAAACTTCGCTCAAAGAACACAATTTGGGTTTGACTCCCGCCCAGTGGCAGCAATATTTACAAAACCTCACGCCGGTGCAGCGGCAGTTGGTCGAATCGCTGAAGGCAGGGAAAAGTGTAGAGGCGATCGCATCTGAATTAAAGTTAAAAACCAATCAAGTCATCGGCGAGTGGAGTAAACTCTATTTAGCCGCTCAATCCCTCCGTAACGACTAGATCGGCCATTGGTTGCGGGCAATTGCTAATTCTTAATTGACAGTAGGATTTTGCAGAATGCGTGCTACTAATCAATTCCCGAATAGCTACAGAGTCCTGCGATTTTTTTCCTGGAAAATTCGCCGATCGCCATTGGCGCGATCGACGAATTAGGTAAGATCGATCGGGATATCGCAGCCCGGCCTAAGGATATCTCGATCGTTAGCCTCGCCGCGAACTCTGTGGGGTAAAATATGAGCAGCGCGATCGATTTGTCAGGATTTTTTAACAAATCCTCAATTTAGCCGTTGCTCGCAAGTCATCGATTGTGGTGCAGATGCAATACTTGCGAATTAATGAGATCGTTCTGTCGTTGTCAGCCGCTCAATCGATCGCGATCGATCGAGTGTTCGCCATCAGCGCGCAAGTCATCATCTAACTGTAAATCTTTCAGTAGATATTGAAACGGCAACACAGAAGGGAAAAAATTCTGAGACTGAGGATTTTTATTTGATCGAAGCTTCCGGTTTTTAGACGAATGTCTCCGTCAGGGAAGTTGCAGCGTTTAATTATATCAATCAGGTTGTTGTGGCGCGATCGATCGTGCTTCCGACTAAAGAGCAGCTAATGGTACATACATCTTCAACAGACTTGGCGGCGACAATGGACATGGACTCCGATCGAATATTTCAACTAATCGACACAGTTGTCCCCTTTGAAGCTTGCCTTTATTATCAAGTTTTGCCTTTATCTCTAGAAGGCAATCTATTTAAATTGGGCGTAGTGGATGCTCAAGATGACTCCGCCTTGGACTACGTGCAGCGGATTTTAGCTTACATGAATTGCTCAGTCACAACCGAGCAAATTTCCTCGGAAACTCAACGCTCGATGCTCTCAGCTTACTTGCTCCACGGGAACCAAGTCAAAGAACCCAGCCCGACAAAAACCGCAGCAGCCCCAACACCAAAAAATCCCGCACCAGCAAATTCCGCATCCGAAGCAAAAACCCCGGTGTCTTTCCCCGAACCTTCCATTCCCGCTAGCGATCGGTTTCAAGCGACCTCCGCAGCAATCAAACCAGCAAGCGCTGAAGTTTACCCGACACCAGCAGAGGTGCCGGTTTTGGATGTCGAGGCATTGTACTTGTCAAGCCCCGTCGAAGTTTTGGCAACTTTGCCCGCGCCCCAACTGCTGCAAGAATTGCTCGGTAGAGTGCTGCTAGACGGTATCGGTAGGCTGTTTTTTGAGCGGCCCTCGCAAGGCCGCATTCTTTGGAGTCAAGACGGCGTTTTGAAATCGATCCTCGAAGGGATCGATCCTGTCCTGTTCCAAGAAGTCATCGACGAGTTGAAGCGGCTGACAGATATGCCTGTTTCGCCGGTGGAACATCCCAAACAAGTCGAAGTAGAACGCATCTATGGAAAAACTCATTTGCTGTTGCGCTTGCGAGTAATGGCTGTGGGCGGCAAGGAAGAAGCCACGCTGCAAGTATTGCGGGGAGCAGCTTTGAGGTTTTACCAGCAGCAGCAGTTGTCTAATTTGAGTCGGGATGCACTGCAACTGGCCCAAGAATTGCAGCGGAAAGTGAATCAAATTCGCGATCGAACTCGGCTTTCTCCTTTACCTTTGGAAGGTTTACCCGCTTTGGAACAAGTTGTCAGAAATGTTGACGGCCAACTTGAAGCTTTGATGCACGAACACAATCCCGACGGGTTCTAATTAGGAATAAATGGCGATTTTCGCGATCGGACTTGCGTACTTCTGAAACCCGGTTTCTTCCTATATTTCTGGTTCCTCTTCGCAAAACTCATAGAAACCGGGTTTCAGGCACCCATACGTCAGCCTTTAAAATTGCTGAGACCCTTGCTTTTATTGATTCTTCCTTCTTCCTTCTTCCTTCTTCCTTCTTCCTTCTGCTAGATTAGCCGTGTTCAAAAATCTTATCGTACTGCAACAAATCCAAAGTTACAAAAACAGGCAAACACTGAAAACATTGCTGTGCAACTTCCCAGCGTTCCTCTCGCTGCAACATAGCCGTCAACTTTTGTTTAGCGCTCAGCAAATAGCGGACATCGTTCGCGGCGTAGCTAAGTTGGTCATCTGAAAGATGCTGAGAATTTCCCCAATCCGAACTTTGAGAAGTCTTATTGAGTTCTACTTTTTCCAACTCTTGGATTAACTCTTTAAGTCCGTGTCTGTTAGTGTAAGTTCTAGCTAGCTTGCTGGCTATTTTCGTGCAGAAAACAGGTGCAATGTCAATACTTAAATTGTAACGCATTGTTGCCAAATCGAAGCGCGCAAAGTGAAATACTTTCTCAATATTCGGAACTTCCATTAACTTTTTTAAATTCGGCGCCGCCGTCTGGCCTTTCGCAATCCGCACCGCCGCTACTTTACCTTCAGGATCGCACAACTGCACCAAACACAACCGATCGCGCCACGGTAGCAAACCCATCGTTTCTGTATCAACGGCGATCGCCTCCGCAGTCAAATAATAAGATAACAGAGCATCGGAAATATCGCCATCGCACACTTGAAAATCTGGAAATTCCATTCTTGGTTAGTGGTTAGTGGTTAGTGGTTAGTGGTTAGTGGTTAGTGGTTAGTGGTTAGTGGTTAGTGGTTAGTGGTTAGTGGTTAGTGGTTAGTGGTATAAATAACAAATAACCATTAACAAATAACCATTAACAAATAACCATTAACAAATAACCACTAACCACTAACCATTAACAAATTATCTACTACGGACAAAAAGCTGAGTAAAATAATACTCCCCTTTGGCATTTTTCGCAATCGCAATACCAGTCAAATTAAATTGACTCTCGATATTCTTACGGTGGCCATCACTTTTAATCCAACCCTCAACAGCATTGCGAACCGGGTCGCTGTAGCCAAAATTGTAAGCAACATTTTCAGCTACACTTTGATAGGGAACAGTAATTGCTTTCGCCCGCCCCTCAAATCCATCGTGGCTAAATTTAACTTTCCCACTCGCCATATTTTCGCTGTGAATTCTGGCAATCTGACTAATTCGCGGATCGACAGTCAACGGCGGCAACTTTTTCGAGGCTCGATATTGATTGATCTGTTGGTTAACAGCTTTTTCTAAGTCAGCAATTGAACTCGTCAAAGCAACATTAGTATTCATAGAATCTTGTGGGAGCGATCGCGCAGAAAAGGACTGACCACAATTAGGCAGAATTGTCAACAATCCTAAAGAAATCAAAACCAAAGCTTTGGACATGAACTTGAATGACAAATAAAGTTAATTGTTACCGATTTCTACAGAGCGATCGCCCCAAATTCCGCTACCACTAGATATTTAGAACCTTCGCCACAGTGTTCACATCTTTGTCACCGCGTCCCGAACAGTTAAGCACAATGCGCGGACTCCCCGTTAACTGCGGGCACAGAGTCTCCAAATAGGCGATCGCATGAGCAGTTTCCAAAGCCGGAATAATCCCCTCCAACTGCGACAGCCGTTGAAAAGCATCCAAAGCTTGCTGATCAGTGACGCTATAATATTCAGCCCGTCCCGCATCCTTCAAATAACTGTGTTCCGGCCCCACACCAGGATAATCCAAACCAGCACTAATCGAATGTGGCTCAATCACTTGACCTTCATCATCTTGCAGCAAATAACTCATCGCCCCGTGCAAAACACCCACAGTTCCCTTAGTCAAAGTAGCAGCGTGTTTATCAGTATCCACACCTTCGCCCGCCGCTTCTATACCGATCAATCTAATAGTTTCTTCCCCGACAAACTCGTGGAAAAGACCCATTGCATTAGAACCGCCACCGACGCAAGCTAATAAAATATCCGGCAAACCACCCCACTTTTCCTGACACTGAGCGCGGGTTTCTTCACCGATAATTGCATGGAAATCGCGCACCATCATCGGGTAAGGATGCGGCCCCGCTACGGAACCAAGGATATAATGAGTAGTTTCAACATTTGTCACCCAATCGCGAATCGCTTCGGAAGTCGCATCTTTCAGCGTTCCCGTACCCGCCGCCACCGGCCGCACTTCGGCACCCATCAAGCGCATTCTAAACACATTTAAAGCCTGTCTTTCCATGTCCTGAACGCCCATGTAGACAACGCATTCCAAACCAAAACGAGCGCAAACTGTAGCAGTAGCAACACCGTGTTGACCGGCACCAGTTTCAGCAATTACCCGCTGTTTCCCCATGCGTTTTGCTAACAATGCTTGAGCTAAAGCGTTGTTAATTTTGTGAGCTCCAGTATGGTTTAAATCTTCGCGTTTGAGATAAATTTGCGGCCCAGTGCCGTCTGCTTTAGCATAATGCTCTGTGAGGCGTTCGGCAAAATATAAAGGGCTGGGGCGGCCGACATAATCTTTGAGCAATCCTTGGAGTTGCTCTTGGAATTCCGGATCTTTTCGGTATTTGTGAAAAGCTGCTTCTAGCTCGAATAAAGCCGGCATCAGGGTTTCTGGCACATATTTACCGCCGAATTTGCCGAATCTGCCGAGGGAGTCGGGGCGTTGGGCGGTGATTTCGGTGGTGAAACGTAGGGGGGTGACAGTCATAGGATTTTAGATTTTAGATTTTAGATTTTTAGATTCGCAGGTAAGCTAGAGGCTGGCGTGTCGATCGCACGCGCAAGTCGATCGTACCAAATCGCTTGGGACTTGAGGCGATCGAACAAATTTCATTATAATTCCTTGAATCCTTGACTGGTTAATACAATAGGTAGAATATGGAGCGCATTCCGAGCGATCGCAACCTTACCCCAACCCGCTAAAACTAGAAATACCCGTAAAAAAAGTTCAGGCATTATAACATATGGCAGCATCCAAACGCAAAGATTCTGACAACAAAACAACCGACAGCAAACGAGTAGTTTACTCCGAGTTTGGCAACGTTGACAACTCCGCCGCCCTCCAACGGGGAGTCCCGGAAGTGGCCCCAAATCAACAAAATCTGAAAGTAGAAGCATCCCGAAAAGGACGCGGCGGCAAAACAGTTACAGTGATTAGCGGATTTCAGGGAAAACCAGAAATTTTAGCAGATTTAGCCAAGCAGCTAAAAGCCCAATGCGGCACAGGCGGTACAGTGAAGGATAACGAAATCGAAATTCAAGGCGAGCACAAACAAAAAATAGCCGAAATTCTCAAAAAATTGGGCTACAAAGCTAAAATCAGCGGAGGCTAATTTATATTATTCTTCCCTCTTCCTTCTTCCTTCTTCCCTCTTCCTTCTTCCTTCTTCCCTCTTCCTTCTTCCTTCTTCCCTCTTCCTTCTTCCTTCTTCCTTCTTCCTTCTTCCTTCTTCCTTCTTCCTTCTTCCTTCATTTTATGTACACTCGACCCTTAGCCCGTTTAATCGAACAATTGCAGCGCTTACCAGGAGTCGGGCCAAAAACAGCACAGCGACTCGCTTTGCATATTTTAAAGCGACCAGAAGAAGACGTGCAAGCCCTAGCTCAATCATTGATTGATGCCAAAAAACAAGTGGGTTTTTGTAAGGTATGCTTTCACTTATCCGCTGAACCTGTTTGCGACATTTGCCGCAACACAAACCGCGACAGTTCTACCATTTGTGTAGTGTCAGAATCCCGCGACGTAATCGCCTTAGAAAAAACGCGGGAATACATCGGTAAATATCACGTTGTCGGCGGTGTTATCTCGCCGATGGATGGAATTGGCCCGGAACAATTGAACATTCAACCGTTAGTGCGGCGCGTCAGCCAGCAAAAAATTAGTGAAGTAATTATTGCGATTAGTCCCAGTGTAGAAGGCGAAACTACTACTCTTTATATCGGTCATTTATTAAAACCTTTTACGCGAGTGACGCGCATCGCTTTTGGTTTGCCGATGGGGGGAGATTTGGAATATGCCGATGAAGTAACATTAGCTCGCGCTTTGGAAGGAAGGAGGGAATTAGATTAGGTGAAAATTTGCTATAGTTGAATCAACTAGGTTTACCCCAGAAACCCGGTTTCTTTGTATATTTATCGTCACTTAATGCAAAAATTGTAAAAACCGGGTTTCTCGCCCCATTTATCAGCCGTGAAAGTTCAAATAAGACCTCAAGAGATTAACAGCCATTTGAAAAATAGACTCTGCGATTGCTTCGTTACTCTCTTCGGACAATTGTTAACTGAAGTGTATTGATGTACAAGCACTGAAACTGTCCGAATTGTTGCTAGATTCCAAGGCTGTGCGATTGCTTGGCTGAGGCTCCCAATGACAATTTTGCAAAAAAGGTTAAACTGAACAAAATTACTAAGAGTGAAAAACATGGCTAAATTCGATCGCCCTTTAAGCTACCCCACAACCCGCAAAATCGACCAAACAGACGATTACCACGGCGTCCAAGTATCCGACCCCTACAGGTGGCTGGAAGACCCCGACTCAGAGGAAACCCAAGCCTGGGTGGAAGCTCAAAACCAAGTCACCTTCGGCTACCTCAGCCAAATTCCGGCGCGGGAAAAGATTAAACAGCGACTGACTAAACTCTGGGATTACGAGAAATACGGCATACCTTTCAAAGAGGGCGATCGCTATTTCTACTACAAGAATGACGGTCTGCAAAATCAATCCGTACTCTATACTTTACCATCTCTCGACGGCGAACCAAAAGTATTACTTGACCCCAACACTTTTTCGGAAGATGGAACCGTCGCTCTCGGTGGCATAGCTATCACTGAAGACGGCAAACTCATGGCCTACGGTTTGTCAACTTCTGGCTCCGATTGGCAAGAATGGAAAGTTCGCAATGTCGAAACAGGGGAAGATTTATCAGACCATTTAAAGTGGCTTAAATTTTCAGGAGCATCCTGGACTCAAGACGGTAAAGGTTTTTTTTACAGCCGTTACGATGAACCAAACGAAAAAACTAAACACGAAGACGTTAACTATTATCAAAAGCTATTCTACCACAAGCTCGGCACTCCGCAATCTGAAGATGTATTAATTTGCGATCGCCCTGACGAAAAAGAATGGGGCTTTAGCGGTGGTGTTACGGAAGACGGCAAGTATTTGATTGTATCAGTTTGGCTCGGCACTAACCCGCAAAACCTAATTTTTTACAAGGATTTAACCGCACCGGAATCAAGCATTGTCGAACTCATTAACAAATTCGAGGCTGAGTACAGTTTCATTGATAACGAAGGCTCATTGTTCTGGTTTCAAACGGACTTGAATGCACCGCTGGGCCGCGTAATTGCGATCGACACCAACAACCCACCACCATCATCTCTCGCTGGCGCTGACAGTCAAGGTCAATTCACAGAAATTATCCCGGAAGCAGCCGAAACCCTCGCAGGCATTGGCATCCTCAATAATCAATTTATTGCTTCCTACCTGAAAGACGCCTACACTCAGATTAAAATATTCAACCTAGACGGCTCTTTTGTGCGAGATATTGCTTTACCGGGAATCGGTTCGGCGGGAGGATTCGGCGGCAAGCGGCAGGACACGGAAAGCTTTTATGCTTACACCAGCTTCACGACTCCGAATACAATCTATCGCTACAATATGCTGACGGATGAAAGTACGATTTATCGGCAGCCAAAGGTTGATTTCAATCCAGAGGATTACGAGACAAAACAAGTATTTTATCCCAGCAAAGACGGTACGCAAGTACCGATGTTTATCACGCACAAAAAAGGCTTGCAGCTAGATGGTAACAACCCCACTTATCCAGGGCTATTTCATTCTGGTTGAGTAGCTGATATGATAATAAAGTATTGTAGTCATTCACATGATATGTCATGTCTCAAATTGCCATTGTCGAAGCCTTCGCAGACCTACCCGATACCCGTCGAAG
>NZ_JAIGNI010000072.1 GCF_026130175.1 Lyngbya sp. CCAP 1446/10 | reverse complement strand
GTGAGGACTTTAGTCCGCATCTATGAAGGACTAAAGTCCTCACTACAAACCTTTTGTCATTTTCTCATAAATACGATTTTAGATTTTATGTTTTAGTTCAAACAGGACTTACGTATAATATTACGTGCTATAAAATTGGTTTGTAGTGAGGACTTTAGTCCGCATCTATGAAGGACTAAAGTCCTCACTACAAACCTTTTGTCATTTTCTCATAAATACGATTTTAGATTTTATGTTTTAGTTCAAACAGGACTTACGTATAATATTACGTGCTATAAAATTGGTTTGTAGTGAGGACTTTAGTCCGCATCCATGAAGGACTAAAGTCCTCACTACGAACCTTATAAAATTGGTTTGTAGTGAGGACTTTAGTCCGCATCCATGAAGGACTAAAGTCCTCACTACGAACCTTATAAAATTGGTTTGTAGTGAGGACTTTAGTCCGCATCCATGAAGGACTAAAGTCCTCACTACGAACCTTTTGTCATTTTCTCATAAAAAAGAATCAAGAAAGAAGTTGAGATGAAAACAGATATAAATCCATAGCTCATCTGTTCAATCCGCAACAAAAAATGCTGCCCACTTCTTCCTCAATTCCATCGAAAATTTTAAGCTAGATTTTCAAGCCTATGCTTCGTCGTAGGCTTCCATATCCAGAAGGTGGAGATAAGGTTCAACCAGCTCCGGCCGCTGAAAGGCAAGCGATCGCAACAAATGCCAATCATTCAATCCCTCAAAAGGATCAGTATAATCGTCAACCTCCAAACGGACAGCCAATTCTGCCACGTCCTGAGAAGTAAGTACAGCAATATCGCGCGATGCTTTGGTTAAAGTTTTCATGTTTTTTACCCCTGCCCTAGACTTCCGCCATACTATATACTAAGCCTTTAATCACATTTCGACACAGTTTCTACAACAAAACTTCGCATTAGATCTACAACTTCGGGCAGAATCTCGTGTCCCATGTTAAATTCTCGATACTGCACCTGAGCTCCCCAAGCCGTCAAACTGTCGCGCGATCGCACCGCAGCACTAACGGGCACAATAGTATCTTGAGTACCGTGCACGATCAAAACAGGTGGCAAAGCGCTCCCAGCAACGGGCGAAATCGACGAATGCAAATAACCGCTCAGACAAATTAAACCCGCTACCGGCAAAGTCAAGCCCACATCCAGAGTCATCGCTCCGCCTTGAGAAAAGCCCCCTAAAATCGTCCGAGACAAAGGCACGCCCGTGCTGCTTTCCAAAGACAGCAACAATTCCGTCAGCAATTGCCGACTTTCTATCAATCCCTGAGCATCTTTATTTGCCAAGTCATACCACGCTTTTCCGCTCATTACCTGCGGATGGGGAAACGGGGCGTCGGGAAACACAAACTGATAATCTGGCAAATTGAAAGCCGGTGCTAAAGCCGTCAAATCCTGAGCATTAGCACCCCACCCGTGCAAAGCGACAATTAAAGCGACTGGTTTGCGATCGGTTGTTGGCGGAATGCTAATAAATTGTAAAGACATCGTAATTAGTAATTGGTAATCTGGCCTTCTGAAAATTATAAATTGTTGTGGCGTATCAAACCCAACTTTTAACTGTAGGGTGCTTATGGGCACACCTTACCTAAGTAAGGTGCGCTAAATGTTAACTGTAGGGTGTTCTTCGGCGCACCTTTCCATAGGTGCGAAGCTTACAAAACAGTCCCTATTTCCTTCAAATAAACCCGCGTAAACGGTTCGTCATCCCCCAGACTGTACTGTTCGATCAACCCCTGGTGGCGAATAGAAATATTATTCCCTTCCCGCACCACAACAGTATCCTCATCAGTGCATTCTCTGACCAAAATCATCTCAGTTTCCCCCGGATTGTCCAGCACCACCATATTGCTGCCCCGATAAAACATTCCCTCAGCTTCCAAAACATCTTCGGGATATTCAGCAATCAACAAATCGAGCTTGGGATTCCGCAGCAAAGTTTGCACGTTCACATTGTAATTCTTATTCATCACCTTTTCAGAACGGTTGACGAAAAGTCCAGTGCGACAAACAGCGCCCACCGTCCAATCGGGATGCTGCAATAGAATGTGGTCGATTATTTCTTGCAGTTCCTGCGCCGAAATTCGGTTAAAAGTAATAATGGGAATTCTGGCTGATTTTCCCGATTCAAAGAAAGTTTCGATAATATGCGAAGGCACATCAACCCCTAATCCGACAGCCGGATTGAGGTGCATGAAAATTCCCGGCGCAGCATTGATTTCGAGAATCCCAAAATTGCCTGTTTTCCAAGATTTGGCGAGAGTTTCTGTGATCACATCAACCCCCAAACAAGTTAACCGAAAATGTTGGGCGATATCTTGAGCCAAAACAATGTTATCGGGGTGAACGGTGCGGGTAGCGTCGATGCTGACGCCGCCTGCGGAAAGATTGGCAACTTTCCGCAAAGAAACAGTGCGATCGCGCTCTAACACGCTATCCAATGACAGCCCTTGTTCTTCCAGATACATTTCCATCGCTTCATCGGACTGAATTTTGCTCATCGCCGAAGTTGGCGTATCCAAACGTTCGGGTTTGCGGTTTTCACGGCGGATCAATTCGCGAATTGTTAAGTCGCCGTCTCCTGTTACCGAAGCGGGCCGGCGTTCAGTTGCAGAAACAAATTTGCCGTCAACACACAGCAGCCTAAAATCCGATCCTTTGATGCTGTTTTCCACAATTACTCGCACCGGTTCTGTTTCGGGAATTGCCTTAACTGCTCTTTTAAAAGCCGCCTGCAATTCTTCAGCATCTCGGACATCTGCTGTTACGCCAATTCCTTTATGACCGACTACTGGTTTGATAGCAACTGGGTAGCCAATTTCTCTGGCAACTGCCAGAACTCCGTTTTCTGTAGAGACGATATCTCCTTTGGGAACAGGAAATCCTAAGGTAGCGAGAAAAGCTTTACAATCGTCTTTGCGCGTGGTAAAATCTGAGTCTAAATGGCTATCAGAATCAAAAGTTGTTGCAGAGCCGCGCACCAGTTTTTTGCCGTAACCGTATTGCATCAGTCCTTCATCCCACAAATAAAATGTGGGAATGCCTTTTTGGGATGCCGATCGCATTAATGAATAAACTGTCGGGCCTCCGTAAACAGACTGCCGGAACATATTTTGCAGCGCGCCTATTTGTGCTGACAATGGGAAGTCTTGATTTTGATTGATCGCTTCAAACCAATCCCAAACAGCGTAAACTACGGATCGGGCGCTGCGGGCGTGAAGTGCTTCTATGCTGATTCTGTTAAACTGAGAAAATGGCTTGATGTTCCAGTGTTGGAAGTGCAAACCCATGTCGAGTTTGGCTACTTCTGAGGCGGTGCGGCCGAACAGTTGGGCGTGGTTGGAGAAAGTTTCGTGCAGCAGTTGCGGGTAGCGATCGCCAATAATTTCATGGTAATGTGCGATCGGCTTTAGTTCGCTCGCATCCGTTACCGCCAAATCGAACACTAAAGCCGCTGTTTCTAGGTAAGGGTTTGGCCCGATGTAGTGTTTGAAGTTGAAAATATCAAATACATCAGTTTTTCGAGCATTGACGCGGGCTGTCTCGGTACTTTTTTCTTGCAGCATTTTCTAACCTCCTTTTAACTAATTGGTCAGATTAACTCTCCTCTCGGTGCATTGCATACTACCTGCCGGCATAGATATAGCCTTTCTCACAAAGGTAAGATTTTAGATACTTCGGCTTGCTTCGGCTTGCTTCGGCTTGCTTCGGCTACGCTGGCTCACAAGTCGCTCAGCACAAGACGCTCAGCACAACTCGCGAGCGAACAAGTTTTAGATTTTAGATTGTAGATTGAGGGATCGATACCTCATCGAGAGTGGGCACTGCTATATTTCAGAGAGCGAGCATCTGTGTTTTGCTTTCGCCGTGATGTCCGCACTCGCGCAGCATACAAGACTCGCGAAGTATACAAGACTCGCGCAGCATACAAGACCATTAGTGAAAAATTAAAACTAACGCTGCATTTGTCAATCGGTAAAACTACTCAAAAAACTGCTTTTGAGAAAAGTGGAAAATTCGCAATTTGGGGGTGAGCGGGCATAAATACGGCGCGCCGCACGTCCCCCCAAATCTCAGTTTTATAGCCAAAATATAAGTAAAATTGCTGATTGACAAATGCTCCCTAGTTTAAGTTGTCAGCAATGATACAAAACTCCCGATCGCCAATTCTCCGCGAGCAATTACCAATAACTAATGACTACTTAAAAAAACTATAACTTTGGAGAGGTACAACGCTAACTAAAATTGGCTATGACTGTGAAAAAGGATTTAAGAGGCAGCAAATTATGAAAATCGCACAAACTGCTCTAAGGGATAAAGTTCATCAATTAGCTGAGGAAGCATTTCACCTCAAGCTGATTTCTGGGTACGGCGACGGTCAAAACAGCAACGAATATCAGATTGTCTGGAACGGCAAACCGAGACACTTGCCTTTAGAACGGGCGCGTACAGTGTTGAGCAGTTTGCTCGAACGATCGCACTAACTGGCGATCGGACTCATTTAGCAATTGCGCTCATCAACCCGGTTTGTCGGAAAAACTAACATCAGGAGCGGCGAAAAATCCCACCTGAAAGCCGGTTGATGACCCCGCCCGCGTCAGTCCGAGAATCTAGACTCATTTTTTGACCCCTCCTAGTAGGGAGGGGTTAGTCTTAGAAATCTCTACCTTTTAGCAGTTTTCCAGACAAAAAAGATTATGTTTTATTGAAATATAATCAATTAAAAGTACACAGCGTATGGCTAGCGGCAAAAATCAGGGGAAATTGCTAATTATTGGCGGCGCCGAAGACAAAGACGGGGACTGCAAAATTCTGCGGGAATTCTTGCGGTGCGCCGGAGGCACTAAAGCCCGCATTGTAGTGATGACGGCTGCCACAAGCCTGCCGGGAGAAGTCGGAGATAATTACATCCGAGTGTTTGAGCGGCTGGGCGCAGAAGAGGTGCGAGTTGTTGACACCCAGAAACCCGAAGATGCCGACAATCCAGATTATTTAGAAGCGATCGAACAAGCGACCGGCATATTCTTTACCGGCGGAGAGCAAGCGCGGATTATTAGCTGCTTGAAAGACACGAAACTCGACGCAGCTATGCACAAACGCTACTCGGAAGGGGCGATCATTGGTGGCACCAGTGCCGGCGCGGCGATGATGCCAGACATCATGATTATTGAAGGAGATTCGGAGACAAATCCACGGGTTGAGGTAGTAGCAATGGGCCCGGGAATGGGTTTCCTGCCGGGAATTGTCATCGACCAGCATTTCGCCCAGCGAGGTCGTCTCGGACGTTTAGTTTCCGCACTCTTGGTGCAACCAGCAGTCTTGGGATTTGGGATTGACGAAAATACAGCTATTTTAGTCAGCGACGACCACTTTGAAGTTATTGGCGAAGGCGCTGTAACTGTCATCGACGAGTCGGACAAACTCCACGACAATATAGACGGACTGTTGAAGGATGAGGCTTTGGCGATTTGCGGCGCGAAGTTGCACATCCTCCCCCACGGATACCGGTTTAATTTAAAAACCCGCCAGCCGATGTTCGATCGGATAGCAACACCAGGACAGAGAGAAATGGCGATCGGCTAATTTACTTCCAACTGGCAAAAATCTAAAAATTATGTAGGGTGCGCAGTGCGCACCTTACCGCTTCAACGAAGTATTAGGGTTAAAAAACCCAGTTTAGGCGATCGCGAACTAATAAAAAGAAGAGGATTTGACCTCTTCTTTTATTCCTGCGGTTTCGGCTCGATCAAGCACTTTTCTGTTCGTCAAAAAACGACTGCTGCCCTTCTTCAGTCGATATTAAATTCCACCCTTGAGTAATCAGCTTCTGAAAAGTTGCCCATCCCTTAGAACCGCCCGGTTCGAGGTAGTCGGACGCAGCGAACTGCGGAAAAGCTGTATAAGGCCGCCATGCTTGACGCACTTCGGTACGCAAGTGCAATATCTTTTCTCCATTTCCTCCCAATCTGGGCAACCAACACATTTGTTTTAGCATTTTTTACACTCCAGAGTTTTTACAGTAACGGTAATTCGCCAACATCCCAAATTAAACTTTTAGAACCCTAGAGCCACTGCTCGGAATATCTAACAGGTAACAGGGACGGATGAGATTTTCACCGATTACCAATTACTGAGGTAGCAGCAGTCGTCTAAGCTGATTTGGGTTCTGCCGAGTTTGCCAGTTCAGAAATATAAGACCAGTGCTGCCAAGGCATAAGCAAAAATAATCATTGCTCTTCTTGGCTCAAACTTGACTTAATGTAGATCGCGCGGAAATCTAGTTAAATCAAGCCTTTATCTTTCTGGTTTCCCTTGCCTTATAATTACAAACTCATCCTCGCCCTTTCCGCCTAAAATGACATCTTTCTACGGTATTGGCTCTGTCAGCTAAAAAATGTTCCTTTAGTTACAATTGTTAAATTTTTATCACGATTTATATACTTATCAAAAGTTAAATTACTTTTCATAAACAGCGATTAATAAGTTTTAGTTACTTTAGCTACATTTTTGCTCTAAATCAGAGCTCCGGTTGCTGGTGTAGAGCTTGCTGGATCGCTAGGGTGCGCACGATAGTTGTTGGAATACTACAAATACATGATTCGCCTGCGGGAAATTTTGCCTACACATTACACTGAAAATATTGAATTTATCCACGAAAATCCCGAAACTAAAGTGCTCGCTGATTACCGCTGGAGCGAGGAGAGAATGCGAGTATTAGTAGTTACGAATTTTTAGCTAAACAGACGGGAATCCCCACACTATATCGCTTCGATTAGTGTGGGATGAAAGACGCGGTGAGACGAGGATTCCACCTGTCAACCCACTCAAAACTATGTTTTGACCGATGACGGGTGGATGACGAGGCGAACAAATTATTTTATTCGACTTTTTTCAACCATTTCTGTCGACCGTTGAGATTTGGCAATAAAAGTTAATACTTAATAATAGAAGTTTCTTTGAATGTATAAATAAAATTTTGAATGTATAAATAAAATATTTATTCGCGTACTTGACATAAAGTAACGCATTCAAGTATATTAACAATTGATGAATCGCGATTTAAATTACACATTCACCGCTTAAATGAGAACTTCTTACCAGTATCGATTACGTCCAACAAAATCACAAGCCATTGAGATTGACAGATGGCTGTCAATGTTATGTGCACAGTACAACTATTTGTTGGCAGATCGATTCAACTGGTACGAGCAAAACCGTTCATCCATTAATGCGTGTCCGCTAGTTTGTTACTTACCTGAACTACGGGAAAATCCCGATTATTACACCCAAAAAAAGACGTTACCTCAACTCAAAAAGACCCATCCTTGGTATGCCGAGATTTACTCTCAAGTCCTCCAAGACGTAGTTAAACGAGTTAAGGTAACGTTTGATCGTTTTTTAAAAGGTGATGGTAACGGAAAACGCAGCGGTAGACCAAGATTTAAACAACGCAGCCGTTACCGCACGTTCACCTATCCTCAAATTAAAGACGGCTGCTTGCAAAACAACTTAATTAACTTGCCCATGTTCGGAAAAATTAAAGTTGTTTTGCACCGTTCGATACCTAATGGATTCAAAATCAAAACCGCCTCTATTACTAAAAAAGCTGACGGGTACTATGTCACTCTCAGTTTAGAAGATTCAACAGTCCCTGAGATTAAACCAGAGTTCAATCCTCAAAAGATTGTTGGAATTGATGTTGGGTTGAAGGATTTCTTAACAACATCGGAAAATGAGACTGTAGCAATTCCTCAACATTACCGCAAAGCTCAAAAGCGCCTGCGAACTATTCAAAAGCGAGTCTCGCGTCGTAAAAAAGGCAGTAACCGCAGGCAAAAAGCAGTCAAACAACTGGGGAAATGTCACAAAAAAGTAGCAGACAAACGCAAAGATTTTCATTTTAAAACTGCCAATAATTTATTGAAAAAATATGACGTTGTTGCAGTTGAAGATTTGAATGTTAAAGGACTCGCTCGTACAAAACTAGCTAAATCTGTGTTGGACGCTGGGTGGTCAAGCTTTCTGTCGATTCTAACAAACAAAGCCGTAAATGCTGGTTTGTTGGTAATCCCAGTAAGTGCCTATAATACTTCACAAGATTGTTCTGGTTGTGGCGAAAAAGTACCAAAAAAGCTGCATGAAAGATGGCACGACTGCCCCAATTGTGGATGTAGTCTTGACCGCGATCATAACGCCGCGATAAATATAAAAAATAGGGCGGTGGGTCATCCCGTCTTTAACGCTCAGTCAATGTCCGAAGCAATAGCTGGAGTCACTGAGAAGCCTACGCCATACTGTACTCAGTTGGCGTAGGAGTATGTCACGATACTTATCTATCTAGTTACTGCATTCCTAACTTTCCGAATACGGGAAATTGGCACGAATGGATGTATAACAAAATCGTATAAGTTGGGGAAGAAGGCTTTAAGTTTGATTTGCTGGAATGATCGGCGCAGGTATTTGTTTGAGCGCCGGAGAATTTATGTCTCCAGACAGATGATCGGCGAACTTGTGCAATATTAAATTGTATTTATGATTGGCGCACACAACTCAAGAAACCGGGTTTGGCTACCGAACTGGATGGCTGTAACGATTTTTTTTTGTCGAAAAACTCGGTTTCTGCGTCATGGAGTGCGATCGCAATTCCGATGATTGAGCATAATAATTGCACACCGTCGTGCCAACTGTCAATTAACAAAAACTTTGTGAGAGGACAAATTCTATGGGCTGGCTCAAAAGACTGTTTGGTTTAGAAAAACTGGAAAATCAGGACAATGTGGAAGCTCCTGCTTACCAAGCACCTGCCGCTGCACCTCAAGCTCAAGCTCAACCTGTGGCCCAACCTGCGGCGAACACTCAAACAATCCCGCCGGAACGCATGGGATTGAATGGAGAATACGATCAAAGCGGTTTAGCTAAACGGGTGGCTCAGGCCTTTGATGCAAATCCTGATGTTGCAGATATTGAGACTGTTTATGTGGCTCAACTGGGCACTACTGTGGTTCTCAAAGGTACAGTTCCCGATCAGGAAATTGTTACTAAATTGGTGACAATTGCTAAAGGTGTTAAGGGTGCAACTGGGGTGGAAACTAATCAAGTTATTGTTGGCTAGCGCCACGGTTGTTTATAACAGTTAACAGTTAACTGTTAACTGTTATCGGTTAATAGTTTTTTCACTTATCTTGCTGTACCTAAAAAATATGACTGGGGACACATTAGTACCTACTCGCGGTAAATTAGAACGGAGTCTTGCGCAGGGTATTCAAGCTTTGTACCGTTCTCTACTCGGACATCAAACGAGTCAGGCGCTCTGCAATCTTTTGGATAACAAATTGATAATTGTGATCGAAAATGCGATTACTAAACCCGAAAAATTGCTGGCTCAGAACGGTCAGGAAGATTTGGCTTCGCAGGTGCGATCGCAATTAGACTCGGTTCTGGAATTGCAACTGAAAGACTTAATCAAAGAAGTTTTGGGCGTGGGAGTGACTGATTTGCTCAGCGATGCGACTTTGGAGACTGGCCGCACGGGAACCATCGCAATTTTGGAGTCTGCACCTAAAGTTCGCGATGCTAGTTCTAAGTCTAAAACTCAACCAGAAGTGGCTGATTGTTGAGGTGTTGGCGGATAATAGTTTCTAAATCCTTGATGTTAAAAGGTTTGGAAAGGTATGCAATACAGCCGGCTTGGAGAATCCGATCGCGGTCTTCTGTTTTTGCTAGTGCTGTGACAGCAACAATCGGAATATGTCTGAGTTCGGGGTTTTCTCTGATCCGCTTTACTAATTCTATACCGTCTATATCGGGCAGGCAAATGTCGAGTACGATTAGGTCGGGAGAGCGCGAGACTGCTGTTGACAGAGCTGTGTACCCGTCAACGGCTCCCACGCACTCGCAGCCGAATAAATCGAGTATTTGCGTCAGCAGCTCTAAGTTGTCGTGATTGTCGTCTACAGCCAAGACTAGAGGACGCTTGTCAACCGCCGGTTGACCGCTATTTAAAGACAAAGATTCCAAATTCTTATTCCAATTAGGGTAGTTCATAAATGCCGATCGAAAAACGATCGTAAAAGTTGTACCCGAGGCATTCCTCAAGTGGCGCTCCGGCACTTGAAACAGATTGGCTCGTATTTGTAGCTTTTAATTGCCAGTCTTCGCTCTAGCCCGATTGTACAATATCGGTGCTTTGCTGGTGCAAAGACTGCACCATTCGATCGATTATAGCATCTCCATAATTTTACTGATCAAAAGCGCAAATTACCAACTTACACCTACGGGCGATCGGCATTAGCAACAAGACGCGATAACTAGGAAAAGTATTGCCCATCAAGCATCCTATCTTAACGGCTGTGAAGAGTGGCGGCAGCTTTTCAGGATACTACCAAAAGTAGACTACGGTTGTTCTACGTAAATCCACCTGAAGGAAGATTCTAAGCGGCACTTAATTTTAACAACTTCCACCTGCTGAGAGATTCTTGTTTGTCTGGTTTAGACTTCAATGTTTTTAAGTAGTAATTATCACAATTTTAGCAAGTAAAAAATCATTTTTTACTTAAGTTTTACCGGATATTAACCTAGGAGGTTTTGATGACAATTGCAATCAGAGACGACTTGACTTACATTTTGCTCAAACAGATTGGCAGCGGCAACGGCAAGGGAGAGTCGGCAATTAGGAATGCAGCCGAAGAATATGTCGGTCGAGAAATAGCAGAAGCGGAATTGCTCGGTCACTTGGACTACCTCAACCAAAGGGAATTTATCAAAGCCGAGTTTAGTGGATAGCCTTACGGAGGAACTGAGTTATTGCCGGCTTTAGTGGCATTTCAAGAAGCTGATTTAACGGAAAAAGGCCGCAAACTGTTGCAGAAAATGGAGACGAATCCTCCTAAGTCTCTGCATCAAGAAGGGTCAGCAGTTCCGATCGCCTCTAAGGATATGCCATTTTTGGAAAAAGTTATGGTAAACGGTCACTTGGAGGATATTTTTGATGCCAGGGACATTACCGAATTGGTGTACCGGACAATGCGAGATTTGATGACAACAGAAGCAAGCGATCGCGTGGAAGCTGAACTGCACACAGAAGTTTTGCCGACGGACGACAAAACTTTGCAAAAAGAAATAGCAGACCTCTGGAAAGATACGAATCCGCTGGTGGGATTGCTGAGCCGGGTGCGTCCGCCTTGGCAAGGGCCTGCACCTTTTGTGATTGATTCCAACTTGTTTATTTTTCGGGTGGAACAAGAAGGCCCACTTCCTTCTGGGGTAAAACCGGAAACTGCGATCGCCGCCGTATTTTCGGCAACGAAGGATGAGTTGTCCGAGGAACGAATTCAGGAAATAGCGGGCTTTTTGCCGGACAGAATTCTGAAAATTTGGGAGTCGGCTTAAAAGGATAATTTCGAGTATAAATACTTACCAACCGGGTTGAAAAACCAGCATTCTGCGTTCTTGCATCAGAAGCTTGTCCGATCGACCCGGTTGCTGTATTTGTGCGATCGTTCGGAATAGTAGTCGGCATAAAAGTCTTTTGAGAAAACCCGGTTTCTACCCAAAATTTGTGGGAAAACCCAAAATATTGCTAAAAACCGGGTTTCTCGATCCCGGCTGGAAAAAATCCCACAGATAGAGCGAAAGTGTTGTAGTCTATAATACAGGGCGAGTTAACACAGTGGCTCGCAAAAATGCTGTTAACAGCCGGAGAGCAAAAGGGATGACTCGCTCAAAAGTTAGACAAATGTCACGATCGACTCTAGAACAAGAAATTTTACTCAATCGAATTACCAATCGCATTCGCAACTCTTTAGAACTGCAAGAAATTTTGTCAACAACAGCGCGAGAAATCCGCAGTTTTTTAGGCAGCGATCGGGTAAAACTTTATCGCTTTGAATCCGACGGTAGCGGTGAGGTGATTGCTGAGTCCATCAACGGCGACAACTTGCCATCTCTGCTTGGTTTGCGCTTTCCTGCTGGCGACATTCCCCCTAGTGCCCGCGAAATGTTTCTCAAAGCGCGGCAGCGAGTGATTGTAGATGTCCAATTGCAGCATAAAATAATTAATCGGTTAGATTGTCCCGAAACCGGCAAAACTTTAGCAGTTGAAGATATTCGCTATGGTCCTGTAGACCCCTGTCATGCAGAATATCTGAAGGCTATGGGGGCGCGTTCTTCTCTGACGGTGCCGATTGTGCATCAAAATCAGCTTTGGGGGTTGTTGGCTTGTCACCACAGCCAACCGAAACGGTTTAACGATCGAGAATTGAAAATGGTGCAGTTGCTTGTGGATCAACTTTCAATTGCGATCGCCCAATCTTTTCTGCTAAGTCAAGCCCGACAGCAAGCCCGCGACGAAGCCGTTGTCAACCAGATTAGCAGTTTGCTACACTCTCCTCTGAAATTAAACGAAATTCGGCAAGTAGTTCTCGAACAAACTGTCAAGCATTTGCACGGTTCGGGAGGGCGGCTGTACATTGCAGCCGAGTTTCGCGATCTGCCCGCTAAACTTTATACCTGCGGCCAGCAGCCTTCGGAGTGCGACTTGGAACTCAGCGAATTTTGGCAGCAGATCATGGGGTTGACCAATGAAAACGAGGTAGAAAAAACTGCCGTTAATATCAGCCAATTAGGTGTTTTTTCAAATTTACATTCCGAGCATTACAATTCAATTGATACAAATATTTCCAGTTTGATCGTACCACACTTGTACGCGATTTCCGATATTTCTCAAGAACCTCAACTCAAATCTTTATCTGCAAATTTTATCGAAGCTGACCTTCGGTCATTTTTGGTAATACCGCTGCAATACGGCCAACAGTGCATCGGCTGTCTCACCGTTTTTCGCAGCGCCGTAGAAACAGAAATTTTGTGGGCGGGCCGTTGCAGTTCCGACGCCCGGAACGATCGTCCCCGACAGTCCTTTACAGCTTGGAAAGAAATCAAAATCGTCGAAGCTCAAAAGTGGAGCATCGACGAACTGAAACTAGCAAAATCTTTGGGAACGCACCTGTACATGGCTGGAATGCAGAGGCGCGTCGAAGCGATGATCCGACATCAAGCTTCTCACGACCAACTAACTGGTTTAGCGAATAGATTGCTGTTTAATGAAAGGCTGTCTTTAGCTTTAGCTAACGCTCACCAAAACGCCGAAATGCTGGCCGTAATATTTCTAGATTTGGACAGATTTAAAAATGTTAACGATACTCTCGGGCATCCGGTGGGCGATTTGTTGCTGCAAGGTGTATCTCGGCGTTTGACTAACTGTTTGCGCGTGGGGGATTCGCTCGCTCGTTGGGGCGGCGATGAATTTACCGTGCTGCTGCACAATATCAACAGCCCTGAAGAAGCAATTAAGGTTTGCAAGGAAATTATCCATAGTTTAAGCAGTCCTTTTGATTTTGACGGTCTGGAACTCTATACTAAGGCTAGCTTGGGAATTGCTTTGGCTCCTTATGACGGAGAAGATGCAGAAACTTTGCTGAAAAATGCTGATGCAGCGATGTACAGAGCTAAACAGAGAGGTCGGAATAATTATCAGTTTTACACGCGGGCGATCGGCAATCAAGTCTCGGAAGAACTTAATTTAGAAAATCAGCTTTACAAAGCTCTGAAAAATTCAGAATTTGTGCTGTACTATCAACCGCAAATAAACTTAAATACTGGCAAAATAGTCGGCATGGAAGCTCTGATCAGGTGGCAGCATCCCGAACGCGGTTTAATTTTTCCCGATCGATTTATTCCCTTAGCTGAGGAAACAGGATTTATCTGCCAAATAGACGAATGGGTGATGCGAACTGCTTGCTTGCAAAATAGAGCGTGGCAGTTAATGGGATTGCCGCCGATGCGGATAGCTGTAAATTTATCAGGCCGCCAGTTTATGCAGCCTAACACGGTACAAACCATCGCTGAAATTTTGTCAGAAATCGAGTTAAATCCCGAGTATTTGGAAATAGAAATTACTGAGAGCATTGCCATGACCGATGTAAATTTTACGGTGTCGGTATTGCGGCAGTTGCAGCAAATGGGAATTCACATTTCTCTGGACGATTTTGGCACCGGTTATTCTTCTCTGTGGTCTCTGAAAAACTTTCCGCTCAATAATTTAAAAATAGACAAATCCTTTGTGGCAGATTTGCTCAACGACAGCAGCGGTGCTACGATTGTGAAACTGGCGATCGCCCTCGGACAGGGCTTGAAATTACAGGTGATTGCCGAGGGTGTGGAAACAGCAGAACAGTTGGAATTTTTGCAGTCGTTGCAGTGCGAGATGGGTCAGGGTTACTTCTTTAGCAAACCATTACCGGTGGCGGCCGCAACCGAATTCTGCCTGGAAAATCAACGGAGTAAAATACTTAATGCAGTTGACAGTTGACAGTTGACAGTTGACAGTTTAGTCAGTTGACAGATGAGGGCGACCTCTACTTGGAAGGAAGAGGATTGGAGTAATGAATAGTCTGATTTTAATTTCTCCCTACAAGGGTTCCGGCTTTAAACCAATTCTTTCTGGTAATTTAAATTAACAACCAGAAAGCCGAAAAAAAAGAGCTTGTTCGTAGTTAGGACTTCAGTGATCATAGGAGAATTGAATAAATCTTTTATGTACTGTGAAAACCTCTTCGCAACGCAGATAAACGCAGATGGATTTCCTGATGGAACACCGAAGGAATGCAATGCAAGTCTAATAAGGTTTGTAGTGATGACTTTAGTCCTCAAAAAGAAGGACTAAAGTCATCACTACAAACCTATTTGATTGTTGTTAGAAGGGACAGGTTACTGCCACACAAAGACTTTTGCTTCGTATTCCGGCAAGTCAATCATAATATTGTCATCGCCCGATTCAACATCATAATTTCCCGTCCATTCGTGCCAATTTCCGTTGGCCGGGAAGTGAGAAACGTTGTAACCTGCCAGATAATTTTCTGACATATTCGCCACGACCACAACTCTCGAACCTTCATCGTTCCAGCGAGTGTAAGCAAACACTTTCGCCTCTGGATCTTCGTGGAAAAATTCGATGTTTTCTGTGTAAAGTGCTTGGTTATTTTTGCGTAGGTGAATCAAGCCTTTGTAGTATTCCCACAAACCTTTATTCATGTCATTTCCTAGCAGCGTCCAGTCAATTTTAGATTGCTCGATCGTTTTGGCTTTGTATTCGCCAAATTCTTCGCCCATCCAAATCAACGGCACGCCAACTGCTGTCATTAACAGTGCTACTCCCAACTTCGCCCGCTTGAATGCTGCTTCATCCAAAATTCCGTGCTCTCCCAATTCTGAGAACACGCGATCGTGGTCGTGATTGCTCAAATAATTGATTACATTCGTAGCACCTAAGAAACCTTGCCGCTTGCAGTCGATCACCTCTTTGAGCCGTTCTAAATCAAAATTTTCCCCGCAGAGTTGTGGAATTATGGAGTGATAAAAACTGTCGTGCCAGCAGCCGTCCATCGGCCCATCTACATTGGTGATGCTAGGATCTTCGGGAATGTATTCGGCAATGGTGTAAAACGGTTTTGGGCCGGCGACATTTTTGGCTTCTTGAACGATCCAGTGCATAAAATCGTAGTTGGCCATTTGTCGCGCTGCGTCGAAACGAATGCCGTCGAGATGGTATTCTTGAACCCAATAGCGGACTGCATCGCCGGCAAATTTGCGCGCTGGGTAAGTTCCTAGCTTTTCGTCGTAAAATTCGTAGTTGAATTCCGGGCCCCAATTGTTGTCTGGATCGCGGGGGGCGTGGTGGTACCAATAATCGTGATCGATTTGGGTGAGGGGGCTGGATGATTCGGAGTGGTTGTAAATCCCGTCGATGATGACGCGAATCCCGCGCCCGTGACACTCGTCGATCAGGTTTTTGAGTTCTTCTGTAGTCCCGTAGCTGGACTCGGCAGCGAAGAAGTAGCGCGGGTTATAGCCCCAACTGTAGTCACCAGGGTATTCTTTGAGGGGCATTAGTTCGATCGCGTTGATGCCGAGATCCACTAAGTAATCGAGTTTTTCGACTACGTGCTTGTACTTGCCGCGGGCGAGGGGATCTGCTTCGCCGCCGGAAAAGTCGGCAACGTGCATTTCGTATATGACTAATTCGCGATCGGCAGGGAGGGGTTTGTCGTCGTGTTTCCAAACGTAGGTATCGATGATGCGATCGCCATCTTTGATCCTAACAACGGCGTTTTGACTCGCATCGTCAATGTCAGTCGCGTAGGGATCTACCACATCTACCCACTGATCTGCTTCCAGAAACCAGCTTTTCGACTGCACGCGGAATTTGTATTGATAAACGCCATCCTCCAAATCTACTTTGGTGCGGAAATTACCTTTTTCATCCTTTTCCATCGGGATTTCTTCCCAATTAGAAAAACACCCCATCAAGGCAGCTCCTTTGTTGTAGGGAGCAAATAACTTGAATTCAATTGGAGGGGCCATAATACCTCTTTTAAAATATTTCAGTAAGAGTTGATACTTTTAATTTCGCAAATTTAAGCGACCTCAGGCATCACTCTGCGGATAGAATTTCTGTAAGTGCTTAACTATTCCTAAAAGTATGGTTTTTTGCCCTGACCGCTGCATTTTGTGAAGTGAAATCGCGCCAGTATTGGTAGTGCGATCGCCATCGATCTTATTTGCTCTCTCTCAACATTAAGTATTAGTATCCCTATTATTACTTCGCATCTATCTTAAGGTATATTTAGTGAAAAAAAAAGGAATTTTAATATCTGCACCGGGATAGATGCGGACTTAAATATAGCTTTTTAATACTTAAAATTATCGGGCTGACGATGGTGAGATTGCAGCCTAGATTTTTGGCAGTAAGGTGCGGGTGGCGCACCTTACAGAAGCTGCGTAAGGCGCGCAACGCGCACCCTATTTTAACTACTTTTTACCTTATGATAACGGCTTCATCCAACCAAGCCAGAACGGAGGGCGAGAACGGCCGCCTGAGTGCGATCGTCAGCGCACAACTTGTTTAAAATATTGCGGACGTGAGTTTTGACTGTACCGACAGTAATGTACAACTTTTCGGCGATCGCAGCATTGCTGTAACCCTGCACAATTAGTTCCAACACTTCTAACTCCCGCTCGGTTAAAGGGTAAGTTTCAATGATGTGACTGAACTCCGGTTCGGCAGCCTTAATTGTGACTCTTTTGCCCTCAGGCTTGGGTTCTTCTGGAGCAGATTCTTTAGTGCGAGCTTGTTTTAGGACGATGCGGGCGATCGCCGGATCGATCCAAGAGTTACCTTCGTGAGTTACTCTTACTACATCTAATAACTGATCGAAGCTGATATCTTTCATGCAGTAAGAGTCGGCTCCGGCGGCAAAAGCTGCCAGAACTTCTTCTTCGTTGTCCTGAAAAGTTAGAATCAAAACTTTGGTATCAGGATCTGTGTCCGCTATAGATTTTTTGAACTTTTGTGTCAGTTCAATGCCGTCAAAATCTGGCAAGCCAATGTCTACAATTGCCACGTCAGGTTTTGAAGACTGAAGCAGTTTCAATCCGTCGGTAGCGTTGGCTGCATCGCCGACAACTTCTATAGTGTCACGCTGTTGTAAAGCTGTGCGGATGCCGACTCTTGTCAGGTCGTGGTCTTCAATCAAAGCAACGCGAATTTTAGTCATCTTTCTTCCAATAGCCCGCTAAACTTTTAAAATATCGTCAACTGACTCAGCTAAACTGAGTAAATTTGAGAATGTGTCCTGATTTAGGGTTTGACAGGCCGCACATCTTTTTCAAGCATACTCATGCAGTCGCCAAGATTGCAAGTTAATTTTCAAGTTATTTTGCAGAGAACGTCTGGAAAGCCCGATCGCGACTGGTAAGCTCTCAATGTTATAACAGTTTACATGAATTATCCCATTGTCCGCCCGTTGATAGAGGTAAAGATACCACTACCCAGATAGATTTAAAGTATAAAAACTTTTGATGCACTTTGGCAGTCAAAATAAATAAAGCTAGCAGCACGAGTCTTTAACCGGTGTTAGGGCTCAAGTTGAATGCTTATTGATAAAAAACAGTTATGACTCACTATCACGCCAATAACTATTTTCGCTCGGACTTTTCCGACGCCGAAATACGATACAAGGCATCAGAAATAACCTCCCCCCAACAGCCAGTTGGCGATCGCGAAACTCAGAACGATCGCCTGTGGTCGGCAATTCCTCACATAGTTTGGAAAGTAAATGCCAGCGGCTGGGCGACTTATTTAGGACAGCGCTGGGAGGAGTACACGGGAGTACCAGTCGCAGCAGCTTTGGGTTTCGGCTATCTGGCGCGCGTCCACCCAGAAGACCGCCCTCGTCTGTTGGCGCGATCGCGCACGGATGCTGGCCCGCCGCAAAGTTACGAAATAGAAGTTCGTCTCCGGGCGCGCTGCGGGACTTACCGCTGGCATCTCGCCAGAGGAGCGCCCGCCAACCCAGACAGTCATGATGTTTTAGAGTGGGTGGGAACCTACACAGATATGGACGCGATCGAACAAACTCAAGCCGGGCCCGAACCAGACCCAGAATTTTTGCGCTCCTTGGCGCGCCCGGAAGCTAACTTGCAAGCCGAAAAATTGTGCGAAGCTAGGACGGTAATGGATACTGAGCAGGAGTTGCAGGCGATCGAGCGATTTACAAATCAGTTGAGCCAGCGCGCTGGTAACTTGTGCGAATTGTTGCAAGCGATCGCGGACGCGACTGTGGAGGCGATCGCCGGAGCTGAATTTTGCCTGGTTGCGCTCCCGGAGTGCGATTGCAGCGGCCTCAAACTCAGCGCTGTGGGGGGCAGGGAAAACTTTGAGAAAGGCAAAACCCCGCACGTGCCAGACAAGCTGTTGTTGAGGGCGTTTGCGACGGGAGAGTCGCAACTGTGGCGCTCAGAGTCCGGCTCAGGAGTGCCGGCGGCCACCTGTGCTGCGGCGATCGAGTCGGGGGACACCGGGCGTTTGGGCGTGCTGGCGATCGGTAACGGGAAAGACAGCACGGCCATTGACGGATCTGTGCAACTGCTGGTGGTGATGGGTAAACAAGCTGCGATCGCGATTAACAGCGCGCGGGTGATCGAAAAATTAAAAAAACAGGAACAGCTTTTAGAGTTGCAAAACGAGCTGCTAATTCGCCAGCAGGAAGAACTCGAAAATCAAGGCCGGCGCATTCAACAGCAAAAATTGCAACTGCTAGAAGCAGCCAAGTTAAAATCGCAATTTTTGGCTACCATGTCCCACGAATTGCTAACTCCGATGAATGCGATTATCGGGTTTTCGCAATTGCTACTGCGCCAGCACAAACAACTGCTGAGTGCCCAGCAAACAGAAATGGTGGGGCGAATTTTAAATAACGGCAAAAACCTGCTCGTGCTGATCGACGATATCCTCGATCTGTCCAAAATCGAGAGTGGTCGCACAAAATTACAAATTGCAAAATTTGATTTAGCGCATTTAGTAATGGATGCTGCCCTGGAATTTGAAAATCAAGCCAAGGACAAGAATGTGGCAATGTCCGTCAGCGTGTGCTTGCAGCATCAGGTTATCGTTAATGACAAGTTGCGCCTGCGGCAAGTTTTGGTCAATCTGATTTCCAACGCGGTTAAATTCACGCATCAGGGCTGCATTTCTATTGAGGTGCGGGAGTTAAAGTGCGATCGGCTAATTATCACCGTTCGGGATACAGGAATCGGCATCAGTAAAACCGATCTGCCCCACATTTTCGACAAATTCCGCCAAGCCGACCAAACCACAACCCGCAAATATCCTGGCACGGGTTTAGGACTAGCGATTAGCACCTATTTAGTCGAGATGATGAACGGCACAATTACGGCTGAAAGTCAACCAAAAAAAGGTTCGACATTTGCGATCGAAATCCCGCGAACAGTTAACCCCAAAAAACTCACTTCCTGACGGCAAACATTGTACTTCACTCACATCGAGATATCTCTAATTGTTATTGCGATCTCTTAGCGAAGCAATCGCCGAATCTGGGATTACTTCGCTAAGAGATCGCAATGACATAGTATACTCATGAACTAAAAAAAACAAGTATTAAAACCGATATTTGGTATACAAACCTGCGGATAATTCGGAAGTTTATTTATGTCCGCTAATTACACCAAATCCGGCTTTAATGCCTCCTTTGTTCTTCACTCCATCGACTCCGATCTTCGTTTGACTGGCTTAGCAGTTTCAACCGCCGAGTCTTATCTAAAGACTAGAAGTTTTCCCTACTTGTGCCTGAGTAGCAATTGGTTTAACATCGGTGTAGCCCATATTATTAGCTACATCGCGCAGCACCGAAATTTGTTGTTCAAAATCAAGACCTTCAATTTGACCCAACACGCCATTCACAGCCTCAGTTGCCTTATATCCTTCGGGGATATCGACAATTTTTTCCCCCATACCAATAGCCCAAGCATACCAAACTACCAACTGATTGTTAGCAGTTAAAGCTCCGTAAGCGCGAGAATAAGGCGTGTCATCGCGGTTGACAATAGCTCGCATTATATTAAGTTGTTCATCATCAGAAAGGTTGTAAAAATCACCTAGCAGCACGGGAGCTAATTCTGGTTCGGCGGCTGCGGGAGCTGCTGGTGTAATTGAATCTCCCATTTCTTCATAAATAAAGTAGAGCAGCGCCAGTTTTTCATCTGTACCCAACCCGTTGATTTTCTGAACCATCTTTTGAGTGTCGTTGGAGAGAGAGTGAGAATTGGTTTCGGCGGGTGAGTTCATAAATAAGTTCCTTAAAAATGCTTCCAGAATATATAAATATCAAGATTTGTAAGTACAAGTCACCATCCCCTAGAGGTAATGTGATTTTTGATTTTTGATTTTTGATTTTTGATTGGGAATGACTGATTTTATAAGGGTTTGGGGTACGGGCTTGCGGTTGGATTAGTTTTTTATACGGGCGTAATGTTTAGCCACTCCAGGTAAAAAGTCATCCTTAAGATAGAAGCTACCGATACATCTGTAGATAGATGAAAAACTTACGCAATTAAATTATTATGGAGAAATTGAATTCTTAAATAAAACTAGCAAGGAGTCTGATATGTCTGAAGTCAGTAAAGAAACAAATAACTCTCAAACATTTGACGCTCAGCAGATAACTGAAAGCGTGGAAGCTGGAGAACAAAAGTTGCCGACGGTTGATGTATCCGCCGACTACGAAGCTTCAAAAGAATTCAGCGTTAGCGATATCGATCGCGCGGGTGCCGGCGCTCAAGCTGCCGCCGCTGCAACTGCACCTAAATTTCCTATTCCCGCTCCTAAAGATATCGCAAAGCCAGCAGATACAAGCGGTAATTCCGCTGATTTTCGTTCGATGGCTAAGGAAATTAACCCCGCAGGTGCACCGGGCAATGTTACCGACGATTTGGTGCAAAAGGCGATCGATCTTGGTACTCCCGGAAGTTAATTGAGAAATTCTCAATACTTGACACAGAAGCTCCTCTTGACCGATCGATGGTATGGTGCCACGGTGCTAACCATGCAAGCGCGCTATTACGCAACCAGTATACGAAGGTGATGGTATTGCCTTCGTATACTCGTGTTAAGGTCTGCGTCGTCTCGATTCAACAGCCGTCTGGCCCACAGAACTTGTGCGCGCTCAGTACCTCCGCCTCACAGATATAGGCGATGCCCGAATAATCGTCGAAAAACTTCGCTGCGACCTCATCCGAAATCTTCATGGCCATATCCCGACTTTCGGTGAGCACCTCGATCTTTACATTCAAGAAGGTGTCGGAAACAGAGGGGTGTCCCGACGAGCGTACGTTGCGACTGCCTTGACCGCCAGCGTCCACCGCCGTATAACCGGTCGCCCCGGCTTCCTCGATGATCTTGGCGATCTTTTTGAGCAGCAACTTTTCTGTGACAATGACGAGCTTGCTCGCTGGCTTAGCCATGTGGGTTACCTCTTGATGTGTGTATTCATTGAACTATTATAGAAACTCAGGAAAATGGCGGCATCGCGCGATCGCGCTGATTTAGCTGCCGCGTTAGTCGCCGGGCCAGGGGAGCACCGGGAAACGGCGACCAGTCTGGAATCAGCCGCCCCCCGCCAGCGCCTTGGCGAGCTGGATGAAGATCGGTATTCCCAAGGCGATCGCCACTGGAGTGCCGACGGCTGTGGACGCGCCGATGTAGGCGGAGGGATTGGCCGACGGAATACCGGCTCGTAAAGTGGGCGGCCCTGAGATGTCTGAACTCGAGGCGGCGATGACGGCCAGAATCACGACACCACCCCAACTGAATCCCGTTGTGACGTGGGCAATCCAGCCGAAACCGAAGGCCATGAGCCCATGCAGCAGCGGTGCTATAAAGGCATACACTGCGTACCACTGAGCCACCTTACGCAGCTCGGCAAACCTTGCGGCGGCTTCCATACCCATGATCAGCATCAGTACCGAAAGAAATCCACGGAAGAGTGGATCGTAGAAGGTTTTATAGACACTTTCCGGCTTGGTTAGCAGGCCGAGTGCGAGGCCGAGGAGCAGTGCCGTTAGGGCAGAACCCTGGAGGCTTTCCTTGACGATCGGCCAGATATGGACCCGATCGCCTTCGCTGCCGTGCTGCTGGCTGCGATACTCCCTTGCGGTGCTGGGCTGCTCGCTGGGATAATCACCTGCGATCGCGCGCTGCTTTTTGACCTCAGCCTGCTGCTTTTTGGTATAAATGCTGGCCAAGACGATCGCAGTCACGAGGGCTGGGATGTCCATGAAGGGATAGAGTGCAGCGGCCCAGGGTTCGTATGGGATGTTTTGCTCTTCCAGTAGCGTCAGGGCGGCGGCGAGGGTAGAGCCACTCACGGCACCGAACAAGCCCGCAGTTGCCAGGGCATCCACGACTTTGACGTTCGGCAGTTTTGCCAACGTGTAGCGCCCGATGAACACGATCATGATGCCTATGAGCACGGCGAACAGCGCGGGCAACAGTATTTCCGTAGGATTGGAGTTGCGGATCGCCTGGCCACCGGTCAAGCCGACTTTCATGAGCAGCATGAAGACGATGAACTGATAGACCGGATCTGGAATTGCCAGTTGGCTACCGAGGGAGGCAACGATCATACCACCAATCAGAAAGCCGAGTGTCGGGGACTGTAACTGCGCTATGAAGCTCACAAAAAAATCGGACAAGAAATCCACTTTGTAATTCTCCTCAATCAGAACTTAGGGGTCAAAACGGCAGACAAGCCTGTCCTCGAATCCTTGGTGACTGGCTCCACCCATCCGGGTGAGCAGAGAGTCAACCCGCCACTCCATTACATCTGCATCCCGGTGCATCGTGTACTGGAAGATCAGGTTTCGCTCCGGCGATCGCAAACGACGATCGCGCTAATCAGTGATGATTGATTTGCAATAACTTGTTGTCAACATATTTTACCAGCAATTTGGTGCGTAAAATCCCAGCGATGTATCTGGGAAAGCATTTTCGGATACCCACTCATACCAATTTACTATGAAGTTGCATTTATATAGCTTCAAGGATATAGTCGCAACCACAGAGAGATAAAACTTCTTCATTCGTGAGAGATTTGATAATTATATTTACCTGTTTTTTTAGTTGATATAAACTCGAATAATTTCCCCATTTTAGGTCTTTTATTGTGTGTTTCAACAATCTTTCAATCGAAAGTTGATTTGCCTCAATTGCGGAACGCACCACGACAGAGATACAAACGCATCTAAAAATATAGAAAAAGTCGGGATGGGATATCGCCACGACGATAAACGGACATGGAGGGAAGGTAAGACTACTGGTAGCGCGTCCCAATGAAGTGTCAAGAATCCCCGCACATAATCGGGCGGGGAGTCTATCAAATCTATGCAGTTTTAAGTGTGGCTAATTGCTTGATTTTAAGTCGATCGCCCGACAAATCTTGCTCACAGTGCGATCGCCCAAAATTTCCACTACTAAATCCACCCGATCGCCCTCAACCGTCGATTTGATAAATAACTCAGGATGCAGCGCTTTCCAGAAATATTCAACAAACCGATTAATTTCGGACTCAGACATTCCCGACTTCCCCTGCGCGATCATTTCCCGTTCCGCCTGATTGCGCCATACTTGAGAAAGGCGATAATCTTGGGGATACAAAACCATCAACCGATCTAATCGGTTCCACAGCGGCAAATAGTCGTGCAGCTTCGCATTCATATCGCGCGCAAACTGACAGTCGCATTCTGTGGAAATCGGAAATGGCGCAGCCGCCAAAAACTCGTTTAATCTGGCATCAGCTACTGGATTCACGCCGACAAACCAACCTTCAAACAGTACAATATCCGCACCGCAAATAATTTCTGGTTGACTTCGATCTCCCGCACCTCCGTAGGCAGATTTGTCAAACCGGGGAATTTCTATATTTTTAATTATATCTGTTTTCAGGACATCAGATTTTAGATTATCAACTGCTGCTAATTCGCTAGTTTTTGAACCGCGCAAGTTGTCTAAAACGGAGATTCCCAAGTCAATATCGTGAGTTCCGGGGGGGCCGCGCCAAATTAAACGTGGGTCGGCTTTTTGGAGTTGTTGGCGATCGGCATAAGTCTTGTAAAGGTCATCTAAAGAAATGCTGACCGTAGAATATCCCATTTTTCCCAGAATCAGCTTCAAAACTTGACATAAAGTCGTTTTCCCCGTTCCTTGTCCTCCTAAAATTCCTTGAATTAGAGGACGCTTTAAACTTTGTTTTTCAGTCGATAATTGCATCGCCAGTGGCAGCCACAGATTCCACAAAGTTTCGAGAAAAAAACTTGACTTTAGCGGGAAAGTATGCGGTTCGTCAAGCAGAGACAAGAATAAATCTGTTTTGTGGCGGACAACATCGGCTACATTGTCAGGGGTAATGCTAAAAGCGCGCGATCGCGAAGCCCTCGAAGAGGAGCGCACATCATCCGCAAGTTCCCAAATTGCTAGCAATTCTAACTCGTCGGCGCTGATCTTCCTGAGCGGGCGATCGCCAGCTATCCATGCTTCTAAAATTTCTACAGGATTTAAGTTCGATCGATCCATCTGTTTAAAAATATCGGGCGCACACTCGAAAGCAAGGCCCCTACAAGTCAACACTTGTTAAGAGCCAAGCTTAAAAGCCTCTACAAATAAATTATAAGTAACACCTATTTTCAGAGCTTGGAGCATTTCCAGCCATAAATAACGGGTTCCTGGCCGCTGCCAACGATAAAGCAGCAGGCTCACCAATTCCGTCCACAATACCAACAGCGCTGCGGCGATAATATCCCAATCAGCGGATTGTCCGGCGATCGTCGAAAGAGCGGTTCCCAAAAAAGTGCCGAACAGCAAGCTAATGACCAAAAGCGAAATCCGCCGCCAAGGATTGCTGGCCCAGCGTGCGAATTGCTCGCCCAGAACGTCAAGCAATCTGTTAATTCGGGTATTCTGCATAGTAGTTAAAATTTATACTGATGAGTGAAAAAATGCGGGTCGAGAGCGACTCCAAATGTTTACCGGGTGTGTCGGCCCCCATCTAAAATTTAAAATTTAACATTTAAGATGGTATTGAGCGATCGGGAGCTGATAGCCCCGAACCGTCAAGTAATTAAGTGTAACTGTATCTTGTGGCACAGTAGTCCCAGGTTCTACATTCAAGATCGTTATGACTAATTGGGGGTGTGCAGTCTTTCCTTTAAGCTGAAAATTTATGAAACTTAAAATTTACCAGATATTAGTTGGAGTGGCGATCGTCCTCATTACAGGAATGTTTCTCGGACGTTTTGAAATCACGCTCTCCAACGGCTCAAATCGACCGATAGAGTTGCCCTCGGCAGCCACCGCACTCCCCCCAACACCCCCGGTTTCGAGAGTCGAGACAGCTTCGGTAGACACCGCCAGTCAGCCGAAACCGGAGTTACCCCCGGAACCTGTGGAGGAAAGTAATTCCTCAATTCCTGTCAATGGCAAAGCGATCGGCAGTTTGCGCGTCAGCAACCGCAGCGATCGCCCGGTGCGAGTGGCCCTGCTGTCGAAACGGCAAGCTGAGAAATCCTACGGCAAACCGGCGCACTGGGATTTTGCACCGGGAGAAGGCGGTGGCAAGGGACTGATGCTATCGCTGCCGGAGGGCAAGTTACAAATCAAACAGGGAGACATTCTGGTGGTTTTTGCTCAGGATGGTTCTCGCCGCTATTGGGGGCCTTACGTCGCCGGGGAGACAGCCTCGCCCGCTTGGAACGCCACAGCCGGGGAATGGCAATTAATTTTGCAGCCTTGAAGGCTAGAAGGAAGGAAGAAGGAAGAAAGAAGAAGGAAGAAGGAAGACATACAGAGCAAGCTTTTTAGCGATCCGTATTTTACATTTGATTAGGTGGATTTGGTGAGTTGCGGGTGGAGATTTTGGTGGAAAAACCCGGTTTCTGAGGTCTTGTTGAGAATGGTGGCAGATTTGAGTTGAACCGGATTCGATCGAGTTTCGAGTTTCGATCAGGCAATTTTTCGGTAGACTTCTATGCGAGCTAAAATTTTAAATCTAAAATCGCAGGAAGTTTGGGTGAAGGAAGTTATTAAAAATTTGTCAGAATATCGCAGGCACCGCCCGTTAGCACCTTTGTTACTGTCGCTGTTGTGGCTGGGCGCGATCGGCTTCGTAGCTTTTTTGTGGAATCTCGGCAACATCGGCTTGGTTGACGAAACCGAACCGCTGTTTGCCGAAGCCGCCCGTCAAATGACTGTGACAGGGGATTGGATCACTCCTTATTTTAACGGCGAAACCAGGTTTGACAAGCCGCCGTTGATTTATTGGCTGATGGCGGTGGCTTACCGCACTCTGGGAGTTAACGAGTGGGCTGTACGTCTGCCGTCGGCTTTGTGTGCGATCGCCCTTACTTGCCTCGGATTCTATACCTTATGGAAGACAGAAGAAAGTTCGGCAACGGATTCTGTAGCGGATGTCACGGATGTCACGGATGTCACGGAGAAGTCCGAGGGAATATTTTCCCCCTCTCCCACTCCCCCCCACTC
>NZ_JAIGNI010000071.1 GCF_026130175.1 Lyngbya sp. CCAP 1446/10 | reverse complement strand
CCCCCTCTCCCCTTCCCCCAGTCAGGTGATTCCTCTGGAGGAAGCTCGATCGCCCTTTCGCCACCTAAATTAAAGAGTAGCAATGGAGGATTCGATCGCACAAACCATGAAACTGCTCAACCACCGCACTCGACCCTTTCTTTCCGCCGGCATCCTGGCCCTGGCCTACTTTGTCACCGGAAAACTCGCAGCGTCCGTACTGGGACTGGTGAAAGCCGAAGCCTCGCCCGTGTGGCCGCCCGCAGGCATTGCTTTGGCGGCAGTGCTGCTACAAGGGCGACGGATGTGGCCGGGAATTGCCCTCGGTTCGGTGCTGTTAAACTCTACTTCCGGTATACCCTCGGCTGTCGTGGTCACATCGGCCTTTAGCGTCACCATGCAAGCGCTGGTGGGGGAATCCGCGTTGAGGCGCATCGGATTTTGTACTAAGCTCGATCGACTGCGAGATGTTGTGGGTTTGGTAGCCGGCGCTGTCATCGGGTCTACTTTGGTCGGTTCTACCCTCGGCAACTTGGGTACGTGCATTTTTGGTTGGGATCAGTGGAGCAATTTCTCTCGGAATTGGTGGACTACGTGGCTCGGAGACGGTATGGGAATCTTGATCGTCACACCGATGCTGCTGACTTTAAATTACGCCTTTAAAAGTTTTCATGTTTCAAGAAAAGATCGAATTATTTCAAATTTATTAGCATTTTTTAAATGGGCAAATTACCGCTTGCCAATTACTAATTATTTATCCAAATTTCAGGGAATTAAAAATCGCTATAACCTGCAAAATTTACTTTTAAATTATTCAGAAATAGCTCTATGGCTGACTTTATTGCTGAGCGTAAGCTGGCTGGTTTTTTGCTCGAAAACACAAGCTGCGAGCGCTCTGTATCCGCTGGAGTATTTGCCTTTTCCTCTGATAGTTTGGGCCGCTTTGCGATTTCGTCAGCCGGGAGCAATTTTTGCTTATTCGATCGTCTCTTATATCGCAATTTGGGGAGCTGTGCAGGGAGGCGGCCCGTTTCTGGTCAAAAGCGAAAATTTGCAACAGGCGGTTTTATTCTTACAAGCTTTTACCGGTACGATCGCCCTTGTGGCCCTGATGTTGGCTGCCGCCGTGGCTGAACGCGAGCAAGCGCTGGAGTTCGTGCGCCGCACGGCCGCTCTGTTGCGCGATCGCGAAGCCAGTTTAGCTAACGCTCAGCGCATCGCTCAGTTGGGAAATTGGGATTTAAATTGCGCCGCCGTCGCCACAATTGAAAACTGCGCAGAATCCCCAGAACATCATATATCTAATATCGAATTGCGGTGGTCGGATGAACTTTATCGCCTCTTGGGTTTGACTCCGGGAACTGTTAAACCAACACCAGAAGTTTTTTTGCAGACGGTACATCCAGAAGACCGAGAATTGGTGGCGCGATCGCAATCTCAAGCGATGTTCGATCGCCAACCCTATTCCATTAACTATCGAATTGTACTCACCGACGGCTCCGAGCGCACTGTCTGCGAACAGTCGGCAATTAACTCCAACGTCATCGCCGCCACAGTCCAAGATGTTACCGAACGCCACCGCGCGGAAGCTGCTTTGCGGGCTTCCTCCGAGCGCGATCGGCTGCTCTCAGAAATGGCCCTGCGAATTCGCCAATCCCTCGATCTCGAAGCAATTCTCAATACTACTGTTGCCGAAGTCCGGCAATTTTTCAAGGCCGATCGCGCTTTCATCGGTATTATGGACGCGGGCGGGGCAAATCTTCCTAGCCCGGTGTACGGTAAAATTGTCGCTGAGTCTGTCGTCCAATACCGTTCTATTTTGGGGTTGTTGCTCACTGACGAGAATCACCTCGAAAAGCAGAAAACTTTTTATGCTAACAACCGCGTCCGAATTGTCTGCGATACTGCTACGGTGCAAAGGGGCGATCGAGTTGTCCAATTATACAGCGACTATCAAATTCGGGCGACGTTAAATGTGCCGATCGTCCTCGGCGATGAACTTTTCGGAATCTTGGCCGTCAACCAGTGTTCTGGGCCCCGCCAGTGGCAGGAATTTGAAATTGATTTATTAGAAAAACTGGCTACCCAAGTGGCGATCGCCCTCCAGCAAGCCCAACTTTTGCAGCAGGTAAAAGATCTCAATGCCAACTTGGAATCTCAAGTGGAGGAACGCACCAGCCAACTACAGCAAAAAATGCACGAATTGCAAGAAAGCAACCGCCTGAAAGACCTATTTTTGCACGCAGTTTCTCACAATCTCCGCACTCCAGTTATGGGAATGTTAATCCTGCTGAAAAATTTGCTCAACAAATCGGCATCTGATTGTCCACAGGATGTTCCGGTTTCGCGATCGATCTTGGAGCGCATCGTGCAGGCTAGCGAACACCAATTGACTATGGTTAATTCCCTCCTCGACGCTCATGCTAGCGAAGTCAAAGGTATTTTCATCCATCCCGAACCGCTGCATTTGCAGTCTTTAACTTCAGCAATTATTGCCGATTTAGATCCGATATTGGCAAAAAATCAAGCAACTTTAACTCAGGAAATACCGACGAATTTGCCGCGAATTAATGCCGACAGTAAACTCTTACAACGGGTGTTAGAAAATCTGCTGACTAATGCGATTAAACACAATCATCCGGGAGTCAATATAATTTTGAAAGCCGAGGTGATTGAAGTTGAAAAAGTGCTAATTGCTCAAGAAAATTTACAGGTTTTAACATCCCAAAATAATCCCGTCGCCCGCTGTATCGCTAACCGGATATTTGAAAAGGGCGATCGCACCTCGATACTCGACCAGAAAAAACAGGAAATCCGCGCCAAATTTCACCTCGATGGCAGTTGCCAAATGCCCCGCTATCAGAGTCAAATTGGCAATATCGGCAGCAAATTGCCCGGTGTCACCGTAAAAATGGTTCGCTGCACTGTAACAGACAATGGAGTGGGAATCAGCGCCAAACAGCGGGAATCTCTGTTTGAACTTTACGTTCAAGACCCCAATAGCCCACAATTAACAGGGCTGGGTTTGGGATTGTACCTCTCCAAGCAAATTATCAAAGCTCATGGCGGCGAAATCGGTGTAGAAAGCACTCCCGGAGGTGGCTCGACTTTCTGGTTTTCGCTACCTGCTGTCAACATCTAGGGCTAACGTGCTGCGCACCCTACATTAAGTTATGAACTATCCAGGCCATGAAAAATCAGTTCAGGCGTTAACGGTTTACGAGGTGTGGCGCGATCGCTTCCTCCGAGATCGGCTGCGCCCTGCTGTCGCAATTGCCATCTTTTTTGCCTTCACAATAACTGTCTATTTTCTGGGCGAAAGATTCTTCGCTCACCAAGAGTTTAAAAGTGTTTATTTGTACACGAGCGCTGCTGTAGAATTGGGTTTATTGACCTGTTTTGTGTTGCAAAAAACCTCCTTCGGACAGCGCTATCCCGGTTTGCTATTTTTGGGTTTTTCGTGGTCGCTGACGCTGGTTGTACAGCTTGGGCTAGCTGTCGCACAAGCCGGGGAATTACCAATTTTTACCTGGAGTTTAGCGTTTCTGATCCAAGCTACGCTGATGCCCGTCCGCTGGCGACTTCACCTAATTTCTCAACTAGGCGTTTTGTGCTGCCATGTCGGCATAAATTTGGTTTTAAATCTAAGCTTTGCTAAGTATACTCCTTTTAAGTTGACCGGGTTGTACTTATATTTGTTTTGGTTTTGTTTGATTTGCGATTTGTCGGTTTATTGGTACGAATGTCTGCAACGGAAAGAGTTTAGTACCAGGCGTGAGTTGGAATCTGCTTACCAGCAGTTGGAGGTGGCGGAGGCGAAGTACCGCAGCATTTTTGAGAATGCTGGCGAGGGAATTTTTCAAAGCACTCCCGACGGCCGCTATATTACGGCTAATCCAGCTTTGGCGCGGATTTACGGCTGCGATTCCCCGGAAGAAGTGACGGCAAAGTTTACTGATATCGAGCGGCAGTTGTATGTCGATCCGGTTCGCAGAAATGAGTTTTTGCGATCGATCGCGGGAAGTAACACAGTCTCGGATTTTGAGTCGCAAATTTATCGCTCAGACGGCAGTATTGTCTGGATTTCCGAGAAAGCGCGGGCGGTACGAGATAGCAGCGGTTCCGTGCTTTATTATGAGGGTTTGATTGAGGATATCACGCAGCGCAAACAGGCACAAGAATCGCTGCGGGTGTTTATTCACGCTCTTTCTCACGACTTGCGCAACCCGGTAGCGGGAATGTTAATGGTGCTGAAAAATTGGCAGACGAAAACAGGGGATTCGATCGCAATTCCCCGTTCTATTTTGGAGCGGATGATTCAAGGTAGCGAGCAGCAATTGCGGTTGATAAATTCGCTGTTGGAAGTTCACGCCGGGGAATTGCGCGGTTTGGTTCTGCACTGCGATCGGGTAGATTTGAGGGTATTAGTTGAAGCTACGGTGACAGATTTGGAGCCTTTAATCAATGAGGCGCAAGCTACTTTTACAAATTTATTGCCTGATAATTTGCCCGCTGTGAACGCTGACACGACTCAGTTGTGGCGCGTGTTTTCTAATTTAATTGCTAATGCTTTGAAGCACAATCTGCCTGGATTGAATTTAACGGTTTCCGCTCAAGTTATAAATGCGGAAAAATTAATTATAAATCAAAAGGAAGCGAAACAGGACATAGAGAAATTACCGATTACCACCCTTCGGCTTCGCTCAGGGCAAGATTACCGATTACCAATTCCCAATTCCCAATTCCCAATCCCCAATTTCCCAAGTAGTATGATTTACTGTACAGTAGAAGATGACGGCGTGGGAATATTGCCGGAACAGTGCGAACATCTGTTTGACCTTTACGTTAGGGGCGATCGATCCAGACACTCCGTCGGTTTGGGTTTGGGTTTATATCTTTGTCGGCAAATTATTGGTGCTCACGGCGGGGAAATTGGGGTAATTAGCAGTCCCGGTGCTGGGGCAATTTTTTGGTTTACTTTGCCGCTGGCTGAAAATTCCCGGTGAGTTGTTTGTATTCTTAACTAGATTTGATCATTCAGTTTAAGCGTAACAGGTGGGTTGCGTACAGGTGCAGCAAAATTAGTCGATCGCACTATTGATGTTAATTTCAAACAGTGCTACAATCGCCGGAATATTTATCATTTTTTTTTGTTCCACCTTCATATTTTCTTTATAAACAGCATTTAAGATAGAAAACCCCTAAAACTAGAGAACAGACCTGCAATTTATGTTTGTCGAAAACAGCTCAGAAAATACAGATAAAAACGATGCAGCGAGGTACGACTTAGCCAAATATAACGAGCGGTCGTTCTCAACGTTAATTCGGGCGCTCCGTCTTTCCCAAGGTTACTTTTCTTTCGTTTTAGTCAACTGCAACTCCCTGGCTTTGCGGCAGCAAATAGTCGATCGACTACAAGCAACTTGTACCCAGAAACCGCAGCCACTATTTGTGCCAAAATCGGCGACATCTCTCTACACGACAATCGCAGCATTCGTAGACGACGAACCGCCTCCAGCTTTAATGATCCTCGGTTTGGAGTCAGTGGAGTCGATCGATAGACTTTTGCTTTCTACCAACCTAGTATGCAGCGAATTCAGCAAAAAATTTGCCTTTCCCGTCGTCTTTTGGGTGACGGATGAAATTCTGAGAAAAATCATCCGCACCGCCCCAGATTTATACAATCGGATGACAACAATTAGATTCATTAGTCAGTTGACAGTTGACAGTTGACAGTTGACAGTTGACAGTTGACAGTTAGTCAACTGCAACCGAGGGTGAGCAAGTTCTTAATTGTTGAAACCCTTAATTTTCTTTCTTCTTTCTTCTTCCTTCCTTCTTCCTTCTTCCTTCTTCCTTCTTCCTTCTTCCTTCTTCCTTCTTATTTAAATTTTGCTTCCCAAATCAGGACTAATTCCCCCGCCGCCGCAGTACCCTCAGCCGGAAAATCGGGCAAAAAGTCTTTATCCGCCGCCACCTCATAAGGCCCTTCCTTGAACTCCAAAATCACGGTATCCGGTACCAAGGCTACCAGGGTGTGAATAGTACCCTCTGGAAGTTCCACAGCGCGAGTGGGCCCGCTAGCGCTAACTCGCAACGATCGCAATATTTGACCATTTTCGTTCAAAATCAGAATACCCACTTCTCCTTGAATCACCACAAAAAACTCAAAACCGTTAACGGAGGGCGCGCGCAGGTGTCGGTGAGGGCGCACGTAAGTACCCATTTGCAGCACGTTGACAAACCGCTGCACCTTTTCCGTCAAATCGTGGAAATTGTAGTTTTGTCGCCCGCGGGGACTGCTGCGGGAGGAAGCTGCAACTTCGTCTAGCAATTCTTGCGTCAAACACTTAATCGGAGCAGGCTGCACAACAGATATCCTGTATTTAATAGTTTTTGAACAAATCGGCTAGGCTGAGATCATGTTTACCAGCATCTCTCTTGACATATGAAAATCGCAAATCAGGTGCGTATCACTAAGGCAATGCGTTTGTCAAGTATTTTTAGAACAAGTATTAGCTCGATCGCCCTTTTGACTATTCTAGTCTGCGCCAGTGCCGTTTCTGCGTCAGAACCGAGGGCGGCACTCTTGGTTACGCAGGAATTGCCCCAGCAGCAACTGAAAGACGAAATTCGCGATCAAGTTCAAGAAGAAGTTGACATCGCTTTTGGGCGCACGGCGGTACTACTCAACGGGTTGGTAATTGCCTTAACTTTGTTGCCGACAGCAGCCGGAGTCGGTGTTTGGTTTCTGTGGAGCAAACTGTCAAAGCAGACAACAATTGCTCGCCAAGAAATCGAAAGTCTCCACTATGATACCATCTCTCAATTAAAACTATTAATTTCTGATGCTGAAAGTATCTTAGGCGAAATTCAACACCAAAGTCACCCAGCGGATGTAGAAACAGACCTTTTGTTGCCGGATGCTCAAATTCAAGAATTTGCTCCGGTTAACTACGGCAATTATCAACAGTTATTGACGGCGGATGACTATGCTAAACAGGGAGATGCTTGTTTCTTTGAAAACCGCTATGAAGATGCGATCACTGCTTACAATCAAGCACTGCAAATTCAGCCGGATTTAGCCGATACTTGGAACAACCGGGGAGTTGTGCTGACTCGAATGCAGCGGTATCCAGAGGCGATCGCATCCTACGAACAAGCTACCACAATTCGCCCGACTTATCCCGACGCTTGGAACAACCGAGGCGTGGTATTATTGGAGTTGCAGAAGTACCCGGAGGCGATCGGCTGTTACGAACAAGCAATTCAAGCCAAACCCGATTATGCCGACGCTTGGAACAACCGAGGCGTTGCCTTTTCCAAAATGCAGGAGTACGAACAAGCAGTCATTTCTTACAATCAAGCGCTACAAGTCAAAAACGATTATACTGACGCTTGGAACAATCGAGGCGTGGCACTCTCCAAATTGCAAAAGTACGAAGCGGCGATCGAGTCCTACGACAATGCTGCTAAAATTCGACCTGACTTTTACAGAATATGGTACAATAAAGCCCGATGTTATGCGCTCCAAGGCAAAATTGATTTAGCAATTGAAAATTTAAACCGCGCAGTGAATCTCAATCCTAATTTGTGCAAAGAGTTGGCAAAAACTGAAGCTGATTTAGAAAAACTTCGCGAACACGATGCCTTTAAGCAGTTGATAAGTTAATACATGGTGGATAGTAAGAAACCGGGTTTCTACGAATAATTTCGGTTCAGTACAAGAAATTTAGAAAGAAACCCGGTTTCTGAGATTAGGTGTAAGAAACCAGGCTTCTAAGATTAGCGTACACCCAGACTTTGTAAGTAGCTAGAAACCGGGTTTCTCCGAATGATTTCGCTGGAGTATGAAAAATCTAGCAAGAAACCCGGTTTCTGAGATTAGCGTGTACCCAGACTTTGTAAGTAGCGAGAAACCAGGTTTCGTAGAACTTTTAGGAACTTACAAATATTTCTGCAACAACAAACCCATTTTCTCCTTAGTTGCGGCCGGCACTTTGTCCAGCGGAGTCAGAATTGCATATTTCAAAGCTGAATGTGCGTCAGAAACAGGAGGATTTTCGGTTAGCCTCCGCACAGTTTCTTGAATTACTTTTTGAGCATTTTCAGCATTGCGGTGCAAATTGGCAATTACCATTTCTACTGTTACGCTGTCGTGTTCGGTATGCCAGCAGTCGTAATCGGTGACTAATGCTAAAGTTGCGTAGGCAATTTCGGCTTCTCTGGCTAATTTTGCTTCGGGCAAATTTGTCATCCCGATGACTGTTGCATCCCAACTGCGGTAAAGATTTGATTCTGCTTTGGTGGAAAATGCGGGGCCTTCCATGCAGACGTAGGTGCCGCCGCGATGCAAGGAAACGTCGGGCAGGTTCAAGGATTCGATCGCACTTACTAACACTTTAGCCAATTCCCCGCAAATCGGATCGCCAAAGGTGATATGACCGACTATTCCTTCTCCGAAAAATGTAGAAGCTCGATTTTTTGTGCGATCGATAAACTGATCTGGTACTACCATATCTAAAGGTTTGGCTTCTACCTTGAGGGAACCAACCGCCGACGCTGAGATTAAATACTCAACTCCCAGACTCTTCATCGCATAAATATTTGCCCGATAAGGGACTTCTGAGGGCAAAAAGGTGTGGTTGCGGCCATGTCTTGCCAGAAATGCGACGGGCGTACCGTCTAATGTTCCCACAATGGCTGCATCAGATGGCGCGCCAAAAGGTGTATCGATTTTCACCTCTTCAACATCCTTGAGGGCCTCCATCTTGTATAAACCGCTGCCGCCGATAATGCCGATTTTTGCCTGTGCCATTTGACTCTCTGCTTGAGTTTTACTTAGTGATTCTATCGGGCCATTGTTAAGTTTGCGTAAAGATAATTTAATTTTTATGGCAATTGTTACGGTAAACACACTGTATTGTCACAAAATAAGTATGATCTTAATCACAACGTATCTTTACGAAATCTTTAAAAATAAAGGTACAGAGTTCTGTGATCTATTTTTAAGGTGTTAAAAGAATGACAGTCAGTTCTGCTAGTGTACCCAAAATCGCGATCGAGGCGATCGTCCAACGAATTTTTGCTTTCCGCCAAATTACGCCTCTCGACAGGCGGCTGCTGAAGTCTGCAATGCTTTCGACAACCCGTCTCAACGAGAAGGATAGGTGTCAGATTAACCGAGTGCATCAGGGAATCCAAGATGGATTGATTCTGGTTGTGGAATAGATTAACTTTAAAAATTTGTGTTTGAGTCTGTATCTGCTGCGACGAAAGTTCGGGCGGTAATCTGTTTTCGGCGATCGAGTTTTGAAATAAAAAATAAGATAATCTCCGATAGTTTCATTTGTCCACAGCTAGAAAGGGCGATCGTTTTGTTAAAGTTTTACTAGCTGCGGATGTCTAGGATTCGGCATTAACTATTAGGAATTAAAATTTAGCAGCCAAAAGCCTGTATAAGTCATGCCAGTATCATCGGGCTGGACTAATAAGAAATGCAATCCTTTACTTAATTGCTTGCGCTGTTGGTAAACTTCGGCGGAGGCTTTTACTTCGCTATCTTCAAAAGTCGCGACAACCCATCTATCGGCTAATCCAGCTTCCAAAATTAATCCGTCGGGAGCTCCGGCGATATAGTTCAATGCGAAGGGTTTGGCATCCTGAAGCCATCTAGCCAACCGCATTGACTGTCGCCCGCCGTCAATCACAACTCCCGGTACGGGTACTGTGGAGGCTAAGCCCAAATTCAGCGGTAACAACAATTCTGGCATTTCTAATATTGGCAGGGGACGCCCTGCGAAGGCTTCTGCGATGTCGCCGGCGGGTAGGGATGCAAAACGCCAGCTATCGCCCCACAGGTTTTCGGGTAGGGGAAGGGGTGGTGGTGTGTCAAGGGCGATCGCCCGATAAGCTTCACCTGTATAATTAGGCAAACTCGAATATTCTTGGGCGCGTTGTTGCAGCAGGGTTTTCAAAGCCGCAGTGCGCCGAGTTGCTTCTACTTTGACACCCAAAACTTTGCCCGCAGCTTCGATTAAACCGAGAGACTGAGGCCTAAATACTTGAATTATGTCGGGCAATTTCTGGGTTAGTGCTTGCTGCTGGAATTGGGCGGCTAGCCAATTAGAGTTTGCTTCTGACTGGCGACAAAGAGCGCTAAATTGAAATGTTTGTGCCCAGTCGCAGATGAGGAGTTCCCACAATGGTTTGCCGGTTTCGTCTCGGAGAGGGCGGCGGTAGAAATCGGCTTGCCAAATACGCATGGGAATTTAAGAGTTAATGTCAACCTAATTTTAATCTGGTTTCGATCTGCGATCGGGTTTTAGCGGTTTTCTCGCCGGGCTTACGTTGTAAGGTAATACTGAAGCGTGCAAAAGTTAAATGTGGAAAATTTTATTATGTCAAGTAACGTAAACGCTATAAGTTTGTAGTGAGGAATGCCAGTCCTCTTCAAGTTCAGAGGACTTGCATTCCTCGCTACAAACCAATTTTATTGCGGTTGTTCTAGGGGACATAATATAATTTTGGAGGGGAAATTCGCCCTGGGCAGATTTTTGCCTGTAGAAGTGACAAAAAACTTAATCCTTTAATTGTGCACCGTACCGTCGGGCAAGATTGTACCTGTTAATCTAGCTCCCGTGAGTTTTACCATAACCCGATCGCCATAACCGATTTTAGCACCTGTTAAATCCGCACCGCTCAAGTCTGCACCACTCAAATCGGCTCCGATTAAATTAGTTTCTCTCAAATTGGCATTGATCAAACAAGCTCCTAACAGGTTAGCTCTAAACAAGTTAGCTTTTTGTAAATTCGCACCTGTGAGGTTGATGTTGTGCAGAAAAGTATCGCTTAAATCAGCTTCACTCAGGTTGGCATTGCTCAAGTTTCTCCCTGAAAAATCCTTTTCTTTTAACGCAGCTCCTTTGAAGTTGGAACCGCTTAAATCGGGGGCTTGTGGCGCAGCTTGGCGGTAAGACGGAGATGGCTGCGGCGATTGGTAGCGGGAGGTATCTGAATAGGGCCCCGTCGGATTTGCAGAAGAGTTTCCACCATAATTTCCCGCATAATTGCCAGCATATTTTCCTGAAGAGGGCTCGGAATAGTAGCGGGGCTCTTTTGGTGTTGCTGGCGACGGCTGGGTGTTTTGTTGCTGACTGTCTTGATACTGAGTATTTCTGTACTGAGTGTTTTGTTGCTGACTGTCTTGGTACTGAGTATTTCTGTACTGAGTGTTTTGTTGCTGACTGTCTTGGTACTGAGTATTTCTGTATTGAGTATTTTGCTGCTGGGTGTTTTGCTGCTGAGTGTTTCTGTACTGAGTATTTTGCTGCTGGGTGTTTTGCTGCTGAGTGTTTCTGTACTGAGTATTTTGCTGCTGGGTGTTTTGCTGCTGGGTGTTTCTGTACTGAGTATTTTGCTGCTGGGTGTTTTGCTGCTGAGTATTTTGCTGCTGGGTTTTTTGCTGCTGAGTATTTTGTGGCTGGGTGTGTTTGTGCTGAGTATTTCTGTGCTGAACGTTCTGATTATCACCTCTGGGATGAATCGATCGCAATTGTTCGCGAGCTTGATTAATTTCCTTAATCTTTTCTTCAGCTTTATGTAGTAGTCTAGGATTATCTTTGGGGATGCGATCGGGGTGCCAAATGAACGCTAAATCCTTGTAGGCTTGAGTAATTTCTTCTCGGGAAGCTCCCGGCAAGATTCCCAGCACTTTATAATATTGGTCGAGGTCGTTCATATTACCACCTTTCGCTTTAAGAAATTATTAACTAAAAATTAAGATCGGAGCAAAAACGGCTATAAAAGCTTGTTTGTCCGATCGTACATTGGATGCACTATAACTCAGCTAAGCTACTGCTGGCAAAAAGTCTCGGATTAGCTGCAAATATGTGGCGGCATCCTCCAGCATTGGGAAGTGAGCTGTATTGGGAATTATAACAAATTCTACTTTTTTGCTGAGGGAGGCTGCTTGCTCTGCCATGACGGCGGGGATAATTTGATCGAACTCTCCGGCTACAAGCAGCGTGGGAACACTCAACCGTGCGAATTCTTGGGGCATTTCCTCGGCTGCTCTCTTGCTGACTGCTGTCACCATTGTACCGATCGCAGCTTCCTCGTCAGCCATTAAGAAATCCTTGAGAAATGCTAAACTGACCGCTGTGGGGAGGGAACGGCGGAGAAATCTGGCCATAAAGATGCGATCGGCAAACGGGATAGAAGCCAGCCAAGACGGGCGAAATTTGACCACATAGCCGCCGAATTTGTGAAAGGTGGTGAAGGATTTCTCGTCATATTCAAAAATACCGCTGCAAGTGAGTATGGCTTTTTCTACTTTTTCGGGGTAAAGGTTGAGAAATAAAGTCGCAATAGATGCTCCTGTGGAGTGAGCATTCAGAAAGACTCGGCTTAAATTCAGAGATGTTAATAATTCCGCTAAGTCGTGGGCGTAGGTTTCGAGTTCGTAGCTGGACTCAGGAGGTGATGGCGGTAAGGGCGATCGACCAAAACCTCTCATATCATACAGCAAACAATCAAAATCATCAGCAATAGCCCGCGCCGTGCTTTCCCAGTAGCGCGCCGAGCCTGCCCAGCCGTGGAGAAATACCATTACTGGTTTGCCGCTGGGTTGGGCGCTGTTGTCTGCGGTTATCCACTCGTAATAATGTTCTACACCGCCAATTGAAAGAAAAGCCATGAGCTTAATTTTAGATTTTAGATTTTAGATTTTAGATTTTAGATTGTAACTCATAATTGTTAAAGCTAAATACTCATCTCAAAAAATCTGGGTTAATCAGGGGCGATCGCGTCTGGGTTAGCAGAATTCGTATAATGTAAGCATAAAAAGATTCACCGACAATTTATTATGAAAGAATTAAATAAATTAGAATTGGATGGAATCAAGAATATGGGGGCAGTTAAGACTCAGGTAAAGCTGACAAATGCCATAGATGAAGCTCTAATTAGTCGCGGATTGCTCGCGCCTCGGCTGTTGCGCGAGTGTGAAACAGAAGCTCTAGTCGATACAGGATCGGTTTACCTAGTAATTTCAGCAGAAATTTTGCAGCAGCTAGGTTTGCGGATTATAGGACAGCAAGTTGTTAAGTATGCCGATGGTCGTCAAGACACAGTAGGAGTAACGGAGGCTATATTAATTGAAATTGATGGACGCAGGACTACGGAGGATGCTCTGGTGACAGGTGATGAGGTATTAATTGGTCAGGTGGTTTTGGAGAAGTTAGATTTGCTCGTGGATTGTAAGAATCAGCAGTTAATCAGGAATCCAACTAATCCTGATTATCCTGTGACTTATATCAAGCGAACAGGGGGATAATAAAAAATATAATACCTAGCCACAACAAGTAAGGTACGTCAGTTGAGAAACCAAAATTTTTTCTACAAAACCGAAAACTGACGCACTCTACAACAGAACTACAAATGATTCATCAAAAAATCAGCGTCAATCAGCGTCAATCCGCCCACATCTGCGGTCAAAAATATCCAAAAATCTCAAACAGCAGAAGCAGCCAGCCAAAACAAACCATCCACCAAAAGCGTGCTCAAAACGGCTCCGCTGAAGGCGCGCCAGTGCAATTGCTTGTCGCGCAAACTCACCAAACCCACTGTTAGCAACACAGCGATTAAAACTAAAGCGCAACTTATGCCCCAAGGAGTGTCAATTTGCCCGATCGCACTTTGAAAAATCGGCATCGCGAATTCCGGTTCTGCGTGCATGACTTTGCGCCAGTAAGGCATCAACCCAGTTAAATAAAAATATAAATCAGTAATAGCCGTGCCAAATAGGGATCCCAAGTAAAAATAACTGCCAACTTTTCCCCAGGATTTGTTCAAGCACCAAACAGCAAAAGGCAAGCCAATTGCTTCTATAGGTAGATGTAAAATAGGTTCCCATCTAAACCAGCCCCAATAGATGGAACCTGCCAGCCAACATCCGGCAAATCCTAATAATAAATCTCCCCACAGTTGGGTTTTGGGGCGAAAAATTAGCACTAAACTGAGGACGAACCAGGGAATTGTGGAAAGCAAGCTGATAGTTGGATATAATCTAACTAAAGGTGCTTGCACGAAGACGGGAATTGAGACTAAGAATGCTGAGGCGCTAAATATTAGCCACTGTTTGATGCTGTTGGTTTTGTCAGAAGTGACAGAATTTTCTAGGCGGGAAACGGTGACAATAGGTGCGATCGCAGATGATACTAAATCTAAATTAAACAACTGATTGGACTCCGTACTGTTTCAATAGGTGGACTAAAAATTTTGCTGCGGTTGTGGGTGCGGCTGTCTCAGTGCCGGCGGCTGTGTGGCTGATGTGCCAGCCTTTTGCCGTTTGGGGCGATCGCCATAATTCCAAATGTGCGAGCTCTGGATCTGCATAAAAGCTGTCTCCACCGCTGCCGAGAATGGCTGAACTCCAGTGCGTGAAGCTATCGTGGCTGATGCGGTGGATGGGGAAAGTGCCCCCCAGGGGTACTCCCCAGCCGTCTAGGGCAAAAAATGCCCCGACTTGGCCGCCGATTTGCTGCCACATCCAAGCCGCCCCGATCGCCCCGGCTACTCCTGCCGAAAAGCTGACAAATACTAGATTTTCTCCGGCTAAGTCTTGGCTGCACAAAAAATGCAATATGTCAAGGGCTGAAAAAGGCGGATATTTATGAGCGGGAAAAACCTTGACGCGATCGACTATTTGCGGATTTTGCCGAGGATATTCGTCTTCCCAAACCTCCGAAAGTCCCGCTAGGAAACAATCAGTGAGTTTTGGTTCGTGAACTCCGGGGCAAATTACCAGTCTCATAGTGCGTCAAGAAAGTTAATATAGTTCGCAACATAACTTTATCATATGTCTACTATATCATATACCACCTGGGGGGATAAGGTGTTAAACTTATAATAGAGCAAAGTTTGAAGAGTATCCCCCCAATTTAAGTGCTGGGAACGCTCCAAACAGCTTGAATCACAGGCAAGGTGAGAGAGTCTTAAGAAAAGATAAAAATTATCCCCCCCTACCCCATTTCCTGTCAGGCTTAGCAAAGCCTGATTCGAGCTTTAAGCTGTTCTGTATTTAGATTTAACTTTTCGGGCGGCGTCGAAGCCCACCCCACAAAAGCTTAAAGAAACAGGATTCTGAAAATTAGATGCCTGCGATCTAATCACCCTACGGGTTTCGTATCGAAGTCAAAAAGCCGATTTAGGACTGACACTCATCAATCCGGTTTCTTGGATAAATAAGAAATTTAGCCAGGAAGTATCGGTGCAGAAACCGGGAATCAGCCCCGCACGCAACCTTCGTGCGATCGCCAAAAATGAAAAATCTCAGATTCACCCTTCATCCTGCCTGGATCTCTTAGAATAAATAAAATCGAGGAATACAAAGTGGTTGCTTCTCCAGAAAAAATTCAGTTAAAAACATCTCCAGCACCCGCAAGTAACGATCGCGTTGCTGTCTTGCTGATGGGTTACGGCGAAGTCGAAAGCTACGACGATTTTGCCAACTACAACGAACAAGCTTTAAATTTACTTACCGCCAAATTCGCGCCGGTACCGACTTGGATTTATCCGCCGCTGGCGAAGATTTTAGCAATTTTTGACTTGCACGAGTGGAGTCACCAACACGGTCAATTTGTTTCGCCGCACAATGCTATTTTTGAACAGCAGCGCGCCGGGATTGAAAAGAATTTGCAGGAAAAATGGGGCGATAAAGTAAAAGTATTCAAAGCTTTTAACTTTTGCGCGCCGTTTTTGCCGGAACAAGTAATCCCGCAAATTAAAGCAGAAGGATTTGACAAAATTCTGATTTATCCGCTGTTGGTTGTTGATTCTGTTTTCACTAGCGGGATTGCTGTGGAACAGGTGAACAATGCTTTAGCACAAACCTTTGATGGCAAAGAACATTGGGTAACAGGACAGCGCTACATTCCTTCTTTTTACGATGAACCGGCTTATATTCAGCTAATGGCTGATTTGGTTGAAGCGGAAATTAAGAATGATTTAGCAGTAGCGCATTTGCCTTCTCAGATTGGGATTGTGCTGATGAATCACGGTTGTCCGCACAAGGCTAAGGGCTTCACTTCGGGTATTGTGGAAAGTCAGGCTTTGTTCGATCGCGTGCGGGAACGTTTGATGTATCGCTATCCTTTGATTTCGGTGGGTTGGCTGAATCATGACACGCCTCTGATTGAGTGGACTCAGCCGGATGCGACGTTGGCTGCGAAGAATTTGATTGATTTGGGTGCAACTGCGATCGTGTTTATGCCGATCGGATTTGCGACGGAAAATCACGAAACTTTGTTAGATGTTGACCATATTATTGAGTCTTTGCAGAAACAGCGTAAAGGTGTAACTTACCGCAAATTGCCTTGTGTGAACGATCGTCCTGAGTTCCTGAAAATGGCGGCGGAGTGGGCAAATCCGCAGATTGAAGCGTTGTTGAGTGAAAGTGCGATCGCGGTTAATCCGAGTTTGGCTGTTCGGGATCATGCACATTCTCATGGCGATCATGGGCATTCTCATGGCGATCACGGTCATTCTCACGGTGGGCATTCTCACGGTGATCACGGGCACAGTCACTAATAGGACTTGGGCCTGAGAGTTCAGAAACCGGGTTTTTTGCGAAGATACTGCGTGGAAATGGCAGATTTAGTGAAAAACCCGGTTTCTTTTGTCTGAGTGTGTAGGTCGAAATTTGGGGGTAAATATGAATTATGAGCCATTAGGTAACATCCCGCAGAGATATCGCGCTAAGATGAAACCTAAAGTTTTTTCAAATTTTGAAAACTTGATACACTGTTAAACTCAACTATCTCCCTATCTGCAATCCTATTAGCAAACGGAATTTATATCAATGAAACCCTACACATTAAACTTACCCCTTCAATTACAGCAAGAAGCCGAAAGATTGGCGGCACTCCAAGGCATTTCACTTGATGAGTTTATCCTCTGGGCTGTACCCGAAAAAGTGGCCGCCCTCAAGCAGCAGTAGTATTCGCTTGAGGAATTGGTTGAGGCAATAACGCCTGAGAACCTTCATAGTGAGATTGATAGTGGAGTTGCTGTGGGGAAAGAAGTTTGGTAGCATAAAGGTGCTAGCAGAATCCCCACATTGGGAGAGGAAATAGACGCATCTATTGCCACCGAGCAAATTATCGAAGTTGCAAATTTATAAACCGCTATTGCATCTACATATAGATTATGACCATCAAAGAACAACTTCTCCAAACCATTGAAACACTGCCTGCGAATCCCCTTTACACAAAGAGCGATCGAACTTGATATTATGCTAGAATTAAATTAGAGCGTCAGTAACTAAAAACAATGGCAACAATTACTCTTCAAATTCCCGACGAACTAGCACTGCGGCTAGATCCTCTCAAAGATGAATTACCACAGATTTTGATGCTAGGATTGAGGGAAGTCGAAGCCAATCCTTCAAACGGTTTTTCTGCACTCAGGCAGATATTAGAATTTATAGCAAGTTTACCGTCGCCACAAGAAATATTAGCCCTGCGTTTGTCCGACTCTCTTCAATCGGAAATCGATACTTTATTAGAGAAAAACCGCACAGAAGGACTTACGCCGATCGAGCAGCGTTTGTGGCAACAATACGAATTTATCGAGCATTTAGTACGCATTGCAAAAGCGCAAGCTTTGGTGAAAATGAGCGAGGCTGCATGAGCAAAACCTACGTTTCAGCTAGTTTGCGACGCATGGTATGCGATCGCGCCAAAGGATGCTGTGAATATTGTTTAATCCCAGAAACACTCGCCCTCTCGTCTCATCAGGTAGACCATATCATCGCAGAAAAACACAGGGGCGAAACAGTTGAAAGTAATCGGGCTTTATCTTGCTCACTTTGTAACAAAAATAAAGGCAGCGATATTGCCTCTATCGATCCAGAAACAGGTGAAGTAGTTCGACTTTACAACCCTCGAAAAGATCGCTGGGAAGAGAATTTTAAACTTCAAACTGAAAGTGGTGCGATCGAATCTCTAACTGTGATCGGTCGAGTGACTGTACGTTTATTGCAGGTTAATGGCGCAGAATGCCTGACACAACGCAAGCTATTGAGCAAAACGCGATCGTTAATCAAGCCTGATTAATCCATCGCGTTCAAGCCACAACATAACCTCTTTAACAAATTTTTATTCAAGACGGCGGTGCACCCTACAGTATTGCGATCGCCTCAACCAACCGATCGATCTCCGCCTCAGTGGTAAAATAGTGAACGCAAGCCCGCACGCAGTCAGGAGAAAGAATTGTCCTCACCATAATTCCCTGTTTTTCCAACAAATTAACCAACTGGTTGTGCGGCATCCCATTCATCAATCGAAACGAAACTAAACCAGCTTCCGGCGCAGATGTTCGCAAACATTCCACATCGGGAAGTTCCGACAAACGCTCCCAAAGATACTTGCTCAAACGACAAATTTCTGCATACCTTTCTGCAATTGTTCCCCATTCGTGTTGAAGGGCGATCGCACTTCGCAAACCCGCATACAAAGGATAAGCCGAAGTCGCAATCTCGTAGCGCTGCGATCCAGCCTTCGGGCCAAGCACTTTAGCACTAGAATCCGTCACAATTCCCCGCCAACCGATAAACACCGGGTGCAAATCTGCCAAAGCCGCCGCACTTACATACAGTCCGCCCAAACCTTCCGGGCCACACCACCATTTGTGACCAGTAAAAGCATAAAAGTCAACCCCCGATTCAATCAAATTTAAAGGCAAAACCCCCACAGATTGAGCCGCATCAACTAAGACTCTAACTTTGCGACTTTTAGCATTAAAACTCTCTTGTCCCCCCCCTTGGCAAGGGGGGGTTAGGGGGGGTTCATGACACACTTTCACAATCTCATTAAGAGGCAAAACTTGACCGGTATTCCACAAAATGTGACTGATTACCAACAACCGAGTATTTGGCCGCAAACTATCAGCAATTACCTGAACAGGAGATCCTTCATTCAAAGTTGCCGCCAATGGACAAACATCAACCTCAATCTTGAAACGGCGCTGAAGTTCCATTACACTAGCTACAATGCCCGGATGTTCGCAATCAGAAAGCAGCAGTCGATCGCCCGCTTTCCAATCAATGCCCCACAGCGCAATATTGCAGCCCACGGTGACATCCTCAGTCAGGGCGATGGTTTCAGCAGGTACGGCCAACTCAGATGCGATCGCCCGTCGCGTCAGCATCGCCTCCTGAACCACCCAAGCCCCCACCTCCCCCGAAAACGGCCCCCCAAGCTGCACCCGCTTGTAAGCCTCATAAATCGCCTCTAAAGCAGACTCAGGCAGCGGCCCTTGTCCGCCGTAGTTAAAATAAGCTTTATTGGCCAAAGCTGGAAATTGTTGCCGGTGATTGTCCTTTGTCATTTTTTCTGGGGAATTGTTGATAACGTTAATATTGCATAAATGTCGATCGTCCAAAACCTCACTAACAAAGGCTTCTTCTTCCTTCTTCCTTCTTCCTTTTACCTTGAGCGAAGTCGAAAGGCTTTCCTCCTTCTTCCTTCTTCCTTCTTCCTTCTTCCTTCTTCCTTCTTCCTTCTTCCTTCTTCCTTCTTCCTTCTAATTATTCTATGCCCTTGCGAATACTAAATGTTAATAACTGACAAACTGCTACTTTCCTATCAACGATGCAATCTCCGAGCATTTTTAGACACCTGCGGAGACTGGAAACAACTAGACCCCCCCAGCGACTTTTTGTTGAAACTGATGCGCGACAGCGCCGCATACCAGCAGCAAGTTTTGGAACACGAGACTTACCAACAACCATCATATCCTAGAGGGGATTGGGAAGCTGGCGCGATCGCTACTTTGAGTTTAATGCAGCAAGGAGTCGATCGCATTTACCGAGGAGTGCTCATCCGGGGCGAATTCGGCAAAACCAACAGCGCCACAGATTCTCTGGTAGGAATTGACAGTCAATATTCCCCCGCAAGTGGCGAAATTCCCGAAACTCCTGTTCATCTTTCCTCCTCAATCCTGCACTCTTCAAACATTACCCTCGTCAGCCGTCCGCATTTATTGATCAAACAGCCGGGACAATCAAAATTTGGCGATTGGAGTTACGTAACTGTGGATATTTGGCTTAGCAAAAGACCGAAACTAGACTATCAAATTATTGCAGCTTTTCATGCCCAAGTGTTAGCTTCCATGCAGGGAACAATGCCAGAGACTGCGTGGCTGATGCTGCGAAAAAAAGGACATTGGCAAGTGAATCTCGATCAGCGAACTCCTCAGATGTTCGAGATTTTAGATAACTGCATTCAGATGATCAAAAATCGGGATAAACCAGAGGTGTTCATTTCCCGCCAAAAGTGCAATCTTTGTGGCTGGTATACTGTCTGTCATGCCGAAGCTGAATCTATTAAACATCTTTCTTTATTGCCGGGAGTTACTGCCGGCCGCTATGGTAGATTAAAGACTCTCGAAATTACTGATGTAGAATCTCTCGCTAATGCTAGTTCCCCATTGCTGGCTGATTATCCAGAATTCCCCGAAAGAGTTGCTTTTGATGTGGTGCGGCAAGCTCAATCTCATTTGCTAAATCAACCGTTATTGCGGGAAGAAGGAAGTTCGGCAGCGGATTCTGTAGCGGATTTAGCGGATGTCACGGATAGAGGTTCGGCAGCCGATTCTGTAACGGATTTAGCGGATGTCACGGATAGAGGTTCTGCTGTGGAAGCGGTTAATCAGTTTATCAGAATACCAGAAAATGCAATAAATAGTTTAGTAATAGCTAAAATTGAGTCTGTAAAAACTACAGAAAATAAATCTGCTGCACTTTCTAAACCAGCGCCAATTCTCCGCAGCAAGCCAATTCCTTATTCTCAATCTGTCTTTTTGCCGATCGCCCCAATCGAACTCTATTTTGACATTGAAGCGGAACCGGAGATGAATTTAGATTATCTCCACGGAGTCTTAGTTGTCGATAGGTACAACAAGACTGAAAAATTCCACGGTTTTCTGGCAGAATCGGCAGCCGAGGAAGGTGCAATCTGGGAGCAATTTTTAGAATTAATGTGGGCTTATCCCATTGCTCCGATTTTCCACTTTTGCGACTACGAAGTCAAGACTTTTAAACGCCTAGCTAAACTTTACCATACTCCAGCTTATTTGTGGAAACCCGTGCTGAAAAGGTTTGTAGATATCCACAAGCAAGTGACGCAGCAGGCGATTATGCCGGTGGAAAGTTACGCGCTCAAACCCATCGCCCGCTGGCTTGGTTTTGACTGGCGCGATGCTAAGGCTAATGGGGCTCAGTGTGTCTGTTGGTACGATGATTGGCTCCAAACTGGCGATCGATCGATCTTGGAGGCGATCGTCCGCTACAATGAGGACGACTGTCGCGCTACTTACATTGTTAAAGATTGGTTGACTAATTTTTTGTTAAGTCAAAAACAGTGATTTTATGATTAAACGAACCGCGAAGGCGCAAAGGGCACGAAGTCAGAAAGAGAAGAAGATAGTAAAATGCGAAATTTAGAAAAGGCAACTATATTTATTGCCTGTTTTTTGATAGCAGCAACTGTGGCAATTTTGATAAATTTGTCAGTACAATCTTTTGCCCTCACCAAAATAGATTTTATCGGAAGAGCAATATTTCCGACAGGTTCTCCGTTTCAAGGAACAGAAATTGGCGGACTTTCGGGGATTACTTACGATGCCGAAAAAAAAGTTTATTATGCCATTTCCGATGACCGCAGCAGCAAGGCTCCGGCTCGCTTTTATTCTCTCAAAATAAACTTGAAATCGGGTAAATTGGAAAAAGAAAAGATTGAATTTACTGGTGTCACGACTTTATTAGATGAAAACGGTAAAAGCTTTCCAGAATTAAGTTTAGATACCGAAGGGATAACTTTTACTGGCAATAGCGTGTTTGTTTCTTCGGAGGGAGATGTCGATCGCCAAATCAATCCTTTCATCAAAGAATTCTCCCTCGACGGTAAACTGCTCAAAACGCTGCCAATTCCCGATCTATTTTTGCCAGACGACAAAGGCACCAAAGGCATCCGCAACAATTTCGCTTTTGAAAGTTTGACTTTAACGCCCGATCGCAAATACCTATTCACCGCCACCGAAAACGCTATGGTACAGGATGGCGCCGTGCCTTCCTTGGAAAAAGGCAGCCCGTGCCGGATTCTGCGCTACGATGCGTTAAGCGGCAATCCAGATGCCTCCTTTGCCTACATCACCGAACCGCTACCTTCTGGTGCAAATCCTGTGGGAAAATTCACTACCAACGGTTTAGCGGATTTGTTGGCGATCGACGACAAGCGCTTACTGAGTTTAGAGCGCGCTGTCTCCCTGGAAACCGGCATTACTGTTAGGCTATTTGAGGTTTCCTTGGAAAAGGGCGATCGCATAGAAGGGATCGAAAGCCTCAAAAACCGTCTGGGCGAGATTTCTCCCGCTCAAAAACGGCTGCTGCTGGATTTGGAAACCCTAAAAATTCCCCTAGACAACATTGAGGGGTTGACATTCGGCCCCGAGTTAGGCGATGGTAGCAGAGGTCTGATTTTGGTGAGTGACAACAACTTCAGTCCCCTGCAAGAGACTCAGATTTTGGGCTTCCAAATAAAAGTTCAAAAAACCTCTTGACAAAAGGTGAGGTTATAGGCATAATAGAAATTGTGCCTGAAAAAACGGCAAAACGAGGGACAGTAGTTCAATTGGTTAGAGCACCGCCCTGTCACGGCGGAAGTTGCGGGTTCGAGCCCCGTCTGTCCCGTTCTCTCGTAAATCGCAAGTCATCAATCAAAAAGCTAAGCTTTTGATTAAGTCTGTTTCTGTGTGCAAACTCACCTCAGAAACCCGGTTTATTCCCATATTTCTACTTACTAAACGCAAAATTTCGTAGAAACCGGGTTTCTCGCCCATAGGATAGCCTCTAGTTTCTATGTAGCAATAATTTTCAGAGTTTGGGTATAAAATCTAAAATCTAAAATCTAAAATTGTCTGGGGAGTGAGAAAATATGCTCGTTACGCCCATTAAGCCGTCACCGGAAACAATTACACAACGGATAGTATTATCTAATATCAGTTGGCAGACTTACGAAAGCTTATTAGCAGAAGCGGGGGACAAGAGATCCTCGCGATTTTATTATTCTCAAGGAGTCTTAGAAATTATCATGCCATCAGACTTGCATGAAACTATTAACTGTTTACTAAAACAGTTTGTGACTACTTTAAGTGACGAATTAAAATTGAAACGTAAGGGATTTGGTTCTACGACTCTCAACCGTGAAGATTTAAAACAAGGTGCAGAACCAGATTCGTGTTTTTATATCCAAAATGTCGATCGCATTCGCGGCAGAAGAATTAACTTATCAACCGATCCGCCACCAGATTTAATCATTGAAGTAGATCTCACCAGTCCATCTACTAATCGGTTTGTTATCTACAAAAGCCTTGGAGTTCCTGAAATATGGAGATATCTTGGAGAGACTGTACAATTTGTTCAACTTCAGAATGGAGAATATGTAATCTGTGAATACAGCAATACTTTTCCGATTGTTTCTGCGGAGATAATCAATCAATTTTTGCAGATGGCCCAGACGGAGGATGATATGACGATAATTGATGCTTTGCGAGTATGGGTGAGAGAGAAATTGCGATCGCCCTCCGCAACAGAACAATAATACTTAAACTCTAGCCCCTCGATCTTCTTGAAACCATCTGCGTTAATCTGTGTCTATCTGCCTTAAATCTGCGGTTTCCCAATCAAATATTTCAGACTCACAGATACGAGTTCAAAAAAGGTCGGGCGATCTGATATGTCAAAACCAGCGCGATCGGCACTAGGATCGGAATAGCAACCAACAATCCCCATTTGCCAAACCTCAGCTTTTGACCGTCCGATTTGAACAGGAAAATCACAGCGACAATTCCCATGACTACCCAGAGGCCGCCAAAGCCCATGAAGACTGTATATCCAGCATCTTGCATTTTTTTTACCTGCTTTCGATAGCAATCAATCTTTAATGTTAGTTGCAGTTGGTTCCTGCTGAAATCTGCAAATCGGTCGATCGCACTTACTCAATTTAACTCTATTCCGACTTTGCTCGACAGCGGCCTTCAGTTTCACACTCAACCCGCGCAGTTCGATCGCTCATAATAGTTACTAAATCCTGCCTTCGGGTCAACCTCAGCCGCCAATCTGCCCAAATTCCGTACAACCAATTAGCGATCGCCCCAATCACCGGCAACTTAGTAACAGCATAAATCCATCCCATTCCCAGAATCTCATAAATACGGCGAAAAACCTCCACATTTTTAACCGTCGTACCATCGGGTAACACCGCGTGAATCCGGCCCATCGCCGTTTCGTAGTCAACTCCGCCGTGGGCTTCCGGGTTGTAGCCATCCTCCGCGATATCCACAAACGACACCAAACCTCGCCCTGCATCCCGTTTCTTCAAAAAGTTCACCTCTCGCACGCACAGCGGGCATTCACCGTCGTACAGCAGTTCGATTTGCCAAGAGGGGTTAACCTCAACAGATTCGTAAAACTCGGTTTTAGCAGCAGACATAGGGAAATATGTTTTAAGAGCGATCGCACCCAAATATTTTACAAGAATTAATAATTATCAGGTACACCTTGGGCACTCCTGCGACAGTTATTTGTGCTTTGAAAAATAGTCCCAAAGGTCAATCAAGTCTTCGTCGCCCGCAATGTTAATATCGTGAAGATGCCGTCTGCTAAGTTGCCAGAGATTTTAGCTCGATCGCTTGAGCGCTAATTATCGAGCAATTAGAGGCAAACCAACTGTCAAGCCGGCAACAAAATATAATAAAATTTGTAGTCACAGCCGCAGCAAATCCCCCAACCAGCAAATTGCCCCCAATCTAAAAACAAAAAGATACATGAACGTCAGAGTCCGTCTAGCCCCCAGTCCCACCGGAAACCTCCACATCGGTACCGCCAGAACCGCCGTATTTAACTGGCTGTTTGCCCGCAACCAAGGCGGCACATTCATCCTGCGGGTAGAAGACACAGACGTAGAACGTTCTAAAAGCGAATACACCGATAACATCCTCGAAGGACTCACCTGGCTGGGGATGCACTGGGACGAAGGCCCGAGTTTTCAATCGCAACGTCTGGAAATATACCGCCAAGCAGTCCAAACCCTTCTCGACAATGGACTCGCCTACCGCTGTTACACCACGTCGGAAGAACTGGACGAAATGCGGGAAACACAAAAAGCCAACAAACAAGCCCCCCGCTACGACAACCGCCACCGCAACTTGACAAGCAAACAACGCGCAGCTTTTGAAGGCGAAGGGCGACAAGCTGTGATTCGGTTTATAATCGACGACGATCGCACAATTTCTTGGAACGACATGGTGCGCGACACCGTAACCTGGAAAGGTAGCGACCTCGGCGGCGACATGGTAATTGCCCGGGCATCCAGCGGCGGCGTCATCGGCCAACCCCTCTACAACCTCGCCGTAGTTGTCGATGACATCGACATGGCCATCACCCACGTCATCCGCGGCGAAGATCACATTGGCAATACTCCCAAACAAATATTGCTCTACGAAGCTTTGGGCGCGACAATCCCAGAATTTGCCCACACGCCCCTGATTTTAAACTCCCAAGGGCAAAAGCTTTCTAAACGCGACGGCGTAACCTCGATTTCTGACTTCAAAGATATGGGCTACCTCGCCGAAGCTTTAGTCAATTACATGACTTTGCTCGGCTGGACTCCGCCGGATTCAACGCAGGAAATATTTACACTGTCGGAAGCAGCAGAATTATTTACATTCTATCGAGTCAACAAAGCTGGTGCAAAATTTGACTGGGATAAACTCAATTGGCTCAACAGTCAATACCTGCACAAGATGCCAGTGCCGCAATTGACAGATTTGCTGATACCTTATTGGCAGAAAGCCGGTTATGAGTTTGACTTTGAGGCAGACCGCCCTTGGCTCGAACAAATAGCTGCTTTAATCGGCCCGAGTCTCGTTCGCTTAACCGATGCTGTCGATATGTGCAAGTTGTTCTTCTCTCCCACTGTGGAATACGAAGAAGAAGCACTCGCACAGTTGCAGCAGCCTGGGGCTGCACAGGCTTTACAAGCAGTTCTAGAAGTTCTGGAAAGTCATTCCACCCTGGAGTCAGCCGAAGCTCAGAAAATCACTAAAAAGCTCAGTAAAGAGAAAAATCTGAACAAAGGGCTAATTATGCGATCGCTCAGAGCAGCTCTGACAGGTGCAATGCACGGCCCCGACCTGATAGAATCTTGGGTAATCCTTCACCAGCGCGGGACAGCTAAAACCCGTTTGCTTGATGCCATTAGCAACTTGAATTTGCCGGCAGTTGGTGTCGCGGTAGAAACTCCTACCCCAGAACAACCCAAAGCCGAAACTCCCGCCGAAACTCCCGCGCCGGAACAGCCAGCAGTCGAGGTTTCAACAGTCGAAACACCGACTATTGAAACAGCAGCGGAAGTTACATCAGTCGAAACGCCGGCTGTTTCAACAGTCGGAACGGAGGTTTCAGCAGTCGATATTTCGGCAGTTGAAACAACCGCAGCAGCAGTGGAAATACCTGCCGCCAACCAGCAAAAAACTATTGCGAGTGGAGAAATGACTTCATCAAACGAACCAGAAACAACCGTTATCATCACCGAAATTCCTGCCGGAAATGAAGCAGACAGTTCGAGCGGTACAACAAAAGTCATAATTACCGAAGAACCGCCAAGTCAGACCCAGCAGATCAAAGAACAAATTATCTCAATTTTGTCCGAGTTTCCTGCTTACATCGGCAGCTTTTACGAGCAGTACAAAAGTCCTCTGACAGTTGTTGGTTTAATTTTAGCCTCAATTGTTTCTTTGAAAGTGCTTTTGGGCATTGTAGACGAACTCAATGACATCCCCCTGCTAGCACCCACATTTGAGCTAATTGGTATTGGATACGCCGCATGGTTTGTCTACCGCTATTTGTTGCGCTCTTCCAACCGCCAACAATTAGGCCAAGAAATTCAAGCTTTGAAAGAACAAGTTTTTGGCAAAAAGTCCTAAATTCTTGCTGGTAATTAGTTGAATTGTACCCAACACTGACAATTTTAAATATATTGTCAGTGTCGGGTTTTTTTATGATTTAACGCTCTCAAATCCGCGTTAAATCCGCCTTAAAGAGCGGACGTACGATTGAAATCGCACCTACATAAACGATGTCCGCCTCCGCGGACTAAGGAATGAAAATTTAATAACTTTAGCGTTGGTTAAATAGTCGGCACTGCACGATAATTCCATTTTGGTAGATATTCATCAAAAATAATTTTCATTGTTTCTTTAAATCCATTAGCTACTTTTCG
>NZ_JAIGNI010000070.1 GCF_026130175.1 Lyngbya sp. CCAP 1446/10 | reverse complement strand
GAACAGTTGAATCAATTATTAAACGAATTGGATTCAGGGTGAAAATATCAGGAGCGCAATGGAAGATTGAGAGCGTTCCCTCTATCCTTTCTCTTCGCTGTGCTTATCTCAACGGTCAACTTTCAATTTGATGTATTTGCCAAAGTGAGATGCACCCAACTTTACAAACAAGGCGCTGTTGTATTAGTGACAGGAAAAGTCAAACAAGATAGCTATGGTAAAACCATCAGCAACCCAACAGTTAAAGTTGTTAGCTTTGAAGATGCTAAAGCCAGCACGACCTCTATTGTACCAGTTTACCGCTTAACTAAAGGCTTAACTAACGAGCTAGTCCGGCATTGTATTCGTGCAGCACTTGACTGTGTTGGTTTTATTGAAGACCCGCTGCCACAAGGACTTCGCAAACGTTTTGGGTTAATAACTATCCAAAAAGCGATCGCACATATCCACTTCCCCCCTGACAGCAAGACCCTCGAATCTGCCCGCCGCCGCTTAGTTTTCGATGAATTCTTCTACTTGCAATTAAGGCTGTTACAGCACCGATATACCTTGCAACAACAGCAAGGATACTCCCTAAGCTCAACAGGAAAACTGCTATCTCGATTTTACAAAAATCTGCCTTTCACCCTTACCAAAGCACAACAAAGAGTCATTGATGAAATTCTGTCAGACATGAGCAAACCAACTCCGATGAATCGCTTAGTACAAGGGGATGTCGGTGCCGGCAAAACAGTAATAGCAGCAGTCGCCATCCTTGCAGCAATTCAATCCGGTTATCAAACAGCACTAATGGCACCGACTGAAGTGTTAGCTTCCCAACACTACCGCAAACTCAGTGAATGGTTTGAGCCGCTGGGATTGTCTGTAACGCTGTTAACAGGCTCCACAACAGCTAAGAGTCGCCAAGAGATTGCCAAAGGATTAAACTTGGGGCTTCTTCCCTTGCTAATCGGTACTCACGCACTGATTCAAAATACGGTAAGCTTTAAGAAACTGGGTTTAGTGGCGATCGACGAACAGCATCGATTTGGAGTTCAACAGCGGCTCAAGTTGCAGCAAAAAGGCCTTAGCCCTCACATCCTGACAATGACAGCCACACCCATCCCCAGAACTTTAGCCCTGACACTGCACGGAGATTTAGATATCAGCCTACTGGACGAATTGCCACCGGGAAGACAGCCAATTCAAACTCAGCTATTTACGAGTAGAACTCGCCACAAAGCTTACGAAAAAATTCGACAACAAATCCAACTGGGCTATCAAGCTTACATCATTTTGCCACTTGTCGAAGAATCCCAAAAGCTTGACCTCAAAGCCGCCATTGAGGAACATCGATATTTGAGTGAAAATGTTTTCCCCAATGTCAATATCGGGCTGCTACACGGCCGCATGAGTTCAGCCGAAAAAGAAACAGAAATCGCCAACTTTATTGCCCATACAACTCAAATTCTCGTGTCCACGACGGTTGTTGAAGTCGGAGTTGATGTCCCCAATGCCACAGTCATGTTAATCGAACACGCGGAACGATTTGGACTGTCGCAATTGCACCAACTCAGAGGCCGGGTAGGACGGAGTACGGCACAATCTTACTGCTTGTTGGTGAGCGATTCCAAATCCAGCAATTCGAGAGAGCGGCTGAAGGTAATGGAAACTTCGCAAGACGGCTTCTTTCTAGCAGAGATAGATTTGAGATTGCGAGGGCCAGGTCAGGTATTAGGAACCCAGCAGGCCGGACTGCCAGAACTTGTCAAGGCTGATTTAATCAACGACCAGGCCATACTAGAGCAAGCTAGGAAAGCAGCACAGTTGGTAATTGCAAAAGACCCCACTCTGCAACGGTGGCCCAAACTTTCACAAGAATTGTTCCGGCGACAGCAGGTTAACAAACTCGATGCAGAAGCACCACTTAATTAGGAATTGCTGAATTGATAGGAAAAGTAGTCCCTGCAAGGGTTTTGAGCCTATAATTGTCAAAAAAGTGCATGGCTGTAGCCCTCGTCACCAGACTCGGGCTCGCTGCCGTGTCTTGCTAGCAGTCAACTAATATCGCTAGCTTTTCAATTCTTTGCAATAACAATCGAGCACGACCAGAATTTCTAGCAGCAGGTGAGAGGAACGTCGGCCCGATGTCACACAGATTTTTCCACTCATTTCTAAACCATGTTGATAAAAATGCTTTCACTTCTTCGTCTGCTTGCTCCACTTCCTCAAACAAAGTAAAACGCCCGTCGAGTAATGCCACGATGTCTTCAATATCAGAACTAAAATAAAAGTTACCCCCACCTCTACCAATGAAAGCTTCTATGCGTGGAAGCTAGAAGGTAAGGCGTTGAAAAAATTAGAATTTGCCTACTACTTGGGAGTTGGTAAGAAATAGAGTTAGCAATACCCGGCCTGTACCAGCGATTGGAAAAGCCTAATACAGAGGAGTCGCACGGCATGACATCAATTAAAATGCCCTCATACTGCCAGCGACACAGCGGTGCGCCCGGCTCTGTACTCTCTTGAAGTCCGAGAGTTCGCAACAAGTCTGAGAGCCGATAATATTCAGCTCTGGATATGATTTCGACGACACAATCAACATCATCAGTAGGTCGAATGTCGGGGGCCGCAGCTTCATCCAGATAAAGCGATATTGTTGCCCCTCAATAGAAGACGATGGTAGCGGGTACTTGAGAGAGTACCCGGGCGACTGTTTCCAGCATCCATATCTGCTGGTTCATAGAGTGACGAGCCTGTTTTCAAGTTCACCTTCTGCTAAGCGTTGCTCCCGCACCCGACCTACCCTGAGTGCGTCAATCAGGCTAAGTAAAGCGTAGAGTTCTGGATCTTTCTTGGCCGCTTGGGGGACACAGCGGTACAGGGGCGCGATCGCTTGCCCCCTCACCATACCGTCTGGATCTGGCCATACATAAGCTTCCAAAGGTGAGGCAACCAGCTTACTTTTCAATGGTTGGGCCGAATGCGCGGTTGGCATTCCCCGACTTAAGGGGCCGGGTTGGGTGTAGAACACATAGCGCAGTCCGTGAACCAAGAATTCAAGCAGTGCTTGCCTCACAATCGTCCTATTTTCGCCCTGATAGAGGCCTGCTGCTTCACATCGAGAAAGTGCTGCGTGAACTTCTGACGCGCTCATACCTAAGCTTTTGGCAAGGGTGCTGTACGTCCAGGGAGCTGACTGCCAAGTGTGGACTTTTAATATTGCAACTATATCTTGGGGTTTTAGCATCACTTTTGGCGATCGCTCACTTTCCTTCATTCTACATTCGCGAATAGCGAATAAGCGAGGTGTACCGGATTAAGTTTGCCGGGAGGCTGAGTTTTTTAGCCAGCCCGTGTGGCTGGTGGTGAAGAAGTCCCTATCTCCGCTTGAAATATCATAGCGGGCGATCGTTAAATATTCTGCTTTTAACAGGTGATCGTCAATAAACTAGGAACTATAAATAATTGCAACTGGTGGTCAATTTTTATCTAAACACCCAGTTGATTGTGCATATAGCTTTTCTCAGGTACATGAGGTACAGGTTTAGATTTTAGATTTTAGAGTGGGGAATTGAGGAATTTTTGATTAATCCCTAAATATCTCACTTGCTTGAGGAGCGCTATAATTCCTCTACTGCTTTTGCCAGCGAGCATCTACCCCTCGCCCCCTCCAAGTGCAAACGTCCAGCATCTCTCTCCCGGCGCAATAAACGCCGAATCAAATCAATGCCCACCGTCGGACACTTTTCTTGTAACTCTCTAATGGAAAATTCTTGAGGTAAATTATTAATTGCATCCAATACGATCGCCGTTTTCGTTCCTTTTGCAGAGGTAACATAACCCACCCGCTGCTCAAATTTTCGATAAGCCGACAGCAGCATGACTCCTAAGAAATACTCCCACCAAGGTAATAGGTTATGCTGTCTTTCATGCCAATCTTGGGAAGATTGATCAAGCGTATCGTAGTAGCTTTCCTTAGTTCGTTCTACAATCCGTTCTAAACTAATAAATCGCCCTACTTCGTAACCCGCTTTGTACAGCAACAACAGCGTCAACAACCTTGCCATTCGCCCGTTTCCATCTACAAATGGGTGAATGCACAAGAAATCCAAGATATAACTGGGAATCAGCAATAACGGCTCTATTTCACCAGATTCCCAGAGGCGATTAAACCGTTCTTGCAGGCTTTCCATTGCCGCAGGAGTAGCATAAGCGGGAGTAGGTTGAAACCTCACCACTTTAGTCCCGTCAGGATAAGTAGCGCTAATTTCATTATCCACTGTTTTCCAGCGCCCGCCTGTATTAACAGCAAATTGGTAAAGGTCGCGGTGCAGTTGTAAAATGACACCTGTACTAAAAGGAATGTGAGTATAACTGGTGTGAATTGTGGTTAGCACGTCCCGATAACCCGCGATTTCTTGTTCAGAACGATCGCGCGGCGTTGTTTTTTCTGTTACTAATTTCTTAATACGTTCTAGCGGCACCGTAATGCCTTCAATGCGGTTAGAAGATTCGGTACTCTGAATAACCGCAGCTTGGCGCAAAGTGCCTAAAACTTGTGGGGCTTGTTGCTTGAATAACTCCTGCTTTCCCTTGTATTCTCCAATCAAGCGAATCGTTTGAAGAAGTCTTTGGTTGAGCTGTTGACTTTCAATGAACCCGTCTTCAAATGATAGCATATCTATCTAATCTCCTTTGTATTAATTATAAACATTTATTGCAGTCAATAACTCGGATATTGCGTGCGGTCAATCAAAACTTTGAAACCAGATCGCCAACAGAATCAGCACCAAATTCAGGTAAATAGGTAAGGCGATAATTGCTTTTCGCCATAGCCCTTGCCTCTCTCGTTGTCCAGGGTTTGACGCTCAGCAAATCGGGTTCAGTTTTCAGTGGCTCTAAAAAAGAGCGATCGCCCGTTACTTCCGCAATCGCCAGAGCAATAAATTTGCAGCAGCTCAAAGGAGCCTGAACCACCTGCTTTTCAGTAAACCGAACCACAATCCAATTCCACTCTAAGAATAGTTGATTGCGGCGGAGATCGCGGTCAACATCGCAGCAGTGAGTTGGCTTTTTAGATTTGCCAGCATAAGGTTCATCAATCTCCACATCAATTCCTATCCCAGATGGAGTGTGAATGACAGTAAAATCTGCTGAATAACTCCTCCGAGATAACGGAATTTCAAACTCCGCCCCCTGTAAAACTCCCTCGAAATACCGCTGCAAGCTCAGCAAAAACTTTTCTTCACTCACTCCTTGCTGAGCTTGAGATATGCCTGTCGAACTAACCCTAAGTGACATCAAGTCCTTGAGCAATCGATTTCTGTACTGTAAGTCATTTCGGACACTTTTTGAAACTGTCTGCAACCGTTCTCTTCCCAGCTTACAACTAGAAACTTCCTGCTGTCTTTTGGATAAGATCTCTTGTTCTTTGTACTCAATAACCTGCTGCTTGTATCTGGATAGCAGTTTTTGACGGCAACCGAATACATAACTATAAGCAGCGCCAATTAAACATGAATAAGCAGTTACTACCAACAGCAACTCCCACCACAGCAAACCCCACGCAATAGTTAACAGCCCAAGAGCGATCGCACCATAGAGCCAAAACAACCAAATTAACCACAGCAACTTGACAGGTAACACTACAGGTGGTTGAGGTGGTTGAGACAAAACAACAGATTGCCCGAATTCTTGAGTTTCTTGAATTGGGGATGATGTGGCACAACTAGAACTTACCTCTGGCAAAGGATATTGGTGACAGAACTCTATTATCAATTTTGGGTACAAAATTATTGGATAACTCATCTCTTTAAATCTCCCTTTTTTTTTAAGAGCGCTGTCGCGCTATTTTTAAGAAAATCTTTTTGAACTATATGCAAAAAGTTACCCAATCAAACTCCCACAAAACAACTCATACTCAACGAGTTAACAAAATTCACAACGACCAACAGGTTTCTCTTGAGTTAGAACCCGAAACAATGGCTGCACTTACTCAAATCGAAGCACGCCGCGATTATTACCACACCTGCATCAACGGAGGATACTAAAATATGAATTTAGCAACAGCGTCCCTTGCTCAAAGTTCAATAAATGCTGCTCAACTTTGGCATCAACTAGAGTCAGCAGAAAGCTCAGAAGAAATTGACCAATTGCTGCAATCCCTTTGGCAAACCCAAGAAACCCAAGAACTCGCTGTTGATGCCCATGCCGACTTAGCCGATCAAATTGATGCTGAAATTGCAAGCATTACAGCCCGGATGCAGTATTTGATTGAACTCCATTCAAAAGCTATCAACAAACTCCAAGGCTGGAAAGAGCGGTTAGATCAAACTGTTCTCTACTTCAACGAATGTGGCATCTTAACTTCAGAAACTATCGGCAAACACCGCCGCATTACTGTCAAGGAAAATCCGCCCACTTGTGAAGTTTTGATTGACCCATCTCAACTGCCAGAACCCTATCGCCGAGTCGAAACCAAAACCATAACTTCGGCCGACAAAAAGGCGATTGCAAACGCTTGGAAACAAGGAATGCCTGTAGATGGCACTAAAGTTTTCTGCAAGCGCAAAGTAGTCTACAGCTTACTTCCCGGTAACAATTTGCACTCTCTTCAAGCCAACCAGACGCTTGAGAGCTTTTCTGAGGATAAAACGCAGTCCAAAAAACGGCGTTAGCCATCTTGTGAGGTGTCAGAAATGCCTGCTCTGACACCTGACTTATTAGACATCTCCGAATGAGAATGTGAAACACTTGTTTTGTAAGAGCGCCAATTTAATTGCGGTCAATAAGCTGTTGCGGTATTTAAATTGTATGTCAAACATCAATCAAACCATGAGTGGGATGGCTTTGAGCAGCGTCCCGAATATTCAATTTAAATGTGCAACAGCTTATCTATAGCTTATAGCCGTTCTCAGAGCGATGAGGTATGCAGAAACCCTGTATTATCAAGCTTTCCAGGTAACAATTCATACCTCACCTTTTTGAGAAAAGCTATATATTACAAATCAATCCAGTATTGAGGGTTTTCGACTTCTTCTTCGGTGACGTTGAATAACTTTGACACTATACCTTTAATAACCAGCTCAGCATCGAGGCTTAAACCTGCCAAATGCTGACTGGTTTCACCTTCTTCACAAACTTCGCGGACGAGTGAATCGCTGTCACTATCCAACCCAGAATTTCGCTGGTTTTTCATAGCCGTAGTTGTGCGAATAACTTTCATTTGTTTGCTACACCTTGGGATGGTCATTCTAATTTTAACACGATACTTTTCCATCCCAAACCCCTCCAATTGGAGGGGGTGACTATCACTCAGTAGCAGGAAGCCTTGACCAAACAATCTTGTCAAACTTTTAAAACTCGCATTCAGGAGTTATCAATGAGTAGAAGAAAACTTACCCCAGAATATCGCTCCACAGAATGGGTAGCTGAGGAAGGACTAAAAATCCCTGTCTTTGATATGTCGTTGACTGACGGTCGAGCCAAAGGGCGGTATCAAGCTGAATCAGAAGTGCTGCGTAATTCCGTGCTTGAGCTACTTTTTGAACCCGAAGAGTTAGCATCCCTAACCATCGTCAAACCAGACTCTGATGATAGCAGCCTCGACCCTCTCAAAAATATCGACTTCGGAGATGGCATTGCCAGAAGAGTTGCTTTCAGTTCAGGTAAAAATGTGTACTTTGCAGACATTGAACTCTCCAGCAAACTGTTAAGCATATTCAAAACTCAACCAGACCACGCTTGTCGCTACGGCTCACTGTTAGTTAGCAGTTGCAATCAAGGAGCTAAATTGTTAGATAGCTCCCAAGACGGCGAAACCCTGCGAGTTAAAATTGTTGATTCTCAAAGCCACGACTCTCGTGAAAAAGCTCAAGCCGATAAGTGGCAAACCGGAGACTGTCACGGTAAAATTTCACCGGCACTAGCCAAACAGATGGGAGGGAATTACAACCGACCTTTCCAATTTAGATTTGCCTGGATGCAAGAATGGGAGCAAGAAGAGTGCCATACTCCAGAAATTAGCTTTCTTGCCAAAGGAACATTGCTACCCGATTCAGAATTAACTGACTCTAAGGGTTACGATATCATTATGGATCGCTCCTCCATCAAAGGAGTTGCCGCTTTGCAATTAGCTGAATTGATTCCTTGCGGTAATTACGAATTTCCCAAAGCTGTACTAGGAAATCGAGGCAACGCCAAAGTAACTGAATACGAAAATTCCTGGCAATTTTCGATTTGGTATTCTGAATCAGCTATTGAGACTGACATCGCCACACCGACTAAAGTTGAAGCCAAAAAGCTAGCTGATTTACAAAACAATCGGCTGCAACTTGCTAAATACTTAGTGGAACAGCACGACAAAAAAGCTGTTTTTCAAGCTAACATTAACGAATCCGACAGCGGATTAGAGGATGAAGCAGATGAGAAAACTCAACGCAACCAATCCCGGCTCATATCAATTTTAAGGAACGACAAACTCGGTCAACTCCTCGACTTTCCCAAAGTCGTCGATTTTATGCAAGAACAACTGGCCCAAAAGTGGAAAGACTTAGCAATTAAAGGCGCAATTCATCATGGTTCAGCAATGGCTCAACCTTGTGAAAACCTCAACCCTGGTACAATTGTTGCCCCCCACTTGCGACACGGCACAGAAGTTATCGTTACCCGATACCCCATTGTCAGTAAAGATAACATCCGCCGCTATACAGTAGACAATAAAAGCCATCCTGAATTAATGCAGTACAAAGGGTGTGTTTTTATTCGCTCCGACCAAGCCATGCAGCATCATCAATGCGATTTTGATGGCGACCAATTAGTGATTACTCCTGCTTCCAAAATGCCGAATATTGCTTCTGAAACCAGGCACGCTAATCAAGATAATGAGTACGATGCAGTTGAGAAGCGAAAGAAAGTTGACTACAATAAAGCTACTGATAGTCATGGCGATCGCAAGTATACCAAATTGCGACAAATTGCCGTAGCGATCGCCCAAAACAAAATCGGCTGGGTTGCTACCTTAATCGGGAGAGTGCAATCGTCAGCAGCAGAACCGGGACAGCCAGAAAGTTTATTCAATCAACAGAAGCGTCAGCTTCTTGGAAAGCTCTTTGATGCCCTGCAAATTGAAGTGGACAGTCCCAAAAGTGCTACTCGCACCGAAGACTACCACCCCTCTTTGCTGTCCAAGGCTAAGCAGTGGTCAGAACAGCACCCAAGCTACCTATTTGACTACAAAGACGACCCCAGGCTTTACAAAACCGTACCATTACCTATAGGAGACGGCACCGCTATCAATTGTATTGCTAGGGAAGCTGTTAACCCAGAATGGGAACCGACTCGTCTAAAAAGCCGCCACCGCGACGAATTTCGCTATCTTTTTGAGTCTCCTTCCGACTTGGATGAACGAGAAAAATGGGAGAAATATTATGTCAGGTGGGCGCAAGATATTAAGGAACGCTATCGAGAAAGGATGGGCGAAATCCACTTGGAGTGTGGCACCGATTCTAAAGCAATTAAAGAAGCTGTCGGCAAACTATACGAGAGCTTAAGAGCCGATGTAACCGAAGCTTGGACTGACCCTGAAGAACGGTTTTTGGCTGCTAGTGCTATGTGGCATATCGAAACCGCAAATCCTAACTTAGAAGTTCCTAGCAAGGCTTGTAAGGAACTTTCTCGCCAACTGTTGATTGAATTTTACCTTGAACCTGAGTACGAGCGACTGCACGAAGCAATGCCAAAAGACACTTACATCCTGAGCGTCCCTTTCGAGGAATTTGAACGGGAGGGTAGCGGTAAGACGGTCAGGAGCAAGAAGCGACAGTCTGTTGGCAAAGAGTTAGCTGAACATTGGAAAGAATTGTTAGACAGCAAAGGCATTAAGTATGAAGCAACTTTGCATCCGAGCCTACCAATGGTCAATTTTGCCTTAATTGAACCGAGCGACAAACTGGTGGGAATTCTTGAAAATAAATTTGGTGGCAATGCCAACGACATCGACAGTTTGGACTTAACCTACCGTGATGGTCTTGGCCGCACCAAAGATGTTAGTTCCCGCATTGTAGCTCCTGCTGATTATACTTCAATACGCTTGGGTTAACGTTTTTTTGTCCTTGCGATCGCGCGTGAGAGCAATCTCCGTATCTTTTCGCATCATTTTTGACTCTCTTAACGGTTTTAACCCAAGCGTATTGGCTTTTGTATTGGCTTTTAAGGGGAAAATTGAGCCAACTGACCCAATTTTTATGATTTTTTTTGCTACTGGCCGGTTGGAAGCGCTGATTCAAGAGAGTCCGAAACCGGAGGATTTTGAGTTAGCGTGCGGTGGGTGGGGCGGATTAACAAGACTCTGGCGACTTACGAACGAGTGGCGGTTGAGAAGCAAGACGGGCAGATTGCTGAGGCTGTCAATTTTCTGGTGCGTCTAATAGAATTAAGAATTGTCACGATATCTGTGCGTTCTTTGGTAATTGCGGCGGGTATACTGTTGACAACGTTGGGTGTTGGTGCTTTGATGGGATGGATGGGTTTACTTTGGTTGCAAGGAAAGTTTGCGCCGGGGGAAGCGGTTCATTTGACTCAGGAGCAGGCGGAGGCTTTGCTGTGGGCGACTAGGGCTGAGGGGAAGTGCGATCGGAATTTGATGAAGTGGAATTCGGATGGTCTGACTAATTTAGAATGTAAAAAAGATGTCAAGCGTCTGGGGGTGACACTGGAGGTGGCGGGAAGGCAAGCTACTTCGGGATTTTGTACGATTTGGGTGGAACCTGTAGAAAAGCGTAAGTTTAGAGGATTGAACAATTGTGTGACTTTACCCAGCACTAGGAATAAAGACTAAGATTTGTAATTAAAAACTTTAGGATGGGACTACTAAAACTCATGATAAATGGAGTGATATTTAACACTAAAGAATTATTAGATTATATGAATTTAATGCAGGTGAATTCTGAGTTGCAGTATGAAATTGTTGAAGGAATTAAAAAGAATACAATGGCACTTAGGTTAACCTCTCATGTACTTCAACTAATTGATTGGAAAAATATCCTTATAGATCCTATTAGGAAACAGTTTCTTCCATTGCTATCTGAATATTCATTGCCACATCCTTCGTTAGAAGTTGATTCACTTTCAGAAATATCTTCGCAAGTTTCACCAGGAATAATTCATAGATATCCTAAAAAAATATTATTTTTGCTTACAAGTTTTTGTCCTATGTATTGCTCATTTTGTACTCGTAGTTATCTGGTTGGACCTAGCACAGAAACGCTATCCAAAATCAATCTAAATAAATCACTAGCCGACAAAATCAATGCTCTAATTAATTACTTAAAATCAAACAGTGATATCAATGATGTTGTTATATCCGGTGGTGATATTGCCTCTGTTGAAACAGGCATAATCGATAGACTTCTCGCTAACTTAGCTACTATTAAATCCCTAAAAACAGTAAGACTTGCTACAAGAACACTTTTATTCGATCCAAAAATATTTTTACCTAACACCTCATTTTTTGACATAATTACGCAATATTCTGATAAATTTAAACAGCGCAACATTGAGTTATCAATTCAATGTCATTTCAATCATCCAATTGAAATTTCAGAAGAATCTCAACAAGCTGCGCTCTCACTTTGGAAATCAGGGGTAATAATCCGAAATCAAACTGTTTTATTAGATGGTATTAATTCAACCATAGACTTACAAAAAAAGCTCATCAAAAAGCTTGTAGCTTCAGGTATTCAACCATACTACGTCTATCAAATGGACATGGTGGCTAATGCAGAGCATTTTCGCACAAATTTAGCAACTTGTATCAATATATCGAAAAACTTAACAGGAGTTTTTCCGGGTTTCCAACTTCCTAGATTTATTGTTGATTTGCCAGGTGGTGGAGGAAAAAGAAGCGTATATGAATATGAATTCTATGATCAAAAATATGGTATCTATGGATTCAAATCACCTCTAATATCTGGGGGTAAAATTTATTACTATTGCGATCCATTGCGATATCTAGAGCCTAATATACAAAAAGAGTGGACTGAGAAGAAAACTATTTCAAATTTATATAGCCTAAACTGATGGCTTATATGCTTATACTAAAAAATAACAAATTCAGTAGATAGGAGTCTTAAATGACTGTTGACAAAAACCATCCCGAATCTAATTTATTCCAATGGTTGTCAGGTATCCTTCCAGAGGAAGATTTAATTAGCTTTGAAAATTCCATTAAAAATAAACCAGGTAGAATAACCAATGGATATAAAGAGTTACTTCAAGGCTATGAGATAAAAAGTGCTAAAGAATTAATAACTGTGACTGAAAATTTAGAAGATGAATGCTATCATGGTTTGGTGAGTGCTTTGGAAATCCCATTTCTGTCATTTTGCGAACACCATTTCTTACCTTTTTTTGGAACAGTTGATATTGCTTATGAACCGGGCAAATATATTATTGGAATTGGCAAGTTGGCTAGATTAGTTGACTACAGAACAAAGAGATTTAATATTCAGGAACGAATTGCAGAGCAACTATGCAGCGATCTAATGGAATTTGGTCTAGCAAAGGGGGCTTTTGCTAGAGTGAAAGCTCAACATATGTGTCTTTGCTATCGCGGCCCCAAAAAACATACTTCTTTTAATGTTGTTTGCTACTGGAGTGGATCTTTTTTAGAACCTTCTAAAAAAACAGAGATTGATTTAATTCTTAAGCAATAGAACATTGAAACAAATGGAAGGAAATAGCATGGAACTACGACTAATATACAATCTACGAAGCGAACACCCAGGAAAAAAAGATGGCGCACCCTTTGATGTTGATGCAGACTGGGATATTCCAGATACAATTTACCAGATTAAAAAGACTTTACAAGAAGTTGGATTTAATGTCATTGATATTTGCTGCGACCATGAAATAGTTACAAAGCTTGCTGTTTCGGATTCGCTTGTATTTAGCATATGCGAAATGGTTGGAGGAGCATATAGAGAAGCATTAATTCCATCTTTGTGTCAAATATTGGGAATACCTTATGTATTTTCTAGTCCCGATGTGATGGTAAAAACCTTAGACAAAAACCTTTGCAATCTGGTGGTACAGCAATCAAAAGTAAGCGTACCCGATTGGCTATACATACAAAGTATCGAAAATGCAGAAGCACTGGCTTGTTTAAATCAATATCCCTATATTGTTAAGCCAGCCTTTGAAGGTAGTGGCATGGGAATTTCTGACCAATCAGTTTCATATAGCTACACTGAGTTGGTCAATCGTGTTGATTATACTATATCTGCTTATAAACAACCTATTCTAGTTCAAAGATATATTGATGGAATAGAGTTGACAGTTGGTATATTAGGTGAGGGAACAACAATTGAAGTATTAGCCCCAATTGTTGTTCATTTGCCTTGTAGCAAAGTTTATGGATATGAACAAAAAGAAAATGCTAGCACACAAGCAAGCTATTCTCTTAGCACTAATGACTTAATTAATAAAGAGATGATAGCTGTCTCAAAAAAAATATATCAAGTTTTGGGATGCAGGGATGCGGCTCGAATTGATTTTCGTTTTGATACAACAAGTGATACACTATACTTTATTGAAGTAAATCCTTTGCCACATCTGCATCCAGATATTGGGGATTTTTGTCGATCAGCTTATGGGGCTGGTTATTCTTATGAGACATTACTCAAAAAAATTTGCAACCATGCCATTCATCGAAGCAGTCATTAAGCAATACTTCGGACAGTTTTAGATATAGTCGAGTCTCCGAAACCATTGCTGGCTATATGTTGGACTATTTTTTCAATGTTTAAGTTCAGCCCTAAGTTTCAGAAAATGCGTAAAAAAGGGCAGGGCTTAGTCCGTAAGGCTTACAGGGCCGTTAAAAAACTGTCCGAAGTATTGATTAAGTATATACTATAAATAGTCAGTCAACCACAGGAGAGAATCAGTATCATATGAGTAGTGAAACAGAATGGGATCTGCTTGAGGAGGTAATAGTTGGGCGAGTAGAAGGAGCTATGTTTCCAAGTTGGGACATAATTCTAAGAAATACGATCCCGCAGAAAGCTCTCGCAGAATATGAATCTCAATTTTCAGGTAGGGGAACACCTATTCCTGATTATATTGTGGAAAAAGCAAGTATTGATCTTGAAAACTTCATGGATTTACTCAAGTCAGAAGGTGTCAAAGTTAGACAACCGGAGATATTTGACTTTCAGAGTGCATTTTCAACACCCATCTGGAAAGTTGAGTCTGGCGTATCTTGCGCGAATCCAAGAGATATTTTTTTAGTGATAAATAACTGTATTATTGAATGCCCAATGGCTGATCGCGGGAGATATTTTGAAGTATTGCCCTATAGAAAGATATTAAAAGAGCTTTTTAGTGCAGGATGGAATTGGGTATCTGCGCCTAAGCCAATCCTTAGTGATGAACTATATTCAATTAACTCCTCTGATAACTTTCCCTACTCTATTACGGAGTTTGAACCTACATTCGATGGTGCCGATTTTGTACGTTGTGGAAAAAATATTATTGGGCAAATTAGTCATGTAACAAATCACTTTGGTGTTAAATGGCTTAGAAATTTTTTAGGTGATGAATATAAAATTCATATCATCAAGTCAAAATGCCCAGAAGCTTTACATATAGATACAACAATTGCTCCCCTTGCAAATGGAAAGTTGCTGGTAAACCCCGAATTTGTAGATTCAAAATCTCTTCCAGATTTTGTTGATAATTGGGAAATTATTGAAGCCCCTAAACCCGATTATTTCATCACTGAGATCGGAGAATATCGAGTAGTTAGTGATTGGATGAGCATTAATGTTCTTAGTCTTGATGACAAAAGGGTTATAGTTGAAGAAAAACAAAAGTCATTGATTAAAGTCTTGAAAGATAAAGGGTTTGATCCGATTCCGTGTCCTTTTGAGAATTATTACATTTTTGGAGGTTCATTTCATTGTGCAACATTAGATATTTCTAGAAAGTCTAATTTATCAACTAGGGAAAATTAAGTGAATAAATATTACTCTTTAATTGAGGAAGGCTTAGATATAGAAAGTAGTGAAAATACTACTAAGCACCTTAATAAGTATCACTATGTCTCTGGAATGTTTAAAGAATTAGTATCTAATTTTCAGATTCAAGATTTCTTATCAACTGCACCATTAGAAAAAATTTTTAAATATGAAAACAATACAGATATAGGTGTATTTTTTCAAGAGCATGAAAATGAAAAATTACCATCTAAGGAAATTTTTATGAAAAATGTGGATATTCCTTTGCCTATTTGGGCAAAAGAGTTTCAATATCATTTATTATCTGAGTTATATAGTGAAAATAGTTGTGGTTGGTGTTTAGATTTATTTGTTTCTTCGGGTAAAGATGTATCTCTTGGGACACATATTGATAATGATGATGTTTATACCGTTCAGTTATATGGAACAAAGCATTGGATTTTAGATGCACCTGATCTATATAGATTGAAAAAACTCATTTATGCTCAATTGATTAAACGCTTATCTTCATCAGAGACTTGGGTCAACAATACTAATCAGCCTCTTGATTTTATTGACCCAACTATAATAATAATGCAGCCCGGAGACTTCTTAGCTATTCCGGCTTTTGCACTTCATAAAGTCACCACGTTAACAGAGGAATATAATCTATCTTTTAATGTTGGTATTCGTCAGGAATATTACTGGCAGAAATTTTTAGCGCAGTTGTAATAGGAGAAGTTGAATGAATAAACATTACTTTGTAGTTCAAAAATATTTAGATGCGAATATGGCTCTAGATAGAGTGTATAAATTTCAATATGAAGGTAAATGGTTTATTGGAATCAATACTGTATTTTCTCCAGTCGTGTTTGAAGATACCTACTTTTTTGCTAAACACATTCCGTCTAAGCCTAATGATCGATTTCTTGAAATAGGTTGTGGAACTGGATTTGTATCAATTTGTAAGGCATTAGATGGATCGAGTGTGACTGCTACTGACATTAATTTAGATGCCCTTACTAATACAAAAATCAACGCCATTTTACATTCAGTAGAACAAAAGGTTTGTGTCCTTTACTCTGATGTTTTTGACTCATTGAGTAAGTCTGATATTTTTGATGTTATTTTTTGGAATACCCCTTTTATTTTTAGTAAAACTCTTCCCAATACTTCACTAGAAAAAAGTGTTTTTAATTTTGAATATTCAAGTATTAAAAAGTTTATTGCGGAGGTTAAGAGCTATTTAAAAAGTAACGGACGTGCCTTTTTGGGGTTTTCTTCAACAAGCGGTGATTTCAGTTACTTGTACAATATATGCAACGAAAGAGGTATTGCTTTAAAACTGGTAGCTCAAAGCTTTCTAGAAGGGAATGATTATGAAGAAAAATTTAGCTTGGAATTGTACGAGCTAATATGAAACAATGACTAAATACATTACTTTGCATGATAACAACATACACCCCAAGTAGGTTGGCGCAATAAAATTAAACTATGTAAACTATTGTAAAGGATCTAAACGCCCGGTTTACATGGTTCGCGTTAATACCGCCGACCTACCTAAAACGCTTATTCGGCAAAAAAAAAATTAAAGAGTGCGTTGTCTGTGCTATATTAAGGGAGTGCTGTATTTTATTTGCAGTTACAAGGACAAAAAACAATGTTTGATAAAGAATCTCATCCTTTGACAAAGTTAGACTTTATAAAGGAACGAAAACACTGGAAAAAAGAGAATATTTTTATAGATGATTTTAAGTTGGAAATAGCTGGTCATCCCGTTATGGAAAGATGGGAGGAGCCTTATATGAAAAGGCTTGCAGAAATTGCGACTATGAATGGGGGAAAAGTCCTAGAGGTTGGTTTTGGATTGGGAATTTCAGCATCATATATTCAACAAAGTCCATTAGAAGAACATCATATTATTGAGGCTAACGATCAGGTTTTTGAACGGATGAAGTGTTTTGCAAAGTCTGCGAAGTGTCGCACTATTCTGCATTCAGGTTTTTGGGAAGATATTTCAAGTAAATTTGACGATAAGTTTTTTGATGGAATTTTATTTGATACATACCCTATTACACTTGAAGAACTTCATACTGCAAGATTTTCCTTTTTCTCAGAAGCTCATAGACTTTTGAAAAGTGGAGGTGTTTTCACGCACTACTCTGGAGAGTTAGACTTTACAGATGAATATACTCAATATCTTCATAAAGCTGGATTTAGCAAGTTTTCTGGTGAACTTGTTTCTGTAAATCCTCCGAATGACTGTTTATATTGGCGTAGCAATCAAATAATGGCACCAATCATTATTAAACCTTAACTTCATCCATTATTTAGGTGAAACTTATTTTTTCGATAGTATTAGTATTGTTTAGTCATGATCGATAAGTTAAACATGAAAGCTCAGTTTTTTGATATATATAATTTATTTCCTACCCAACCTTTTAAATTTAGCTACTCTATTGAGGATACAAGTCTGCTAACATTAAGTGAGGTTGTAAAAGCAGCAGCAGAATTACCGCGTCACTTGGTTGAATATTCTACTTTACCTTTTCAGGTCAAAGAGTTGTCTTATCCAGATATAGTAGGACTATTAAGTAGTACGAAATCATGGATTATTCTGCGACATCTGGAGCATATTCCAAGATATAAATCTTTGATGAATCAACTGCTTAATAAATTGATGGGATCAAATATTCAACTATCTAATCAATATTTTAATCCTGCTTCCTTTATTTTTGTTTCATCTCCAAATTTTGTAACACCATTTCATATAGATCCAGAGCATAACTTTTTGTTCCAAATCATAGGAGAAAAACAAGTATTAGTTAATGATGCTTCGATTGATCCGATAATTTCTTCATCAGAAATAGAAGATTATTATGCTGACGAATGTGGATATTCTCTTGATTTTCGTTCGGATTACTTATCTCGATTAATTCCCATGACATTACGTTCTAATGAAGGGGTATATATCCCTTTTACTTTTCCTCATATGGTATTCAATGGAAATGATATTTCAATATCATATAGCTTAACATTTCGTACAAAGATGTCAGAGCATCATCGGAAGGTGCATTTAGTAAATAGAGCTTTGCGTTTACTTGGCTTTAGACCTAGAAAATATGAAGTATCGGGTATTTCTGACTCATTAAAATATCAATTATTTCCACTACTAAATTTAATTAATCGATGAAAGTGGGAGATTCAGGTAAAATCTCAAAAATCTTCTGCGCGATCGCATTACCCAATTTCCTCGGCTCCAGCTTATGCAATCCACCCCCATACACGCGCCCTTCACCCATCAGCGTCTCATCATCCATGAGATCGAGAGCCTGTCACACCTTTTTGTATAATTCTGGCTTACCTAAAATAGCTTTGGCAAGAGCGGGTTTAGGATACAGCATCAAATAAACATTGGTAGCCGTTGCCCTTCAGTGATTCAGGATAAATCGAAAAGGTCTACCTCTATCAGTATTCTCCAAAAACAATACTTCCTCAACAAAAAACCAATTCTTCTTTTCCAACCTCAACATTCAAATTGGAAGATTTCCGCATTAGCCCTAACTGTCAGACCTTGATTTTAGACAGTTCGGGACAATTAGTTGCTTTTTCACCAGTAACACAAACAGACCGTTCTGGTTATGTTGACAGCCATTCGCGAGAAACTACCTCGCGTCAACAACAACAAGTAATCCAGCTTTCAACAGAGTATTTGGTTAAACATTTTGGCAATCTCACTGCTATTAACAGCAGCGAAAATCTTAACTTTATCAATAATGGCTCCAGGTACTTATTGCAAGTCAGACCTTTTGACAACTCCCAAGGCTTAAACTGGCTAATTGTGGCTGTTGTCCCAGAAACCGATTTCATGGACAAAGTTGATGCCAACACCCGCAACAATATGGGGCTCGTGCTGCTGGCACTGATTTTATCAATTGCCTTTTTGCTGTTCATTTCTTTCAGAATAGAACTGCGACTGCGACGGTTAATCTCGGCAACAGAGGCGATAGCTGGCGGCGATTTCGACTCAACAATTTCAGGTAGTGGCGTTGCCGAAATCGAAGCCCTAGCTAGAGCTTTCGAGGGCATGAATCGTCAGTTAAAAGCATCTCGCAAGCGCTTAGAAGACTATTCGGGCGATTTACAGCGCCAAGTCGCACAGAAAACAAAGGAACTCAAACAAGCTCAAATTGTCGCCGTTCGTGCTAATCGTGCTAAAAGTACATTTTTGGCCAATATGAGCCACGAATTGAGAACACCTCTGAATGCGATTATCGGCTTTGCCCATCTCCTTGTGAACTCTAAAAAAACTGCACCAGAACAGCAGTCGAGTTTAGATATTATCAATCGCAGCGGTGAGCATTTGTTGAAACTGATCAACGATATTTTGTCGCTGTCTAAGATTGAAGCGGGTCAAATTACCCTCGAATCAAATGCTTTTGACTTGTATAGCTTGCTCGATGACTTAGAACGGATGTTCCAACTCAAAGCTCAATCTAAAGCTTTGCAACTTGTTTTTGAACGCAGTTCTGATGTACCGCAATACGTGCGAACTGATGAAAGTAAGCTGCGCCAAGTTTTAATTAATCTGTTGGATAATGCTGTAAAGTTTGCGGAAGTTGGTAGGGTGAAGCTGACTGTAAAACTCCTTCAGTCTATGACTAAAAAACCGCTACCCAAATTCTTTCTTCAGTTCTCGGTGAAAGATACAGGCCGAGGCATTGCGCCTAACGAGGTTAGTAGTTTGTTCAAGCCGTTCGTACAAACTGAAACTGGCAGGAAATCACAAACGGGAACGGGTTTGGGATTGCCAATCAGCCGTTCCTTCGTCAAGTTGATGGGCGGCGATATTCAGGTCAAAAGCCAATTGGGGAAAGGAACGGTTTTTAGTTTTTACATTAAAGTCAGTCGTGCAACTAAGACCGAAGTTTATGGCAAACTGCCCCAAAAACAAGTCAAGAGGTTGGCATCCCACCAACAACAGTATCGCATTCTGGTAGCGGATGATGAGCCCGCCAATCGGTTGCTGTTAACTCAGATATTGAAGTCGGCTGGCTTTGTTGTGTTGTTCGCTGATAACGGAATTGAAGCTGTTAAGTTGTGGCAAAAGTACAAACCGCATTTAATTTGGATGGATTTGAGGATGCCGCTTTTAGACGGTTTTCAAGCTGCCCAAAAAATTAGAGCACGGCCGAACGGTTCTAATACTAAAATTATTGCTTTGAGCGCTAATGCTTTTGTTAAAACCCAGGAACTCGCCATGTCGAACGGCTTCGATGACTTTGTTGCTAAACCGTTCCGAGAGGCAGTAATTTTTGAGAAGATGGCGCTTCATTTGGGTGTTCGTTATATCTATGAGGAGAAGTCACTGAGGAAGTCCAGAGAGGATGAGCCGGCCCAGCAACTGACTCCTGAGTCGCTATCTGTGTTGCCGAGGGAGTTGATTGAGAAGCTTTATAAAGCCGCGGCGAGTGGAGACGAGCAAGTTGTAAGGCTGTTAATTGAGCAGATTCCCCGCTCCCAGAAACAAATTGCTGGGGCTTTGACCAAGTTAGTTGACAATATGAGTTTAGATATCATCAGCGATTTGACTCAGAATTGCATTTCGGCTGATTGTACGATCGCCAAATCCCAAGATTGTTCTCAAAATTAACTCGGTTTTTAGAGTCCTACCTCATATATCAATATATGAAGTTTGACAGAACGGGCGATCGCCAAATCCCCAGACAGTGCTCAACGTTAACTCAATTTTGAGAGTCTGTACCTCAGATATCGATATATGACGTTCGGTAGATTGTACGATCGCCAAATCCCCAGACAGTGCTCAAAATTAACTCGGCTGTGAGAGTCTGTACCTCAGATATCGATATATGAAGTTTGACAGAACGGGCGATCGCCAAATCCCCAGACTGTACTCAAAATTAACTCTACTGTAAGAGTCTGTACCTCATATATCGATATATGACGTTTGGCAGAGCGGGCGATCGCACTATTCCCAGACTGTACTCAAAATTAACTCTACTGTAAGAGTCTGTACCTCATATATCGATATATGACGTTTGGCAGAGCGGGCGATCGCACTATTCCCAGACTGTACTCAAAATTAACTCTACTGTGAGAGTCTGTACCTCATATATCAATATATGAAGTTTGACAGAACGGGTGATCGAACTTAAATTTTTCTTGACAGTCTTCCCTTCTACTAAACTTAATCAAATTTGCTCGGCAGACTAAATATTAAGTTACTGCTTCAAGGTGTGGCCGAACGGTGATTAGCGGCGATGCCTTCTCATATATTGATATCTGATGTCTGCTAGCGATATATGATGCTTAAATCATCTACATTCAAAATTATGCAAATTCGACTAGCAGTTATCAGCAATGCTGGCGGCACTGGCAAAACCACACTTTCAGTTCACCTCGCCTACGAACTGGGGTTAAGGGGTTTGAAAGTAGCCATTATGGATCTCGACCCCCAAGGCTCCCTGACCCTTTTTTGCGGTCTAAATCCGCCAGAGCCAGAACACACACTGTCCGCCATAATGCGAGAAAGCTTCAACGGCTCTTGGCCTCTTACTCCTACCTGGAGTTCCCACACCAATAATGTAACCGTTTGTCAAGGCGGAATGACACTGACACAAACAGCAGACGAGTTAGTTCTGCACAAACGTGGCGCTTATCTTCTAGGCGATTGCCTGAGCGACTATCCTTTGGAACACGACCTAATTATCTTCGACTGCCCCGCTACCCTCGGCCCCTTGCCCTTGATGGCACTAACCGCTTGCACTCATATAATAGTGCCCGTACAGCTCGAACCAAAATCAATTCAAGGAGCAGCTCACCTGCTGGAGTGGTACTACCACCATTGCAAACAATTACGCCTCAAGCCCCAACCAGAGATTTTAGGGTTTGTACCCAACCAATACGATACTAAACGAGCCGTCCACCGACAACTTTTAGAGTCATTGCCAGCCCAGTTAGAGCAAATGAATATCCGCGTTTTTCCACCAATTCGGGACAGTGCAGAATTTGTCAATGCCAGCGGTCAAGGATTGCCCTTACATATTTACCGCCCCCTTCACCCAGCTTTAGGCGACTTCAAAACAATTGTTAAGCACCTGGCTACCTTAATGGGAAATGAAGTTGCTCCGGCTGTTGCCAAAAAAGGCAAAAAAAAGAAATAGTATTTGATTCCTACTCACAACTTGCTCGCCCCACGAAAACGAGTCCTTCGTTTCTGAGGGAGAGCCATGAACTCATTTTTTTCAATCCAAATCTAAAATCTAAAATCTAAAATCGCTATGGCCGCTCGTAAAGCTCCAGACCTAGGAAATTATTTTTCATCCGCCAAGCAGTCAATGCACCTCTCTGAAGCTGAAACCGAGATTCAGGAACTCAAAGCAGAAATTGAAGAACTGCGAAAATCTGGTTCGACAGAATTGGAATCTCAATTGACTGCACTGCGAGAACAACTAGAATCCGCCAGCGGTATCCTCTCCATTTCAGTAGACCAAATTCAGCCTAATCCTGAACAACCCAGACAGACATTTTTGCCGGAAAGTATCGAGTCCATGTCCCGCTCCCTCGCTAGTGACGGACAACTGCAACCCATTATCTTGATTCAACGGGGAGAACTCGTGATATTCGACGGAGAGCGGCGCTGGCGCAGCGCTAAAAATCTGGGCTGGGAAACTTTACAAGCTGTGATCGTTCCAGAACCCGCGGCTTTGCACCGCAAAGCACTGCTGACTTCCCTGCACCGGGAAGATCTCAATCCCCTCGATAAAGCAGAAGCTATTGTGCGGGAGTTGTCTGAAAATACGGGTTTGGAAGCTGCAACTATCCCCCGCATTCTCTCGACAGTGGTGCGACGCTTGAGCGCGCAAAAACGGATGAACTTGGTTTCCGAGTTGGTGACGGTGGCACCTGACGAGCAGCAACAGGGTTGGGCCGCTTTGGGTTTGGATGAACAAGAGTTGGCCGTTTTGCGGACACTGTTGGATTTGCAGCTCAATCCCGCTTCTATCGATGCCAACATTTTCCCGATGCTATCTTTAGCTGATGACCTGAAGACGGCTATGAGAAAATTAGGACTTAAAGGGGTTCATGCAACGGCTCTTTCTAAACTCTCTGCTAAAAATTTGGGGTTGTCTGAGTCCGAGGCACAGTCGATTAGAGTTAATGCGACTACCCAAGTTATCGCTGAGAAATTGTCGGCAGTTCAAACTCGTAGATTGGTACAGGAAATTATTAGTTCTACTCTCAATTCCCCAGAGGTCGTCCGGCAATTCAAGCAGGTTAAGCAAGCAACTGGGAACTTGAAAAAGCTGTCGCCAGAAATGTTGGAGCAAGCTGAAGTTGATCAACTGGTGGAATTGCAGGATGTTTTGCGCCAAAAACTAGCGGAGATTGAAGCGGTATTGAAACAAAGTGCGATCGCAAAAAAATCTCCCTAACCATAATGATCTCGGCGTTTTTGAGAAAAGCGAAAACAGGCGATGGGGTGTGCGAGAAACGAACAAAGATTTTTGTCTGTAGAACCGCTTTGACATCTTTTGTGAAATCCTTACAGGGGAACCTGTCTAGCCTAAATTTAGGATTCTACTGATTCGGTCCAAACCAACGTTCTGGTAATCAGTCTGGAAGAGATCTCAAATGGGTTATATAACGATTTAACCTGTTTTTATGCTTAGTTGGGTGGGTGTAGTCCTGCTGAAACAAGCAACCGACGTAAGTTAACCACGCCTGGCCGATTGAGTTTAAGAGCCTCAATTGTTGCGGAACCGCAGGGAGTTTTGCCAATAATCTGAGTAAAACCCTCGTTCCAGTCAAAGTGGTCTGACCAAACCTGTTGACGAGGATTGAAGAGAGCTACAATCTGCCCCGTTTGCGGATCAGTGTAGGTTGTTCTGGAATATTTGCGACCATTGCAGCCAAAACATGACCAGGCTAAATTCTCGGCAGTTGTTTCCCCATCTGCTTGACGTGGCTTGATGTGATCTACTGTAAAACTATCGGGTGAGAAGTCTTCTGGGCATTGGCAATATTCACAATAGTTCTTTGCTCGTTCAGCAACCGTTTGCCGAAGAGCAGCAGAAACTCGATCGGAGTCAGATGGCATGGCAAGGTAGAGGCTCCTCCTTCAATTCATTATTTAGGATGGTCAGATCAATATTCCTCAATTTAGCCAGTTGTATCAAGGCTTCAAGTCGTTCTACCCTCTGCTGCTCTAGTAAGTCTTCATAGCCAATGAGTTCTTGCTGTTCTGCTTCTGTGAGTTCACTCCACTCGCAGCGGTCACGCAACGATTTTAACCGCTTGTGTTCCTCGACTGGAAGGCAATACTGGATAATCTGGAGTAACGAAGCTTCTTGAGAAGCGATCGTTTGCTCAGAAGGTTCTGCTAAAAACTCTAGCAGTTGCACAACGGCTGTCAGCCTTTCGGTTGGCAGTCTGTCAATGAGGGCGATCGCTTGGGCGCGAATATTTGGAAAGGATGTCATCTCAAATACTATCCTATCTAGACTTGATGCTATTTTAGCAGGAGAACACAGTACACCAGCCGTTCTGGTTGGCATTTCAAGTTTGGGCGCTCGTAAAAACCTGGACAAAGCTACTCTATTGTCCAATAATAAAGAGGCTTTCAGTTGGAAGGGCTGCGCCGTGAAGATTCAAAGGAATGGGCGCGCTAAGATTTTGACACCAGCCGAAATCTCTAGGCTGTTTGACCGGGGTTTTATTACAGCAAGAGACAGGCTTTTGTTTGCTATAACTTTTTACTGCGCCTGCCGCATTTCTGAGGGGTCAATTTTAACAACTCAAGACCTTTTTCGCGATGTGGTGACGCTGCCAAAAGCGACGACAAAAGGTTCGTCAGCAACGCGAACGCTGTCGCTACATCCCATGTTGGCTAAGTATTTAAAGGCTTACAATAGTAATACCAATTCTCCAAAGTCATGCAACAGTAGCCAAGGCTGATAGAATATAATTCTATCCTTAAACACTAAAATCATTGTAGCATACTTTTGGAGAACTGGTATAATAACAAAATTACGTTGTTGATACGCAAGTCAAGCGCGCTCGCGCCGGCTGTATGTGGGTCGATCCAAAGATCCTTTGAGGCTATCGAATTCGATATTGTCCTGCCCTTTACTGTTGCCCAAGTTTATACATATTTCGGAACCGACAGCATTCAGCATCAAACAACAACTTAACCGTTCCCGTTCCGCCCGAAGCGCCCTTTCAATCCAATAATCTCAGCGGTTCCCCTATCAGGAGAATCCGGATTGTAATAGTCATCCCTGTAAACTCCAAGCACCACATCCGCATCCTGTTCAATTCCACCAGAGCCGAAGCCAAATCCGATAAAGTCGGACGCTTATTCGCGCGAGTCTCTACTCCCCGATTGAGCTGAGAAAGCAGCACAACAGGCACATCAACCTCGCGAGCTAAAATCTTCATCTGCCGCGTAATTTCGCTGATTTTATTGACAGCATTGTCATCCGCCGAATTCACCATTAATTGCAGGTAATCAACAATTACCAAATCCAGAGGGCCACGCTCGCAAACAAACTCTCTAACTCTGGAACGAATCTCCTTTGGAGACGGTTCCAAAGTTTCATCAATCCAAAAATCAGCATCGCTAACTTTCCCCAAAGCGCAAGCTAGCAGTTCATAGTTACCAGCTAGGTTAACTTGCCTGATATCTTTCACCGGCACCCCACTCTCAAGTGCCATTAGCCTCGCTGCCAAGTCCCGACCAGGCATTTCCATCGAAAACATCAAAACCCGCCCCTTGCCCGGAGGAGAAACAATACGATACCCAAGAGCGCAAGCCAAAGCTGTTTTGCCGCTGCCCGGACGACCTCCTAGCACTGCGGAGTTCGCCTCGATAAAATCCACCTCCCAATAATTCATTAAGGTCGTAAAAACCCGTGCTGATTCCAGGGGAGTAATTCTCAGTCTTCAAGCGCTGTTCCTGAATTTCATCTAGATATAGCCAAAGTTTTTGGCAGTATTCGGAGAGGGGTCTGATGGCCTGCTGTCGCTCTTCCTTATACTTATTGAGGGCAAAAATCTTTTGATCGGCTTTATTGAGTACCGCATCCAATTCTGTGCTAGTCTCATAGCCAAGCTGCACTATGTCATTTCCAGCTACTATTAACGATCGCCGGACAAATTTGTCCATAACTAGGAAAGCATATTGGTCGATATTGACGGCTGAAACAGTGTGGTCTACCAGCATAGCTAGTTTAGTATGACCTCCCACCAATTCTAGCACGTTGCGGTCAGCGAGGAAAGTGGTGACGCTCATCAAATCTGTTGGCTTCCCCAGAGAGTGCAGCGCTTCATAGGCTCGATAAATCTGTTGGTGGGCTGTAATTGCAAAAGCTTCGGGACGCAGAATATTTGTAACTCGGTTAATAGCGATTGGGTCGATTAGAATTCCACCTAAAATCGCTTCCTCAGCCTCAAAGTTAGTCGGCATGAGTTCGCTAACTGCCATATCAGATATCCTCGCTTAAAGTTGTTTTCAATTTGTTTGTCGGCGTAGAAGTTGTCTACCTAACGGGTAAGCTGCCATGTTTACGCCTAAACAGTTGCTGTTAGTTCAATACGCTTGGTATAACACCATCTAACTTTTCAAAGATGCCTATACTTACTTACCATCACATCGTGATACATAATTAATTTAATAGCGCGTTAATTCAAGCCTATTAAGTGTTGACTAATTACGAAAAAAGTATGTACAAACCTCAACAACTAAAGCTTTGAACCCGATTTATACAGTAAAAATATAGCAAAGATTATGACAGCTTAATTAACGTCAACTATGGAATGAATCGCCTAAATTACTCCAACTATCTCAAGTCAAAACCAGAAAAAGTAGCGGTCGCGGTTCTCTATCTTTTTTGTGAGAATCGGATTAAACCGCTATTCTCGCTAAGCTTTCAAGTTACTTGTAACCCCTTGGCTGTTAATTGGCTGAGGATATATTTGAAGTCGTTAGGAAATCGCTGCATCCACTGTGCGTAAACTTGCTGCTGAATCCCTAGCGCGGCGAAAGCCTCTTTACCCAATTCGGCTAACTGCCGGAGTAACTCGGAGTGAGTTTCTAACTGCATATATTCGGGGTCAGCATAAGGCTCAGTTATTCTTGCTGACTGTGCAGAAGAAGCACCTCTGAGAGTTAGAGAAGAAACAGTGTTTGTTGGGGTCGATTTTTGACCGAAAAGCGAGATGCAAGCCCCTGGCTTTAGACATGGGGATAAGTCGGCAGCGGTTTCAACCGCCTTCAGTATTTAACAAAGCTTAATGCTGAATTAGTACCATATACAGCTTAATGCTGTATAACTATAGTATGAGCATTAAATACAAGTCAAACAAAAACATTGTCTACTCTTGCAAATATCACATCGTGTGGTGTCCCAAATATCGTCGCAAGGTTTTAATTGAAGGCGTTGAGACTC
>NZ_JAIGNI010000006.1 GCF_026130175.1 Lyngbya sp. CCAP 1446/10 | reverse complement strand
AAGGCGATGGACATTTTCATGTCTCTGGTTGCGACTACTCGTAAATTAGGAATTAGCTTTTTTGAATATATGCACGATCGTATTTCTCACCTGGGAAATATTCCAGAGCTAGGGACGATCATTCGTGAACAATCTTCGCTTTGTTCTTTCGGTGTGTCCTGGGATTATTGAAGAAATTTCCCCAAATATAACTGCTCTGAATTATCGGCACTTGATTACTTTATTAAGTGTCGTATAGCAATCCGAGCTGAGCCTCAATAGATAACCACCGCTTGTCTTGCTATACTCCATGTCTAGAAAGAATTTCAAGATTTCCCGAAGCAGAAAATCAATGAGGATTGCCATATAAACCCACGGTAAATTGTGACTGTCTCAAAAAGACTGTGACATCCTTGATTTCATGATCGATCATACATTATTTAAATCAAAATTTAGCGGTCAAGCAGTAAATGCGTGATTTTTGTGGCTGAATTAAGATATTTGTAGAATCAAATAAGTTATACACTGTCGAAAAATTAAGATTTACCGCAACTTATTGAGCGGATACGAAATAAAGAACCTTTCTGTAGGGTGTGTACTGCGCACCTTACCCTTATTAGTAATTGTGAGGTTGAAGGTAGAAAGAATAAGGAAGAAGGCAGAGGAAAAAATAAGCTAATTGTTGATATCGAAGGTGTTCGGTAAGGTGCGCGGTGCGCACCCTGCGTTTATGAAAAAGTCGCTTTTTTACCGATATTTTTACCCTATTTGCGCACAGCTTCCAGCAAGCGAGAATAGTAAAAGCTAGTGCTATTCATGGCTGTTCTGTTAATCACAAATCCGTTGCTTTCTAAGATTTTGATAATATCTGCTTCGCGGTGCTGGTAAGCGCGAGTAGTTTTGCTTGGCCCTGGGAAAAGTTCGCCAAATTTTTTGAGGGCGGTAAGTGCTATAGTTTTGGGGGCAAAACTGAGAATTAGTCGCGATTGGGCGATCGAGCTTAGGTGAGCGATCATTTCCGCAGCCTTACTTTGAGGATAGTGGATCAGCACGTCCAAACAAATAACCGTATGGAATTTGCCCGTTAAGGCTTCTAAATCTTGGGTGGCGAAAGATATGTTGTAGAGCTTGCCGGGAACTGCTGTCGATCGATCGTAGGCTTCTGCTACCATCTTTTCAGAGATGTCGCTAGCACAAACAATTGCCCCAGCGTCAGCCAAAGGAATGCTCAGAGATCCCACACCGCAGCCGGCATCGCAGATACCAAGCCCGCGCAGATTGCCGTCAGCTTCCAGCCATTCGATGACTGTATCCACCGTTTTCTGATGCCCGGTGCGGATGTCTAGCTGCACTTTGTTGACTTTGCCATCGCCGTAAATTCGCTGCCAGCGATCGAATCCCGTCGAGTTAAAATACTGTCTAACTATAGTCTTGTCGTCTACCAAATTCATCGATCTGCCTACTGCTGAGTTATTGCCAACGGTTAGATATTATAGCAGAAGTCATTAGTCATTAGTCATTAGTCATCAGTCATTAGTCCTTAGTCATCAGGAAGAAGGAAGAGGTTCGAGGCAAGAATCAATCAAACGCAAGCATTTCAGCTATTTAGAACGTCCTAATTGTCTGGTGCGATTGGTATTGTACAGCACTCAGGCTCGGAAAACGCGCCAGCAAGTTAGAGCAATTAATTTGAAATGGGATACATTAAATTGTAGATAAAAATCTCCAATCTCCAATTTCCAATCTCCAATATCCAATCTAAAATAGTCTGTGCCAAGTCAATTCTTTTGTCGCCGCATTTAAATTCCAGCGTAACAATTGAGTTGCCGATTTGCCGATAATTCCCGAAAGTCCGTTAGCTAAGCCCGCCCCTACGGGGGCTACGCCCTCGAAGAGGATCGCCTTTCTGGGAGATTCAGTTGCTAGGGCGATCGCACTTTCAACATCGCAAATCCCCCACTTCACCAAATTCTGCACTCCCGCCAACAGCGGCAGAGTTGTACCTGCCAAAGTAGCAGATTCCAGTGGGGTGTGATAATCTAATGTTACCCAAGCCGTACCTTTTCTGACTTCAATTTGTCTGGAATCCCAAGGATAAACACCGTCAGGCAAACCCAAAGGAGCCAAAGCATCGCTCACTAAAAAAATGCCTGTTTCGTACCTAGCAGCGCGCAGCAAAAAATCAATCATTGTCGGAGAAACGTGCTTTCCGTCAGCAATTAAACCGCATTTTACACCCGGATAAACGATCGCCGCTCCCAACAAACCCGGTTCTCGGTGGTGTAAACTCGGCATCGCATTAAAAGCGTGAGTTACCATTGAAGCTCCTTGCGCAAATGCTTGCTCTGCTTGCTCTGCTGTCGCTTGGGAGTGTCCGAGACTAACGGCAATTCCCAAACTTTGCAAATAGGGAATGACTTCGCCAGTGCTGTCTAACTCCGGTGCTAAAGTAATTATTTTGACAATATCGGCACAATCTCCTAAAACTTGCTTGACATTTTCTATAGTTAGCGGTAGTAAAAACTCAACTGGGTGAGCTCCTCGCTTCTGGGGATTGAGAAAAGGCCCTTCGAGGTGAACGCCGATAATTTCGGCTGTTTTGGATTGATTGGTTGCGGGAGCCGTAGTTTTGGCAATGCGGATATAATCAGCTATCGTCGAGAGCGATCGCCTAAACTTATCGAGCGAAGTTGTCAGCAAAGTCGGCAAAAAAGCATCGACTCCCTGATTCCATAAAAATTGACAAATTTTCGGTAAAATTTCAAGATGTTTGCTTTCTAAATCTGGGAAAGCTAAACCGAGCGCCCCGTTAATCTGCAAGTCAACACCGCCCAGAGAAACCCAATCTCCGGCTGCATCAAGCACTTGCAAATCGGGAGGACAAATCCGTTTAAATATTTTGTCCATCGAGCAAATTTCTTGAATGATGCCCGTTTTGTCAATAGCAAGCATTTGCAAATCCTTGCAACCGGGGACGCGAGCATTGAGAATATCTATGGGGGCGGCAGTTGGGGTTGTGGCTTCAGTCATCCGATTTTAGATTTTAGATTTTAGATTTGCTCGCCGAGATAAATCTGCGGGCTCGTGATCAGGATGTGGAGATTTTTGCTTTCTGCACTCTTGGCTTGTGACCAAATTGCTTTCGAGCATCCGTTTGGCTACAAAATATCTAAATTTTAGTTAACGCCATAATTTAAAATTACCATTAATCTGAAATCTCATATCTTAAAATTGCATGAATGAACCGACAGTTGGAATTATCATGGGTAGCGATTCGGATTTGCCTACCATGAAAGATGCGATCGCAATTTGCGAAGAATTCAATGTACCTTGCTCCGTAGCAATTGTCTCCGCCCACCGCACCCCCTCGCGCATGGTGGAATATGCCCAAACCGCCCACCAACGGGGATTGAAAGTAATTATTGCAGGTGCTGGAGGAGCAGCGCACCTTCCGGGTATGGTGGCATCTTTAACGCCTTTGCCGGTAATTGGCGTGCCGATAGCGAGCCGCCACCTGCAAGGGATAGATTCCCTGTACTCGATCGTCCAAATGCCAGCCGGGATACCGGTGGCAACAGTAGCGATCGGCAATGCTAAAAATGCCGGCTTGCTGGCAGTTCAAATATTAGCAGTTTCTCAGCCAGAATTGCTAGATCGAGTCCTCGCGTACCGCAAAAACTTGTCCGAATCTGTAATGAATAAACAAAATCAGCTAGAAAATGTAGGTTATCAGGAGTATCTCAATCTGAACAAAAATCTATAAACTTCTGTAGTAGAATTGGAAAGTTTTCGGGTTCTTACCGATCGCAACATTTGTAAAAAGGGCGAAAATGATCAAAATGACTGTCGGGAAAAAAAAATCGAAACAATTCAGGCGGGAGTCTTTGGATTTACCAGCCGCGAAATCTTTTACAAAAGTTAACAGGTTCCAGAAATTACAAAAGGCGATCGCCCGCCTGAGACCGAGTTGGCAAGCCTGTATTCCTTTAGCTGCCATCATCGTCTTGATGTGGGGATATGCAGCGGTAGCCCAAACCCCTCCCACGCCAACCACAGAGGAACAATTGGCCAGCCTCAAGGTGGGCATGGATACCATGTGGGTGATGATAGCTGGGATGCTAGTGTTCTTTATGAACGCCGGTTTCGGGATGTTGGAAACTGGTTTTTGCCGCCAAAAAAATGCCGTTAACGTGCTCTCCAAAAACTTGATTGTTTTTGCACTTTCTACGATCGCATTTTGGGCGATCGGCTTTGCGTTAATGTTCAGCAACGGCAACGGTTTTATCGGCAGCAGCGGCGGATTTTTCCTGTGGAATGTAGCTGACAACAGCCCCGCTACAGGAGATGCCTATCAAGGCATTTTCACTGCCTTAAATTGGACGGGAGTCCCCCTCAACGCTAAATTCTTTTTCCAATTAGTTTTTGCGGGAACTGCTGCCACGATCGTTTCTGGGGCCGTGGCAGAGCGAATTAAATTCCTTGAATTTTTAATTTTCTGCTTGTTGTTAGTAGGCATTGCTTACCCGATTACCGGACACTGGATTTGGGGTGGCGGCTGGCTGGCAACAGCCGGATTCTGGGATTTTGCCGGTTCGACAGTGGTTCACTCGGTAGGCGGTTGGGCTGCTTTGATGGGAGCGGCATTTCTTGGGCCGCGGATGGGCAGGTATCGCAACGGCGATACTGTGGCGATGCCGGGACACAATATGAGCATTGCCACTCTGGGCTGTTTGATTCTGTGGTTGGGTTGGTTCGGGTTTAATCCCGGTTCGACAATGGCTGTCGATCCAAATGCGATCGCCCACATTGCAATTACCACCAACACCGCCGGCGCCTTCGGAGGCGTTGCTGCCACGATTACAGCTTGGCTGTACCTCGGCAAACCAGACCTTTCGATGATTATCAACGGCATCCTCGCCGGCCTAGTCGGAGTGACAGCGAGCTGCGCTTGGGTCAACGTCCCCAACTCTGCCATGATCGGCGCGATCGCCGGCATCCTGGTAGTTTTCTCCGTAACTTTCTTCGACAACTTGAAAGTTGACGATCCTGTAGGGGCAACTTCAGTTCACTTAGTCTGCGGTATTTGGGGAACTCTGGCAGTTGGTTTGTTTGCTGACGGCCCTACAACTGGAATTTATACCGCTGGGCCGAAAGCGGGATTGCTAGTAGGGGGAGGCTTCGATCAATTATTACCACAGTTGATCGGTATTATCTCTGTAGGCGGGATGACCGTGCTGCTGAGTACGATTTTTTGGGCTGCACTCAAAGCTTTGTTGGGTATCCGCGTTTCTGCTGTTGAGGAAGCTGAAGGTTTGGATATCGGCGAACACGGGATGGAAGCTTACAGCGGGTTCGTGAAGGAAACTAACTCGGGCAACAGAACAGAGGGCAGCTACGGCGGTTATTCTGAGGGTGCTGGGGACAGGACTACCAAACTTTAGAGCAAAACTGTAAAGCGTGGGACGATCGACTTTCTTCAGCTTTCTAGCCCTAGATGAGCCATTTGTACATCTAGGGCTAGATTCTGAAAAACCACAATCTGAAATCCCCCGCCCACAGATGCAGTGCCGATCGCACTCTTGAGCCTTTTAAACCCGGTTGATCGTTCTCAGTTGCTTGCTCAAATCGCGCAATTACGTTAACAAATCGGGTTGCTGATTCTAGGCTACTAGGTTAGGAAAGAAAAAAATGTAACTTGATAGAAGCTTTAAATCCTCATGGAGTACATCATTCCCCAATTTAAAATGTCAAATCTCAAATCTCAAATCGCCTGATGTCTGCGCCAGAAAGTTTGGCAGTCAGATTTTTTATGGTAAAGTAGTGCCAAAAAGCAAAGTTCTGCATCGCCGTCACGCCCAACACAGCACAGTGCTTGATTCTTACCAGAATTGAGTGAGGCGAAAATTGAACGGTAAAATTTGATGCAGCAATCAGTGCTAATTATTCGGTGTGGTGTCTGCAAATCGCTTGAGTTTATGGAGAAGTTTGGAGGAGTTAGCAGAAGTAGAACTCATAAATCCCTCTTGGGGATGGAAGTTAGCCGATCGAAAACAGTTCCGGTTTGGGCTTTGCTATCTCTGCTAACGAACGGGATACTGATACTCGCAGTCGCTCAACTGCTGCGGGGACAAAACTTGACAGAAAGCTCTCCTGCGAGTGCTGCGGTAACGGCAGAAGGCACTGAGGAACTAATTCGACAGCCGACGACAACGACAAACTCTGCAAAGGCAGTGTCAGACTTGCCTGTTGCCGGGCCGCGACACAAATGGTCTTACCAGCAGTGGGTGACGCAGTTGGGGCGGGAAGCTGAGGCTGCGGCGGCCAATCGCCCCCCAAAACTTAGTGTTTTGGCTGGGGATTCTCTGAGTATGTGGTTTCCGACGAAGCTGTTACCGCCCGATCGCATTTGGCTAAATCAAGGGATTTCGGGAGAGACTTCCGTGGGTTTGCTGAAGCGGTTGCAGTTGTTCGATCGAACTCTGCCCGATACAGTGTTTGTGATGATCGGGATTAACGATTTGTTGCGGGGGGCCAGCGACGAAGGGATTTTGAACAACCAGCGACAGATTATCCGCGATTTGCGGTGGGCTCACCCGAAAGCACAAGTGGTGGTGCAATCGATTTTGCCGCACAGTGGGGAACAAGCAACTTGGGAAAATCGCGATCGACTGTTGGCGATTCCTAACAGTCGGATTCGCGCCATCAATCGGCGGCTGAAAGAAATTGCTAGTTCTGAAAATGTTTCCTATCTGGATTTGCAGCCGCTGTTTGCGGATGCTGACGGCAATTTACCAATCGAACTGAGCACAGACGGCCTGCACCTGAACGATCGAGGTTATCTGGTTTGGCGATCGGGCTTGCAGATGTTCGGCCAAATGTAGTTGAAAAATTAGTTAGAAGGAAGAAGGAAGAAGGAAGAGGGTAAGTCTGCTGATGCAAAATAGCTAGCTATATCTCTTCATATCTACTCATTTTCTATGTTATAATCAGAAAATGAGTAAGGTATCCATTTCTGAAGCGGCAAAACTAAAGGGAGTAAGCGTTTCAACCTTGAGACGTTGGGAGGCGGAGGGAAAACTCGTACCAGAACGCACTGAGAGCGGTCATCGCAGGTACGATATTGCCAAACTGATAGGTGTTAAAGCCGAACTATCTTATACGATTGGCTATGCGAGAGTCTCCAGCCACGACCAAAAAGAAGATCTAGTTCGCCAAAAGCAAGTAATCGAATTGTTCTGTGCTACGAATGGATGGCAGTTCGAGACAATTGAAGATCTCGGCAGTGGGATGAATTACAACAAAAAAGGTTTGAAAAGACTAATCAAACTCATTATAGATGCCAAGGTAGAGAGACTGGTCTTAACTCATAAAGACAGGCTACTCAGATTTGGGGCTGAGTTGATATTTAGTCTGTGCGAACATTTTGGAACAGAAGTTGTGATCATCAATCGGACAGAAGATGCTAGTTTTGAAGAAGACTTAGCATCAGATGTATTGGAAATAATTACTGTCTTTTCCGCTAGACTTTACGGAAGTCGCAGCCCTAAAAACAGAAAAATTGTTGAAGAATTAAAAGAGGTAGCCAAGAAGATATGAGCATCTTAACTTACTGTAAAGGACTACCCACTCCAATTGAAGAACTAAATCCAATTGGATTTATAAACCTCGAAATATTGTTGACATCATTTAGCCAGATATCGCACTCAGCTACTTGTGAAACTGTCAACCATTTACTGAATTTGACAGACAAATTTGACCAAAGCAAGTGGAACACTTATCTTCAGATTAAATACCGAATTAACAAACGTCAAGCACGTGGAGTTATCGCCTTAGCCCAAGGTAAAGTTGAGAGCGCAAAAAAATGTCGAAAAAACCATATCAAACAGTTAGAAGCCAAGCTCAAGTCAGCTAAGAAATGGATAAGTAAAGCAACCAAAAAACTTAAATTGCGACAGAAATTCTATGCTAAGAAAGACTGGATTGATTCAAAGACTGGTTGTAATTTTCCACTCAGTTCTAGCATCTTCTCGCGCGTTACTAACTGGCAGTGTGAATGGTTCAAAATTGCACCACAAGCAAAGGTATATTCACACTCTCGTCAACCGAATTAAGCACCTCAAGTTAGCTTCACTTCGAGTTAAAGTACAGCATGGCGAAGTGTTTATTGTTGGCTCTAAAAATGAGAGCTACGGCAACCAATCTTGTCAATGGGATGGTGATAAGTTGACAATGAGAGTTCCTTACTGCCTAGAGGATTCTTTTGGCAAAACAGTTAGTTCAATCATTGGTAATTTCCACCGAAATATTGATAGATTGCCAAACACTGGTGCTAAAACTTGGCACTTTTACCGTAAGGATGGACGGTGGGTTGTTGCAGTTCAATTTACTGCTACACCAGTACCTAAAGTTAGCCGCCAAATTCAATATGGTTGCATCGGTATTGACATGAATCCTGGTTCAATTGGCTGGGCATATATCGATACCTGTGGCAATCTAAAAGCACAGGGGACTATCCCATTGCAAACAGGCTTACCAACGGTCAAGCAGGATGCTCAAATTGTTGATGCTTGTCTTCAATTGGCAATATTAGCCACTACTTATGCTTGTCGGGTTGTGTGTGAATCCCTGGATTTTTCGACTAAGAAAACTCAACTCAGAGAGCGAGGTCGAAAGTATGCTCGAATGTTATCTGGTTGGGCTTATAGTCGTTTTTATCAATTACTGGAGTCAATTTTATCCAATCGTGGCATCTCTTTATTTACCCGCAATCCAGCCTATACCAGCTTAATTGGTTTGGTTAAATATGCTCGAATATATGGATTATCTTCTGATGTTGCCGCTGCAATTGCGATGGCGCGTCGTGGTATGAATTTGAGTGAAAGATTGCCTCGCTCTGTGTCCATCTAGGGGTGAACCCTAGAAAGCACGTCTGGAGCGGGTTAAACCAACTGCATAAATTCAATGGTCAATGTGCTGTAGTTAATCGTCGTCACGATTACTATAACATCTCTAACTGGGCGGATTTGGTTATGGCTGATGTCGAGCGAGTCGCTAGTAATAGCAAAAGTCGGGCATCTTCCAAGCGTAAGCGTTAAATCTGATTGACTTAAAGTTACACCGTAGACTTATCCCTACTAATTTACTCGATGGGTAGATTTAGTTAGGTTTTTACAAGCGGAAGAAAAATGCTCCCACTCCCGAACTCTCCCCCTATCCCACTCTCCCCAACACCGATTACTCTGCTTCCACAGGTTATGTCAAGTACATCGGGATAGATTAAGCAAATATGATTCTTAGCATTTAGTATATTCTGATACAGAATAACTATTTGTACAAATGGTGCAATCCATAAGGCACATACTATTGGATTGATACTTGACAAATTTAGATGAGTCCGGATATAGGAAGTTCGGGAGTTGAGGATTTGGGAATTATCTATTAAAGATTGGTTCCGCTAAAACAGGGACTTAAAACCAAATAACTATTGCATCTAAAATCCTCGCATCTAAAATCGGCTCGGTCTTCCCTAAAAATTGCTGACTATTTAGAAGGTGAAAGTAACGTGATCAAAAAAAGTTTTACGATCGGCATCCTCGCACTGTGGCTATTAAGCTGGCCGCTGATGAACAGTGCCTTAGCTCAAGATGCTCCTCCCCCTGCGGCTATTGCGGCGGTGGTGGCGAATCCGATCGACACTGGCGATACAGCCTGGATGTTAGTGTCATCAGCACTGGTACTGCTGATGACACCGGGGCTTGCGTTTTTCTACGGGGGACTGGTGCGATCACGCAACGTCCTCAACACCATGATGATGAGCTTGGTGATGATGGGACTGATCGGCGTCACGTGGACGCTGTGGGGCTACAGCTTAGCTTTTGATGTCACCCCCGGTAGTCTGGATGCTAAAGGGTTCGGCCAAGGACTCGAAACCTTCATCGGCGGCTTCGACTGGATGTTTTTGAACGGCGTCGTCGCCGACAAACCAGATCCGATCGGCTACGCACCGACAATACCCCACCAAGTCTTCATGGTTTACCAAATGATGTTCGCCATCATCACTCCAGCATTGATTTCCGGGGCGATCGTCGAACGGGTAACATTCAAAACCTACTTCTGGTTCGTGCTGCTGTGGTCTACCTTCGTCTACTCACCTTTAGCCCACTGGGTTTGGGGTAGAGGCTGGCTGGGGGCGATCGGAGCATTAGACTTTGCCGGCGGCACAGTCGTCCACATCAGTTCCGGCGTATCTGCGGTAGTCGCAGCTTGGATGATCGGGCCCCGCAAAGACCACTTGAACAACCCCCACACCCCCCACAACGTACCCTACGTCTTGCTGGGAATTGGGTTGCTGTGGTTCGGCTGGTTTGGCTTCAACGGAGGTAGCGCCTTGGGTTCTGGTTCCTTAGCCACAGTGGCTTTTGTCACCACGATGATTGCTACAGCAGGCGGCGGCTTAACTTGGACAATCCTGGAATGGGTGCTCAGAGGCAAACCGACAGCAGTCGGAATTGCCAGCGGCTTCCTAGCGGGACTTGTAGGCATCACACCGGCGGCGGGATTCGTGCTACCAGTAGGAGCGGTTTTGATCGGATCGATCACTTCAGTTTGCTGCTTCTTTGCCGTTAGCTTCCGGGCTAAGCTGGGGTTTGACGACTCTTTGGATACCTTCCCGATTCACGGAGTCGGCGGTACTGTAGGCGCGATTCTGACTGGCGTGTTTGCCACTAAAGTAGTTAACGCTGCCGGAAATGACGGGCTGTTTGCCGGGAATCCGGGGCAAATCGTGACCCAGTTTGTAGGCGTTCTAGCTACTTACGTGTTTGCGGCTGTCGGCACTTTTGTGATCCTGAAGATTTTGGCGCTATTTATGGAACTGCGAGTGTCCTCATCTGCTGAAGACCAAGGTTTGGATATCGGCCAACACGGGGAAGAAGCTTACGGTGAGGATTTTGCCGGCGGTTTCAGTTCCTTTGAATCTGGTTCTCCTTTTGCGCCTAAAAAGGTGGGAAGCTGATTTTTAAGGGTAAGTTCGATCGTGTAGAGATGCAGTTATCTGCGTCTCTACGCTTTTTTTAAGTTTTTTTAACGAACTGATCAAAGTCGCGCCCGTCACAGCGGCGCATCAGCACTCCGGGAACGAAAATCCGGCACAGCATATAGCCATTTTTGCCGGATTTGCCCGATCGCAGCACTTGTGGCGGCACGGGTTAGCCTGCTGCGATCGACGTTCGTAACTGATAAAATGATTGCTATATTCCCTGTTCGCTACTAAATCCAATAATACCAGTTTCAAAAAAGAATGTAACTGCATACAAGCCGCAAACCCTTATGCAGTAATTCATTCCAATCTAAAATCTAAAATCTAAAATCGTATAATCCCGATCGCACCCAGGCCTTCTAAAATCAAAGGTAATTAACCTAAATTTCAACTCGATACCGCATGGATACTAAAGCTTTTAAACGATCGCTCCAACAGTCCGAAAACTACCACCGCAAGGGTTTTGGACACCAAGCTGAGGTAGCTGAGGTGATGCAGACGGCTTATCAAAGCAGTCTGATCCAGCAAATTCGCGACAACAATTACAGGCTGCAACGCGGCGCAGTCACTATCCGGCTGGCTGAGGCTTTTGGCTTTTGCTGGGGGGTGGAACGCGCTGTAGCTATTGCTTACGAGACTCGCCAGCACTTCCCCTCGGAACGGATTTGGATTACTAATGAGATTATTCACAATCCTTCTGTAAATCAGCATTTGCGCGATATGGAAGTGGGTTTTATTGCTGTTGAAAAGGGACTGAAAGATTTTTCGGTTGTCGATAGTGGCGATGTGGTAATTTTACCTGCTTTTGGCGCTAGTGTCCAAGAAATGCAGTTGCTGAACGATAAGGGCTGCAAGATTGTTGATACTACTTGTCCTTGGGTTTCTAAGGTTTGGAATACTGTTGAAAAGCACAAGAAGAAAGATTATACTTCGATTATTCACGGTCAATACAAGCATGAGGAAACTGTTGCTACCAGTTCTTTTGCCGATAAGTATTTGATTGTGCTGAATTTGCAGGAAGCTGAATATGTCAGCAATTATATCTTGCACGGTGGCGACAGAAATCAGTTTCTTACTAAGTTTAGTAAGGCTTATTCGGCTGGTTTTGACCCGGATCTGGATTTGGTAAGTGTCGGGATCGCTAACCAAACTACTATGCTCAAAACTGAAACTGAGAATATTGGTAAATTATTTGAAAAGACGATGATGCGGAAGTTTGGCCCGGAGAATCTTAATGAACATTTTCTGAGTTTTAATACTATCTGCGATGCGACTCAGGAACGGCAAGATGCTATGTTGGGTTTGGTTGAGGAGAAGTTGGATTTGATGCTGGTGATTGGGGGTTTTAATTCTTCTAATACTACGCACTTGCAGGAGATTGCGATTCACAAATCTCTTCCTTCTTATCACATTGATTGTGCGGAACGTATTTTACCGGAAAATCGCATCGAACACAAGCCTTTAGGCGGAGATTTGGTCGTAGCTGACAATTGGCTGCCTGATGGTAATATTGTTGTGGGCGTGACTTCCGGTGCTTCGACTCCTGATAAGGTGGTTGAGGATGCGATCGATCGCATTTTGGCGATGAAATCCACTGTTATTGCGTAATTTTCTGGTTCGCCACTGCACTCGGGGTCATCATTTTCGGCGTGCAGTGCGATCGTCTCTCTTGCAAACAGACTATAAACTCCAATTGCTTTTTATTCCCTCTCCCATCTGAAAATTATCCGCGTTAATCTGCGTTCATCTGCGGTTCGTTTCCCTAGCAATTTCTCCCCTGAGTCCTAAAATTTATTTTTAATAAAAAAAAATAAATTGCCTTTTTTTTCGGGTAAAAAGCTTGACGCGGGTGGATTGACAAGGTATTATTAAATGATGGGAATAGTGGCAATTTTTAAATTCAAGTCACCACTTCCATTATCTAAAATATACCGCAAAAATCAACCAAAATCAATAGGTAAAAACTCCTTTTTTCCTGCCACGATTTGAAAGACTCAAAGCAACAAAAGCGATGCTACAGAACATGGCGAATTAAGCTTGGCTGGCAGCGAGAGATGGCCTGTTTGCCGTCTCCAACTTAAGGAGGATGCGAGGGGAGCGAGAGTGAACTACCCGACTCTCATCCTACGGATAGAGAGCGGGCTTCCCAATTCAAGAGCAACCGCCTCGACATTAGTAGACTTACGCCCATACTGTTTTGGTCTTACATTGCCTCCAAGGGCAGTAACGCTGGTTCCCAACGCCAATATCCGTAAGCCTTCATTTTTAATATTGATGGCTGCATTAACGTCTCGGTCGTGCCGTTTCCCACAGTGGGGACAATCGAATTCACGGACAGACAAATCCATTTTTGGCAGCGACAGTAAAGTCTCAGAACAAAGGTGCGACGAAGGAAAGAATCGACCTACTTCTAGGTATACTTTACCGAACGCTTCTGCCTTGTATTTGAGCATAGTACAAAACATTCCCCATCCAGCATCGCTGATGGATTTAGCTAGGCAATGATTCTTCACCATGTTCTTTACTGCCAGATTTTCTACGACAATGATTTGGTTTTCATCGACTATCTTACGGGATAGTTTATGTCGGAAATCTTCTCTGACTCTAGCGATTCTAGCGTGGACTTTTGCAACAGCCAATTTAGCCTTACGTCGCTTATTCGTAGTCTTATTTTTTTTGCGAGATAGTTTTTTCTGCTTGCGCTTTAAGTTGCGTTCGTGTTTTTTTAGATGCCGAGGGTTCTGATATTTAGAGCCTTCAGACGTAACAACAAAGTCAAGTAATCCAAGGTCGATGCCGATTGCTTTGCCATCTTCTATCGTCTCAGGTCGAGCAATGCCATCATCCATCAACAATGATGCGTAGTAACGACAATCAGGCATCTTAGACACCGTAACAGTTTTTACAATACCCACCAATTCACGATGAATTTTAGCCTTAACTACCCCAAGATTGCCAGGGAATTTAATCTGATCATGTTCCAAAACTTTAACGTTTTGAGGAAATTGAATCGATTGTTTGCCCTGAGGTTTCTTAAAGGTTGGATAAAGGGCGCGACCATCAAAGAAGTTGATAAATGCCTGAGACAGATTTAGTACCGAAGACTGTAAGGCACTGAGAGTAACACTCTTTGAGCCATTCAAACTCAGTCTTCCAGACTGGAATCTGTTTCTTCATCGTGAAGGCAGAGATACTTTTCCCAGTCTCTTTGTAAGTCTGGGACATCGTAGCCAATGACTGATTCCAAACCCAACGGACACAACCACAAGCTTGCGCCAGATGGTTTTGTTGTTCCTGACTGGGATAGATTCTGACTTTGACTGCTTTCAACACAATGTTGTTTATCACGCTACTGGAACTATGATAACACAATGGATCAGACAATACAAATGCAAAGAATACGGCGAGTCGACCCATGCCCGTTCTCCTTCCGATATCTGCGATTGTTGGGATTGTCAAACGGGCAATCGTCGCTTCGGTCCCATTCATCCCGACGCTCATCCGAAGCGGATTGAGCGCGGGGCTTCTGCTGATCCAGCTAAACTAGAAACAAGATAAATCATCGCAGATTTGAGCCTTAAATTTAGACACTTTCGCCACCGTGTGTGCCCGGACAAAAAAACGATCGCCCACATCCAAGTAAAATAAAAAAAGCAGGACTTGCGTGCCGAGTATTTCAAGAATAAATCGCTGACTCGCCAAATCACCGCAGGCATCGGCATGGCCTTGGGGCTGCTAATTTTCAATGCGGCAACTTCCTACCGCAATACTCTCAAGTTAGTCGAAAACGAACGCTCAGTGAGCCACACTCACCAAGTTTCAACTGAACTCGAAGCCACACTTTCCACGTTAAAAGATGCTGAAACCGGACAGCGCGGTTATTTGCTGGTCGGAGTAATTTATCGGCTTTGAAAGCTGGTTTCGATCGCCATTTGGCTAAACCCGTACCACCCGATGTTTTGGTGGAGGCTGTAGTCAGTTTGAGGCAGCAAGCGGTGACAATTTAAAATAACTCAATTAATAATTGGTAATTGTGTTTGATCGTTCGGAATGCAAGTCCTCATCAAACTTTGAGGACTTGCATTCCGAACGATCAAACCTATAATGCTGATTCACCAAACTCGATCTAGACGGGAACCGCTCAACTCAAAAATACAAATTTTTATATTTTAAAGCAATTGAACTTTTTCTTGTGGGGCGATGCTCTGAGCATCGCCCAAAATATGCAATTTCAAGGCCGATCGACTGATTGGTTTGTGTTAATATGCTAAAATATCCAAAAACCACGCGGTAATTAAGTGGACAAACTTCAGACAGACATCAAAGCAATTTCTTCTCAGATTGAGGCATTGCGCCGGGAACGCCAGCAGCTTAGCATTGGCGCTGCCGCCCCCCTCGGTGATTCGCCTCAAGCGATCGCCGATGCTTACCGCCGTCACGCGAGGGAAACAGCAGAAGTGTCAGCAGAAGTCAAGGGGATAGATGATGCGATCGCTGCTCTGTCTGATCAACTTCATCAGAAACAGCAGCTATCGGTAAACTTGCAAAGAAGGAACCCGATGGAGGAGCAGGTTGAGGAGGGAAGAGTTCTCGCTCGCGGACACGCGGAACGGATTAACGAACTGGCGGGGGAACTGGCTGCGGAAGTGAAGGGACTCAAAGCCATCGCTGACCAAATTAGCCCCAGTTACTGGCAGGTTTATTACAAGCCTTTTATTACTGGTTTTAAGAGTATTTCTGTGCCCTACGTGCGATCGGACGGGGATGTTTGGACTATTGTCAATCGAATAGTTTAGAGAGGCTGCGGGATCAGAAATTGGAACCACTCAAGACATTTTTTTCTGTCCCTCTTCCTCTACTTCAACCGCGCAGCAGTTGCTTAATCGTACCGACCAATTCCTGAGGGTGAAATGGCTTGGCGATGTAAGCATCAGCTCCTTGTTTCATTCCCCAGTAGCGATCGAACTCTTCGCTTTTGCTCGAACACATTACCACCGGCAGATTCTGAGTTTTGGGGTCGCTTTTGAGCCGGCGACAGACTTCGTAGCCGTTCATCCGGGGCATCACGATATCCAGAACGACTAAATCTGGGCGGTTGGCTTTGATTTGCTCTAGAGCTTCTACGCCATCACTAGCTACCGTGACGTTGAGTCCTCTACCTTTGAGCAAGTCAGCGATCATCTCCCGCAGAGTGACGCTATCATCAACAACCATAACTGTACTCATAGAATAATCCCTACCAAGTTTCTGGGTTGAAACGTTCACATTAACGTTTGCATTAACGTTCACCTTCAAAGGTGTCTTTTCCTGATTGAGATTGCGTTCTGCTAGATGTAGTTTACCCACTTTTGCTGATTTCCCAATCATTTTTTAAAGAATTATCGCGAATTTAAAGATCCGCGTAATCTCGGTTGACACACAAGGCTATGTCCGTTAGTCTATCATTTTCTTTCTCAAATGGTACTTTTCTCAAAAAATGACGGTGCAGCTTGCTTGTGCAATTCCGATCGAGGAAGGCGGCGCGCCGCCTGCATCAAAATTTGTCTAATTTTGATTTTTTGTACCTAAAGCGATTTTTTGGTCGTAGAGCGTCTCTAAACCGATCGGGCGCTGGCGATAGCTATGACGGTCGTTTTTGCAGCCGTTAGCCACGATTCCCAAGACGGAAGCTCCAGAAAATTTTAATTCTTCTAAAACTTTGCTAACTTGCGATCGATCTGTTTTACCAATTTGCACCACCATAATCGTAGCGTCGGTGTGAGCTGCGATCAAGTGGGCGTCTGCCAAGCCTGATAGGGGCGGGGTATCATAAATCACTAAGTCAAAAAATGCTTGAAACTGCTCCATCAGATACTGCATTTTTTTGGAAGAAAGCAGCTTGATCGGATCGGCGGGAATTTGGCCGGCGGTAAGTACGAACAAATTCTCTTGGTTGGGCGCTCGCTGAATCGCATCGTTGAGGCTGAGATCTGTGGAGATGGCATCGCCCAGGCCGCGCACGTTCGGCAGTCCTAGCTTAGTATGCAGTTGCGGGCAGCGCAAATCGGCATCTACTAACAATACTCGCTGTCCGACTGCTGCTGCTGTGGCTGCCAGGTGCAAAGCTACTGTAGATTTGCCGTCTCCAGCTACGGCCGAGCTCACTAAGAGCGATCGAATCGCCGTACCTGCACTGAGCAAGTGAATGTTCGTGTAGAGCGATCGAAATGCTTCTAAAAATTGATAGTCTAACTCCCTAAAAATACTTTGCCCCAGCATCGGAGCAGTAGGTGCAGCTTCGAGCGGTTCGAGAACTTGCACTTGCGACTTCGACGACGATCGAGCCGATGTTAGTTTCCTTGGTCTGGCTGGCGGTCTGCGCTTGACTTTTTTGGTAAACGGAATCACCCCTAGCACCGGCAATCTTGTGGCTGTTCTCAGCGATTCTGGAGTGTGGAAAACATTATTTAGCACCTCTACTAGCAAGCCGACTGCTATGCCCAGCAGACTACTTAAAATTACTGCCAGCACTAACTGTTTTTTGGTTTGTTTGACGGTAGCTGTGACAAACTTGCCGAATTTGTCTAGCGGAATTTCTGGAGGATTGATCAGTACCCAAGGTATTTGCTGCTGAGCTGCATCAATCCGCAAAGCTTCTCGTTTTGCCAAAAAGTCTGAAAAACTCTTAGTAACTACTTGCAGTTCCCGCTGTAAATTGTCGTATTGCCGCGTTGTCACTGAAAAATTTCTGATTTTTTGGTTGAGATCTTTTTGTAATTGAGTCATTTCGCGATCGCGCGCCTCAACTTCTTGGATTTGGCTGCTTAAATTTGCCATCACCACTTCTTTGGCTTGTTGACTTGCTGTCAAAATCAGTTCTTCCCGACTTTTTCGCAACGCTAAAACGGGCAAACTGTCATCTCTGTATTGAGCTAATTTTAGGGAGAGGTCTGAGTCTATTTTCTGGATTTGGCCTAAGAGTCCGCCGTAAGCTTGTCCTTGGGTCATCAACACGCCAACTGGGTTATTTTGATTGACTAATTTTTGATAACTTTGGTAGAGAGTACGCATCCCTTTTAACTGTACTTGGAGTCCTACTTGCTGTCCCCGAATGCTTTGAACTTGTTCTGACAGAGATTTTCCCTCTAGCTGGGGGTCAAACAAGTTACTATCCTGCCGCAGTCTTTGGACTTGTAGTTGCAGAACTTCGACTCTTTCTCGGAGCTTGGGCATCTCCATATCTATAAATTTAATGCCTTGATTAATGCCCGTCAGCCGCTGCTGCAAGCTATATTCTAGATAAGCTTTAGAAATTTTATCCAATACGCCATAAATTCTCTTTGGGTCTGAATCTTTGTAGCGAACTTCTAAAATTTTTGTGCCTTGTTGTTTGCCATCTTTTCCGTAGCTGACGCGGCTGATCGACAGTTTTGACATCATTTCGCTGTAGGTCAGGTTGGGATTCCAAGCTCGCAATTCCTGAAGCACTGGCTGCATCATTTTGGGACTGCGCAAAATTCTAATTTGGGTTTCGTAGTCTACTAAGCTAATCCCTTCTATATTAATTTTTGCTAAATCGGCAGCGACGGTGTTGTCTAATTGTTTGGATAGCAAACCTTCAGCGGTGGCTGGTTCTACTAACAGGGAAAAGGAGCCTTCATACTCGAGCGTTATCTTTTTAGAAGTCAGGAAGATCGCTGTTCCGGCAAGGGCGCTCAAAGCAATGGTGGCTGCTGCCATGACCAGGATACGGCGGCGCAGGACTCCTAACAGCCAGGACAAGTCTAGCTTTTCTTCCTCTGTCTCCTCGACAAACCTATCTCTGTAGTTCTGAGCCGAGAAGTCGGGCAGTTTGCCCTTTGATTTAGGTGTGAAGGGTTGGTAATCTTGTCTGCTATCCATATTCAGCCTGGGTATTTTTGAGGTTTATATTTGTGATGTTGATATTTTTGAAGCTGCCACGCCACGACGCCAGAAATCCTATTGTTTAATTTATTCTAGCCTTTCCCACGAATTATCCACCTCACCAGCAACGTTCTTACCTGAATAAATTTCGGAAAACGTTTATAAAATTTAACACTCCGGTAGCTGGTCCGACAGGCCCGACTACAGCGTTCATGCGGTCTACGAAGTTGACGAGACCGCTGCGGGAAACGATAATCATGTCGTTGTTCCGAAGTTGAGGATTTACTTCTTCGTTAATGCCTTGAGTTAAATCAACTTCGATCGTCCGTTTAGTAGCTGTACCGTCGGTATTGAGGCGGACTAGCTCAATTTTATTCCTTTTAGCTCTCGTATTCTCGTAGCCAAAAAAACCTCTAGAAATTAAAGCTTGATTCAGCGTGGCATTAGCTGGGAGCCTGACCGGATCGAGGGCTGTTCTGACTTCTCCTACTACATAAACGTTAATGCCGGGGGGAGCAAAGTTAGTGCTAGCCAGCACGCCAGCTTCTGCGGGGTTGACTATCGTGGCTTTGGGTACGAGGATCGTGTCTCCCTCCTGGAGGATGGTATCTTGGGCGCCGTCGCCGGACTCTAGGAACTGCCACAGGTTGACTGGGATAATTTGTTCGCCTCTTCTGGTGACGCGGCGCACTTGGATTTGCCGGATGTCGGCATCGGAGGTGATGCCCCCGGCTAGCTGAATGGCGCGGATGACGGTGGGGAAGCCTTCGCGACTGGCGTCGTTTGTGGTGTTGCCACCGATGACGACGTAAGCCCCCGGGCGGGTGACTTGGCCGACGATCGAGATCGATCGAGGTTTTTCGGGCGGTGGCGAAAAGTTGGCGATCGCGAATTGGCGCGCTTCTGCTTGGTTGAAGTTAGTGACTGTGGGGATCACAATAGTGTCTCTGTCTTGCAAAATGATATCTTGGGAGATGTCTCCTTCTTGCAAGAATTTCCACAGGTTGACGTTAAGCACTTGATCCGGGCCGTCTGGTTGGGGACGGCGGACACGGATGTTGCGGATGTCGGCGACACCCGTGACGCCTTCTGCGAGTCTAATCGCTTGGGTGACGGTGGGATACTGCACACTCGGCGCGACCCCCGGCCCTGGAGTCAGGGTAATGATGAAGTTTCCGGGCCTGGTGACTTCTCCGATCACGCCGACGTTCAGGGGGCGGGCGGCGACGAGGCTGACTGTGACTACTGGGTCTTTGAGGACGCGCAGGTAGGCGTTGCGGATGATGTTGGTGGCTTCTACTAAGGTGCGGGCGCGGATGGAGATCAGACCGATGAGGGGAAGGTTGACAGAACCGTCTGAGAGGACTTCGTAGCCACGGGTGAGTTCTGGTACTTCGAGTATTTCTACTTGGATGCGATCGCCGCCACCGAGTTTGTAACTTTCGGGCGATCGTCCAACGCCCCCCGATGGTGTTGTGACTGCGCCGGGACGCAATCGTAGTTGCGCCGTTGCACCAAGCGGGAACCCAAGGGAAATACTCGCGCAGGCGATCGTCCACAATGTCAAACTCAAGAGGGGTGCGGTTATTTTTTTGGGGAAATCAGCGTTAACCACAGGCTACCTATTTTATCTGAGGATCATTCACCAGTTTAATCGCTCACCATTGAAATGCCATGTCGATCGCAGATACAAAGAAAAAAAATCATCAAATTTTCTTCCCCTCCCCCCAAAGCACTTATCTAGAAGGCAGAATTAAAAAAAACCTCATTCCCGAACCCCTCTCCTCCTACCCAACCAACAATTTAGATCCGCAGCAGCTTACGTAGAAAGATCGCGGGCGACAACTGCCTCGGTTTATTGTTATTTTGGTGAAATTAGCCCGCTGCTAAATTGATCTTTTTCTCAGAGAGAGTAAATATTTATGGCGAAAATCATTAAGGAACTAATTATCAGCAATAATTTGTTGCTGATTATATTGGGTGTCAGTGGATTGATGATCACTCTGTTCATATTTCAGATAGCCAGCAAAAAAAAATTCGGTGTTACTTTTGAGAAATGGTTTGCTATTTTGTACATTTTCATATCTCCTCACGTCAATGTACCTCCTTTTAATTACCTGCATTTTATCAATCTTACTGAAACTAATGGCGCTATTGTCAATCAGCTTCCTATTGTCTTTTATCCCTGGATAGTATTTATTTTATGTGGAAGATTTATTAAATTTTTCAAAAATCAGTTTGTAGAAGGATTGTCATTTTTGTTGCTGAAAAATCCTGGTTTCTCGCTGTATTGTTTGCTACCAATCACATCGACATTGTGGTCATTAGTTCCTGAAATTACGCTGAAAGCAGGGATAGCATTTACAGGTTTTACTGTTGTTACTTTTTATCTAGGTGCACGATATGAGTGGCACGAACTATCAGGTTTGGTGCGATGGGGCTATACCTCGATCGGTATAGTTAGTTTTTTGCGGCACCCGAATGTGGGACGGGAATTTGCAGGAATTACGAGTCACAAAAATTCTCTGGGCAGCATCATGGTGGTGAGTACAGCACTTTGGTATCTGCACTATTCCCAAGGTGCTAAAACTCAGAAAGAACGCTGGATAGCTCTGGGATTCATGTTGTTTTCCTTTTATTTGGTGAGAGCTACTAGCTCCGGTGGTTCTTTAGTTAATAGTTTGATGCTGATAGTTATAGTATCATCTTTGAGTTTTTTGAGCAAGTTAAAGTTTCAATGGGCATTTACTTCTATTGTCGGTTTTACGGTATTGGGGATCATTTCCAGCGTTTATATAATAGACAATTTAGAGTCCATTGTTGTCGGAGGTTTGGGAAAGGATTTGACTTTGACAGGACGCACGGAGTTCTGGCCACAATTAATCGCGGCAGCCAATCAGCGTCCTTGGTTTGGCTATGGATTTGATGGATTTTTTCAACAAGCTTTACTGGGCGATAAAACCCCAGCTTATTTTGTATATACTCCGAATGGATTTCAACCGAAAACTGCTCATAATGGCGGTATATCAGTATTGCTCTCTTTCGGTTATCCAGGACTCCTACTAATCTTAGTTTCTCTGTTAACCAATCTAATTTTTGCCGTCCGGGAACTGAGCCGACGCCCGCTATCTGAATCGGGAATACCGATTATTTACTTAGTTTTTATTGTTTTGAATAACTTAACTGAAGGTTCTATCGGTGATCTTGGGGATGTGTGGCTTGCCTACGTGTTAATCACAGTTAGACTCAGTATCGATAGTAGCAAATCTCCATCCAGCAACCGCCGCATTTACGGAGGAGATTTGGTGCAGCGAGATCCATCCAGATTGAATCATGATTAACTTGCAGAAGTTAAAAATCGATCGAACTATGATATACTAAATTAATGAGCCTGGTTTTTGATTAATTCCCCAGCGCTCGAAAAGTATATTTATTTCTGACAAGGACTGAAAACTTTCTGATGTTAGATAAGCTAAATGCGGTCAGTCAAAAGCTCGGCCCTGGCCTCCGCCAGGTACTCGGCAATCTGGCTTGGCTGTTGACAGACCAAATTTTGCAGATGGCTCTGGGTCTGTTGGTGGGAGTGTGGGTAGCTAGATATCTAGGCCCGGAACAATTTGGCTTAATCAATTATGCGATCGCCTTTGTGTCCCTGTTTGCCTCGGTAGCAACGATGGGATTGGGTACTCTGGTAGTGCGCGACATTGCTCGCAATCCCGACTGCAAAGAAGAGACTCTGGGAACTGCTTTTGCCATACAATTAGCAGGCGGAATCATCACTTTACTGCTAACGGTAACAGTGATTTCGATACAAAATCCCAATGACAACTTAACTCGTTGGCTGGTGGGGATCATCGCCGCCGGAACTATTTTTCAGTCCTTTGAAACAATAAATTTTTGGTTTCAGTCTCAAGTTCAATCTAAGTATACAGTTGTTGCTAGAAATTGCGTATCATTACTGGTTGCAGGACTCAGAATCGGATTAATTCAACTCAAAGCACCGCTGATTGCTTTTGCTTGGTTGAGGTTGGGAGAGGTAGCATTGGCGGGATTGGCGATCGCCATTGTCTATCAAAGCAGGGGAAATGATTTAAAGCTGTGGCGAGTCAGTTGGCAACGAGGCAAACAATTGCTTCAGGAAAGTTGGCCGCTGGTGATGTCGAGCTTGGCGGTTTTTATTTATTCCAAAATCGATCAGATTATGCTCGGTTCTATAGATAAAACTGAGTTGGGATATTATGCAGTTGCAGTCAAACTATCGGAAATCTGTGATTTTTTGCCTGTGATCATCGCTTCTTCTATTTTCCCTAAACTCGCACAGTTAAGAGAAAAAAATTATGGCGAATACTTAAAAAACTTTCAGATTTACTCAGATGCCATGTTATTTTTGTGGTTGGGAGTGGCATTACCAATCTCTCTGCTAGCTCCTTTCATAGTCCAGACTCTCTACGGCGCTCAATATACAGACTCAGCTAGGGTATTGTCAATCTACGTTTGGGCTCAATTTGGCAGTAACTTCGGCATCGCTAGAAATACCTATTTTGCCTTAGAAGGTCAACTGCGATACGGTCTTTATTTGACATTTATTGGCTCATTTTTTAATATAGTATTGAACTCTCTACTGATTCCTAAATATGGAGCTTTTGGAGCAACGGTGGCAACTTTAATCACTTATTTCTACGTAATTATTTTAGTCAACTTTTTGATTAAAGAACTGAGACCTTTTGGTAATTTACTCCTGAATTCGCTGAATTTATACAAGGCTGCTTCCAGGCTAAGAGGATTGATCAAATGATTGAAATTAAACCCAAGCTCGAACATCGATCGCACTGTCTCTCCTCTGGCCAAATACTCAAACCTGTCAAAGTATTGTGGCAAGGTGCCCGCGTCTGTGTTGTGTCTGAGTCTCCAGGAGGCGGCGAGATCATTGACGAGTTGAGAATTGGCCACGCCGCTAAAACTGCTTACAGCATTAACTTAGCTGAAGGAACAACATTTAGTAAGGACAAATATGCAGAAGAATTTTTAGCAAAACCCTTGCTCAAATCTCTGCAAAATCCTCAAAACGAACAGCTAGAAATTTCTCAAGAAATATTCAAATCTTACGATCGGGTAATCGTATTAAACTGCATTGATTATCTTTACGGACACAGCCTTTTAAAGTTGCTCAACGCACAGAGGCATTTAGAATCTCACCCAGAATTGGGTTTGATTGTCATTGTCCAAAAATTTATGAGGTGGATGGTTCCCGAAGGAGTTGCCGAAGTCTGGACAGTACCTGTATCGCTGAAAAATGGTCAGTGTTACTATCCCAGTTTTGGGGATTTTGTTAGCAAACAGTTAGAACGTTTTGATGAAGTTTACGTAAGCAAAGCCTATTCTCACCCCAGTCAATTTGATATTAGTAAATTTACAGGGGTTCCCAAACACGATTTTGACAAAGAAGAATACAAAATTACTTTTGTTTGGCGGGAAGATCGGCTGTGGTGCAATAATTTACTTTTCAAAGTTTGCCGAAAACTAAACTTGCTGCAAATTCCTTTAAGTATTCAAAATTGGCAAGTGCACAGCTTGTTTACAAAAATGCGAAAATTGCTGCCTTCAGCTAAGTTTGCAGTGGCAGGTTTAGGCAAAAGCACTAGCTTTCCTGAGTGGGTAGAAGATTTAAGAGTGGATAAGTTTGATGAAAAAACTGAGAGGCAAATGTGTCAGGTTTATGCTGAAAGTCGCTTGGTGATTGGCATTCACGGTTCCAATATGTTGCTGCCTTCGGGACACGCTGGTATGACGATCGATATGATTGATGAAAGGTGGGGCAATTTTGCTCAAGATATTTTATATCAGGAAACAGACGCCAGACTGTCTTCGTTTCGCTATCGATATCTGCCGCTGGCGACTAGCTTGAAAAACTTAGCACATATTGGTTCTGAAATGATTCTCAAACGCTCGGATTTCTATTTTCACATGACAGGCGATTCCCTACCCTTCGGGAACGCTTCGCGAACGGGATAGCTTCGCTTCACGGCTTTAATTAACTTTACACCTTAAAGATAATAGGAGATATACACCATGAATGACAGCGGTTCTGTTTACATAGTTACTGGAATGTGCTGTGATGAAGAAGGCCAGGAAAGTAAATATCCGCAGGGATCGAATGCGAAATCTTCATCGGAAAAATTTCAATCAGTTTACTGGCGATGTGCTGTGCTATATTTTGCTTCCAGCGTTAGAAATAACCCGGAAGCTCAGCATATCTTATTTACGAATGCCGATCGCATTCCAAATCTTGAAAGCTTTAACACCGTTGAATTTTTCGACAAAATCGGAGTTAAAGTTGTCCAGATTCCATTTACCTATCAGCCACCACTTGAATATTACCCCGCCTTCAGAAGTACGTTTTTTAAGTTTGACATCATTCAATACCTCAAAAATAATTCTGAGTTAAACGATCGCTGTATCGCTTTAGACTCTGACTGCGTGTGGGTAAACTCCGCCGATCGCATAATTGCCGATATTGAAAAAGAAGGTTTGGTAACCTACGATTTGTACGAGCCTGACGACAAAAAAATAAGCGGTTTAACCAGGCGAGAAATGCAGACAATTTATGAGGAATTAGGCTATAAAGTAGATGAGCCTCCCAAGTATTTTGGTGCAGAATTTATCGTAGGAAGTGGTAAGCACATTAAAATATTGTCCGACGAAGTAGACTCGATCTGGGAGACTTGCTTGCAAAGATTTGCCGAAGGGAAGACAAAATTTTATACAGAAGAGCAGATGCTCACCTACATTTACAATAAGCTGGGATATGCTCGCGGCAGTGGGAATGCTTACTTTAATCGAGTGTGGACATCGCCGATCTACTATACAGCAACTGAGGCTGATTTCAAAATGGATGTGTGGCATTTGCCAGCCGAAAAAGGATACGGAATTAAGCGACTTTTTGCACAAGTTGCTAATCCCAACTCTGATTTTTGGAATCTGCCTGTAGGAGAACAGTTTACTAAATATGTTGCGGGTTATGTAGGAATACCAAAACGCAATATTTCTAAGACTGTTTGGGATGTGTTTGACAATAAAATTTCTGGTCTCAAAAGGAGATTGTCGAAAGTCACAAGTGTTGTCCGCAATTAGCATAGTGGAGTTCTGTAAATGTTCGATCGACCATTAAAAACCCCCGTCGCGTTTATTATTTTCAAACGCCCGGAAGAAACCCAGAGAGTATTCGCAGAAATTCGCAAAGTCCAGCCGTCTAAATTGCTAGTAGTTGCTGACGGGCCGCGGCCGGATAGACCTGGAGAAGACACACAATGTGCTGATACTCGCGCGATTATTGATCAGGTGGATTGGGAATGCGAAGTTTTGCAAAATTATGCCGATCGCAATTTGGGCTGTCGTCAGCGAGTTTCTAGCGGGCTAGATTGGGTGTTTGATACGGTGGAAGAGGCGATTATTATTGAGGATGATTGTTTGCCCGATAGTACATTTTTCTACTTTGCCGAAGAGTTACTCGAACGCTACCGATACGACGAACGAATTATGTCGATATCTGGTCAAAACGTGCAGTTTGGGAAGCAGCGAGCTGATTATAGCTACTACTTTTCTCGCTACACTCACTGCTGGAGTTGGGCGAGTTGGAGGCGAGCTTGGCGACACTACGATTTAGATATGAAGCTGTGGCCTTCGGTTCGAGATGGCAATTTTTTGATGGATATATTGGGAGATGCTCATGCTGCTAAAATCTGGACTAAAACTTGTCAGTTGTGTTACGAAGGAGCAATTGACACTTGGGATTTTCAGTGGACATTTGCGAGTTTTATTCAAAATGGTTTGAATATTTTGTCTAATGTCAATTTAGCTGCAAATATCGGACATGGAACGGGGGGAACTCACACGGATGATATCAACAGTCCCTACAATAATATGTCTGTTGAACCGATCGCCTTTCCTCTCAAACATCCTCCGTTTGTGATTCGCGACGCCCAAGCTGATAACTTCACTCAGGAGAGTTTATATGATTACGATCCGAAATTGGTCAAGAAAGTACAACGAAAAATTAAACAATTGTTGAGTAAGTAGGCCTGAGTTAAGGATATTTTGATGAAAGTTCTGCTGGTAAGTAATTACGATCTTAAAGGTGGTGCTGCGAGGGCGACTTATCGCCTGCACCAGGGCTTGCAAAGTATCGGGGTAAATTCCGAAATCTTGGCTGGTTATAAGTCTAGTGATGATGAAACGGTACGGTTGATGCCGACAAAGTTAGGAGAAAAGTTTAAGAGTCTCCGACCTAAATTAAATAGATTGCCGTTAAAACTGTATCCAAAATTAGGTCAGGTAATTTTTTCGCCGCAATGGGTTCCTGATTCCCTGGCTGCGGAAGTTGCCAAAATTAACCCAGATGTGATTAATTTGCACTGGGTTTGTGAAGGTTATATGCAGATTGAAACCCTGGCTAAGTTTAATAAACCTGTGGTTTGGACGCTGCACGATATGTGGGCGTTTACGGGTGGATGTCACTATAGTGAAAATTGCGATCGCTATCTTGATGCTTGCGGTGCTTGTCCGCAACTGCACAGCACTAAAGATGCGGATATTTCTCGCTGGATTTGGCAGCGGAAAGCTGAAGCTTGGCAAAATTTGGATCTGACTTTGGTAACTCCGAGTCATTGGTTGGCTGAATGCGCGAAATCTAGTTCTTTGTTGAAAAAATATCCAGTTAAAGTAATTGCGAATGGTCTTGATGCTGAACTCTACAAGCCGCTGAACCGCCCGCAGGTGAGAGATAGTTTGAATTTGCCCCAACATAAACGGTTGGTGTTGTTTGGGGCGATGGAGGGTACTGGCGATCGCTGGAAGGGTTTTCCGTTGCTGGTTCCGGCTCTGCAAAGGCTGAGTCAGTCGGGATGGAAAGATCAGATTGAACTTTTGGTTTTTGGGTGTTCTGAGCCTGAAAGTCCGATCGATGTTGGTTTCAAAACTCATTATTTAGGCAGGCTGGATGATGCTGCTTTGTCAAAGGTTTATGCGGCGGCGGATGTGATGGTTGTGCCGTCGCGGTACGAAGCTTTTGGTCAGACGGCATCGGAAGCGCTGGCGTGTGGTACGCCTGTGGTGGCTTTTGATGTGACGGGATTAAAAGATATTGTCGATCGCCAGCATAATGGTTATTTAGCTCAACCCTATGATAGTGAGGATTTAGCGCGAGGGATTGCTTGGGTGCTAGAAGATTCAGAGCGACACCAAAAGCTTTGTCGCAACGCACGAGAGAAAGTTAAAGCAAAGTTTACATTAGAAGTGCAAGCTCGCGAGTATCAAAACCTTTATCAAGAAGTTTGGCAAGCCCCTAAGTAGGTAAAACTCATTAAACCAACAATTTGTAGGCTATCGAAAATACCTGTTTTTGGATGTGTATTGGTATATATTCGGACAGTAGACGTATTGATTGCTACAATTACCCCGTCAGGCAATTAGAGTCTGGGTAAAGCTGGAAAAATTAAAAAATCAGCGATCGAGTAAATATCTTGATAGTTGGGGCAAACTAAGTTAATAATTGGATAGGACTCGAAGTCGATCGGCATTGTCGATCGCCCGAAGACTGTTTTCTACCATTTTTGCACAAACAGCCAAATATTTGATATAGATGGAGCAGATAAGTATAGCAGTCCTGATGACTTGCCATAACCGCAAGTTAAAGACTTTGGCCACTCTAGAGTCGCTGTTCAAGCAAAAATTAACAAGTGAAATTGCACTCAATGCTTATCTGGTAGATGATGGCAGCACTGATGGCACAGCCGCAGCGGTACAGCAAACATACCCTCAAGTCAAGATTTTTTCGGGAGATGGTAACTTATTTTGGAATGGAGGAATGCGGGTGGCTTTCAGCGAAGCCATCAAAGACGATCCAGACTACTATGTCTGGCTCAACGACGACACCGTACTCGATCCAGAAGCTTTAAACGACCTGTTGACCACCAGTAGCGAGCTAATGAAAAAAGGAGAAGAAAAGGCGATCGTTGCCGGCTCTACTCGCGATCCAGAAACAGGTAATTTTACTTACGGCGGTATAGTCAAGATTACCCCATTACTTCCCTTTAAATTTCGCTTCCTCCAACCAACAAAAGCAGCTCAGCCTTGTGACAGCATGAATGGTAACTTCGTGTTAATTCCCCGCAGCGTCGTTGAACTGGTTGGCAATCTCGATCCAGCCTTTATTCATTATTTATCAGATTGGGAATACGGTCTGCGTGCTAGACAAAAAGGCTGTACAGTTTGGATAGCTCCAGGATATCAAGGAACTTGTTCTCCCAATCCGCAGTCAACCACAACAGCGGCTGCCAATATGAGTGAAGGTTTGCAAAAAATGAACCAACCCAAGGGTTTAGCTTTTAAAGATGCTACCCTTCAACCCTGGGAAGAGTGGAAAGTGTTTGCTCAGCGTCACGGTGGTTTATTCTGGCCAGTGTATTGGTTGCTACCTTACAGAAGGTTAGTTTGGTTTTCAGTTTTGAGCAAGCTGGGATTGACTAAAAACAAAACTGAAGGTGAATAGCATGGTCGATGGAGATGATTTGCGCGTCGCTTGGCTGGTTCCAGAAGTAGAATTGGGTGCCTATTGGCAGCCTGTATTGAGAGAATTTACAAAAGTATATAAAAATACTGTGTTTTATACTGGTCGCGTTTGGTCTGGGTTCGATCCGACGCTACCAGGAGCATCAGCAATTCAGTTGGTAGGGGAGACTAAATTTGTCGAGACAGAAAAGATCGAAACAGGATACGATCGCGGTTTCATCGCAGTGTCCCCTAGCATAATCGGTCACTTGCTCAAATTTAGACCTCAAGTAGTTTTTCCGCAAGCTTTTTCTTTGTGGACTGTCTTAGTAATTCTCCTCAAACCGCTTTGTCAATGGCGAGTTGCAATTATCTATGATGGTAGTTCTCCGAACACGGATTTTCGAGATTCGAGCTTTCGGACATTCGCCAGACGCATTCTAGCTAAGTTTGCCGATGCTTTTGTTTCTAACAGCCAAGCCGGGAAAAGATATTTGGTGGAGGTTCTCCATGCACCGGAAGAGCAAGTTTTTACGAGAACTTATTTAGTTCCCGATGCGGAAACGCTGCTCAAACCTTTGACAACAAAAAAGCGGCTCAATTTAGATATCAAAAAACCAGTTTTTTTATATGTGGGAAGGATCACAGCTCGAAAAGGAATTAAAACCCTCTTAGAAGCTTGTGCTATTCTAAAAAAACAAGGATATTCTGATTATACTTTACTAATTGTTGGCAAGGGCGACCAGCAAGATGAGTTGGAAGCTTTTATTAAAGAGCAAGATTTCCCCGATCAAGTAAACTGGGTGGGATGGGTTGATTACGGAAGTTTGGGTGCTTATTTTCAGCTTGCTGATGTTTTTGTTTTTCCTACTTTTGAGGATGTCTGGGGCATGGTTGTACCGGAAGCAATGGTGTTTGGTAAACCGGTATTGTGTTCTAACGGTGCAGCTTCTAGTGAGTTAATTGCGTCAGGGAAAAACGGTTATATTTTCGATCCTAGCAATGCCAAGGAGTTGGCAGAAAAGATGAAGATTTTTATAGATAGTCCTGATTTGATTGAATCGATGGGAGACTATTCGCGGCAGCTAATTTCTCAAAAAACTCCTGAAACAGCAGCTAAAGCTTATGTTGAAGTTACATCTTTTTTGATGAAGTAAGTTGACGGTTGACAGTTGACAGTTGTTAGTTATTAGTTATTGGTTATTGGTTATTGGTTATTGATTACCAATAACTTCCCGATTCTATCTACAATGCCCGATGCCCAATGCCCAATGCCAAATTCCCAATGCCCAATGCCCAATGCCCAATGCCCAATGCCCAATTCCCAATTCCCGATGCCCGATGCCCGATTACTAATTACTAATTACTGATGAAAATTTTATTATCTGCCTTTGCTTGCGAACCAAATCTGGGATCTGAAGAGGGAGTAGGATGGAATACTGTGATCCAATCTGCTAAACATCACGAAAGTTGGGTATTTACTCGGACGTTTTGTCGATCGTACATTGAAGCAGAACTAGAACGCAATCCAGTCCCAAACCTGCACTTTGTTTATTTTGATCCGTTTGGGTGGAGCGAAGATTGGAAGGGAAAACAGGGATTGCTGCAACTTCACTATTATTTGTGGCAAATCTGGGCTTATTTTATCGCTCGAAAGCTCGATCGCGAAATCGGTTTTGACATAGTACACCACGTAACTTATGTTAAACATTGGTCTCCAAGTTTCCTAGCGCTGTTACCACATCCTTTTATTTGGGGGCCTGTCGGGGGCGCAGAGGCAGCACCAAAGCCTTTTTGGCAAGATTTTAGTCGCCGGGGCAAAATTTACGAAACGCTGCGAGCATTGGCTCAAAGCGTCGGAGAACGCGATCCGTTTGTGGGGCTGACGGCGCGCCGCAGTGCCGTCGCGCTAGCTACTACCGAAGAAACAGCAGCAAGACTGCGATTTCTCAAAGCAAAAAATGTGAAAATTTTCTCACAAGTCGGTTTATCGCAGCGGGAAATTGAGGAACTCGAAAAATTTCCAACTCCGCCGGATCTACCAATTAGATTTATTAGTGTTGGTCGTCTATTGCACTGGAAAGGGGTACATTTGGGACTCCGTGCATTTGCGGAGGCGAAGCTGGAACAATCGGAATATTGGATTGTCGGAGATGGTCCAGAAAGACAGCGTTTAGAAACTTTGGTGACAGAATTGGGACTGGGAAATAAAGTACATTTTTGGGGAGCTTTACCGCGCAATGAAACTCTTTCAAAAATGGGCGAATCTCACGTTCTTCTCCATCCGAGTTTGCATGACTCTGGCGGTTTTGTCTGCACGGAAATGATGGGGGTTGGCCGTCCGACGATTTGTTTGGATTTGGGTGGCCCAGCTACTCAAGTAACTGCTGAAACTGGCATTAAAGTCGAGGCTACTGATCCGGAAAGTGCAGTAAAAGGTCTAACAGAAGCTATAGTGTATTTAGCACAGGATCGTGAATTGCGATCGCGCTTGGGTCGTGCCGGTCAAAAGCGTGTCAGGGAAATCTATGATTGGGATTTTAAGGGTAATTTTTTTGCCGGATTGTGCGAAAATGTATTTCAAGGAAAATCAGGATAAATTCTGATTTTACCTAGATCTCGCAAAACAAAGAAAACTATATTTTTTAGGCGGTGAAATGTGAGCGTTGCAATCATTACTGGAGCGGCGGGTTTAATTGGGTCTGAGGCTTGTAAGTTCTTTGCCAAACAAGGTTTCGACATAGTTGGTATCGACAACAATATGCGCCAGTTTTTTTTTGGTGCTGATGGTTCTACTAATTGGAACCGCCAACAACTAGAAAAATCACTGGGAACAAAGTATTACCATTTAGATGTGGACATTCGCGACTATGAAGCGATTACCAATATCTTTCAGCGGTACGGCGAGTCGATCGAGTTAGTAATTCACACAGCAGCCCAACCCAGTCACGATTGGGCTTCCCGTGCTCCGAAAATAGACTTTACCGTCAACGCTAACGGTACTCTCAATCTTTTAGAAGTAACTCGCTTGTACTGTCCCAAAGCCGTTTTCATTTTCACTTCTACTAACAAAGTATACGGCGATACGCCCAACAGATTACCTTTAGTTGAATTAGAACATAGGTGGGAAATTGAACCCGGTCACACTTACGAAAACGGCATTCGGGAAGATATGTCAATTGACCAGTGTCTGCACAGTTTGTTTGGTGCTTCCAAAGTAGCCGCTGACATTTTAGTTCAAGAATACGGCCGTTATTTTAATATGAACACGGCTTGTTTTCGCGGTGGCTGTCTGACTGGGCCCAATCATTCTGGAGCTCAATTGCACGGATTCCTCGCCTACTTGATGAAGTGTGCTGTAACAGGAACCCCATACACCGTGTTTGGCTACAAAGGCAAGCAAGTCCGCGACAACATTCACAGTGCTGATTTAATTTCGGCATTTTATGAATATTATAAAGCTCCCAGAAGCGCGCAAGTCTATAATACAGGAGGAGGCCGCTACAGCAACTGTTCGATGTTAGAAGCCATCCAGATGTGCGAGGCAATTGCGGAACGCAAATTTAATTGGACTTATGCTGAAGGGAATCGCATTGGCGATCATATTTGGTGGATTAGCGACAATTCAAAATTCGCCAGTCACTATCCTGACTGGAAAATGAAATATAATGTTAAACAAATCCTACGGGAGATTTATGAATGTAACCGCGAGCGGTGGCTGAAAGAAGGGGCGCAGAATTGAGCTGGACAAAAAAAATGTCCGGGCAATTGTGGTACACGATTGAATACAATGTTAAACCAATCCCACAGGAGGTTTATGACTGTAACGGCAAGTGTTGGCTTAGAGAGGTGTTCCATGATTGATTTAGGGAAAAAGAATGTACTCGGCATCTTAGTAAATGCCCTTAATTATGAAGCTGCTGTCAACAAAATTATGGCGGCAGCCAGCACCAGAACACCACTTTCTGTTTCGGCTCTAGCAGTTCATGGGGTAATGACTGGGGTGCTTGATAGCACTCACCGCTATCGGATCAATCACATTGACTTAGTATTGCCAGATGGTCAACCCGTAAGATGGGCATTAAATTGGCTCTATAATACGGGATTGCCCGATCGAGTTGGCGGGCCAAATGCAATGTTACAAATCTGCGAACGTGCGGCCGAAGAAGGATTATCTATCTATTTGTACGGCTCTAAAGCTTCTGTACTGGAGGCTTTATCTCGCAATCTCTGCCAGCGTTATCCCAAGTTAATTATTGCGGGAACTCAGCCTTCTAAATTTAGGCACGTTTCGCCGGAAGAGAAACAGGAAATTGCCCAGCAAATTCGCAACAGCGGTGCAGCAATTACTTTTGTGGGTTTGGGGTGTCCGCGACAAGAAGTCTGGGCTTACGAATACCGGGACGACTTATCGATGCCACTGATTGCTGTAGGTGCAGCCTACGATTTTCATGCGGGAAATTTGGCTAAATCTCCTGAGTTTTTATCTAAGATAGGTTTGGAATGGTTGTTTCGGCTGGTGAAGGAGCCCCGGCGCCTCTGGCAGCGGTATGTTTTGTTGAATCCGCTTTATATCTGGCTGTTTTTGTTGCAAGCTTTCAAACTCAAAGAGTTCGACCCCAAAGACGCTACGCCACCTGTAGAAGAAGTGTTGTATGGTTGAAATTTCTCTCTTCTGTTGTAAATAGTCAGTTTTGACAAATAAAAAGCCACAAGCCAAAAGTAGAAATAATAATTAATTATTTTGACTGGCGACTTTAAACTTGTGACGATTTAAATCACGAATTAATGGGTTGTTTTCTGTAACTTCAGTTTTGCTTGTTTTGTAAATTACTATCTACGTTACTGAGGAAGTATCAACCGTCCTTGTTGGATCATTTGGAGGACTTGGGTTCGACAGCCCGTGCAGTCGCAGCCTAATTTTATGGTGGCGAGGTTCCGATTTTATCAGAGTTGATTTGTGGCAGCGAGGATTGGCTTTCGTCTTGATTTATATCTAAATTTGCTGCGATTTCGCGATTGAACTCAATGCTACGATTTTGGAAATTGGGGTGCTAGCATTGGCGGGATTTACTGCTAAGAGCATTAAGGCTACAGAACCGGAGCAGCCCAGCAAAGTTAGTAGGTTTTTGTTGACGATTACTCTCCAGTAAACAAGAAGAATTTTATTTTAACAGATCGATCGACAGATTGGATGCGATCGCCCCAGACAGCGCAACATTAGCCAATCCCCAAGCAGACGGCATCGCTATTTTATCCCTGACACCAAACGTTTTGCCAGATCAGGTGGAGACAAAAATGAGTTTGTCACCCGACTGGTTAGAATTGCTGTTAGACCGGATAGTTGTCAAAAAATCAGAACCAGTCGCAGGAGATTTGAGAACAGAGGGCGGAAATGCGATCGAGTCTTCAACCTTGATCGCGATCGACTTAAAAAATGCACCGACATCTAATAATTCTCCATCACCTCAAGCATTGGCTTTAAAAGGATTCCGCCCTCGCTGGCTGCCCTAAATAAAATCTTTTACAGGACTTACGCAAGAGGTCTAGGGATAGTGGCGATTCCTGAAGAGGGATTGTTCCTACTTTCACACCGTATGTAGAGGTAGTGCGTCAGGGGAGCATCTCAGTTTTGCTTGAATAGTGCGAGTTCATATAGCTTTATGGAAGCTTTGCTATGCAGGGAAACTCGAACCAAGGCAAAAAAGACTTCATTCAGTTGACAGTTGAGGGCGGCCTCTACCTGGAAGGAAGAGGATTGGAGTAATGAATAGTCTACTTTTAATTTCTCCCTACAAGGGAGAGGCTTTAGCCCAATTTTTTCTGGTAATTGTCGAAGTGAGATGCACCCTGCGTAAGTCCTGTCTTAGGTAATGCGAAGCCTTGATGCTGAAATTCTCAAGTTACTAAGAAATTCTCAAAGCTTTATTTCCCTTCCTTCGCTCTTACTAGGGCTTTTTTACAACAATTCTGACTGAATCGTATTTTTTGTGGTCGGGAGCAAGAAATGTTTTCAGTAGTAACTTCCAAGATTGGAATTTACTGTTTTCTTTGGGCTTAGCAATCCCCTTTAATTCCATTGAATTGAACAAATTCAAGATTTTTCTTTCATCATCAATCCAACCGTTGGTAAATAAGCGATAGTAGCCATTAAACTCAGTAGAAATCACCTCAAATCCCACCTGTTTACAGATAGCGCGCAAACTGTCGGGTGTGAAGAAATACAAATGCCTGGGCACATCTAGGTGGAGCCATGCAATCCCTGATGCTTTTAGCGCCATACACGAGTTATTTGGTACTTCCATCACCAATTTGCCACCGTCCACGAGCAAGTCCATAGTATTGCGGAGTGCCAGTAAAGGATCTAGGGTATGTTCCAGTACGTGGTTCATAATAATTATGTCGTACTTTCTCGACGTGATTTCCGGGGGCAAAGATTCAGCAGTGCCATAATATACATCAAGATTTCGTTCCTTGGCGAAAAACAAAGCTTGTCTATCTGGTTCTACTCCCCAGACCTTGTGACCATCTACTTTGAATTCTTCCAGCAGTTTGCCATTGGCGCAACCGATTTCTAATATCTCGTAAGAAGAAGTCCCGAAGTGCTGTTTCCACCATTGAGTTGTGACATCTACTCCCCTATCGAAACGCCAAGCTAGGTGGGTGCGCAATTTATCGAAGAAGGAAATAGAAGAGGCAGATTTTGAGTCGGTAAAGTCTGTATGGTGAGTATAGTAATCGTCGATGTCGTAGAAGCTTTCGATTTGCTTAAGTTCTGGTAGAGGATTAAGGCATCCAAGTTGTGATTTTTGACACCAGTACAATTGAAATGACTCTTTATTTGTTGGTCTTCGCCAATCACCCGGGATCAATAACCAGGGTTTCATACTCTGTCCCGATATAGGACAAACGACGGTAGGACTTAAGGAATTCTGAGTTTGCATTGTAGTTCTCCTTATTTCGGTACTTGATGACTGATCACCAGTGAAGTTGAAGCTTAAATCCTGGCATCAATTATCGTCGTTGAAAATTGTGTATCGTAATACACATTAGATGAGTAGCCTAAAATTATTAGGCTTCAGAAACACATTGCTCCGGGATAGTTTTGAGCTTAACATCTTATTTAAGATAACTCATTTAAGATGTAAGATGAATAGTTCGGACAGTTTTCAATCAGGAATCAGCGTAGAATAGGGTTTCAGGTTCCTTAGAAGCTAAAATTTAAACTGTAGAATGCGGGTTTCAGGCGCTACCCAAAAAATGTCCCGATCGTTGCAACTTGCTTTGTCACTTTTTACAGAAAAACACATACATTCCGTTATTTTCTTTAATGAAGCGGATATACAAATTTTTGAAAGTAGACTTGATCACGCGGGGCATCCCAAAGTCAATGGGCATCATACTTTCGGGCAACTTCCAATCCAAAACTTTGAGAGTTTCCGGGTGCAACAGCGGAAAATCGATCGCCTCCAAATTCGAGCACAGCCGCAATTTGATCGCCGCAGCTACAGTCGGAACCAGCGCCGGATCGACATTAATAATTTCCACTAAAGTTCGATCCAAAGCAAACACATCACTCGACGCGCCCAAAATTCCTAAAAACTTAGGTTCGCCGCCGCTGGGCCCGTTACCTTCGTGACCGATTATACCGTCTAAAATCGTCAGATTTGGGTTAATTGTTCGGGCCGTTTCTACCAGCATTTGACCGAATCTGGCGCTATCTTTGCCGGCTTCCATGTGCCACCAAGCCTTCATTTTCCCCGGTACGCAGCCGAACAAGTTTTTTACGCCCATTGTCACGGTTAATTGAACGTGAGATTTGAGTTTGGGCAAGTTAATCACGACATCTGCTTCCATTGCTTCTTTGCAAAGTCGGAGATGATTGAACTCTTGGCTGACTGTTTCGTAGCGTTTTCCTTGAAACTCCACTACTGGCAAATTGAGTTCTGCCAACAGTGGTAAATAACCGTTGGCTTTGGCTACACCCATCGCGCTACCAAAAGCTGGACTGTCTCCTAAAAACGGTTTTCCGCCCGCTTCAATGACCATTTTAGCCACGCAGTAAACTAATTCTGGCCGGGTGACGCATTCTTTGGTAGGGCGAGCACCTGTCAGAAGATTGGGTTTGAGTAAAACCCGATCGCCCGATTTGACAAAAGCCGACATTCCGCCCAAGGGTGCGAGCAAATTTTCTAAAGATTTTAGTAGATTTTGGCGATCGTATGAATTGGCACGAATTAAACTAACAGCAGACATAATGGGTAATGGGTAATGGGCATTGGGCATTGGGCATTGGGCATTGGGCATTGGGCATTGGGCATTGGGCATTGGAAGGAGAAATGGATTATTGATGTTTTTTCGTTTCGTGATTACCCATTACCAATTACCCATTACCTATTAAGCTGTTCTACGTTTAAATTGTACATCAAAAATTAATAAAGATATTGTGAAATGGGCAGGCGAACCCGTTCCAAATATCCAATTTAAATGCTAAACAGCTTACCAATTACCCATGACCAATTACCAATTACCATCAACTAAGTTCAAGTATTCATCGGCAATCTACCAACAGCAGCCCGCTGCATGGTACTAACTCGCTGCGAGTTAGAGAATATTCCTTGGCCTTGCAGTTCAGGGATAGCAGGTTTAACTTCCACTTTCACCAACCTGGCAGTGCAGATAAAAACCGTTTGATCGACTAAATGAAAAGTCAACCAAGGTTGATTTAATAAATTCAGCACTTCCTCTTGAAATTCTTGTGCAGGCATCGGGATAGTAAAGGTTTCCGTGTGACCTTCCACATAATGAAATGTCACTTGAGTTGTGTTCTCTTTATCTTGAGTTAATTTGCCAAAAGAACCTGCGCGCATAAATCTTGCTCCCAAACTTTAGACTATAAAAAAAATTCAGAATTAAATGTAAGAGATTGAATTCTGAATTCTTTAACTGTAACCTGTGACAATCGAGTTCAGCCTTCTAGTTTCTAGCTGATTCCTGCGAGATCCTATACGTTAGCAGAAGATGTTGGCATCGCACTCATTTTCTCTAAATCTAGAACTGTTGCCAAGTCTTCTGCATTCATTAAACCGCGTTCTAGCACAATTTGCCGCAAAGATTTGCCGGTTTCGAGAGATTCTTTGGCGACGGCGGCAGCGTTGAGATAGCCGATGTGAGTGTTGAGGGCGGTAACGAGGGCGAGACTGCCTTCTGCGTAGGCGAGACATCGATCGCCCTTTGCTTCAATTTTGTCGAGGCATTTGGTTGTCAGGGCGCTGATGGTATTGCCTAAAATTTCGATGCTGTGAATTAGATTGTAAGCGATTAAGGGCATCATCACGTTCAATTCTAATTGTCCCGCTTGGGCTGCTAGGGCGATCGCGCTATCGTAACCCATAACTTGAAAACACACCATCGAAGTCATTTCTGCCATCACAGGATTGTATTTTCCAGGCATAATTGATGAACCAGGTTGCACCGGAGGCAGTTGAATTTCTTTCAAACCCGTTTTTGGCCCTGAGTCCATCAAACGCAAGTCATGGGACATTTTAACGCAATCCTGAGCGAGATTTCGCAGTGCGCCGGAGACATTTACAAACGGTGCCATACTCTGCATAGCTGCCATTAAATGCCTTGCTGGTTTCAGGGGGTGGTCGATTAATTCTGAGAGAATTTCAGCAACTTTTTGAGAGTATTCAGGGTGAGTATTTAACCCCGTTCCCGCCGCACTTCCCCCCAATCCCAGGGATGTCAAATCATCGGATGCCCTGTCAATTCTCAAGGTATGTTCTCTGAGAATTTGCGCCCAAGCGCCGAAGGTGTCGCCGAGTCGAACCGGCACAGCATCTTGCATATGAGTGCGGCCGGATTTAACAATATTTTTGAATTCTTCTGCTTTGTTTTCTAGGGCGACTATGGCATCCGACAAAGCCGGAAACAAAGTATTTTCTAACGCCAACAATCCGCCGATCCGAATCGCAGTCGGAATCACATCATTGGTAGATTGACCGTAGTTTACATGATCGTTGGGACTGACGCGCTTGTAGTTGCCTTTTTCATCGCCCATAATTTCTAAAGCGCGATTGGCAAGAACTTCATTAACATTCATGTGGTGAGAAGTTCCCGCGCCTGCTTGGTAGATATCAACTACAAATTGATCGCGCAAATTTCCTGCTAAAACTTCATCAGCAGCTTGGATCAGTGCTTGGCTGATATCTTCAGGAATGCAGCCGAGTTTACCGTTGACTATCGCCGCAGCTTTTTTAATTAAAACGCAAGCATCGACGTAAGTTGATAAAGGTTTGATACCGCTAATTGGAAAATTTTCAACGGCGCGCAGAGTTTGAATACCGTAGTAAACGTTAGATGGGATTTGTTTGTCTCCCATTGAGTCGCTTTCGGTGCGGTAGGTAATGGTTGGCTGTTGCGTCATATCGTTTGGTTTGTGATAATTAGGAAGTGTACAATTTTTTTGTAACAGCGTGTTCTGGGTGTTTTTACTTTACCGCACTCGCTGGCGACTGTACAGTAGCATAAATTGCGATCGCCCAAAATTATCCCACATCCTAGGGTTTAATCTCAAATCTCGAAACTCAAATCAAGTCTGGGGCGAGGGCGAGGGCGAAAAAGCCGTTGACAGAAAGCTAAAATTTATCTGCAAGGGCGATCGCACGCAGACAGGAATGCTTAGCTATAATCGTACAAGTAAATCCATTTCATACTAAGAGTGAAACTCCCATGAACAAACCAGCAAAAACTTTCAAACAGCTAAATAATTTGATAATCGGCTTAAGTGCCTCTGCAATTTTTCCAGCTTCAGTCAAGGCTATGTCCAGCATTTTCCCCTCCACAGCAATCCGGGAACAATCGGCAATTTTAATGGTTCAGTGACAGCAGCAGATTAAGTTTAAAAGAGGTGCTAGCTCAGTCGAAGTAAAAGGAGGAGTAGCGCGCGGCAAAGTCATAATTTATTTGATTGGTGTCAAACAAAGTTAAAGGATGAATCTTGAAATTCAATCAGTCGAAGCAAATGCTGTTTTTAATGCGATCGATCCGAATACAAACGCCTTAACTGAAGGAGCAAAAACTTGGTCGGAATAATTGCCCCAGACGGGAAAATATCAGATAGTCGTCGGTACAGAACGAGGCGGTGCGAGTTACACTTTGTCAGTTTCGATACACTAACATTTCGACGTTTCCTTTAGATTGTTAAATCCTGTCAGCGATCACATTACCTTCATTCCCGAAACTAGATTTCTGTAACTCCCGCGCCGTCTCGAAGATGACAGCGCTAGCAGCACGATCCTCTTGGGCTGGCTGCTAACTGCGATTAATGGCAAAAATTGCCGTTTTAGCGATCGCTCTGCTGGTTTTGTGACACAATAGATTGTAGTCTTAATTTTTTAGGAGTTTTCATGGCTCGTTTCAATCCAATCCTTATCCTCAGTGCCGTCACCCTTGTAGCTTTGGCTGGTTGCGGCGACAAAGAAGCATCCACTCCGTCAACCCCACCTTCAGCGGTTCCCCCTGCTACGACTACGACGACGACTACTACTACCACCGGATCTGAGAAACCAGTATCTACTGCTAGCTATCCAGAGTTAATGAGTGTAGTTACTAATACCAAAGCAGCAGTTGACACTGGTGATTTCGTTAAAGCTAAAACCGAATTTGACAAGTTTGAAACTTCCTGGAAGAAAGTCGAAGATGGCATCAAAGCTAAGGAACCTAAAAGCTACGATACCGTTGAAGAAACTACAGAAAAAGTAACAAACGAACTCAAAAAAGCCAAGCCCAGCAAAGACCTAGTGCTGGTTGAATTGCAGTCGCTAGAAAACACCATCGCTAGCATTCCTAAGTCCAAAATGTAAGTGCTAATTTGAGTGTTTGTTTCTAGTGCGGCGTTCGCCGTAATTGCTCAGAAACAAACACTCAATGCTACCTCATTATATAAGCTGAGTATTTCTAAATTTTCAACCGTTATGAAAAAAGCATTTCGCAAGTACCATCGCATTCTAGCTATAATTGTTTTTTTACCAATTACCCTCACTGTGTTGACTGGAATGGCTACAACAGTTGTCAAAGAGTGGCCGATTAGCACAGGAATTTCATCGAGATTATTGTTGAAAATTCATACAGGTGAAATTTTTCACCTGCAAGCAATTTACCCGATTTTAAACGGATTGGGAATGCTCGGCTTGCTGGTGACAGGTTTAAGTATGTCGGGTTTGTTTGCTAGAAGAAAGCAGCCAACCTCCAACGATTAAAAGTAAAGATGTAAAAAACTTACGAAGGACTTGATGACGACTCTTGAACCAGGTAATTTTAGGGTGAGAAATATTCCCTTAAAAATCCAAACAAATAACCTATGCAGAGTTCCGGTTCATCGTACCGTAACTGTTGAACCAAAATTCTGAATCTTGTAACAAAAATTCAAGTTTCGCATCCCATAAAGTTGTTATAATTGGGTTGCAATTTTTTTTTGAAGCGGGCGCATCGCCAAAAATTATGCCGCGTTACCCAAGTATAGATAACCTTCTTAGCCTCCAACAGGCACTGGAAGCAATAATTGTTGACGATTTAAAAAAGCTCAAAGCATTATTACCCGATTCTCGTAAATTAACCCGTAAAGCGGATCTTGTTGATGGAATTAGATCGCAATTGCTGGGAGATAACCTTCGGAAACTGTGGACGCAATTAGACGATCTCCAAAAAGCGGCTGTAGCTGAAGTTATACATGGGGAGGATGGCTATTATTTTCCTGAAATATTTAGGGCGAAATACGGAGAATCACCAAATTTTGGAACAATCGATCGCTATGGAACTAACAGAGAACCATCACTGCTATGCTTGTTTATTTATGGCAGCAAGATTCCTTACGATTTAGAAAAATCATTGCTAAAATTTGTGCCAAAGCCGAAAAAAACGACCTTGGATCATAGTGGTGAAACATTAAAAAATCATGTTAAACTCAGCGTCCGAAAATACAACTATAGTACAGGGGAAAAAGATACAGAAGAATACGATATTCCCTTGGCTTCTTGTGAAACACAGTTGGCAGCCACAAAGGATTTAGCTGCTGTTTTGCGTTTGATTCAGTCGGGGAAAGTTGCTGTTAGCGTGAGAACTGGTTTAGCTAGTGCTGCAAGTGTAAAAGCGATCGCCTCTATATTACAAGGCGGTGATTTTTATAATGAGGAACAGCGTCAAATTACCCTAGCGCAGGATAGCGACTATGATGATGAAGTATTCGCTGAAGTCGGTAGCATTAAGCCCTTTGCTTGGATAATGATAGCGCAAGGGAGCAAGTTCGCGGAACGATCGGGCAAAAAGCTAGTTTTGACAAAAGCGGGACTGAAAGCCTTACAAGAATCACCCGCCAAAGGTTTACAAACAGCATGGAAGCGCTGGTTAAAGACCAAAATCTTTGATGAATTTCGCCGCATTGATGCGATCAAAGGACAAACTGGCCGGGGTGCAAATGGGATGACGGATGTGGCGTGGCGCAGAGATGCGATCGTCTCTGTGCTCGCAGAATGTCCTGTCGGTAAGTGGATTCTATTTTATGATTTTAGTAAATATCTAGTCGCAACAGGTCATAGATTTGAGGTAACAGAGGAACCGTACTGTTTATATATTGGTGAAGCTGGGTATGGAAACTTATCAGAATTGGGTGGCCATAGTTGGTCGATTCTGGAAGAACGATATATGCGGTGTTTTTTGTTTGAGTATGCTGCTACTTTGGGAATTATTGATGTTGCATATGTCGATCCTGCGCTCATACCAAGCGATTATGACAATCTTTGGGGAACCGACTATATGGAATTCCTCAGTCGTTATGATGGCTTAGTATATTTTCGCTTGACGAGTTTGGGGGCTTACTGTTTGGAGTTGACGGATAAGTATACTCCGCCAGTAATTGAGATCCGTCAAACGCTGCGGGTATTACCGAATCTTGAAATTATTGCGGCGGGAGATGGTGTGGAGACATCTGATGCGATCGTCCTAGATATCTATACTAAGAAAGTGTCGGATGTTGTGTGGCGTCTGGATCGCCCAAAAATCTTCGCAGCCATTGAAAACGGATATCCATTAACTGAGTTTACAGAGTTTTTGGACGCCAGGAGTATTGAACCGCTACCGCAAACTGTGCAACAATTTTTAACGGATGTTATGGAGCGATCGAATAGCGTGCAAGATATAGGTAGTGTCAGGTTGATCGAATGTACTACCGCCCATTTAGCATTGCTGATTGCGAATGATTCCCGTACTAAGAAGTTTTGTCAGTTGGCGGGCGATCGCACTTTAGCAGTTCCATTGGGCCAGGAAACTAAATTTCGCACCGCCCTGCGGCAAATTGGTTATGTTTTGCCTCAGAGTGATAAATAATACACCTGATATTATAGCCTTTCTCAAAAAGGTGAGGTACGCGAAGGGCATAGGGCATAGGGCATAGGGCATGAGGCTCTCCTTATCTTTCTGAGAACTGCTATATTAGTGTCAACAATCGCCCGAAAACCTTTGTATCTTTTGTTTATAGCTGAGTCCAGATCCCCCTAAATCCCCCTTAAGAAGGGGGACTTTGAGAATAATCTTGTCCCCCCCTTCTTAAGTATTTGTAGGGTGCGTCGCGGGCGATCAATCTCTAAAAAAGATATACAATCTCGCTCGCGACGCACCTTTGACATAGACTGGATAAAATAAACCAAAAATTTCTCTTCCTTCTTCCCTCTTCCCTCTTCCTTCTTCCTTTTTCCCTCTTCCTTCTTCCCTCTTCCTTCTTCCTTCTTCCTTCTTCCTTCTACTTATGAGTTATGTTGCTGAAAATGCTTTAATCGTACAGAGCGATCGCTCAATTTTACTAGAAGTGCACGCCCCAACAGCACAAAAAGCACGAGAAGCGATCGCACCCTTTGCCGAATTAATCAAAAGTCCCGAACACATCCACACCTATCGGATCACGCCCTTAAGCGTGTGGAATGCGCGGGCGGCGGGAATGTTAGTGGAATTGATGATCGCAGCTTTGCGAAAGTATGCTAAATATGACATTCCTGAGTCGGTAGCGCAGGAAATCGCACTGCTTGGTACGCGCTACGGATTGACGGTAATTGAAAGGATTGATGCGGAAAATACCGATTTACAACTGCGGATTGCCGATCGCCCGCTGACGGAGTTGCTAGTGCGGGATGAGCGCGTAAAACCGCTGTTAGGTAAGCGGATTTCGGATCTTTGCTTTCAAGTCGATGCGGGGAATCGCGGTGTACTCAAACAAGCTTTGCTAGCTGTGGGTTATCCGGCGGAAGATTTAGCTGGATATGTGGAAGGTGCGGAGTTGAAAATTACGTTGCGCGATCGCACTTTAGGAAGCGACTTACCCTTTAATTTGCGTGTCTATCAAAAGGAAGCCGTAGAAGCATTCTATCAGAGCGGAGAGGTTAGAGGTGGCAGCGGTACGATCGTCCTACCCTGCGGCGCTGGTAAGACGATTGTGGGGATGATTGCGATGAGTTTGGTGCAGCAAAAAACATTGATTCTCACTAGCAGTTTGACTTCGGTGCACCAGTGGCGCAGGGAAATATTAGACAAAACGAGTTTAACTGAAGATGCGATCGCCGAGTACAGCAGCAACAGCAAAAAAACCGCTTCTGTAACCCTCTCGACGTACCAAATGCTGAGTTATCGATCGACTAAAGATGATGAATTCCCGCATTTCGAGTTATTTAACGCGCAATCCTGGGGACTGATTATTTATGATGAAGTGCATCTATTACCCGCACCGATATTTCGGATTACCGCCGACTTACAAGCGCGACGCAGGTTAGGTTTGACGGCGACATTGATTCGCGAAGACGGGAAGGAAGGCGATGTTTTCACGCTAATTGGCCCTAAGCGCTATGACGTACCTTGGCGGGAATTGGAAGGACAGGGATTTATTGCCACAGCCAATTGTACCGAAATCCGTGTCGCCCAAAATGAGGCGGAAAAAATGGAATATGCCCTAGCGCCCCGCCGCAGTCAGTTTCGGATTGCTGCAGAAAATCCGGGTAAGTTGGATGTGGTGCAAAGTTTGTTGCAAAAGGAGGCGGGGCACCGTATTTTAATTATTGGTGAGTTTCTAGAACAGTTGGATGCGATCGCCCTTGTTACCAAATTACCGCTGATTACGGGGAAGACAAAACAGGTTGAGCGCGATCGGCTGTACGAAGCATTCCGTAACAAAGAGATTCCCGGATTAATTCTATCTCGCGTGGGCAACTTTGCCGTCGATTTACCCGATGCCGATGTGTTGATTCAGGTATCGGGTAAATATGGTTCTCGCCAAGAAGAAGCGCAGCGCCTCGGACGAATTCTCCGCCCGAAATCTGACGGACATACTGCGAGTTTTTATACATTAGTCTCCCTACAAACTTGTGAGGAGGATTTTGCGCGACACCGCCAACTGTTTCTGACTGAACAGGGCTACAGTTATACTATTGAGGTTCAAGGGTGATGGTTAGTCAGCGTTGTAGAATAGACTTGAATTGCATTCATTCCCTTTCAATTCTTGAATTTATCTACGTCTATCTGCGTTAATCTGCCTTGTATCTACGGTTTACGGATCGAACTATTTAGGGAATTCAAGTCTATTAAGCGATCGATCCGACTCCACCCCCTAAGAAACACTACTCATAATGCGTCCACATCCGTAAAATTTTCACCGTATTTTCAGAATCAATAACCTCATACACCAGACGATGCTGAATATTGATTCGCCGCGAGTACGCACCTGCCAAATCTCCCACTAATTTTTCGTAGGGTGGTGGATTTTGAAACGGATTGATTTTAATGATATCAAGTAAGGCTTGTACCTTATCTCGTAAATTACTCGAAGCCAGTTTTTGGGCATCTTTCTGTGCCTGTTTGGTGTAAACTCAATCCCAACTCACCACTCTAACTCCCGTTAGCATTCCTCAAGCGGTGTCGCCAATCCTTCCCGAATCGATTCTCGCATTCCCGGAACTGAGAGAAGATACAATGTTTCTTGCACCGATGCCCAATCAGCTTCAGATAACAACACGGCATTGCTACTCTGTCCTGCAATAATAATGGGCTGATGCGACTGGCTCACCGTATCAATCAAATTTTGTAACTGCTGTTGAGCAACTTTGACTGGAATCATAACTCTTTTTAACTTTTCCTGCCTCTATTATAGTTTGAGCGATCGCACATTTTACTCGATTACGATACTCATTTCGTATTTTTTCTGATTAGAATAGCTGTGTTTTTCTAGGATATGGGAAAAGGGCGGGCGATGTAAAGATTCGGAGCAGGGATATAATTATAGCATAGAGGTGCAAGGGGATAGTTAGTCAGCGATCGATAAACTCTTGATAAAACTGCTCGTGCAAACCTGAGAAATTATCCATCCCCTCCTTTGTCAGACACCCGCTCTTACCAGTGTGCGGATTTTTTACGTAGCTATAAATTACTTTTGAAACATTAGGATTCTCGCGCCAACTAATGTTGAATGCTGCATACTTTGGGAAAAAGGTCATTCCTGCATAAGCATCAATGTGGTCATGTATCCACCATGCCAATGCTGTCCAATCTTGAGTGCGTTCATAGTAAGGGATAAATGATGTAACAACAATACATACTGTTGCTCCCATATACCCCTCTGAATCTTTTACGTCCCAGATATGTTGTGCATAGTTGGACTCATTACTGGCACAGTTGTACTGATTTTTATTCTCTGCTCCTTTGGCGTTCACCACACAAGAACGATAGGCTGAGCGGATACTAATCCGACCAAGCGCATCTTGAATTGGTTCAAGCACCCTCTCACACAAATTCTTTCCTGCTGCGATCGCCAATTCAGGATCGCTAGGAATGTTAGAGATACCTTCAATTTGAGAGATTTCCGAATAAAGAAACTCACGCATGAAAAAACTCTTAGAGAGTTGAATCCGTCCTAGCTCTTCCAAAGCTTTAACAGTTTGTGGCTTTCTCATAGACTGAACTACAGCAATTAGAGGTGAATACCTTAATGTTAAACACTGACAGATAATTTAGAAGAATTATTTCAGCCAAAAGCGAAGCCAGCTAACTTATAATTGTAGTGCAGATGCGGTACAATACATGATCAAGTCTAAAAATACCGCAACTTGCCCATGTGTGTCCGCCCCTTCTTACCCCCGTCGGAATCTCCTGTTTTCGATCGACGGCGCACCATCCGACTCAAATATCTTACTCATCGCACTTAAAAAGCGATCTTCGCCTGCTGACAGTGCAAATTTGATATAGAACAGGTAAAGTGTGCAGTACGCGCCCTACAAATACCCGTACAAAAACACGATCGATGTGCAGGTAAAAATCAATGACACAAACACTCGATATCGAAAAAATATTATTAGATAATCTGCGGATGCTTTCGACAGACAAACAGCAGGAAGTGCTCGATTTTGTGCAATTTCTAGTACACAAATTGCAGCAGACACAAGATTTATCAAAAGAAAGTTATGAGTACAGCAGTTCGCTAACATAACCGCCACCACTCAAGCTATTTTTCACAGAAATTGCTAAATTGCCGATCGCCATAAAATACTAGCACCATATATGGCTGTCACAGCCCAATATTTTGTGACAGATCCTGAATTAACTGAATAGGGTTAAGACAGATGCCCCTAACCCCCCTTAAAAAAAGTGGGGACAAGAATACCGATCAAAGTCCCCCTTATTAATGGGGATTCAGGGGGATCTAGACTCAGATTAAAGCGAAATTATTCAATGGTTTCAGGCATAATTTGACACCAATACTTACTTAACGAGCCCAATCAGTACCGCGCCAGATTGTGAAAAACAAAACACTAGAAATCAACGCGCCCAGCAGCCACTTAACAGCATTTTTGAATAACCCCAAGCGCTGACTTGACTGAACCGTGGCGCTTTGAGACTGCAACCGTTCCTTAGCCGGAGTAATTCTCGAAAGAATTTGGCTTTTCAATTCCTGCGGGTTTTGCGTATCCGCTGGTACCCCCAAACGGCTAAGTTCCCCTGCCAAATTCTTTAAATCTTCAGGAGTACCCTTATTTAACTTTTCTTCTACCTGCTGCAACTGAGCTAATTGTTGGTTGGCTTGAGCAGTAATTTGCTTGTCATTTTGGTTGTTCACGTAGATAGTGCCAAAAATTCCCAAAGGCATCATCAACAGAAAAACCACCGCCAGCAGCAGACACACCCAAGACAAAACCTTCAAAAAAACGTTTTCCAAGCTTCTGCGGTCATATCCTTCTCCAAAAAATATCAGCGCCATTGCCAATAGAGGAACTGGCACCCGTTCCACCACAGCGCCAATCGTCTGCAATTCCCAGACGCGATTCCCAAAATTTGCTGGTATCAGAACTGCGATCGTATCTAATAAAGATAGAATTAATAGACCGTAGCCAATCCAACGCAGCCTGTAGATCGAAAAACCTTGCTCGCCTTGTACGTCATTCATAAATAATCACAATTGTGGTTACAAAAAATCTCTCTTGACTTCACTTAAGGTTCGGGAAATCGTGGTTGCCACCACCCATACCAAGAAACCCAAGCATTTTCTAGAATTTTTTGGGCATCTTCTGGAGTTGTTTTATCCAAAGGTACAGACATCTGAGCCCACAAACATCGCCGGTCTTGAATATTACCCCTACCCAACAGCCAAAACAGAATGCGGTTCGGCTGCCAATCGCGAGTATTGCGATTGTATCTAAACTGTTGGGAAGTGACTGTAGGACTGCCACGAGGATTGATACATGAACTCAAATACAGTCGATTTTGCTGTTGCAAAATTCCGTGAAACCCGGCAGCTTGAGTGTTAGCTAATGCTAGTTTACCAGGAGACGACTTGAGAATAGTATGTCCCTTCATCATACCTTCGACATCCCCGATGGTGTTTACCGCATAGCGCATCTCTATTTCTAAAGCAATGCTACTTTTTTGATATTGATACTTTCTGGCAGCCTTGACTTGTGAAGTATCAGTAATTTCCAGCGGCGCGCTATTGATTAGTTTCCACTCTGCTAAAGGCACCGATTCGGGAAAATTAAACTGGGTTACTCGACTATTGCCTGTTGATGGATAGAATGTCAACTTTCCGGCGACTAATAAAACTCCTGCCAAAGTAACAGCCAAAAGAGAAATTCTAATTGGTTTCCAAGAGGTAATAGCCATTAGCAATTTTGTTTTTTATTATTTGGCGGTTCCGATTGCAAGATTGCAAGCCAGCAGAATAGCCCGAAAATGAAGACAGCAATCATCGAAAAGACTACCGAACCATTTCCTTCGTGCCAGTATTTAAATGCTGCGGGTTGAGATAGCGATACCAGCACGGCCATGAGAGCAACTCGCGCGGCATTCACTACAAATGCAGTAATTATTGCCACGATTGGCACTACAATTTTTTGACCTAAAGTTGTCGAAAACATCAGCAAGAAAACCAGCGCCAGTCCTAATAATTGTAGGATCGCATTCACGCCAGAACAGCCGTGATACACTTCGACACTGCCTTTTTCTAAGATAAGAAAAACCTCGTTTCGTACAACAACTTCAAATCCTAAATAGTGGAGGATGAAAGCTGAAAATTTTGCTGTTAGTGGGGCTACGTCAACGAAGTTTCCGATCAATCCGGGAGAAATAACTAGATAAGCAAGTATTAGCAATTCTTGCCAATATTGTTTCAGCCCTTTTGTGCCGGAAGCTAGCAACGCCAGACTTACTCCTGTCAAGAAGGGCGAAAGTCTGATAAAAAAGTCGTATCCCGCAGGTATCGAAGAACTTTTGAGCAAGATGAAAGCAATTAACGATGCCCCAAAGAAGCTGGCGAAAATTCCGCTTTCAAAGGTTAAGGATTCGTGCCTTTCCCAAATCAGAAATGCTACGACTCCCCAAAACAGTAACATTGTGCCGAACAGGTCATTGTCGTTGGTTCTGGAAGTCAGAGTCAGGTGGAGGGCAATCAAACCGGAGGCGATGCCTAACAGCCAGTATTTAGGTTCTTGGACTTGTTTGAGCCAGTTGATTTCGGTCATTGCTGCTTTCTGTGTTTACTAAAAGCTTCTAAAATGTTTAATTTGATCGCTCTATTGAAATTATCAGCCACAACCACTTAAATTTGTGCGTTTGGGATGACTGTTAACTAAATCTTCACAAAGATTGACAATGGTGAATATTTATGATATAAAATGCACTTAATTAAATCAGGATTTACGCGGAAACCGGGTTTTTTAACTAAAATGCTTGGTTCAAGACCTGGATAAGAGTTGAAAAACCCGGTTAATGATTTACACGCTGGCGTGCGATCGCACGAAACTGACTAATTAGCGTATATTTTGCTGTAATAAGTTTGATATTCCTCGGAAAGTAGGGGTTCCCACCACTCGCGATGGGCTAAGTACCATTCCACGGTCTGTCGCAAACCTTCTTCAACTGTGACTGAGGGAGTCCAGCCCAACTCTGTTTTAATTTTGTTGGCATCAATAGCGTAACGCCGATCGTGCCCAGCTCGATCTTTGACAAATGAGATCAGTTGTTCGCAAGGACGCGCGGGTAAATCTGGGGCTAATTCGTCCATTAACTGACAGAGCATTTTGACTAAATCGAGATTTTTTACCTCGTTGTTGCCGCCAACATTATAGGTTTCCCCAGGCTGTCCGCGGTTGATCACGGCATCTAAGGCGCGGCAGTGGTCGAGCACGAACAGCCAATCTCGCACGTTTTGACCGTCGCCGTATACTGGCAGCGGTTTGCCCAATAGCATATTGATGCACATTAATGGAATCAATTTTTCGGGGAAGTGATAGGGCCCGTAATTGTTGGAACAGTTGGTGATAATTGTCGGGAGGCCGTAGGTGTGGAAATAGGCGCGGGCGAGGTGGTCGCTGCCGGCTTTGGAGGCTGAGTAGGGACTGTTGGGGGAGTAGGCGGTTGTTTCGGTAAATGCTGGGTCGTCGGGGCCGAGACTGCCGTAAACTTCGTCGGTGGAAACGTGGAGGAAGCGCATTTGTGCTTTGACAGACGAATCATCAATGGCTTCCCAATGCTTGCGGAAGGCTTCTAGGAGTGTGAAGGTGCCGACAACGTTGGTTTGAACGAAGGCGGCAGGCCCGATAATTGACCTGTCAACGTGGGATTCTGCGGCAAAGTGGGCGACTGTGTTGATGTTTTCTGCTTTGAGCAAGGTATCGACTAGAGCTCGATCGCAGATATCGCCTTGGACAAACCGAAAATTTTCTCCTCCTTCCAAACTTGCCAGGGTTTGTCGGTTGCCGGCGTAGGTTAAAGCGTCTAGTACGACTACTCGTGAATTGGGATAGCTGCTGCACCAGTGATGCACAAAATTGGAGCCGATAAATCCAGCGCCGCCTGTCACCAACAATCGATGAGGCGATCGCTCAATGCCTTGATTCCCGCTGTCTGTCATAAAAATAAAAAGTTTTCCAATAACGAAGTCTTTTCAAAAGTAGCCTTAAATGTAGTTTGTCATCAAGTGTTTGCCACGCTGTATTAAAATTTCTGCTATTTCACCTCAATTTTTTTGATATGAGTGCGATCGAAATATTGGCTCACCTGACTTTCAATTATACCAATCTTTTAGCCAAAACGCTTGCATCACAATAGTTTCAGCCTGGTAATTTGGTAATTTAAAATTTTTATTGAGATCGGGCGAGCGTTGGCAGTTGCGATCAATCTGTGATTTGGGCGGCGATCGCCTGTTGATAGATTTGTAAAGAGCTGTTACCATTTATTTTTTAATGATCCTTTACAAAATCCAGAACACCATGAAGAAGTTTCAAGTGTTAGTTGGCATTGCTTCCATCGTGGCAATCGCCAGCAGCATTGCCATAGGTGATGCTGCATCTGCTTTCCCCTGTTCCTACAACAAATCTGGGGCGACGAAATCTGGTTCTGCGACAACGCTGCTAGGTTCCGGTGGCTCTGATCAAATTAATCCGTGGAAATCTTACAAAACAACAGCTCTTGGTTTTCTGGGTTTGGGGATTTTGGGTGGCGGTGCGGCTTACATGAGCTATCGCGCCGGTCAGCGCGCCTCTGCTGCTTGCGCTGCGATGAGCGATAATTTTGAAATTTTTGAAGATCCGGCAGATGCAGGTGTAACTGAGCCAGCAGATGCGGTTGCAGGCGTTCGCGAACATCCAGAAGCTCCGGGCGGCGAGCTGGATTTGTCGATCGAGCAAGTTGCCGAGTTGAGTTCGGAAATTGCGATCGAACAAGTCGAAAGTGCGATCGTCAAATAGTTACCTTAAACCAAAGTATTCGCTCAGCAAGCCTCCAATCTTGCAAGATTGGAGGTTTTTTGATTTTAAATTATCGACACAATTTGCGGTGATTGCGATCGTGAAGCACAGCAAACAATCACAGAGGAATCGATCGCTCAAAATACCGTCGATCTCAATCTGAGGTTAGACGGCAAGAGTTCAAATCGCCTGCTATTGTTGGAAATATAGCCCTACAGATTTACAACTATAGTTTTTTATGAATGCTTGGCGCGATCGATTCAATCAATTTACAGGTAAAACTCGATTAGCAGTTTGCCGCATATTCGTTCAGCTAACAGGCGAAGAAGTTGCACCGCTGTTAGGAATTCTCAACCGCACTGCCAGAGAATCAATTGATGCCGATGGCGATTTAGAAGTGTTAGGAGAAGGGCTGGTTGAAATTTGCAATCACCTGTTGCAGTATGACAACTACTGGCAAGCAGCGGCCAATGTCGGCGATGTTTTTTGGGATGAAGGCGAAGCAGGCGATTATGTAGATGAACTTTTTACTGATTCAGCCGATCGCTATCTGAGCGAGCCTCAACATAGTACATCTGTTTACGATAAAAATTCCCCCTTGTCTTTGCCAGTAACTAGAAATGTGGTGGTGATGCTGACAGTCGCCTATGAAGGCGAAGTTCCGGCTCTAGAAACTGACCTTGCTGACATCAGCACCCTGAAAGTCGGCTTAAAAGCATTAATTAATTTACATTACCAAGAAAGGCTGCGAGCTGTGCAAGTTCACTTTTCTCCCGCACAGTTGGGAGACGAACTTACCAACGACCAAGTTTTGGTCAATTTTCCAGAACTCATTCCCCTTTAATAATGAGAAAAATTTTAACTAAAAAAGGTTTGTAGTGAGTGCTTTAGTCTTTAAACTTTGAATAAATCAGGATTTGAGTCCAAAGTGCGATCGTGTGTGGAGGAAGTTGTTGATAATTAAATACGCTTCAGTTAGCGCTGTTTATTCCCCGGAGATCCCCCTCGCATCCCCCTTAAAAAGGGGGACTTTGAGCAACTTCTTGTTCCCCGCTTTGTAAGGGGGGCTAGGGGGGATCGGGCTTAACTGAACCGTATTGGGTAATAATGACCAATGACCAATGACCAATGACCAATGACCAATTATTATTTATTATGCTGCGAAAACTGACAATTTATTTAATGGCTTTAACATTATTGTGGACGGCAACTGCCTGCGGTTCTCCTAGCGCGCAATCTCCTGTGAATCAGCCTGAAACTCCGGCTGCAAATCGGAATATTAACACGGTGGGTGCTGCACCAAACAATAACAATAAGTTGAGTCAAGGTCAATATCCCGTACAGCAAGCTACCTACGACGATAGTGATGGCGAGTACAGTTTGATGTTGCTGAATACTCCCCCCGGCAGTACCCCTGTTTACCGTACTACTGATTTGCAAATGGCTCGCTTGACGGAGGAAGAAATCTCGGCAGGCAAGAAAAGTTATCTAAGTCTGGATAACAATAAAGCGAGCTTGCATTTGACAGAAGATTTTAAAATAGAGTACGTTCACAACGTTACTGAAACTGTTAACAATCCTCAAACAGGTCAGCCACAAACGGTGGTAGTTCGGCAGCAATCAGGCTTCTGGGCGCCGTTTGCAGGGGCTTTGGCAGGTCAGGCGATCGGCAGTTTGTTATTTACACCGCGATATTACGTGCCGCCACTCTATCAGCCTGGGGTAATTATGAGCGGATATGGCGGGTACGGCAATACTTACGGCCAAGCTGTCTCGCAATATCAAACTCGCTACCAAGCCCCGCCTCCGGCTGTGAGAAACCGTCAAGTTTTAAGGACGACGGGCCGCTTGCGATCGCCCACATCGAATGTGCCAGTAAGACGCCCAGCACCGCCAAATGCCAATCGATCGACTGGTTCGGGTTACGGAGGCAGCGATTTGAGGCGATCGCAGCAGGCACGTCCCAATCAAAACAAACGCCAGCCAAGCTTTGGTAGCGGCAGGAGTTCTCGTCAACCGAGTCGGAGTCGCTCTTTCGGAAGCGGCAGAAGGCGCTGATGAAAGAGATTGATTGCCTTGCATCAGCAACCGATCTCGATAAAAGTTGATTTTATCTATCCTCCCGATGCCACACCGCCGCAAGTATTGACGGCGAGAACTTTGGAATAGTTGATGGTAGCGGTCTCTGCCTTCGCCAGACTCAAAAAATATGTGATTTAATTGCTTCATTGATAGTAGGTGACAAGTATGTCTTCTCCACAACCCCCGTTAAAGCAAAGAAACCCTCTAGGTTTTGATGAATTGATTGCGATCTTGGTTGCTTTCGGCACGATGGGAGCAATTTTCTTTTGGGTAACGGGCAGAAATCCCGATCGATTGAATGCCAGAAGTTGGCAATTTCCAGCGGTTTTTTCTCAACCTGCTGCTGCGCCCGACAGTCTGAAAATATTAACGCCTGTGTCGCCGAGTTCGGATATGCGATCGCCCGCTACCACGATCGTTCCCTCGCAACCGGATATCGCCCCTGTCGCACCTATCGGGCCGGTTTTACCAGTATTTCCTCTTCTGGGGACGATCGTGGTTCCCGAAACGCCAATTGCGCGATCGACTGTCCCTCCAGTCATTATCAAACCGAAAGCAGCTAAACCAAAGGTTGGCGCCGTTAAATTGTCCGATGTTCCTGAAAAATATTGGGCGCGTCCCTTTATTGTCGCTTTAGTCGATCGCAAAATCTTTACTGATGTCACCGACAACAAGTTTCGGCCTGACGAACCGATGACGCGAGCCGAACTAGCGCGCTTAATTGAGCGAATGTCCGACAAAGAACCGAGCCGAAAAACGATTAATTTTGAAGACGTGAAAGACAAGAACCCTGCCGCCAGTGCGATCGATGGCAGCGTACAAAAAGGATTTCTTAAAGGATATCCCAACAATGAATTCCGTCCCACAAAAGACGTTCCCCGTGTCGAAGTCATCGTAGCATTAGCTAGCGGTTTAAACCTGAAACAAGAAAAAAATACCAGCAAGATTTTACAAGTTTATACAGACAGGAAAAAAGTTCCGAAATGGGCAGTTGACAAATTAGCAGCAGCAACAAAAGCTGGCATTGTTGTCAACCATCCCAATCCTACACTTTTGCAGCCAAACAAAATAGCAACTCGCGGGGAAGTAGCAGCCATGATTTACAAAGCTATGGCGAAACAAGGCAAAGTTCCTGTTAAGCCTTCTGACTATGTTGTGAAGCCCGTCAAGCCATCCAAATAATATTTTGGGGCGCAATCAACATCAAAACTGAGATGCTTCCGAGGGGGAGAATGGGAAGAGTGGAAAAGGCCCAGATGAAGAAAATATTTCCTTCAAGCCTCTTCCCTCTTCCCTCTTTTTTTCCTTGTTCATCAGATATTAATCGCCGACTTCCCCGACAACCTCAGCAGCAGCCTGAGTTTCGAGCCAGAGTTTGAGCAACAACAGTTCTGCCCGATCGCCCAAAACAGTCGCAAACACCCCATCAGCGCCCTCTGACGCGCCTCCAATCCACGTACCGCGCAGAGTCACTTCCACAAAATCAGCATCAGCAACACAAAGATCGATCGCCTCGCTGTCATTTCGGCGGGCCTCAGATTCCAACAGAGACAGCGCCGGCAAATTCGCCGGCAGCAAAAATGCCGCAGTGCTCGGTTCGACGCTGATGCTTTGACCAACTCGCATAGCCAGCACAACTCGCAGCGCCACTAACTGTTCGGGAGATTGAGCCAAACGCTCCAGGTTAAAGCCCGTTTCAGTATAAGTCAACTTCAGCATATTGACAGCCCTAAATTTGAAATTGAAAATTTGAAATTAGTCATTAGTCATTAGTCATTGGTCATTGGTCATTGGTCATTGGTTATTAGCATTTCGTAGGGGCGGGTTTAGCTAAAAATATATGATACAAATGAATAGAAAAATGGCAAAACCCGCCCTCTTAATCATCAGTCATCAGTCATTAGTCATTAGTCATTGGTCATTGGTTCGCATATTAGGCATGGGCAGTGAAAAATCGGGTTTATACGAGTTTTGGGACAATCCACGAGCAATGTATTAAGAAACCTGGTTTCTGGGGTGACAAATGCGATCGCGAAATACAATTGTTAGTTGTCAGTTGTTTTTGATTAACTAATGACCAATGACCAATGACCAATGACCAATGACCAATGACTAATGACCAATTTGGTATTCTTGCCAAAACATTTCGGCAAAAACAACAGTGGGGTGCATAGGAGCCTTCGGCTTAGTTCGCAGAGACATTTGAGCTTCTATGGGAGTTCGATCGCCCTTACGAGAGTTGCACCCTTCGCAAGCAGTCACCACGTTGTCCCAAGTGTGCGGCCCGCCCTTCGATCGAGGCATCACATGATCCAACGTCAAATGCCGATTGCTGCCACAGTATTGGCAAGCATGGGCGTCGCGGCGCAGCACTTCCCGGCGATTAACCGGTGGCACTTTCCAAACGCGCTCCCTGTTACCAAAAGTCAAGCGGATTTGTTCGGGTACATGGATGCTGGTGCTGGGCGATCGCACCAGATAGCCATTGCCGATGCTAAAATCCAGAGGTTCAGCCTTGCCTGTTACCAAAAGTACGATCGCCCGTTTGATATTGACACGGCTCATCGGTAAGTAATTTTGAGAAAATACAACTACAGATTGCCTCAATACATCAGTTGCTATGATCACGGCTTGCTCCTCCTCATTTGGATTTTAGATTTTGAATTTTAGATTTTTGATTTGGGATTTTCGTTTCGCTAGCATTGGCTACACCTAGTTTTTGCGAGTTCCCCAAGCCTTTCCAAATTGCTCAAATATCCAATCAAATGCCCCCGTTTCTGTTACGACAGAAGCGGGGGCCAAAAAAACTGCTTTCATGCAAATTTTCATCCTGTGTCGGTACAGTTTTTTTAGCTGTACCTCCCGCTTCGCGTATCTTTTTGTGGCTGTGCCACTCCCAGACCGTCCCGGTCTACCTGGTTGTAATTAATTTCTGCATTTTGTCTTAATCCACTATAACCGGGTTTATTTAGACGATCGCCCGCCCAGAAGGTTGCTGTGGTGACCAAACCCACCATCAAAACGTGCCGTGACGAGTCGCTGCAACCCCAAGGGCGATCGCGCTGCGGTTGATAGGTGGAATTGGTGGAGAGAAATGTCACAGTAGGCACAAAGCGATCGGAGACCTTTAAATCTAGCTTTAAACATACTACACTGATATTACACGTATGTCCACCTGTCACGGAGAAAAATAATGCATACCTTACCTAGAACCTCAACCACCGAAATGGAAGTCACCAGCATTCGACTAGAAAAAGAGCTCAAGGAGAGACTCAAAGAGCTCGCGGGGAATCAAGGCTATCAAGCTTTGATTCGAGATTTGCTCTGGAATTACGTCCAGCAGAAGTCTGGAGAGTATCGCCAGATGTTTTGCCGAGAGGATATTCGAGCCAGTATTAATGCCACAGCACAGCAGGAGGAACGCTGCGCGCTTACAGGAGAAACGATCCGAGTTAATGAGTCGATGTTATTAGGCCTGACGATGCACGGGGAAATGGTGCCGCTAAGTATGGGGAGTATGGCTGGATAAACCAGTCGATCGAGAATTTGCCCGGCCTGGGGTGAAGGCCCCAGGCGCTGAATATCAAATCCCGAAGCATTTCCAGATATCTATTTAACGAAAGCAAGAAGACGCGAAGTGCGCGAAGCAAGATCGGAGAAGGAAGACGCGCAGCTAATGCTAAACTTTCCATCGGGCGTGCCGACAGATGATGGTAAATTTGATGGAAAAAATTAAGGTAATGTTGAAAAACCGCTACTTGACTGCTGTAAGTTCGATCGCCATTCTCACAATTATCACCGGATGCGCCGCTACCGAATCAGCCCAACTTGCAACTCCCTCTCCTATAGCCGAATCTTCCCCGCCGCCGGTTAAACCAAGTCAGCCCTTAACAGTCTCTGTCAACAATCCCGAAACCGCCACAAATACCAAAATCCAGCAATATCTCAACGGATTGACAGCCCAAGGTTCTGCCAAAGAAGACCAAGGAATCTGGATGCAATCGGGCAATACTTTGCTAGCCAACCATCAAGGTACAGTTCCTCTGTCAGCCGCATCCATTACCAAAGTCGCCACATCTCTGGTAGCCCTGCAAGAATTCGGGCCGGAACATCAATTTATCACTTTAATTAGTACCGACGGGACAATCAAAGACGGCGTATTAAAAGGCGATTTAATTATTCAGGGTAGCGAAGATCCATTGTTTGTTTGGGAAGAGGCGATCGCCCTCGGTAACACCTTAAATCAAAAAGGTATCAAGCGCATCACTGGCAATTTGATAATTGTCGATAAATTTTACATGAATTTTGAATTAAATCCCCTCAAATCAGGAGAATTGCTAAAACAAGCATTCAACAGTCAAAACTGGCCGAGCGAAGCCGCCGCCCAGTATCAAACACTAGCTCCAAATACCCCAAAACCTCAAATAGTAATTGATGGTACTGTCAAAGTTGTGGCAGCACCTCCCACCAGCCTGCCTTTAGTAAAACATTATTCTTTGCCCCTCGCTGAACTGATCAAAAAGATGAATCAGTACAGCAACAATCTCATGGCAGATATGCTGGCTGATAGTGTCGGCGGCGCGAAAATAGTCGCACAAAAAGCAGCAGCAGCAACTGGAGTTCCTCCCGCCGAAATTCAACTCGTCAACGGTTCGGGATTGAGCGAAGATAACCGTATTTCTCCGAGGGCTGCTTGCGCGTTATTTATAGCTTTAGAAGGCTATCTTAAACCTTACAATATGACAGTTGCCGATGTCTTAACTATAGTTGGAAAAGATGAAGGAATCCTCTCAGAACGACCGCTGCCAAAATTAGCAATAATCAAATCTGGCACGTTGGATAATGTTAGCGCTTTGGGCGGAGCGCTGCCAACTCAAAAACAAGAAACAGTATGGTTTGTAATTATGAATCGAGGGGCAAATGTCGAGGGATTTCGCACTCAGCAAGAGGTTTTGCTGAAAAGCTTTTTGAACGATTGGGGAACTGTTCAAGTCTCACCGGCGGAATTAACGGCAAATCCTGCTAGAAAGAGTAAGGTATCTCGCAACGAAATTGTCAATTAATTTGGTTTGTAGTAAGGAGTTTCGTCCTTTATTTTTAAGTAGCCTAATGTGTGCCACAAGCACCCAGCCCGCTCAGGAGTGCAATGGACGGATTTGCGTCATTATAGGTGTTCGCGATCGGCAATCAACAAGATTTATTGCCGATCGACAAATTCCGAGGATCGCCCTATTCAGGAAAGCGATCAAACACTCTCAGGATAGAAACACCAGATTAATTGCCATAAAACTGCTCTGTCTCTACAGCTTGCGAAAATAGCCGTTGGAATACTCACAAGCATAGAGTACAGAGACTTTTTCAGGCTTGTCTTCAAAAAACTCGTCACAAGCACGTTTTACACCAGGCGATTTGAATGGCTCATCAGTATATGGACGTGAAAACACCTTGTCATCATAATAAATGCCAAATAAGCAAATAGCTCCTGGCGTTAGACGCTCGTACACATAGGGCAGTACATATTTAGTAGAGCTATATAGATCGCCGTCCACAATCGCAAAGCTTATCCGATCTGGAAGACATGAAGGAACAGTATCCTCGAACCATCCTTTATGAATATGTGGTAGCTCCAGTCCAACATCGGAAAAATTCTTTTTGAATCTGTCGAGTTTAGCTGTCATCGAACCTTGAGCGTATATTCCATCTTTAATATCGTCTTCTTGTAGTGTTGGAAGCCCTTCAAAGCTGTCAAACACATGAAATTGTTTCTCCGGCGCATACTCATTCAGAATTTTTTGGATCACAATGGAGCTTTCGCCGGCATTACAACCCACTTCGACAACATCACCATCTACTTTGTATACTGCTGTTTGGCTCGCAAAATGAAAAATATTCATTCGAGCTTCTACACTTGCCATTCCAGGCGTTTTTGGAATAACTTGACCGTTCAAGCGAAATTTATTCAATACCCGATTAGCCAAACGATGGCGTTTGCGTGGAGTCCGGTGATCCCAATCAAAATAAGTTGCAATGAAAGTATTGTCCATGTCGTTTACTAGATGAAATCGTGAATAGTGGTTTAAAGGATGATGACTTCACTTAGAATCATTGCGTCAGCAGCATAGTAGTGGAACAGAATTACATAGTTTTGAACAGCGGTGGAACAAACGTTTTGGAATCTGTTAATAGCAATGATTTTAAATAGAAGAAATGAAAACCCCATCTTTGCAAAGAAGTTGAGGAACACTCACTTCATTGGTAACTGTTCAGGGGGTAACTAGAGAATCAGGGTTTCAGGCGATAAAATCACTTAACTTAGCCTCATAACTTCAAACTTAGAGGCTTAATAGTGTCTCAAGCTTATTAACTTCGTACCCTCCCTTAACGGTTACAGAGATAGAGTACCCAAAGAAAATGTTGCTACCTGAGATACTCCAAATTGGTTGACTTCTCTAGAATTGCACGCAATTATGAAATCAGGATGAAATGCCGAGCGATCCAAAGCCTGAAATCATCTCCCTTTATGAAGCAAGAGGCAATTACTTGAATTCACATCTAAGGTAAAGGCTGATGGTGGGTAGGTTCTCAGGTTTTGTCAATTCACCAATGTCTCAGGGTAAGTGATTACCAATAAACTACGTTTATTGGTAATCACTTGTTAAAAGAATGGAGAGTTTTGATTTGTAACTCCGCAATTGAATTTAGCAAACTGTGGCATCCTCCTTTTTGGCAATGGATTTTTGCTACATTATTCGGCAGTCTATTTATCGGTAGTGGCTTGGCTTGCAGAGGATTTTTTTGGTATATCTTGGGATGTATTATGGACTGGTTTTGGTGGTTTGTCTGAAGCATAAAATCATGAAAAAACACCAAAAAACCTAACAAATTCGATTTTTAGGAAGGCAATTTCTTTTTGTGATAACAGGTTTGTAGTAAGGACTTTAGTCATTTATTTTGATAACCTCACGTATCTTTATCTGGGATCGATCGCCCTAGCGACTACAATGCCGATCGCGCTTTCGACTCTGCTAATATATCTTTGCAAGTCGTAAGCAACTGTCACAGCCCCAGCCGGCGAAGCATGAATTAAGCCCAGATTCCCGTCTGCATTGCGGTACACAAAACCCGTGTGGGTGACATCCAATCCTTTAACATCCGTGGCTACCGCCACAATATCCCCAGGTTTTAACTGAGAATACACACTTTTGATCCGATTTGTCGGGATGTAATTAACCGTAGTTTTGGCTAAGTCTGCTTCTTGGTTGACTATGCACTGATAAGTTGCTTCGTCTTTTACCATTTGCGGGTAACTGCTGCGGTGCTGGCTCATGAAATTTAATGTTTTATTCATCGGCACTCCGCCCAATTGAGTGGTAATATTTTCTACGGTTTGCCGTTTTTGATTGTCGTTAATCCATTCGGAAAAATAGTGCAAGCGGCTGCAATAACCGTTTATTTTACCGTTTACATACCGCTGTTGTTCTATGCGATTTACAAAGTTTTGATAGTCGTAATCTTTGACGGCTACGCCTCGCGAAATAGCCAAAACTGTCTCTACAAATAAAACACAATCAAATTTATTTAAGGTAATAATCAACTTTTCTGCGCCGGATTTGTCCAGCAAACCCTCGGCGTAGGGCTTTCCTAGGAAATTATCGCCGATCGCCTGGATGATTTGTCCGATCGCGCGATCGGGCAAATTTTGCTGTTTTGCATACTGTACAATCTGATCAAAACGTGCTATATCTTCGGGTTGTGCAGCGGTTTCTCTCGCAGTATTGTCTGAGTCTGGTCGTCTCGCCAGCACTTCGAGCCATTGGGAATAGGAAATTTTAGGTAAATTGTTGATTTCCCAAAACAGACTCGGAAAACTGGACACAGTTTGCTTGTTTATTGTTTCCCGATTTTCGCTTTCTCTGGTCAACTCAGCCACTACATCCGCGCCCTGTGCTTTTGTTTGTCGATCGACAACAGTGACAGCAGGTGGAGACTGAAATGCCCAAACATCAGGTATCAAAGAATTATTCACAATGGCGATCGCAAATCCCAAAACAGCCAGATTCCCAAAATTTCTCATGTTTTTCTAAGGATTTTGCTTCAACTGAGTGCTATCGTGAAACCTTTACAATTATTAGAACTGTCAATCAGCCTAGCAGGCAGATTAAATTGACGATAGCGGACTCGATCGACACTCTTGTCAATTGGACGCCGCCCTATTATAAACTGATCGTGCGAGTTTGATACCACAACACTGTAATGCAAGTAGACCGCCGACGCCGCCCAATCGGGCCCCAACGCCCCATCCAGCCCCGACGCCAAACCAGCGAGCGTCCAGTCCCATCCCGACGCCAAACCAGCGATCGCCCAGTCCAGTCCCGACGCCCAATCCAGATCCGACGTGCAATAGACCTTTGGCAAAAGTCGCTCTCAATTATTAAATTTATCTGGGTTGATCTGGGTTTGTCTGCCTTGTATCTGCGGTTGATCGATCAATCAAAGATTTATGTAAGAGCTCTAATCCAATCTCGTCGCCAAACCAGCGATCGTCCAGTCGCGCTGCGACGGCAAATCAGCGATCGTCCAGTCGCATCTCGCTCTCAAATCAGAGATCGCCCAGTCGCATCTCGCTCTCAAATCAGCGATCGTCCAGTCGCATCTCGCTCTCAAATCAGAGATCGCCCAGTCGCATCTCGATCTCAAATCAGCGATCGTCCAGTCGCGCTGCGACGGCAAATCAGCGATCGCCCAGTCGCATCTCGATCTCAAATCAGCGATCGTCCAGTCCCATCTCAACGCCGACTGAAGGCAAAATTGTCTCGGCTCAAATACCGCAACATTTTGTGTTTAATTGCCGGGGCGATCGCGTTCTTTTGGATACTCACAATGCCCTTCAGAACTCGCCGCCCCGCAGAACCACCCGTCATCTTGCCTCAAGAGGCTATCTCGCCACCGACAATTCAAACACCCCAAAATGTAGTCGATAGTCAAAGCGATCCTACCTTCACCTACAACATCAAAACACCTCCCAATCCAGTTTATTCTCAAGAATTGCAAGGGATTGTTGATGAAGCTGTGAAAATTGCAACCAGCAAAGGATTGCCCGCAGACAAGCTATCAATTAGCTTATTTGATGTCAGCAATCCTCAAAATCACAGCTTCGCCGGATATCAAAATCAAACTCTCAGATTTCCTGCTAGCGTTGCCAAGTTATTTTGGATGGCAGCCTTTTACTCAGCCATAGAAAAAGGCATGATTACCCAAAAAGAATCTGCGTTTAAAAACGACCTAGAACAAATGATTGGCATCTCCAACAACGATGCCGCTAGCAGGATTTTAGACAAACTCACTGATACAAAATCCGGCGGACGGCTCGCAGGAGAAGAGTTGCAAACATGGCTGCAAAAGCGCAGGCAAATTAACACATTTTTCCAGTCAGCAGGCTACAATGATATTCGTATAAGCACCAAAAATTATCCCATATACTATTTAAGGCAAGAAGGCCCAGTCGGTCGCGATTTGCAATTGCGGGGCGATGATTCTCAGCCGATTCGCAATCAAGTAACTAGCGATCAAGCCGCCAGATTAATATATGAAATCTATACTAGGCAAGCTGTTTCCAGCATCGCCAGCCGCAAAATGGCTTACTTGCTGACGAGAGATTTAGACCCCAAGGCATGGAAAAATGACCCTAGTAACTCGATCAAAGGATTTCTGGGCGAGTCTTTACCAAGTAATATTTATTTTGGTTCCAAGGTTGGCTATACTTCCAAATCCCGCAGCGAAGTTGCATTTGTCAGGACTTTGGACGATCGCGCGATTTATATCTTAGCTGTTTTTGCCGACGATCCGGCTTATTCCAAGGACGAAACAGCCTTTCCGGCAATTTCCCGATACGTGTTCGATCGACTAAATACTCGCGGGCCCGGTGCGATCAAACAACCATAATAAAATTGGTTCGTAGCTTGGATGCAGACGGCGGTTGAAACCGCGTCTATACAAACGATGTCCGCCTCTGCGGACTAAGGAATGAGAATTAAATAACTTACAATTTGATGATTCTTGTGGGATGGGCGTCCCGCCCGTTCTTTATGGACGGGCGGGACGCCCATCCCACAAACTTGTGTAAATTATTTAATTTGCGATCGTAAGAGATGATAGCGCAATTTTAACCGCCCACTCTTCAACCCGCGGAGGCGGGTTTTGCCTGTGTAGACGCGGTTTCTAACCGCCCGATTTTCTTTCATCAACAATTGAAAAAACAATTGCAAGAATCATATAACTGGGGCGAAAGGATTCGAACCTCTGAATGGCTGGACCAAAACCAGCTGCCTTACCACTTGGCGACGCCCCAACGTCTTAACCTTCATCATATTAGCACTCACACACCGGAATCTGTCAAGCACTTTGACAATAAAGTTTAAAAAATCTTTTTGCAACCGATCGCCCGCCAGTTTATTCTTTCACCATAACGGGTCGAACCAGCGGGATTTCAATCCAGAACTCCGCTCCCTGTCCGGGTTTCGAGATACACTTCAAACTGCCGCCGTGTTTTTCCACCACAATCTGGTAGCTGATAGACAAACCGAGTCCCGTACCCTTACCCACAGGTTTAGTGGTAAAGAAAGGGTCAAACAAGTGGCCTTTAGCTTTTTCGGCCAATCCCGGCCCGCTGTCGCGAATCCGAATCACCACAAGTTGACCGATCGACTTTCCTGACTCAGCAGCCTCCGAGTATCGGCTCACCACCGCCGTCGAGATTTCGATCGTCTTGGGTGCGGGCTGATTTTCCAAAGAGTCGATCGCATTCCCCAAAATATTCATAAATACTTGGTTGAGCTGTCCGGGATAACACTCTACCTTCGGCAAGTCACCGTAGTCTTTAATTAACTCAATTCCCGGTATTAGCCCGTTTGACTTCAAGCGACTGTGCAAAATCAGCAGCGTGCTGTCAATCCCTTCGTGAATGTCCACCGGCTTCATCTCGGCTTCGTCGTGCCGCGCGAAGTTCCGCAGAGACAGGACAATTTGGCGGATGCGCTCGGCTCCCATCTCTATTGAACACAGAATTTTCAGCAAATCTGGCACTATGAAATCAACATCGATTTCTTCGCTTTTGTCGAGAATTTCCTGGCAAGGATCGGGGTAGTGCTGTTGATACAAGTGCAGCAAATCCAGCAGATTTTTCATGTACTGCTTGCAATAAGTCAAGTTGCCGTAAATAAAATTAACCGGATTGTTAATTTCGTGGGCGACGCCGGCGACCATTAGACCGAGAGAGGACATTTTTTCGTTTTGGATGAGCTGAGCTTCTTTCTGCTGCAACTGCTGCAAAGTTTCCGTCAGTTGGCGGGCTTGAGTTTGGGCGGCTAAGGCTGCCGCGCGGGTTTGGGCGTAAAGTTCGGCTTGGTCGATCGCGATCGCCAGTTGATCCACCACCGCTTGCAGCAATTCCACTTCGCTCGTCGCCCAGGAACGGTGGCTGCTGTAATGGTTGCAAACTATCGCCCCCATTTGACCGGAGTGAGTCTTGAGCGGCAGCAGCAGCTTAGAAACAATTCCGACACCAGTTAAAAAAGCTCGCGTGGGCGGTTCTATGCAGGGTGCTGTTGCAGCGTACTCGATTCGCAGCGTTTGGTGATCGTGAATTTTCTCGGCCAGCAGCGTTACTTGTTCGATCGGGTATTCTGTGAGGCGCTCTTTCAGTTCGGGATTTGCCGCCTCGTGGGTCATCGCAAAGTTTGGCTGCCCGTCTCGCGAGATCGAGTACCACAAAAAGTAGCACTGGTCAACCTGCAACAAACTGCGAATTTCGTTGACAGCCGTATCTAAAATTTTGTCGAGGTCGAGGGAATTCCGCATCTGGCTGGCGAGACCGAAGAGCAGGCCTTCCCGGCGGCTCAACAATTCTTCTCGGGCCTTGACGCGATCGATCGCCACCCCGATGGCGTTAGCCATGCAGCCCAGAACTTCTAGCGCCCCCTCGCTTACCGAAGCGCTACTGCATAGAGCCATCACTCCCACCAGCCGCTCCTCCACAATCAGCGGATAGGCAATCGCCCAGAGAGACGGGTTCGACATTAGGCACACAGGAGCCGTTTGGAGTTTTCCCGGTTCTGAGCGCACCCAATCTTCTATTTGCCGTTCCCACTCTTGGCTGCTGAGTCCTGAAGCCGCCTGCAATTCTAACCGCTCTGTCTGCGGGTTGAACGTCCAGATGCTCGCCCCTGCGGCGTCGAGGTAATCTACCATTGCCTCGGTGCAGCGGTTGAGGATGGCAGATATTTTCCCCCCTTGTCCGAGGGCTGCACCGACTTTAGCTTGCAGGGTTCCCAAGCGCGATCGCTCCTGTAGCGAGGCTGCCGTTGGTTGGCGATCAGAGCTGTCCCGTGCTCCGGCAAAGATTTCTGGGATTTGTTTGGTATCGCGATCGCCCCCGATGCGCCCTGAAGTTTCCCGCAAATATTGAGATTTGTCGGTTTCCCCGATGGTCGGGAGCTTTTTTGTCCGGTATCTTCTCGTGCCGCTCTGTGGCGTCTGTGCGGCACAGGGGGAGTCGCGGTATCGAACTAACTCCGAGATTTGCTGCCTGTCCGAGGTGATATCTTCTACCTCTGCTGTCTCTTTCTGGGCTTTGACTAATTGCCAGCGCAGCTCCACCAAAATCGCAACTTGCCGAGTTAAAGTTTCCATAGCATCTATCGTTTTTTTTGTCAAGTCTCTCGGCACGGAGTCCATGACGGATAGCACTCCTAGCATCTGCCCGTCTGAGGTGACGACTGGGATGCCGGCGTAAAATTTCACAAAGGGGTAGGAAACGGTGAGCGGATGCTCGACAAATCCCACGTCTGTGGAAGCGTCTCGGACAATGGCGGCGGGTAGTTCCTTGAAGGAATTTGCAGGGGGTGCGATCGCTGAATAAGGAGCAACTGGCGGTTTTTGTGGGGGAATTGCCCGGTCAAATTCCGAGTTTGAGCCGACGGCTAACTCTTCGGCAGTTTGGTTGATCGCGCGATCGCAAAAATTTAGGTAACGGTGGCCCAAAGTTCGATCGATACCTAGCTGCGACTTCAACCAGTGGCGGTTACCGTCAATCAAGCTCAAGAAAGCCATAGGAGTGTGGCTGATCTGAGCCGCCAAGCCTACCAAATCGTCAAAGCAAGCCTCTGGATCCGAGCCGAGAAGCTGATACAAGTCGATGTTATGGAACTCGAACACTTTTTTACCAAGAGGCAAGGGTGCTTTCATCATCTATAACTTCCCATCTAGTTGCTGGCAACCGCCCTTCTCAATACTTCCCTGGAAAAACAAGCTATGAATTTTGTGCTGGGAGACTGTGGGCGCAAGTCCCGCGCAGGCTGCTTGCGCCGAACTCCGACTAACATCTTGACTGACATCGAAACTTTTGAGTTATAGCAGTTAGAGCACCGCAGATCTAAGACTGTATAAATTATACTTCCAGTTGACTATGCTTTTGATACATCCGGCTGGGTGAATCTAAGAGCCTCGGTGGGGAGGAAGCACCTTTCAAAAATATATGGCGATCGCTTACATAGAATTTTTTAATCAATTTAATAGTATCTTAACAGACTTATCTAATCGTGGGTAGCTGGCTTACTGGTAGATTTAAATAATTGGTTTGTGTCACAATACCACGGCACTTTACCGAGCTGTGCCGCAGGTAGATCAACTACATTTAGGAGATCAACTACAAAAGATTGCCAAAATGTTAAACTTTGTAACAATAGTTGGTCAAACTCCACCGTCGAGGGTTTCTACGTTCGGATGCACATTTTGCTTATAATCGCCGATCGACCCCTTTCCTAATCCATTTTTTAGAGTTTGAGGTCAAAAAAACAGCGGTGAGGTTTCTAGTAGCACTCCAACGGAGTTGGCAATTATTTCGCAGAGGCAACTCTCAAAAAATGACGGCGGCAATTATGTTTTGTATTTTCAACAACTATTAATAAACAGGGAGAAGAATATGTCTGCAAGTAGCAGTCAAGTACCAACCATTTTGGCCGTTGATGATAGCGTCGTCATGCAAGGACTGGTCAAACAAGCCTTAAGCAAAGAGTTTCGAGTTCTCGTGACAGACAATGCAGTGGATGCTTTGTCAACTATTTATCACGAACAAATTTCGGTTTTGTTGCTCGATGTTTCCATGCCTGGTATTGACGGATTGGAACTCTGCCGCACCGTGCGCAGCTTACCTCAATTTCATAATTTGCCGATCGTGATGCTGACAGCGCGAGATGGAGCATTTGATAAGGTACAAGGGCGTTTGGCGGGAGCGACAGAGTATTTAACTAAGCCCTTTGATGCTGAAAAATTGCGCGAAGTAATTGGTAAATTTATCAATCTAAAATCATAAAAGTTATCCGCCCTACATCACAGAAACAGTCCTCTATATGTAGGGTGCGCACTGCCAGCCCTGTCAAGGTGTGTGCTGAGCTTGGTTTTTAGTGCCTCAAACCCTTGAAATCTCGAAGGATGCGATCGTTAAATCTGCTTTTTTTAACAGGTGATTACCGAAGTCTGCCACTAGGATGATGTAAATAAATTGATCGCACTAATCATCGTTCGGGCAATACACACTTACAAACTACGGAATTTCAAGGATTTTACGTACTAAAAACCAAGCTCTACAGACACCTTGACAGGGCTGGGTGCGCACTGCGCACCGAGAGCGCTATAAGTAGCGCGTCAAACAATATTACCAATTCCCAATTCCCCATGACCTCATTCAACTGCCAGGGGGAACGCATCTTATTGAACACTGTTCATCGGTGGTGAGTATATTTTAAGATAAATTCACCATTGTTAGAAGCTATAGACACACTTTGTAATGACTTTTAAGAGAAAAGAGGAACTGATTAATGATAATTTTTACTTGCTGCCATTTTTGAGACAATAAAAAGCTTACAACTACTGTTTACAAGTTGTATAATAGTTAGCAATGAGTTGTTCGTGAGAATTTAGTTGACTGAAACAGCGAGGATTTTAGTCAAATACTCATCATCCCACCCGGCTCAAAGTCGCTTGTTCTTTGCTCCAGTTTTTGAGGTTTTTTCTTGATTCAAAAGATTGAGAGAGATATGTCTAAGAATAGAAAAATTTTGCGGAGCATTATCTTTTATGATCCGACAATCATCTTCACGAAAACCCACATCTAGTACCCAATGTAAAGAATTTTCGATTCCCCAATGGCTGCGTACTGATTCACCAAGATGAGAGAGCATTATTTGGTAAACTACTAATGTAATAACGAATTTCAATAGTGGTTTTTCCCTTCACTATTCGCACCGATTCTATCATACCTATACTCTGAAGTTTCTCCCATTGATTGTCTGGATCAATCAGCTCTTTGATTTCACTTAACATGGTTGTGATTTCGGATTTCTGAGCGATCGTAATTATTCTCTTTTTTGGGCGAATAAACTGTATATGTAAAGCCAGAAAATCCTTTTCTAATTGCTTATTTAAACAACTCCTCTACTCTGGCATACAGGGATGGCTGGTTCTTTTTTAAGGTGATAACGTAGTCTCCTCCCTGTTCGACAATTGACTTCACAATTAACCTCTGACAGCCCATCGCATCAATGGTGACAATGCTTCCGTTTAATTCTAATACTTTGAGTAAAGCCGGAATTGCTGTGATTTCATTGGATTTTTTGTCAACTTTAACTTGCCCTAAAACTAATCTTTGACTGGTCGCCCAAGCACTTACCATATGAATCGCTTTTTTATCTCCTCCCGATCGTAAGAATGGCGAAGAGTTTTGCCATCAATTGCGATTACCTCTCCTGGATTGAAGCAGCTAATAGATTGAATCCAGTTCAAAAAACATTTCTGAAACTGCTCCGGTTTGAGACGAGAAAATACTCTTGCAATTGTGTCATGTGATGGTATGCCATTCGGTAATTCTAAAATCTTCTTTAACCATTCGTATTTAGAGCGACCGTAACTCTCGATATCCACCCATGTGTCAGCACCACAAATCACGGCACAAATTGAGATAGTAATAATATCAATTAATTGATGGCGTTTCGTCCGCTCAACTTGCTTGATCTTCTAAGTCGGCAAAATGGTCGGCAATGGTAATTTTAGGTTTGAGTTTCATAATGATAAACTCTAATTAAATGTTTTTTAGGTAGTTAAGAATTCTTCTCCAGGATACCATAAGCTGTTAACATAAAATTTAGATGCGTTCGCCCTGTTAAGGGGGGCTAGGGGGGATCGCATTCTATGCAGCCTCATAAAAAATTGGTATTATGCGATCGTATTAGGTTGGGTAGCGAGGTACTTACAAAAAAAATTAGTTTGTAAATTCTCCCTGCGCGTCAGTTTTGTTAGCTGTACAATTTTACCAATTTTTTTTGAACATCCATCAATACTTGACTCGCTGTCATTTTTCCCTGCTGCTCGATCGGAGTATGGGGCGGGAGTTGTTTGAGAATATCGCTAGATGAATTATACATTTTAATAGCTATATTTAGCTTGCCTTCTTTATTGTATATATTCCCCAGTTCGAGATACGCTGAAACAAAATACGGGCAAAGATAAATAACTTTTCTTAAATATATTTTAGCGGTTTCCAAGTCGTCCTGTTCTTCAGCAATCTGAGCTTGTAAATAATAAGGAAATATTGACATAGTATCTAGTTTGCTAGCTCGCTTACAGTATTCGATCGCCTGAGAATACTTGCCTAAATTTGCATAAATTTGAGCTAGCAAATAATCAGCCTCAAAATTTTGAGATTGCAGGTGAAGCGCCTGTTTTGCTTTATCAATTGCCTCAACATAAGCTTTATTTTTAAAACAAGCTTTTGCTTCTAAAATTAGCATCTGAGGCGTTTGGCGATTGGCTTTTTCTGCTGCGAGTGTTGAAGGTAAAGCGGGCGCTTTATTAATCGCCAGATCGCGCTCGACATAGCTAGTTTGCAGCATTTTTTCTAGCCCAGCACCTGATGTTAACAGTGACCCGATATCCGCAAAATTGCCGTCAAAACAACTAGCTGACACGGTTTCTCCCGGTAGCAACTGACCGCTGTTGCAGTCCAATTCTCCTTCCTTTCCCGATTCCCCAAATGCTGATTTTACTTTCGATTCTTGTGCAATAAAATAATTTATTTTACCTGGTTCTTCCCCTGGGACATTCTTGGCTTGATAAACAACTGACTCCGGGAAAACCTTGGCTTGAAAATCGTTCATCGTGTGACTGTGAACTTCAGCGTGACCGGTCATTAAATATCCTCCAGGTCTTAGCGTCTTGGCAAACTTTTTCAATACCTGTGAAATATACTTATTTTCAAAATAAACAAAAACATTTCTGCACAAAATCAAATCAATGTTATGAATATCTGTATAAATATTAGGAAAATTATCGGTGACCAAGTTGAGGCTGCTAAAGTTGACAAGTTGGCGTAATTTTGGGTCAATTTCCCACTCGGTTTTACGCCGCTCGAAATACCGATTTTGTAGTTCCGTATCGACTAAGCGAAATGACCAAGGGCTGTAAATTCCCCGCTGTGCTTTTTCTATTACTTCTTGATTGATATCAGTACCTAAAACTAAAATATTCCATTTTTCCAAATCGGAAATTAGCTCTTTTAAAATAAAAACTAAAGAATAAGGTTCTTCACCGGTGGAACAGCCTGCACTCCAGATTCGCAGGGTTGGCTTAGTTCCTAATTTATCGTGCAGTTTGATTTGGCGATCGATCAATTCCGGGAAAATGACTTTTTCTAGGAGCGAAAATTGTCCTTTGTCCCGCATGAAATAACTTTCGTTGGTTGTCAGCAGCAGGGCGAGTTTGTCCCATTCGTTTTGACTTTCCAGACTCGTCGCAGCTAACATTTGATAATAGTTATCGGGAAAGCCTATTTTTACAGCTTTCATCCGAGTCAAAAGTTTTTGAGCTAAAGCCGATCGATCTTGCGGGCGAATTTCTAAACCAGTGCGAGCCGCAATTAATTGAATAAATAGCTGAATTTGTGCATCGTTCATATCAAATATGGTAAATATTTAGGTATCAGGTGTTATGATAATGGGTTGGTAATGGGGAATTGGGTAGGCATTTGAGCCGATCGCACTCACAACCAAAATATACCAACGGAAATAATATTATCTCCGCCCGATCGACTACCAAATTGCGGTCTGGGCGAGTTTACGTCCTCGCTGCTGCCGATCTTACAGATCCAGGCGTAAACCCGCGCAGACAATTATCGTTAATTTAGCCGATTTGAGATCAAAGGCAAAAGGTAGAAAACAGAAAGAATCATGAAAAAAATTCGATCGTTTGCCTTCTACCTTCCGCCTTCAAAAGCACCAATTTCCAAAAGTTAAGCTGGAAAAATCCGCAGGCGGCGGTTGGGTTCTTCCCCAAAACTGTGAGATTTTAGGTGATAGTGTTCCACAAGTTCGTGCTGCATTTTGCGGACATTGGGAGAACGGGGTAAAAGTTCCACCGGCTGTCCCTTGGGAATCACAATTTGCTCGACAGCCAAGCGGGTTTCTTCGAGAGCTTCGAGCTCGTCAGAAGTACCGCTGCGGGCGAATAAGGCGAGGTCTGCCACTTCCGGCGTGCCGGGGTCGTCCATGTCCAACAAGCGCCGCAAAGCTCTTGCTACGTGGGGAATAGTGCCAGCTTTGATTGTGTGCAGGGGAACTTGGCGAGTTTTAGCCAAGTGCCTTAATTTTGACTGGTTCCGCACGTTCGATCGCAAAGCCAAAACCACGTCAGCACTTTCAATATCCTTCGTCAACTGCACCGGCAGGTTCAGGGTAGAAATCACCTGTTCTAGCTGGTGGCGAGCTATGCCGTAAGGATAAACGTGGAGGGGCAAATCTTCGCCGTTAGGGCCGACATTCTGGGAATAACGTCCCCGGTACTGCGGTACTGGTTCCACGGACAGAGATTCTTCGAGGAGTTGCTCGAAATACCGAGTCTCAGGAGCCACCTGCGCGCTGTTAGCTGCTGCGAATTTCTCGCCTTGAGGGGGCATCGGCACCATTTTGCCGGCACTCCGCCACCCAGAAATCGGTGTGACTGGCCGGATTGCTGATACCGCAGCGGGGCCTGGGCCAGAAGCTGAGATTCCTGGGAACCGGGCGGGGGGAGATGCTGACTCGCGCTCGATAATGACTTCTCCACTGTCGCTGACGCTTCTGATTTGCTGGTTCGGTTCGCGTCCCCGCAGCAGGCTGTCGATCGAATCTGAGACTCGTTCGTGGATTACCCAGCGCTGGCGTTCGAGCATTTCGATCGCAATTTCAAAAGTAGGCGGCGATTTGCGCTCCAAAACTGTCTTTTGAGAACCGCGCCGCCTTGCTTCGTCATCTCCTAGCGTCACCGCTTGGATTCCGCCAATTAAGTCGGCCAGAGTCGGGTTTTTCATCAAGTTTTCGATGCGGTTCCCGTGGGCGGTACCGACCAATTGCACGCCCCTTTCGGCGATCGTCCGAGCGGCCAAAGCTTCTAATTCCGTGCCGATTTCGTCAATCACGATCACTTGCGGCATATGGTTTTCCACTGCTTCGATCATGACTTGGTGCTGGAGTTCGGGACGGGAAACTTGCATTCTGCGAGCTCTGCCGATCGCCGGGTGCGGGATGTCTCCATCTCCGGCGATTTCGTTGGAGGTGTCGATGATTACCACTCGTTTTTCCAAGTCGTCGGCGAGCACGCGGGCGATTTCGCGCAGGGCTGTGGTTTTGCCGACTCCGGGGCGGCCTAGCATCAAAATTGACTGACCGGTTTCCACTAAATCGCGGATAATGCCGATCGTCCCGAACACAGCGCGGCCCACCCTCAATGTCAAGCCGATAATCTCGCCGCTGCGGTTGCGAATGGCGCTAATTCGGTGCAGGGTTTGCTCGATACCGGCTCGATTGTCGCCGCCGAAGCTGCCGACTCGATCGATGCAATAGTTGAGGTCTGCTTTGGTAATCGGTGTTTGGGAAAGATGTTCGGCCGAGGATGGAAAACGAGCTTCTGGTCGGCGGCCCAAGTCCATTACAACCTCAATGAGATTGTTGCGCTGCGGGTGCTGCTCTAGGGGCTGCCGGATCTCGTCTGGCACGATTTCTAATAATCTGTTGAGGTCGTCTGTAATCTGCATTCGCCTCGGTGTGTTCGGTGACAGTTGACAGTGGACAGTTGACAGTGGACAGTTGACAGTTAATAGTTGACAGTTGATAGTTGACAGTTGATAGTTGACAGTTGATAGTTGACAGTTGTCTGTTCATTGATTACGCATCGGTGGCTATAAACCCGGTTTCTACGAGTTTTGCGTCGAAAAACGAGAAATATACTAAGAAACCGGGTTTCTGATGGCGCAAGTGCGATCGCGAACTACAGTTGTTAGTTATCAGTTTTCAGTTTTTTTTTGATTAACAACTGTCAACTGACAACTAACAACTGACAACTAACAACTGACTACTGTCAACAGTCAACAGTCAACTGACTAAAATTCTTTGATCTGAGAAACTAGAGAACGAGCTAAACTCACAGCCTCCGAGAGAAGTTCTGGGACGGCTTCGAGTTGATTCAACCGATGTGTTGGAACTTCGGCTGCGCTGTGAGCGGCTGCCACCGGAACGGCATAAGCTCGATCGCTCTGCATTGTGTCTAATTGTTCTAAAATTGGCGACAGTAAAACCCTGGCATAGCTGCCGTAAGCTACACCGGCAATGTATTGGATAGGGGGAACAGACAAATTTTTCCCGCCATCCAAGAGCAGTCCAGAGGCTTTAAGTTTGCTGACAGTGTGAGCATTAGTGCCGCCTGCAAGTTGCACAAATCCCGGCAACTGGGCAGCCAAAACTTTTTGACCGAGTTTGACTGCGGCTCTAGTAGTTCCTGTTCCGATATCTCCGCTCATTGGCCTACCGTCGGTTTGCCAAATTAGGGGACAAGGAAGGGGGGAAATTATTTGATACAGTGTCCGCAAATAGTCAATCAAACCGTCTCCATCGGGGCAACTAATTGCTATTACTTTGAGTTGATCTACCCAGGGAGCTATGCTCGACCAAAGTCGCGCAAAATCTGCCTCTCTGCCTACTTGCGTGTGGATTTCTAGGGCATCCGCACCGGATTGCAAGATTAAAGGTGCGATCGCGCTGGGAGCAGACACGTAAGAACGAGTGTAAATCAGTTGGCTCGGACAAACTGGCAGACAGCGACCGCAGCCATAGCACTGCTGGTCTATCACCCCAGAAAAACCCTCAACAGCTTCCTGAAAAACTATTGCTTCGGCTGGACATATTTTTTCGCAGGGCCGCCAGCAGTCCATCGGACATTCGGCTGGGTTAAATTCGGCTTTGCGAAAATGCGGGTCTTCCCCATCGTTTAAACTCACCATCAGCCAGGGCAACCCTTTGCCACCAAATCTGCGGTTTTGAGTTCTTGTCTGTAATTCGCTGGCAACTTGTAGGGCTTCTTTCGCTGCTGCGACGGCGGCGGGATCTGCCGCGACATCGATACAGTCAGCGCCTGCTAAGGTGTAAGCCAAGGTGAGATTCCGAACCGCAGGCAGGTGTTGAAAGCTCGCCCCACAGATCAACTTGAACCAGCGGCCGCTTTTTAATGAGTTTAGGGGATGATAATTTTCTGTCACCCTTATATGCTAATCCTTTCAACTAAAAATTACTATGTGAAAATTTTTATTTTTTTTTGAGATTTCGGCTGATACTACCCAGAAACGCTACTGATAGCAGTAGCTCTGGCGCTGTTGGCCCTATATGTAGAGTTCTGACTTAACTATTTTTGAGAAATCTAATTTTTTTGAGAGTGCCTAACGATGACGCGATTTTTAATTTTGGCGATCGGCTTTAGTTACACACAGAATTTCTCGTCTATCATACTTAGGTGGATTTAGCAAGGAAAAAGTAGACTAGAGATTTTTTTTTGAAGTTGCCGTGAAGTGGCAATTGCCATAAAGTTCGATCGAGCATTGAAGCCAATCGACCAACCGCAGATGAACATTCTCCTCCCTCGCTAGAAGCTAAATTCATCTGGGTTAATCTGCGATTCAACTACCTATACTACTTGCTCAGCCGCTTGTAAACCGTAGCCAAAGCATGGCTATCCCCGACATTTCCCGGAAACAAAACCACAGGTAAATTGGGAAACAGAGGATGATCTGCCTCGGTTTTCACCACCGAACAACCTGCGAGAATTTGACCGATTTGCCTGACACTTTTCAGCGACAAACCTGTACTCAAAACATCATTGGAAGTAATGCCGCCCTTGCTAATTAAAAAACCGATATCCGCAGGCAGTCCCCGCACGACATCCATCAACAAAGCAGAAACAGCAGCTCCAAATTTTAACCGAATTTCTGCTGTGGGAAATTGTAGTTCTTGGCGGCTGGTATAAATTACAGGCGTTTTGCCGTCGGCATGAGCGGTGCGGACTTTTTCGAGAATTTCATCGAGAATTTGGGTGCGATACTCTGGTGAATCTTCTAACAAGTGAGATACATCTATTTCAATGCTAACTATATTGGGTTCTTTTAACAAGCGTTCCAATTGTTCTGTAGTTTTCTTAACGTGGGAACCCACTATTACTGCACCGGGTTTGCCCTTTCTCACATATTTTGCCATTTCGTCGGCTGCTACAGGCTGGTGGCCGATGTCAGCTAAGGATGTTAAAATACTGGCCGCGCTGCGGAATAAAAACTTTTTACCTTGACTGGCTGCATCGAGAATGTGTTTGGCAAATGTGTCTAAATCGCCTTGACTTTCGCCGTCAACAACTGCACATTGGTTGTCTGTCATGTCCATCAGTCGATCTAAACTTCCGTAGCGCATATCTGCGAGTAAAATGCGATCGACTGTATCAGCTTTGATGCGACCTTTGGTTTTTTCTTCTACGTAGTCTGGCAGGTAACTGTGACTGTAGCCGAAGACAGAATCTTTGGCAAATTCGGTTTCGTGAACAGGGGTTGCAACGCTGTTAACCATGAGGTAGTGTACGCTGTTGCGGGTAATTCTGCCTCCTTCAAAAAAGGCGGGAATTAGAAAATGTGCGTCGAAGGGGCCGAGCTCTTCGGCGATCGCGTCGGTTTCGATCGGATAGTGGCCGCGCAGGGTAGAATCGGAACGGCTAACGATTAGGAAGTCTGCGATTTCTTCGCTGGCGATCGCCTTTTTAAGATTTTGGCACACTTCGCGGGTGACGGAGGTGGCTTGTTCGGGAGTTAGCGATCGAGTATTTGTCAGTATAAAGAAAATCGGGGACTTGTCCCGCAGTCCCAAACGCAGAGTGTCTTCGTCCCAACGTGTCAGCAGCAAGCAACTGTGCACGGTTTGAGAACCTGTCGGATCGTCGTCGAGAACTATAATCTTGGGTTTGCTAGAAGACATACTGACCTGGTTGTTAACGTCACCTTTCCAAGATATCCTTACCTGTTACTTAACAGCCAAAAATTTACAATCATGATATTTCTTAACAATTCTCATCACTGATGAATTTTAAAATGTCTTTGAGTTCGATCGCTTCAGTAATGTGCCAGTTGCTACCAAATAAGGCGATGCACCAATGGGTGTTAACTGGGAGAATCTCATTTTTGTAAAAAGCATTTTTAATGATAGTGGGAGCTTAAGAGCTCGCGAGTACAATACGCGAGTTCTTAAGCTCCCACTATAAAATGCAAAACACCAGATGCTTCCTGTCAACTTAACTCTAAAACCTTTGTAAGCTGTTGTGCATTTAAATTGTATATTTCGACGATCGATCAAACACCTTCTCCCCCTCTCACCTTCTCCCCCTCTCCCCCTCAATCACCATACACAATCTAGATGCACAACGGCTTATCTCTCGTTTATAGCATAGTCCATATACCCCTCGCATCCCCATTCTTCAGGGGAAGTTTAAGTAAAAAATGCTCTTTTCCTACCTGATGAAAGGGGGTTTTGGGGGCTCGAAAACCCTACTAATTGGGGCAGTTTTTTTAGTTAGCAGCGTTTCGATCTTGCAACTTTTTTATTTCTGCTTGAACTTCTGTAGCTAACTGCAAAGCTTCGTTGAGCAATCTCCCTTGTTTGGTGGCTCGATCGCTAATTTGCAGGGCATTCAAAGTTCTCAAATTATTGGCAAACAGTTCCGAGTTAGTTGCGACAAATTTTTTGTTGTCCCTGAGAATTCTTTCAGTTTTTAAAGCTCGAACTAAATCATCTCTAATCATCTGCAAGGCTTGAATGACTTTGGCTCGATCGCCTATTTTGACTTCCGCATTGCCCGCATCTTCTATCCGATCGTTAATTTCGATCGCTTTGATTATACCATTATAGCGATCGACATCATCAAACAAATTGATTAAATCTTTATTTTGGCTGCTCCAAATTTTCCACGCATCCTCAAAAATCAAACCGCAGATCGCAGCGAGGTGAAGGGCGAACCAAAACACATAAGCTCTAGGAAATATCGCCACCAGCAGCCAACAACTAATTAGAACCAAAACAATTAAACCAACTGTTTTCAAAGCTTCGCGAGCAAACTTGGTCGCACTCACAGGCCGGTATACGCGATCGGGCCCCGTGCCGCACAGATGCCTGAGCTCACCGACAGTAATTTCTAATCCCTGAATGTCAGCTCGCATAAATCTTCACAAATATTTGTTAAATATAAAGTTTTGTGGTAGAACAAAAGGCTCGTCTACAATAAATCTAACACTTTTTTTAACCAAAACTGCACTATGTCCGCACGTCCTATCTACCTAGACAACCACGCCACAACCCCTGTAGACAAACGGGTACTTGATGCGATGCTGCCCTATTTTACCGAACAATTCGGCAACGCAGCCAGTATCAACCACGTCTACGGCTGGGAAGCAGAAGCAGCGGTCAAAAAATCGCGGCAAATCATAGCAGAAGCGATCAATGCTTCTCCAGAAGAAATTGTGTTTACCAGCGGCGCAACGGAAGCAAATAATTTAGCGATTAAAGGCATCGCGGAAGCCTATTTCAGCAAAGGAAAGCACATTATAACAGTAAAAACCGAACATAATGCAATTCTTGACCCCTGTACATATTTGGAAAAATTGGGGTTTGATATTACTGTTTTACCAGTAAAAAGTGACGGACTGATTGATATCGGCGATTTGATCAAAGCGATTCGGGCTGAGACAATTTTAGTTTCGGTGATGACGGCTAATAATGAAATTGGTGTGATTCAGCCGATCGCCGAAATTGCATCTATCTGTCGCGGAAATGACATTCTGTTTCACACAGATGCGGCCCAGGCGATCGGCAAAATTCCCCTGGATGTACAGGAGATGAACATTGATTTAATGTCTTTGACGGCGCACAAAATATACGGGCCAAAAGGCATTGGTGCTCTCTACGTCCGCCGCAATAAACCGAGAGTGCAGCTAGCGCCGCAAATGCACGGAGGAGGCCACGAACGGGGAATGCGATCGGGCACTCTTTACCCACCGCAAATAGTCGGGTTTGCCAAAGCAGTAGAATTGGCAATTTCGGAAATGGAGTCGGAAACAGCACGAGTTGTGAATCTGCGGCAGCGTTTGTGGGAAAATTTGAGTGAATTGGGTGATGTTGTTCTCAACGGTCACGCGACGAAGAGATTACCTGGGAATCTGAATATTAGTGTAGGCGGGGTTGACGGTCAAGCGTTGATGTTGGGTTTGCAACCGGCGGCGGCAGTTTCTTCGGGTTCTGCTTGCACTTCGGCGAAAATATCCCCATCTCATGTTTTAGCAGCGATCGGGCGATCGGATAAATTAGCTTACGCTTCTATCCGCTTTGGAATTGGGAGGTTCAATACCGCTGCTGAAATAGATGCAGTGTCTCAACACGCGATCGCAACTATTCAATCTCTCCGCCAAGCTCAAAAAGTCATGAGTTAGGAGTTAGGAGTTAGATTGCGTCCGTCTAAATACATCCTTTATTCTTCAGTCCGCGCAGGCGGACTTCGTGTGTTTAGGGGCGGTTGAAACCGCCGACTTCCTTTGACAAGGGGCGGTTTCAACCGCCCAATTTTACTTAGAACCAAACACCTCACGCACCCGATAAATCGGTTTTCCCTGCGACTCATGATAAGTCCGCATCATCACTTCCGCCAACAAACCAAAACAAAATAACTGCACACCAGTCAACAACAAAACCACAGCCAAAATCAGCAAAGGACGATTACCAATACTTTGACCCAGACCCAATTTCACGAAAGTCAAATAAATCCCTAAAACCGTTCCGAACGCCATCGAAATCATTCCCAAAAGTCCAAAAACGTGCATCGGCCGAGTTAGAAACTTCTTCATAAAAGAAATAGTTAACAAATCCATCAACACTCGAAAAGTCCGCCAGATCCCGTACTTACTTTGACCGAAACGCCGCGCGTGATGTCGCACCGGAAGTTCCGCAATTCTAGCCCCTTCAATAAAAGCCAAAGCAGGCAAAAATCGGTGCAATTCTCCGTACAAATTCAAGTCTGCTACTAACTCGGATTTATAAGCTTTTAAAGAACAGCCGTAGTCGTGCAAAGTTACGCCCGTAACGCGACCAATTAACCAATTGGCAATTTTAGAAGGAATCAAGCGGCTGATAGTATTATCCTGCCGATTTTTGCGCCAGCCGCTAACTAAATCGTAGCCTTCATTTAACTTTTCCAACAACATCGGAATATCAGCAGGGTCATTTTGCAAATCGCCGTCTAGGGTAACAATAGCACGACCAGTTGCGCGATCGAAGCCTGCCGACATGGCAGCAGTCTGCCCATAATTGCGGCGCAAAAGTACAGCACAAAGGTCATCGCGACTGCTGGCTAATTGCTTGAGAAGTTCCGCAGAACCGTCTTTAGAACCGTCATCTACACAAATAATTTGATAGCTGAGTCCAGATGGTTGAATCGCAGAGGCGATCGCCTCAATTAGATGAGGTAAACTTTCCACCTCATTATACACCGGCACCACCACCGAAACGTCGAGAACAATCTCATCGGCAGCCTGCTGTGCGGCCAATTTTTCCAAAAATAATGCAGCGTCCATTGTTTTGTTAGATAACATCATTAGTCAGTTGTCAGTTGTCAGTTGTCAGTTGTCAGTTGTCAGTTGTCAGTTGTCATTAGTTATGAGTCATTAGTCATTAGTCATTAGTTATGAGTCATAGATGAACAACTATAGAACTTAGGCGTGGTGGCCAGAAACCGGGTTTTTTACGAAAATCATTTGTTCCAACCCTCAATCTCGGTAAAAACCCGGTTTCTTTGTTCGTAGTGCGATCGCGAAATAAACTAACTAGGTTGATAACTTGCCACAACTTTACCATATCCGCGCAATTGCTGATAATAAGCTTGACTGACTGCATCGCCCTTTTCTGACAAAAAATCAATACCGATACCGTCGCGACCTTGGGCTTTTCCTGAACTGTGAATGTAGCGATCATCTCCGAGATATAATCCTACGTGAGTTGCTTTTTCCGCTGTACCAAAAAAGACTAAATCTCCCGGTTGTACATCACTAATACTAATAGGCTGAGTAAAACCTTCCTGCTGATAAGCATCCCTCGGCAACCAGATGCCGGCAGCCACAAAGGCAGCTTGCATTAATCCCGAACAATCATAATTTGGCCCGACTGTACCGCCCCAAAGATAATAATTGGATTGGTGCATAGCCTCGTGAGTAAAAGTAATTGCGATCGGCAATTTTTCTCTAATTTCTGCCTCAGAAAGCACCAAAGGATGATACGATGTTTCTGTGACTTCGAGCAACTCAATATCTCGAAGATCCAGCCATCCCGGATAATCATCTTCGCACACTCGCACCATCACAGCCTTTGTATCCAAGTTTACATTGTTCAAACTCTGGTTAAGGGCGCGCAAATGTCGCCCCAGTGCTGCTTGAGTTGCTAATCGATCGCACTTTGGGGAATCGTAAATATTTATGTGCGATCGCGCGCGGTACTCCACACCATCAGATAATTGATAATTGACCATTGCTAATTGCTAATTGTTTGCTGTTAATTGTTCACATTTAACGATTTATTGCCATTAGCCACTAGCCGTTAACCGTTAACCGTTAGCCATTAACATGACATTTTTCCACAAAGACGAACAATTAAAAACCCTCGGCAGTAGCATTATAGACGCAGCTCAGGCAGAATTTACAGGATTGAAGGGCGATCGCACAGCCATTACCTGGATAGTCTACGATCCACCGGTGCGAGTCAACACAGGCGGAGCCCTCAGCGCCCAAGAATTTTGGAAATATCAACCGCGAGGTTTTAGCGCCAGAGCATCCGAACGAATTTATCCCGCCAGCATCGTCAAATTATTCTACCTCGTGGCCATCTGGGAATGGGCGCAAAAAGGCATGATTCAAACATCGCCAGAATTAGAACGCGCCGTCCGAGATATGATAGTTGATTCCAGCAACGACGCCACCGGTTTAGTAGTAGATGCCCTCACCGGCACCACCAGCGGCCCAGAATTATCACCAGGCCCCTTTGAAACTTGGAAACAGCAGCGAAACATCGTCAACCGTTACTTTCAATCATTAGATTGGCCAGAATTACACAACATTAACGCCAATCAAAAAACCTGGTGCGATGGGCCCTACGGTCGCGAGCGAGCATTTCTGGGAGAATTAATGGAAAATAGAAATATGCTCACTACAAATGCCACAGCGCGTTTGCTGCACAGTATAATCGGCGGCGTAGCTGTTTCTGCAAAAGCATCGCAAGAAATGATGGGCTTAATGAAACGCAGTTTAGAACCAGCAGAATTACAAGCCGATCCAGAAAATCAAGTTACAGGTTTTTTAGGTAGCGGATTGCCAGAAGATGCAAAAATCTGGTCAAAAGCGGGGCTGACAAGTCAAGTTCGTCACGATGCTGCTTATATTGAAATACCTGGTTTGCGGCCGTATTTATTAGTTGTATTTACCGAGGGGAAAGAGAATAGCAAGAATGAAGAGATTTTACCCTTTATTTCGCGGCAATTTGTCGAAGCAATCAAGGCGCTTGATTAGATTTGGTAGCCGATGATTGCTGCTAGACTAGAATTGAATTGCGAAAATAATTGGGACGGGCTAGAAGCCCATCCCACAAAATTTGATTAAAAGGAATTTTTTCCTAGAAGTTTTAGAACGGAGAGGGGGGGATTCGAACCCCCGAAGGGTGATAACACCCTTAACAGATTAGCAATCTGCCGCTTTCGACCACTCAGCCACCTCTCCACGATGACGGTAACTAACTATAGCACACACACCAGGCTCTTGCCAACCCCTAAATCAAAAATTCTTCAATCCCTCTCCCTATATACCTTTGGTCGAAGGCGGAAGGCATATTTCCCCACTCTCCCCCTCTCCTACTCCCCAAAGCCCCTAGCCTTCAAGTGCTTTTCCCAACTAAAGTTAGAACTCAAAAAGAACCTCTTAGTATACAAATATCCCAATCGGTACAGCTTAGCCTTGCGATCGGCATCTAGATTAAAATCCGTCGTCGTCACCGCAGCTTCAGTCACATCAATATTGATAACTCTGCCTTTATCCATTTCGCGCTGGTGATAGCGGTCTCTTGCTTTCATCATCGTGGTGAACATCGCCGACAGCATCGACACCGGACTATTAATCTTAATTTGGTTCTCAATGCCAGTATCAACTAATCGAAACCCAAAGGTAAACCAGCGCGGCGCAACCGGAGTCGAACCGGATTGTTTGTCATAAATCCACAGCGGGAAATTGCTCAGAATTCCCCCATCGACAATTAAGTCATTGCCCAGTTTTCCCGGCTCAAAAAATAGCGGAATGCTCATCGACAGCCGCACCGCTTCAGCTACGCTAAACTCTTCGGGATTTTGCAGCCGCAACTGCTGGTACAAAGCATCGGAATCTGCCGAGTCTTGCCGCCGTAAGTCATCGGGCAGCACCAACATTTCACCGCGAGTCAGGTTGGATATTACTACTTTTAATTCCCGCTCTTTTTCCAGTTTTTTGACATCGGCAAAACTCTGCAAGTGACCTTTACTAAGTATTGCTTCCAGCCACTGCCGGAAAGGTTGTGCAGAATATTCTCCCATCTGGCGGCTAATTGTGAGAAAAATTAGCGTCCAAGCTGGAGATTGCAAGTCGTCTGCTGGATCGCCATTTAAAATTAGAGGACTGTTTTTTTGAGTTAAAAATATGCTGTAATCGAGGTCTCCTAACAACTGCTCTAAGTCATCCATTGACAAGTCTGTTGCCAATACTGCGGCAGTAATTGCACCCGCAGAAGTACCGGCCAATTTTCGCCAACGGATACCCAAATCGTGACAGCATCTGAGTGCTCCTAAAAAGGCAACTCCGCGCACGCCACCACCTTCAAAAATGGCGTCTGCATAAATTTGACCGTCTGTGTCGGGAGGCGGAAATTTTTTGAGAATTGTTTCTTTTTCGGTGAGGGACATCCTGACGCCCGGTTCTTGCAAAATTTGCTGGGGATACAACTTGCTCATTTTAGATTTTGGATTTTAGATTTATTGTGCTTGATTTTGGTTGGCATTCATTGCTTCTTTGACGTGTTCTTGAACTTGCGATCGCACTTGTTCGTAGGCTACCGACGCGCACCAGGGCCGGAGAGATAGAATAGTCGTATCTGGAGTGATCTCGGCTACCAAACAAGTCGGGGGCGGATTTTCCAAAACCAGCGGGTGAGAATGGGCAATTTCTAACAACTCAGCCATCGTTGGACGGATCGGTCGATCGCCAATATCAATTTTTAAGTCTACTCGCCTCGTACCCATCGCCGTAGTATTTTTCAGTGTACCGTTAAATAAATTATTATTCGGAACAATAATTTTTATGCGATCGTCCGTCACGACGGTTGTTGAAAAAATCCCGATGCTGTCCACCACTCCCTTAACATCCGCAGCTTCGATCGCATCTCCGACTTCAAAAGGCCGTAAACTAATCAACATTACCCCAGCAGCAAAGTGAGATAGAGTATTTTGCCACGCCAAACCAATCGCCAAACCCGCCGCACCCACAACAGCCACCACGCTAGTCGTTTGAATTCCCAACTGATTCAAAGCGGCGACTACTCCCACTATCAAAATCACAATTTCCGCAGCTTGAACTAAAAATTTCCGCAGCGTGGCTTCCGTGCGGCTGAGGGTTCGGCGAGTCACGCGGCCCGCAACGTCGATCGCAAATCGCGTAATTAACAAAATACCGATCGCCCACAGCGCTTGAGGTACAACTTTAAACCCCAATTCTACGAATTTTTTCGAGAATTCTTGGGCTACTTGCATCGCCTGTATTCTTTCTGCATCTAGCTGCGCCGTCAAGGTTTGAGCTATTAGTATAATTGTGCTGGCTGTCATGTCAATTGGTAATTTGTAATTGGTAATTTGTAATTGGTAATATCAAATTTGATCGCATCAAAATTATACTCCTCTACGGTTAAGTTAAGCCCGATCCCCCCTAGCCCCCCTTAAAAATGGGGGAACAAGAAATTGCTCAAAGTCCCCCTTGCTTTCGGGGGATTTAGGGGGATCTCCGGGGCATAAACATGATTAACTGAAGCGTCTTGAATCATACTGTATTTGCGAGCATCCAGATCGTCCTAGTTAAGAGTTTACTGCAACGCGAGGCAATCGGTGTTTAAAACCGCAGAGAATTTCCCATGAAATAGTTCCTAAAGTTTCCGCCCAATCATCAGCAGTAATTTGATTTTCCCCATCTTTACCCAATAAAGTCACCACTTCCCCGACTTCTAAATCGGGAATATCAGTTACATCCAGCATTAATTGATCCATCGTCACAGCCCCGACTTGCGGCACAAATTCGCCCCTAACTAAAACCTGCATTTTATTAGAAAGATTGCGGGGAATCCCATCTGCATAGCCGATACCAACTACCGCAATTTGTGTCTCGCGCCCAGCAATAAATTGATAGCCATAACTAACGCCAGTTCCTGCTGCAATTGTTTTCACCTGCGTCACCCGAGCTTTTACCTGCATTGCGGGCTGCAAATTGGTGATCGCCTGCAAGTGAGGAGCAGGATAAAGACCGTAGGTAGCCAAACCGACTCGCACTAAATCATAGTGCAAATCGGAGTCTGTGAGAGTGGCAGCAGAGTTGGCCAAGTGGAGGCGACGGGGGTTAATTCCTGCTGTTTGGATTTGGGCGATCGCCTTTTTGAACCCTTGCTGTTGCTCTCTCATCACGGCGGGATCGGGACTATCGGCTGTCGCCAAGTGAGAGTAAATGCTGGCTAATTTTAAATTTGGCAAACTATTGACTAATTGCACAAATTCTGTAGCGTCTTGCCAGAGTGTACCCAAACGAGACATTCCCGTATCTAACTTAGCGTGAACAGACAAAGATTGATTGAGACTGACGAGAACTTCCGAAAAAATTAGGGCTTGTTTGGCAGTACAAATAGTGGGTTGTAAGTGCCATTGGGCGATCGCCTTTACCTGTGCCGCTGTATGAGTTGCCCCCAACAGCAAAATCGGCGCTTCTATCCCAGCTTCTCGCAATTCTATGCCTTCGGGAATCGTCGCCACACCCAGCCAACTAGCACCTGCTTGCAAGGCTGTTTGACTAACTGCGATCGCACCGTGCCCGTAAGCATCTGCTTTCACAACTGCCATCAGTTCGGTTTGGGGAGATAAGAGATTTTTAAGCTGTTTTACATTGTGAGTTAAAGCTGCTAAATCGATTTCGACCCAAGCCCGCTGGCAAAGTCCGCCATCGCCTTCCCAGAGCAGCATCTGGCGGGATTTTGGGGGTGTTGATCCTGCGGTTGTTTGTTCCTCACTCAACATTAGTCGATCGCTCCTACTTGCTGACACCATTAAAAACTGCTCGAAGATTTCACCCTAGATTTAATTATAATGAAATTTTCTCTTTCATCAATGTTAACTGGTGTATCATAGCATCAAAAATACCTGGTAAAAACTATGGACGGACTGGCATACCTGCATTTAGCTGAAACTTGGGAAACACCCCCAGCTCAAACTCGATCGCCCAACGCGACAAATCACCTAAATTTAGCCTCGACTCCTTTACTCTTCTTTACAATCTGTCTCACAATTTCCAATTTAGTCTATCCCGCCCTCGCCCTCAAAAAAGGTGATTCAGGCCCGGAAGTTGTCGAACTCCAGAAAACTCTACAAACATCAGGATATTTTGGCCGTAGGGTTACAGGATTTTACGGTTCTATCACCCTGGCTGCGGTGAAAAAGTTTCAAGCAGAGAACAACCTAAAAGTTGACGGAATTGTCGGCCCTCAAACCTTGTCAGCCCTCAAAGGCAAGTCGCCAGCCGCCAGCCCTGACCAGGAATCTGCGGAAAAAACATCGTCAAAGGTCGATCGACCTTCGCCATCTCCTACCGCCACAGAAAACAACAACAAACTCGAAGATACAACTAAAAATCAGCCACAACAACCTCTCTTTCAAGAACCATTTTTACCACCATTTAAAACAGAAACTCCTGCTCCAAACCTTGAAAACAAAGAAAATGAATCACAAGGTAAAAGGCTGGTAAATACTGAAGGTAAAATGACTTTGAAAAAAACTATTTACGGCAAAATATCGCCCAAATCAATAGTTTATTCGGGAGCGGGTTTGTTCTTTGCTCAAAACATGATGTACAGCCATAGCATCACAGTTTATGATAGGAACTTTAAATTAGTCAAGACTATTCCCGATACAGTCAACTTGTCAAAGTTTGGCTTTTCTAAATTCAAAGGCAATTATCAAGGTTCTCCCGTAGAAGCTGCTTTTTCAACAGATGGCAAGTATGGCTATGTATCCAACTATCAAATGTACGGTTCTGGGTTTAAAAATCCCGGTAGCGACAGGTGTTCTCCATCAGCAAAACACGACCAAAGTTTCCTGTACCGCATCAACACCCAAACATTGAAAATAGAACAGATAATTCCTGTAGGTGCGGTTCCGAAATTTAATGCTGTTTCGCCTGACAATCGCTTCGTACTCGCGAGCAATTGGTGTACTTGGGATTTGAGCATAGTTGATATCAATAAAAATCGCGAAGTCGAGCGGGTAAAACTGGGTGCATATCCTCGCGGAATTGTGGTCACTCCCGATTCCAAAAATGCCTATGTTGCCGTCATGGGTTCTTCCGATATTGCGAAAGTAAATCTGCTAGACTTTTCGGTAGAATGGTTGAAAAATATTGGCAATGCGCCCCGTCATTTGACGATAGATCCCAATGGCAAGTATCTATATGCCACTTTGAATGGTGAAGGGAATGTGGCCAAAATTGACCTGGCAACTGGTGAAGTGGTAGACAAAGTTTCGACGGGAAATGCACCTCGCAGCATGACGATTTCTGGTGATGGAAAATTGATTTATGTGGTTAACTATTTCTCGAATACTGTGAGCAAAGTGAGGACGAGCGATCTGAAAGTGCTGCAAACAGTGAAGGTTAATTCAAGTCCGATCGGGATTACTTACGATCCGGAAACTAATCAGGTGTGGGTCGCTTGTTATTCGGGCAGCATTATGGTGTTCCAAGATTAATCTACCTGGTTCAATCCTTCGGACTTCAGTCCTAAAAAAATCTGCAAAAAGGACTAAAGTCTTTATTACCAACCTGGTTCGATCGTTCGGACTTCAGTCCTAAAAAAATCTAGTAACAGGACTAAAGTAAGACTACAAACCAGGTTTGCAGTCTTACTTTTCACCGCATCCATGAAAGGTAGAGCAGGAATTCATTTCAGCCGGTACAAATGGCGGTAAAGTGGTGAAAACACAATAAAAAAAAGTCATAAAAATGTTGAACTGGTGGGACAAGAATGGAGTCAGTATTGAATTAGGAGAGGAGAGATTCAGCAACCGAGCCTGCTCAATCGGCAAAACCCTAAGTGAGCGATAATGAGATGCTCCCACAGGGAAGAAGGAAATATTTTGTTCATCTCCCCCTCTCCCATTCTCCCCCTCTCCCATTCTCCCCCTCTCCGACTTCTCCCCCTCTCCCGCTTCTCCTCATGGTGTATAAATTAGGTTGAAGTAAATGCCGTTATCTTGCAGATTGTCGCCTTTATCGCTAATTCTCACCAAAGGAAAAGCGTAATCTACGCGCAAGTTCACCTGCCGTATCGGTGCCCAGATTACCCCCAAACCCAGACCTGCCAAGAATCTTTGATTGGTTAATTTATTGGGATTGTTGGGAGTATTCCACACCGTACCCGCATCTAAAAAGGGAGCTAATTGAAGTTTGGGATTTCCCGAAGCATCGCGCTGCAAAGTAATCCGATCCTCGATCGACACTCGGAAGCCGTTATCGCCAGAACTGACATTCTGGCGGTAGCCGCGCAAAGATTGCCCGCCCCCAATTACAAATTGCTGTGAAGGTAACAAACTATTCGCTGAAAGCTGCAAGTCTGACTGCAAAATTAATAAATGTTTGTCGTTCAATCGCTGTACTCGCTGCACTTGACCCAGCCAGCTAAAAAATTGTCCGTCAGGGACAGAACCTTCGTTTTGAGTAGCATCAAACAAGCTAGTGCCGATCGTAAATTGCGATCGCAAGGCCCAAGCACCCTGGGAGTCGCGCCGAATGTAGTCCTGTCCCAGCTTAATTGCACTGGTAGTTGTAACACCCTGGGAGTCAGGGCCGATGCCAAAAGGAAACGGTTCGCCGGCGAGAAAAGTTCTGCCTGTCTGATACGTAAAACCGGCAGATAAGGCAAATTCTTCGATCGGCGTTCTCCGCAGCGGTTGGCGGTAACTAACTTCAAATAAATGTGACTTCCCCGAAATATCAAAAGTGTCAAAAGGTGCTTGTACAATACTGTTGCGGTTCGGCGCAGCCCTCAATTGCAGCGTGCCGTTCATCGCATTTAGTGGCACGCGATAGCTGAAATCAAACACATCTGAATCGCCTAGCGATCTATAATAAGCAGCGGCAAGTTCGTCGCCATTTCCTGTTATATTGCGGTGCCGTAAACTAACACCCAATCTTTCAGAACCGACGCTGGGAGGCGAGTAATTATCAAAGCTGAAACTAGATTGAAACGGATTAGCTTCCGTGACTCGGACGATCAGAATGCTCTCTCCTTCATTATCCCCAGCCCGCAGACTGGCTTCTACATTGTCAAATAAAGGATCGACTCTCAGCAGCCGGAGTTGGTCTTCTAATGCACCTGTACTTAAAGGCATTCCGGCACCGAGTCGAATCCGGCTGCGGATGTAATTTTGGTGCAATCTTTTAGTTCCTTCTACCTCAATTTTGCCCAGCTTGCCTTCGATCACTTGAATTTGGACTACCCCTGCGGTGATAGTTTGGGGTGGCAAGACTGCTCTCGAAGTGATGTAGCCTCGATTGAGGTAAATTTCGGTAATTTTGTCGGCAATTTGTTTGAGCTGTTCTAGGGTGGCAGAACTACCCTCAAACGGCTTGATTAAGGCATTAATTTCGTTTTGGGTTAAAATTGTGCTGCCAACTACTTGAATTTTCCGCACCTGAATTACTGTATTCGGCAGTGGCAGGGGAACTGGGGACGGGCGATCCGGCGCAACTGGTTGCGGTATTTGAGGAGGTTCTGCCGAAGGCTGCGGGGCTGGTTGCAAAAATCGATCGCGATTTGGATCGGGCTGAGTCGGTGGCGGCGGCAGGTTTGGAGGGGGATTTTGTTGGTTTTGGGCTAAAACATCGCAATCTAGAGGGTTCTGACATTTGGGTTCACTGTCAACTAGATTTTTGGCTGCGGGCTGGGGGCTAACCTCACAATCCGTTTGATCAATTGTGGAGCAGCGATCGGGCTGGTTGTCAAGAGGGTTGGTTTCTGGAAAATCGGGGAGTTGATTTAAGTTGGTTGCGGTTTCATCCTGCTGGATTTCGAGTTTTTGCCATGCTAATACTCCGTTGCTTGGATCTGCTGAGTTGTGAGTGGCGGCGGGCAACTGAGAAATATCGTCTGTTTGGGATAGGGCTCGATTGGCGTCATAGCAAGCGATTGGGAGCGCCGTTAGAAGTGAAATCCCCAACCGAAATATAGCAATATTTGCAATCGGGCGCATAATTAATATTTTGTCTAAAATAAGTTTGTATGCTGCTTGACTGTGCGAGTTTATCATTTAGTGTTGGGAGCAGTTTAACAATCAAGATTTCAAGAGTCCGGCTTTCAAGAGGCAAGCGATCGTTGATGAGCGTTACCACAAAAATTTTAATTTATTGAGGACGATCGACCAAAAAACCTCCAACGCCTCATAAATCATCTGTGGCGCTGCGAAATACTGCGATCGCCACCGGGTTTTTGGTACTTGCTGCATAAGTCCAATTATTTTTTGGCAATTGGTGTTAACTCACTGGGGACTAATGGTTCTTGGGCGATTTTGCCGAGTTGGACTGAGTTCAACATTTCTGACCACTTGAGCGCTAAACTGTCATCGCTGGGAGACTCCGTGCGCAATTGAGCTAGAGTTGCCAGGTACTCGTACCAGAGACCTTGTTGGGCAAAGATGCTGAGCTTGGCGCGACTGTCGGGCGATCGATCCAACTCTGTTTTCAAGGTTGGGGCGACTGCGGTGCGGTTGATCCACCCGGAAACGAGAACATCATCTGTTGTATAGCTTTTTGGGTTGCATTTGATCGTAAAGTACCATTGATAGTTTTTGCCAACTTTCAGGGCTGGCGAGTTGCCGTCGGAGCCGAGGCTGACGCTAACGATACCAGCACGGCTAGTTACCATCCGAAAACTTTTTTTGTATACTGTTTTGTCGTTTTCGTCCGCTAACTCAAACTGAACTGTTTTGTCGAGGGCTAGCGGAACGTAGTAAAAAAATGTCGGCTTTTCTGATATGGTTTGCCCCATAGTTGATTGGGGAATCAAGGCAGTTAAGGCATTTGTAGCCGTAGGGCAGGATAAGCCGCGGGTTCCTCCGCCTTCGCGCCTTCCAGGTACTCCCTGCTCCGGCGGTTGAAAGTTATTCCACGTGACTCCCGGTTGCTGGGTGTTCGGTCTGCTTCCGGTTGGGGAGAGGGTTTGAACTGTTTGCCAGTTGAGGGGTAGCTGCGGTGGTGAGGGGGGGTGAACGCTGTTTGCGGGGCTGTTGAGAGCCTTTGCTGGTATTAAGAAACTACCAGCGGCAACTGCCTCTAAAGACAGAATTAAGGAAAGGGTACCGATGTTTAGAGCAGACTTCCAAGCCATGACGAACCTGCCTTCTGATGAACCGAGGAACTTAAACGTATGATTTTATTCTACCCAAGGTTTTGACAGATATAGTAATCTGTTGTACTTAATTTATATCTTCCAGCAGATACTATGAGTTTGGATGCTCTGACAAATATGGCATTCTGTGTCGCGTTTTTCAGTGGTAGCTTAGTAGTTATACTTAGTCGCATTCATGGCAGCAACTTGGGTTGAGCTTCTTAAACCCAATTTAGACAAAGACTAATATTCCGGGTTTTTTAGCTCTGGTAAGAGGCTACAACGAAATATATTCGTAAAAAAACCCGGTTGATGCGTCAGTCCAGGATATCAGGAACCTCAGCAATTTTGCTGCTGAACCTGACGCGATCGGCTACAAGTTACAAGATCAGGTTTTATGTACAATACCGGCAAGAAATTTAGCATGAATCTCGATTCACCTGTTCTCTCGGACAAACAAAATTCAGGGCTGCGGATGGTAAGACCGATCGGTGTATCTGCACTGCACGGCATTGCTTTTTTAGGAAATAGGTTGTTCGCGCTCGATCGCACCGAAGGGCTACTATTGGAGATCGATCGCGAAACTGACAACACTACTGTTTTGAATCCTCATCAAACGGCTAAGTTTGCGGGCGCAACCGGGCTGGCTATTTGGGAAGATACTCTCTGGTTTTCCCAGGATGAGGATATTTGTTGCTGTCCGGGGGCAATTCGGGACGGAGCAATCGCACAACTCAAACCGGAACATTTTGTTTCCCTTTCTTATCCAGTTGACGGGATTGCAGTTTGGAAGTCTACGCTGTATGTGACTTGCCAGAGATTGGGCTATATTCTGGTTTTTGATGTAAAAACTGGTCGGGAAATTACTCGGTTTTATGCTCCAGGTATTGGAGTAGAAAATATCACTGTCCGGGATGAGGAACTTTGGGTTTGCGACAAGACTGAGCAAACTGTTTATTGTTTGGAACGGGCAACTGGCGAGATTAAATTTAGCGTTTTGACTCCCTTTGAATGGCCTTCTGGTTTGGCTTTTCACAAAGATGCCCAGACGGGGGAGGAGATTCTGTATGTGGCTTATGCTGGGGATGAACTTTATATCCGGGATGACCCAAATTCGGAAGATCCTTTTCAGTTGACGAAGCGCGATCGCACTTTTGTTCACCCTTTGTCTTTTCACTATAATGAAGCCGAACGCTACGCTCTGTCAAACGGTTTTTTGATGGAAATGTCCTATGTGGAGGAATTGTCTCCTCTGGATGAGGTAGAAATCGATAATTTGGAGTGGCGGATTGCTTTACCTTCGGACACTCACCGCCAAAAAGTGAGAAAAATTACGCCGATTGGGATGCCTTTTACTGAGGAAATTCAGGAAGGGGAACGGGTGGCGGTGTTTAAGTTCGATCGCCTCCAGAAGGGGGAACGGCGAATCTTTGGCTGGAAGGCTTTGTTGGAAGTGCGATCGATTAAGTATCAGTTGTCGCCTCGGGATGTGGAAAAGATTCCGCAACTGTCGCCGGAGTTTGCAGCTAAGTATTTGGTGGACAATGATAATTTGGCGATGGATACGGAGATTGTGCGATCGGCTGCGGTGGCCTCAATTGGCACTGAAACTAATATTTTGAGGCAGTTACTGAGCATTCGCAATTTTGTTTACGACCAACTTTCTTACGGGATCAGACCTCACATTGACACTCCCGATATTGTACTGCGGCGCGGCATCGGTTCTTGCGGCGAGTACGTGGGGCTGTTGTTGGCTTTGGCAAGGTTGAATGGGATTGCTTGCCGCACAATTGGGCGCTACAAGTGTCCAGCTTTTGCTGACAGAAAAGGTGTGCCGCTGGAACCGGATTTCAATCACGTTTGGCTGGAGTTTTACATTCCCGGTTTTGGCTGGGTGCCGATGGAATCTAATCCTGACGACATTCAAGACAGAGGCCCTTATCCTTTGCGGTTTTTCATGGGTTTGGCTTGGTACCACATGGAAATTGGCAAGGGAGTTCGGTTTCAAAGTCTCACCAGCGGGGGTCTTCCTTTGAAGAAGGAGGATGTTTCTGTGGGGAGTCTGGCAATTAATCATGTCAGGTTTACAATTTTGGAAGAGTTGTTTTAAGCAAGAAGGAAGAAGGCAGAAGGAAGAAGGCAGAAGGCAGAAGGAAGAAGGCAGAAGGCAGAAGGAAGAGGGAAGAGGGAAGACGGAGGATTTTTCTGATCTCCCCCTCTCCCTCTCGCCCAATTCAGAGAAGGCAGAAGGCAGAAGGCAGAAGGCAGAGGGAGGATTTTTCTGATCTCCCCCTCTCCCTCTCGCCCAATTCAGAACACGTCCGGTAGAATAACCGTTATCACATAATTGGGTTTAAAACCCCGTCCTTCGCTCGACGGCTTTAATTGTAAACTTTAATTACACATTCACCACTCTTGTGCTGAAGGCGATAGCATAAGGATAGAGGTGAGAGCAATGCTAGTTTTTGAGTTTAAGACTTACGGAAATTCAAGTCAGTTTGATGCGGTAGGCGAAGCAATTCGGACTGCCCAGTTTGTTCGCAATAGCTGTTTACGCTACTGGATCGACAATCCGAAAAAGAACAAGTACGACTTGAATAAATACTGTGCTGTACTAGCAGCAACTTTTCCGTTCGCTGACGAACTCAATTCTCAGGCAAGACAGGCAAGTGCCGAACGCGCTTGGGCTGCTATCTCTCGGTTCTACGAAAACTGTAAGAAAAAGATTCCCGGTAAAAAAGGATATCCACAATTTCATAAAGACTGCCGTTCTGTTGAGTACAAATCGACTGGGTGGAAACTTGATCCAGACAGAAGGTCGATAACTTTCACCGATAAAAAAGGGATCGGCAAGCTGAAACTAAAAGGTACTCGCGACTTGCATTTTTACCAAATTAACCAAATTAAACGGGTTCGATTAGTAAAACGTGCTGACGGTATTTACGTTCAATTCTGTATAGATGTCAATAGAACGGAAAACACAGAGCCGACAGGTAATACTATCGGATTAGACGTTGGGCTCAAAGAATACTACACCGATTCTTATGGAGTCACGGTTGAAAACCCTAAATTCCTACGAAAAGGCGAACGTGTTTTCAAACGCAGTCAGCGTCGAGTATCGAAAAAAGTCAAAGGCTCAAAGAATAGAGGCAAAGCCAGACAGACTTTAGGTAAGCGCCATCTCAAAATAAGTAGGCAACGTAAAGACCATGCCGTGAAATTGGCAAGGTGCGTAGTTCAGTCAAACGACTTGATAGCCTACGAAGATTTGAGAATCAAGAATATGGTGCAGAATCATTGTCTGGCTAAGTCTATTAACGACGCATCTTGGTATCAGTTCCGTGTATGGCTGGAATATTTTGGAAAAGTATTCCAGCGCGTAACGGTTGCGGTAAATCCGCAATATACCAGCCAAGAATGCTCTAGCTGCGGTGAAATTGTCAAAAAAACGCTATCCACCAGAACTCACGCCTGTCAATGTGGTTGTCTGATGGATAGAGATTTCAATGCCGCTAGAAATATCCTAAGTCGGGGATTGGGTACGGTAGGGCATACCGGAACCCTTGCACTAGATGCAAATAACGCTTTGGGAGAATTGACCCCTACTTTGGTTGGAGAAATCCTGCCTCAGCAAGTCGGCTCTGTGAACAAAGAATCCCCTCGCCTTGATAGCTGGGGAGTGTCAACAGGTTTGTAGCGAGGACTTGCATTCTTCACTCCCAACTCATTTGATTGCGGTTGTGCGATCGCGCATAATATAAAGTCTAAGTTTGCAGGAGGGGTTGTGGAATTTTCTATTGCTAATTTTCTGGTTTTGGTAGCGTTTGTGCTGCTGATTACCGTGACTGGCGGCGTCGCGTATTTGACGGCGATTGAGTGGCGCGATCGCAGACGGTTAGATAACGCTAAACGGAAAAAATAGTAGCTTTTTCCTATTGACAAATTGCATTTTTCATGCAACAAACAAGGCAGCCCCAATAGGTTGCCTTGTTTTTGGATTTGAGGAGTTCGATCGGCAGATTAACGGGATTAACAGAGTTGATGCCGATCGACTATTGGTCAATTATCCATCCGCGAATCAGTTCATTGATCTGTTCTGGTACTTCGTCGTGGGGACAGTGACCGGCTTTCACAAAGTGTTCTGTCAACTGGGGATAATGTTGGCGGAATTTGGCGCTTCTGTTGGTGGAATTCATCCACGGATCGCCCTCTCCCCACAGCATTAGCAACCGGCAGTTTAATTGACTAAGCAATACATCGTTTTTTTCGCCTTGGGGTGTTCGGAATACGGAGGCGAATACTTTCGGTGCACCGGAATCGCAGGATGGTTGGTAAATTTCCTCTACTAATTGGTCTGTGACGGCACTTTGGTCGAGATAAACTTTTTGTAGGGTTTTCCGAATAGTCGATCGCTGGCGCACGTATTGGAACAGCAGAAAACTTGCCCAATCTTGCTGAAATAAGGTTTTAGCTACCGCAGATATGGCTTTTTGCAAGGGCGGGGCTTCGGGTGCGGGCTGAGTTTCGGTGAATGGGCCGGCGCTATTGATTAAGATCAGTCCGGCGGCTGATTCGGGACGCTGGGCTGCGACACACAAGGCGGCGTAGCCTCCGAGGGAGTTGCCGGCTAATACGGCGGGCCGGCCGATGATGTTGGTGATGAAGTCGTGGAGTTGGTCGCGCCAGAGCTCGCCGCTGTACTCGATTTCGGGTTTTGCCGATCGCCCAAATCCGATCAGGTCGATCGCCCACACTTCAAATTCTTTGCTCAGCCCGCTGATATTTTTGCGCCAGTGGTCTGTGGATGCTCCAAAACCGTGAATTAACAGCAGTGGAGGGCGTTCTGGATGTCGATCGCTAGATCGCACATAGTACACTGAATGGCCCCGCCATTGCCAGTATGTACCAGCGATAGGGGCTGCGGTGATGGCTGGGGTTGTTTGCATGATGTAAAGAAATAAGTATTTACTTTAACTATTGTATCGCGACGTTCAGATTTATCAAGTTTTGCCAACAGCCTGGGGTTTAGCCAGCAAGGGATACGTCAATTTTGGCGAGTTGGGCGAGTGCGATCGCCTACTCAGGCGCAATAAGTTTTGTAACGAATATTGCGTTTAATGAGAGTCGCAGTAGTAAGGAATCCGTGCCGCGATCGGCATTTAGGAAATATATCTGGTTTCGGCTGCAACATACCTAGGTATGACAATTGTGATATTTGGGGACAAGTAGAAGTTCTGGGCGATCGGGCCTCATCTGGGGTTGCGACAGCCGATACCCATTGGCAAGGAGTCAAGGGATCGACTTTTTTGGAGGGTTTTCCGATCTTTTCAAGGTGGGGATCGTTTGGTAAGATAGGTGTTGACGGCTGGGGATGCAGCGAGCACAGCTTCGCTGCCGTGGCAAAAGCCGACATCAAAAATCTGGCTGCGGGTAGAAGTTATCAGTAAAATTACTGGTGGTTCTCGGCAAAAGTTTCTGAGAATCGCAGAATATTTTGTGACGTTCTTTGCTTTGATTAACGGCTTTAATACTCTAAGATAGAAGTAGAGCTGCGCCGCTCAATTAATTAGCATTTTGAATACTAGGGAGCCAACTATGCAGGGTGTGAAGTTTATCCACCTGAAAGTTAGGGAGTTTTCTGAGTGATTGCTATTTCAGCCCGTCCGGTCGTCGGACGCAATTGGATTACGATTAGCTTCGCTTCTACCCTCTACCTTTGTCCTATTTTGGATCTGCTCCTAGCAGAGGTTCCAGCTTACTGGCAAGCGGAATTACGGTTGGGGCTTCAAGAAGCATTGGTAAATGCTGCTAAGCATGGAAATAAGTTAGACCCCAGTAAAACTGTTGGAGTCCGTTTTTCGATCGTCCAAAACGAATATTGGTGGGTGATATCGGATGAAGGTTGTGGCTTTAAGGCCCCTTGCGGTTGCGACCTTGATACCGATAATTGCGATAGTGATTTTGCAGACAACTCTGCACTCCCCCATGTTGAACAGGAATGTGGTAGGGGACTGTTTATTCTTTACCAACTATTCGATCGGGTAGACTGGAATTCTCAAGGTACAGAGTTACGGCTGTGCAAAGAGATTCCCACTCGTTACCGACTGCCTCGCTTGCGCTAGAACTGATATTTGGCATCATTTTTCAGCTCAGCTAGACCTGCAAATTTTTTCATTTCCCCGCTGAACCGGGCATGGAAAATTTTGAAAATCTGGCTATTGATAGTAGATGATAATGCAAAATGTGAGTTTTGAGTGAAAAAAGTATAAATCTTTTTTGGCTCGCAATCGCGCTGCTCGATCGAGCGGCGCGATTGTTTGAGTTTTGGGACACTAATCAAATATTTAGCTCAATACTCAAAATTATTTGCCGTGAGTGGGGCACGGAGGTGCGGAGATCGATCGATCCAGCCATCCTGCTGCTTGGTTTAAGCGCGGGAGAGCTTCTTCGGGCTGATTTTTCAGCAAAAAGACCAAAGCTGCCGCAGCTTGCTCTCCGGCCCGCGCGGAACGGTTAGCTTTGAGGCGATGCCAATCTTTTTCGGAAATGGCGAGGCGGGCTGCTAGGGCTTGAGCCAGTTCTACTGTACTGAGCTCGTTGAGGTTGACAGTTTGGGTGGTTTGTGTAGTTTCAAGCATAGGTGGAATTATAGCTATTTGGCTGCGGTTTCTCAATTGAAAAAATATACTGCATATAATAACAAGTTAATTGGGAATCTGTTTTTTTTAAGTATTGTCAGGTTTACAGATCGAAATGCCTCAACAGCCGTCAGAGTTAAATCACCAAGAGCAAGAAAACGAGTTTGTACAGGCGCTAGAAGCGGTGGAGCGATCGCTCGCGGCAGTCAAAGAGCGTTACACTCAGATTCAGTGCGATCGACAGCGCCAAGCCACACTCGGCCACCTGCGGGAAGATGTGCGCCACTCTCTGCGCCAAAATCCCCTACCGCAACTCAAGAAAGAATTGCGGGAAATTGAGCAAGAATTGGAAACGATCGAGTTAAATTTAGAAAGCAGTCTGTTTTCTTGGGCAAGCATAAAACAACCTTTTTGGCAAGCTGTTCGCTTTGGGGGACTCGGCATTTTGCTGGGTTGGATGTTGAAATCCTATGCGGGATAGTTTTTGATTTTTTTACCGCAGAGGGCGCAGAGGGCGCAGAGGAAGAGCAAACAGAGATATAGTGCAAAATAATATTAAATAAACGGGAGTGGATATGACTAATCAACGAATTGCAGCAATTTTGCGGGGCGGTGAACCCGATCAAACTGTAACAGTTCAAGGCTGGGTTCGTACTAAGCGCGAATTGAAAGAATTTGCTTTTGTCGAAGTCAACGATGGTTCGGCGATGGCTAATTTGCAAGTAGTTATCAATGCCGATTTGCCCAATTTTGAAAATATACTCAAACAACTAAATACAGGTGCATCTTTAGAAGTGTCTGGCGTGCTGGTAGCGTCACCGGCGAAGGGACAGCGAATTGAATTAAAAGCCTCACAAGTACAAGTTTACGGCGAAGCAGACCCGCAAACTTATCCGTTGCAAAAAAAGCGGCATTCCTTGGAATTTTTACGGACAATCGCCCACTTGCGGCCGCGTACAAATACCCACGGCGCTGTATTTAGAGTCCGCAATGCTTGTTCGGCGGCGGTACACCAATTTTTTCAAGAACGTGGTTTTTTGTGGGTTCACACTCCGATTCTTGCTGCTAGCGACTGTGAAGGTGCGGGGGAAATGTTCGCCGTTACCAACTTTGATTTAAAGAATGTGCCGCGCACAGATTCGCAAGAAGTTGATTATTCTAAAGACTTTTTTGGAAAGCGCGCTTATTTAACAGTTAGCGGTCAGTTGGAAGCGGAAGTTATGGCGATGGCTTTCGGCAACGTTTACACTTTTGGCCCGACTTTTCGAGCAGAAAATTCTAATACTTCGCGGCATTTGGCTGAGTTTTGGATGATTGAACCGGAGATGGCTTTCTGCGATTTGCAGGGTGATATGGATTTGGCTGAAGCTTTTTTAAAGTACATTTTTAAGTACGTTTTGGAGCATTGCCCGGAGGATATGGAGTTTTTTAACGAGCGGATTGATAAGACGGTTTTGGCGACTGCTGAAAATATTATTAACAATCAGTTTGAGCGGATTACTTACACGGAGGCGATCGCACTTTTGGAAAAAGCTGACAAAAAGTTTGACTTCCCGGTAAGCTGGGGCTTAGATTTACAGTCGGAACACGAGCGCTATTTGGCTGAGGATTTGTTTAAGAAGCCTACAATTGTTAGCGATTATCCAGTCGGGATTAAAGCATTTTATATGCGTTTAAATGAAGACGAGAAAACCGTGCGAGCAATGGATGTTTTGGCTCCGAATATTGGGGAAATTATCGGCGGTTCCCAGCGGGAAGAACGGCTAGATGTGTTGGAGCGGCGCATGGAAGCTCAAGGCATGAATAAGGAGGAGTTGTGGTGGTATTTGGATTTGCGCCGCTACGGTACTGTGCCTCATGCTGGCTTTGGTTTGGGGTTTGAACGGTTGGTGCAATTCATTACGGGAATGGGGAATATTCGCGATGTAATTCCGTTTCCGAGAGCTCCTTTAACCATTGATTTTTAGTTGATTCTGGTCTGGTTCGTAAGCTGTTCTGCTTTTAAATTGTGTGTCAAGAAATAATCAAAGTCTTGTGGGGTGGGCAGGAGAGCCCGCCCCGAATATCCAATTTAAATGCCTCTAGCCGAAGGTGCGTCTAGCAGTACGCTAGGATCTAAAATCTAAAATCTAAAATTGACTGATGGTGTTTTCTAGTTTTTCCGCAATGCCTTCAACCCAATTTTCATCTTGTTTTGTGTAGCTGCGGGGCGCGTTAGCACCTAAGATTAACACGCCTTGAGTGCCAATCGGCTGACAGATCACTCCTTGGGTATTTTCTGGCAAATAGTCGAATTCGATTCGCCCTGGATAAATATCGAGCTTTACTAAATAAACTGGTTTGTTTTTGTCGAGCACTCGCTGCAATATTGGCCCTGGATTGACTTCGGGATTGATGCCTAAGATGCCGCGCCTCAAGAGGACTTTTCCTTGATATACAATGACGATCGCCCTTGTGGCGGTATTTGTCAAGAGCAAACGTGATGCCCAGGCTAATTCTAGCTTGACGGCATCGGGCAAATCTGGCGCAAACTCGAAGCCTTCAGAGCCGATAAGCTGTACCGAATCGGGCGATCGCGCTTGCACCTGTTGCCACAACAAACCTGTTAAAATCAGCAGGGCGCTGATAATTACTCCCAAAACGTCCGATCGAGCTTGAGAGTCTGTAACTTGCTCTGTCAGTAAGCGGTTGACCATCAGCAGCGTACCTGCTAACCCTCCCGCCACTAAGGGCAATTTCCGCAAAACTTTATTGGGGTCAGATTTTGTCATTGGTCAGTTGATAGTTGACAGTTGACAGTTGTCAGTTGACAGTTGTCAGTTGTCAGTTGTCCGTTGTCCGTTGTCATTTAGGCTTTGACGCACTCCCTGACCAAGAAACCAGGTTTTTTATCGAGATTGAGGGTTTTAACCAAATATTTTGGTTGAAAAACCCGGTTTCTGGACACCCGTGCTTAAGTTCTATAAATTAGTAGTTGGTAATTTAACAACTGTCAACTGCCAACTGTCAACTGCCAACTGTCAACTGTCAACTGTCAACTGTCAACTGCCAACTGCCAACTGTCAACTGTCAATTGTCAACTGTCAACCGACTTCCCCAATTTCGACAATTCGCTGGAATAGATAGCCGGTGCCGCGGGCGGTGAGAATTAATTCAGGATTGCTGGGGTCGTCTTCCAACTTTGCCCTCAGCCGGGAGATGTGAACGTCCACAACGCGGGTGTCTACGTGGCGTTCGGGCGTGTATCCCCAGACTTCCTGCAAAATTTCTGATCGCGAAAAAGGCTCTCCAGAACGGCTGACAAGCAGTTCTAACAAGCTGAATTCCATGCCCGTGAGCCGAATTCGTTCGTCGCCTTTGTAAACTTGGCGCTTGTTGGTGTCAATCCTAATATTGGTGACGTGGATGACTCCAGAACTGGGAATCCCCGAAGAGCCGTTTTTGTCAACCCTCCGTAGTACCGAACGGATGCGGGCTTCTAGTTCTTTGGGTGAGAAAGGTTTGACGACGTAATCGTCGGCGCCCAATTCTAAACCGGTGATGCGATCGGCTACGTCTCCCAAAGCGGTTAGCATGATGATGGGCACGTCTGATTCTTTGCGCAACTCCTGACAAACACCGTAACCGTCGAGCTTTGGCATCATCACGTCCAAAACTACTAAGTCGGGTTCGGTGTTGCGAAATGTTTCGAGAGCTTCTTCGCCGTCAGCAGCGGTGACGACATCGTAGCCAATCATGGAAAGGCGAGTCTCCAGAATGCGCCGGATACTGGCTTCGTCATCGACTACCAGAATTTTTTCTTTATGGTTTTCCAATTTACCGAGCACTCCTTAAGTTACATTTCAGATAATGTTATTTTTTTTTACCCTATCATAGAAGACACAAACTCATTGGTCTGTGGCGATCGGTCTGAAAGCTTGATAATTGCTTTAACTCCGACTTTTTAAAATGTTAAGGTTGACTATTTATCATATCTGTAAACAATGCCTAAACCTCGAATACAATATATTTGCCGGGAATGCGGGTATGATTCACCACAATATTTTGGCAGATGCCCTAGCTGTCATAAGTGGGATTGTTTTGACGAGCAGTTAGAACCACATAGTTCGGGTGGGTCGCGGGCTGGTTTGACTGGGGTGACAACTAAGGGACTGCACGGTTCGCCTCCTGATAAGTCGAAGGGTCAGCCGAAAGTATCTTTTAGATTATCGCAGATTTCCGACCAAACTCAGTCTCGCTGGCCTTCTGGTTACGGGGAACTCGATCGAGTTTTGGGAGGTGGGATTGTTCCGGGCTCGCTGGTGTTGATTGGTGGGGAACCGGGAATCGGGAAATCGACGCTGCTATTGCAGATGGCGAATATGTTGGCTCGCAAGGATAGAATACTCTATGTTAGTGCGGAGGAGTCTGGCCAGCAAGTGAAATTGCGATCGCAACGTTTGGGCGTGGCTAATCCGGTTAATTTGTCAAGCAACGATGGACAGAAATCTGATAGTAATGGGGAAGCTAAAACCGATTGTGAGGACAATTCAGCGGAGAATTTCTATTTGCTTCCAGAGACGGATTTAGACGTTGTTTTGCGGGAGTTGGAAGCGCTGAAACCGAATGTGGCAGTGATTGATAGCATTCAAACTATTTATTTTGCTAAATTAACATCGGCTCCTGGTTCTGTGGCTCAGGTGCGGGAATGTACGTCTGCTTTGATGCAGGTTGCGAAAAGGGAAAATATTACTTTATTTCTGGTTGGTCATGTTACTAAGGATGGATCTTTGGCGGGCCCACGGGTTTTAGAACATTTAGTAGATACTGTACTTTATTTTGAGGGCGATCGCTTTGCTTCTCATCGGCTTTTGCGATCGATGAAAAACCGTTTTGGCGCTACTCATGAAATCGGTGTTTTTGAAATGGTAGCAAACGGTTTGCGAGAAGTAGATAATCCGTCGGAGTTGTTTTTGGGCAATAAAGATGAATTTTCGCCTGGTACTTCGACAACGGTTGCTTGTGAGGGAACTAGACCAATTTTAGTGGAGATTCAGGCGTTAGTCAGCCCTGCGAGTTTTGGTGCGCCGCGTCGCACTACTACGGGTGTGGATAATGGTAGATTGCAGCAAATTTTAGCTGTTTTGGAGAAAAGGGTGGGCATTCCTTTATCTAAGTTAGATGTGATTTTGGCGTCGGTGGGCGGGCTGAAGGTGGAGGAACCGGCGTCGGATTTGGCAGTTGCGATCGCAATTGTGGCCAGTTTTCGCGATCGGGTAATTGATGCGCGCACAGTTTTGCTCGGAGAAGTTGGTTTGGGAGGACAGGTGCGGCCAGTCTCCCAATTAGAGTTACGACTGAGGGAGGCGGCGAAATTGGGTTTCAAAAGGGCGATTATTCCTAAGAATCAATCCGTACCAGAATTAGGGATAGAAATTATTCCAGTGGGGAAGGTAATTGATGCAATAATTGCAGCGATTCCGGCTACACCGACTCAGTTGGAGTCTGATGATTCTGATGATCTGGAAGTGCAGGCTGTTGATTTGGAGGAAGAGGATTTATCGTATTGAGTTAGAATAGTGATGTTGGAAATTGATAGTAATGAGGCACGAGTTATGTATCAAGTAGATGTTGTTGAGGCAAAAGAAAAGCTTCTGGAATTAATCGAAGCGGCGATGAGAGGCGAAGAAGTTGAGATTACTCAAGATAACCAGCCTGTTGTAAAATTGGTAGGGATACCCAAACAAGCTAAACCCGATCGACAACCAGGAAGTGCTAAAGGAATGGTTTGGATGTCCGATGATTTTGATGAACCGCTAGAAGAGTTTAAGGAGTACATGGAATGAGGCTGTTGTTGGACACTCATGCCTTTATTTGGTACAGGACAAACAGTTCAAGGCTGAGTATAACAGGGCGATCGCTAATTAACAAAGGAGATAACAATATTCTCCTCAGTACAGCTAGCGTCTGGGAAATGGCGATTAAGCACAGCATAGGCAGGCTAAATTTTAGTATGCCTTTTATGGAGTTTGTCAAGCAGCAGATCGCAGTTAATAGAATTGAGATACTGGAAATAAGTTTCGATCACATTGAGGTTATGGCTTCACGGCCTTTGCATCACCGCGATCCATTTGACAGGCTGATAATTGCCCAATCTATGGCGGAACAGATACCCGTTTTGAGCGTTGATGTTATTTTTGATGCTTATGCGATCGCGCGGCTGTGGTGAATTAAGCTAGTATAAAAATAAAGAGGCGAAGATGAAACAATTTAGAATAATCATTGAAAAACATCCCGACGGTTATGTAGCCTATCCCCTTGGCATCAAAGGTGCCGTAGTTGGTGAAGGTGACACCTATGAGGAAGCCTTAGCTGATGTCAAGTCAGCTATTCGCTGCTACATCGAGATATTCGGCAAAGAAATGATGGAAGACGAATCATTGGCTGTCGAGACTTTTTTAGTAAAGGCAGAGGTGGCTATTTAATGTCGAAGTTTCCTGTCGATGCTCCTAAAAGACGAGTCATCAGAACATTTCAGTCTTTGGGTTTTAGAATTATTAGAGAACGCGAACATATTGTCATGGTGCGAGAAAATCAGGATGGTACGGAAACTCCGCTGGTAATGCCTAACCACGATCAAATAAAATCAGGGACACTGAGAGCAATTTGTACTCAGGCGGGAATTTCTAGAGAGGAATTTTTAATAGCTTATGCACAAAGTTGAGTGAAACTGAATGAATCTGAGGAGTAATATCAAATGTTTCAAACTCCGAACTGGCAATGCGTACACACTATTCACGGGCATTCAAGCTCGGTAACTTCTGTTGCCATCACCCCAGACGGACAGACTGTAGTTAGCGGAAGTGCTGACAGCACAATTAAGCTGTGGAACCTCAACACAGGGCAAGAACTTCACACTTTATCAGGACATTCACAAGGGGTTAGATCCATTGCCCTCGCCCCTGATGGACAAACTCTTGCTAGCGGCAGTAAGGACAAAACTATCAAGCTTTGGAATCTCAGCACTAAAGAGGAAATTTACACCATCACCGGACATTCAGACATAATTACTTCTGTAGTTATCAGCCCGGACGGGAAGACTCTGGCAAGTGCCAGTGAAGACACAAATATCAAACTTTGGAACCTTAGAAATGGAGAAGAAATTCGGACTTTAAAGTGGCCAGTAGAAGTATTTTATAGTTTAGATATCTTATTCAGCCATGACGGAAATATTTTACTCAGTAGCAGTGGAGATGATTGTGTTTCTCTAAGTGCAGTAGCTTTTAATTTAATCACAGGAGATGAAATCTGGACAAAGAATTGGCAGGAGGGTATGGACTCTGTTTGTGCCCTGGCTGTCCGCCCTGATGGAGCAACTTTTGCTACCTTAGACTGTGCCGGAACTATCAAGTTGTGGAATCTTGATACAGGAACAGAAATTTATACTCTTGCGGAAAATTCAATGGGAAGCTTCTGCTTAGCTGTTAGCCGTGATGGTAAAATTATCGCAACTGGTGGAAGTGATTGTGAGAACGCAGATTATGATAGCGAACCCGGAATGCTCGAACTTTGGAATCTAGAGGCTAGAGAGAAGATTTGCACTCTTTTAGGACACACATGGGGAGTTTACTCTGTGGCTTTTAGCCCGGATGGGCAGACTCTGATTAGTGGGAGTGATGACAAAACTATCAAGATTTGGCAAAGAGATTTATAATCGTGGGAGTTTTTTTATAACTCAAGGAATTAGAAAGTAAATCACAAACTGAATAATGTTGTAAAAAAATCTACCTAAAAATTATGAAACCTTACGAGTTTCCCGCAAAAGTCACAGATGAAGGGAAAATCGAATTTCCCGATACTCTCTTAAAATACTTCGCAGCTAACCAAGAAGTCAGAGTTATTGTTCTAGTGAAAGAACCAACTGATACAGCAGAGGAAAACGCTGCTTGGCATCGTCTTGCTGCTGAGCAATTATTGGCGGGCTACAGCGAGGAAGATGCTATCTATGACAATATTTGAAATATGCCAAATTATCAATCAGGAGAAGTTCTCTTACTGGCACTACCTTTTGCTGATGTAACAACATCCAAACTCCGTCCAGTGCTGGTACTTTTGGATACAGGAGATGAAGATATTGTTGTTGCACGAGTGACAAGTCAAATAAGTAGGACTGTTTGTGATGTTGAGATTGTAGAATACTAACAGGCAGGTTTGCTGCGGTTGTCAGTGGTTCGGCTGCATAAGGTGAACACAATAGAAAAGCGTTTGGTCAATCGTCGATTGGGAATTTTAACCGCTAGCGACTGGACGCAAATTAGAGAAAAAATACAACAAATCTGGTATTCTATTTGATAATGTTTTAAAAATAGTTGATTTTCCAATTTTTTGAGGCGCGTTTTCACTAAAACATGAACAAGTCAAAAAGACGCAAAAATCAGTGGTCAAATGAACTACACGACATCATTCGAGGTGCATCGGGCGGATTTTTGTTCGGGATTCCGCTGCTTTATACGATGGAGGTTTGGTGGATCGGTTCCTCTACTAAACCAGCGCAAATGTCGATCGCCATTGTAACTACTTTTCTCGTCGTTTTATTGCTGACTCGCACCGAAGGTTTTCGCAAAACTAAGAACATCCGCTGGCCAGACGCTGCAATCGATACCGTAGAAGCGATCGCGATTGGCATTGTCTGCGCGGCTTTTATCCTGTTTTTGCTCAGGGAAATTACGCTGGAGACTCCGCTGCAAGAAACTTTGGGTAAAATCGTCTTTGAAGGTTTGCCGTTTTCCTTGGGAGTGGCCCTGGCAAGCGGTTTCTTGAGCGGCGATCGCTATGAAAGCTCAGACAGCGACAGCGAACCGATGATTAATCCCACTTTAGCAGATATCGGCGCTACTTTAATCGGCGCGATGATCATTGCTTTCAACATCGCCCCAACTGACGAAATTCCCATGCTAGCCGCCGCTATTTCGCCGCCTTGGCAATTAGCAATTATCGCCGTTTCGCTGCTAATTTCCTACGGTATTGTATTTGCAGCCGACTTTACTTATCAAGCAAAACGCCAGCAGCAGCAAGGAATTTTTCAGAGTCCCCTCAGCGAGACTGTGATGGCGTATTTAGTATCGCTGGCTGCTTCTGCATTTATGCTATTTTTCTTCCACAAACTCAGTTTTGACGATCCGTGGTCGGTTTGGTTGGGCTATACGTTAGTATTGGGATTGCCGGCGACAATTGGTGGCGCGGCGGGTAGGTTAGCAGTATGAGTGAAAGTAAGAAGGAACAGCCACAAAAAAGAACTCTTGCTGAATGGGTGACATTTGCGATCGCCTGTTCGATCCTGTCTTCCCTCACCGGACTCGTACTCTATAACTGGGCGACTAAAAAACAGGAACCTCCAGTAATTTCTGTGACTCGCAACGCGCCAATTCGCGAAACCCAAGGGCAATTTTACGTGCCGTTTACGGTTACTAACACGGGCGGCGAAACGGTCGAATCAGTGCAAGTTATAGCTGAACTGCGCGTCAACGGCGAAGTCTTAGAATCGGGAGACCAGCAAGTTAATTTTTTGTCAAGTGGCGAAACTCAAGAAGGAGCTTTTATTTTCAGCCGCAACCCCAGCCAAGGTGAATTGATTGTGCGATCGAGCAGTTATCAACTGCCTTAACAAAGATCGGATTCGGCGGTTTGAGCAGCTCAAAAGTCAATTGATGTCATGTCCCATAAATTACCCGCAATAAAAAAGGTTCGATCGTTCGGACTTTAGTCCTCTAATTATAAGGACTAAAGTCCGAACGATCAAACCAATCGCCACTTGATCTACCGCTTCACCATACTGTGTTCCCACTTCCAAACACAGCTAGAAATCAAATTCGTGCAGATATGAGCCGTAATTGGCACCAACAAATTCCCCGTAGCTAAAACACTGTAACCCAACAGCAATCCGACAGCCGTTGCCCAAACAGCATAAGGCCACTGATCCATTCCTCCCAAGTGCAGAATGCCGAAGGAAAAACTCGATAAAACTAAACCAGTAAGATTCAATCCCAAAGCAGACAGCATTACACCTCGAAATAGCAATTCTTCGCTAAGTCCCGGCAGCAATCCCAGCCAAATTAAATCGGGCCAAAATAGGGGTTTGAGGACTACTTCTAAGTAAATGTCAGCACTCCGGCGATAACCTGGCCAAAGGCGATAAACGATCGCACTACCGCCTGTAATCGCCAGTCCGATCGCACATCCTGTGAGCAAATCCATTACGATCAATTTGACGGGCAAAAGCGATACCGATCCAAATATCAACCACAATTTAGCTACCGCCAGCAACATAATTGCTGTCACGCCCATTGCTACTAAAACTTGAGTGCGCGTCAACGGTTCAATTTCGGGATTTTCGGGAATTTTTTCTGACACTTAATCTATTTTATATTTTAGGTTTTAGGTTTTAGATTTGTTTAGTAGAGTCAGACAAACACCGCAGGGAGGAGATGTCTGCACCCAAGGAAGCTGGACTGATGCCGGCTCGTAAAGCGACCAATACGCCGATCGCCTCTAAATATGAGTTTACCTGCAAAGCTTTGATTCCGAGTTTTTCTGGAGTAGCCCGCATCTGGGTTTTGTTGTCACCCACAGCGATGATTTGTACTGTCGATCGCCCGCTTAAACTCAGAATAGCACTGCCACCGCACGCTGTGGCGGGTATCACCACCGCATCGACTCGATCGGCAGTAATTGATAATTGGCTGTCTTCCTGGGCTTTCTGCGTTGTAAACTGGGGAGCTTTGCTGAGGCCCGCGAGCACGCAAGGTAAGAAAGTATAACCGATTTCCTCGGCAGCCGATCGCGGGGACAGGTGCGGATCGAGGGGTAGTGGCAACAAAGCCGGAGCGTGAGCACAGGGGATTTTAAATGTTCTAACAATCAGGTGACTGATCACAGCTTCCGCGCCGGCGAGGGGGTCAACTCCTTTGCCGTGGCGGTAGTTTTCGAGGGCGAGGCTGCCTTCATCTTCGGGAAATCTGGCTACAACTGCGATCGCCTGGACTTTTGCTTGTCGGATCAATTTTTCGGCGGCGCGTAGTAAACTGTCGGGATTGCCGATCGTCCCCCAGGATGCCCCTGATTCTGAAGTACGTAATTCTACTTGCAAAGGGCGATCGGTCAAAATACAATCAGTTATGTTCAAACCTAATGTGGCTCTAGCAGCATCAACGGCTTGCAAGTGGCGCAATTGTAACTCCGGTTCGATCGCACAATCCATGATTAAGCCAATGCGATTTTGATGTACCGGTTGCAGGCCCCAGCATCCGGCTGCAAATTTGTCAAGGGCGTAACCTTCGACGTAGAGGGCGTTAGGTATTGGCCAATAAAGTTGAGCACCGTTGAGGACGTTGGGGTGAGTAATCAGCGTATCGGAAATTTGGGCGATCGCCCTAGCAACGGGCAGCGCATCGCCTGCAAAGCCCCCAATCGAGGCTCCAACGCCTGTGGGGACTATCAAAACCACTGTTAAAGGGCGGGGCTTCACGCTGTTGCGGGGGATGCTTCCACGAGCACGTAACCTTCTACCACAGCCTTTTGCCGATCGATATCCACGTCTGTGACTGCCCAGCGCAGGGGTTCGCCGTGCTTTTGCAGTTCAGTTTCAATGGCTGAGTGCAATTCTTCGGCGGTGTCGCGGAGGTCAACTTCTGCGGAAATGAAATGGGTGGTCATCTTGTGATCCATAGTGGTTTTACCGCGATCGGTACTTCGGTACTTAAGTAAATTTTAGCTTAGTCCTAGGATTTACCGAACTGGCGATCGTACACAATGTCTTCTTTTTCGGTTTCTATCTTCAAGTGCGATCGGGGAAAAGAAACGCACAGTAACACATAACCTTCGGCCTGAAGTTCGGGACTAACGCCCATGCAATCAACTTGCTTAACTTGACCCTCAATAACTTTAGCAGCGCAAGTAGTACAAACCCCCGAATTGCAAGAGTTCGGCAAATCAATCCCAGCGGCGATCGCAGTTTGCAAAATTGGTTGATCTTCCGGCACTTCTACGCTATAGGTGCTGCCTTGGTGAAGTAATTCAACGGTGTAAGTTTGAGACATATTTCGATTATTGGTTTTAATTCCCAATTGGAATCTAGGGTAGATTTACAAACAAAGCAATCAGTATTTTACCGCTGTTGGTGATTCTGTGCAAGTTGACAACTACATTATTTATTGCTAATAATTTTCATTAATTGGCTGAATGGGCGATCGCGTCCTGCCCCGCAACCTACGGCATTTTGTCAAGCATTTTCTCACAAATTCAGTCCTAGACGCAGAACCTAATTACCTAGTGGTAGGGTGCGTCGCCATGAAAAATCCCTAAATTATATCGACAATCTCACCGCGACGCACCTTGCACTTCGGGCCCGTACAAATAATCCTCTGTTTCACTCCGCCCAACTATTATTTTGTAGCAATACTTTTTATAAATGGTATAACTAATATTTGCCATCAACCCAACAACTCATCAACAGCAACACTAAAACCCGGCAATACTAGCTGAGTGCTGATTGTAGAATCCCAGTTAAAAGTTAACTTTTGAGATTGAGTCATAATCAATATCCAGCGACTTTCTGGAAAAACAATCCAAACTTCCAAACAACCAGAATCTAAATACTCTTGTGCTTTCAGAAAAACATCTTCCGCAACATCAGTAGGAGAAACAATTTCCGCAATTAACAGCGGACTTTGAGGAAAAGTAGGAACATCGCCATATTCAGCAACAAGTTCAGCAGTCAAATAAGCAACATCAGGGCGACGCACTCGCCTGTCAGTGCGACAAGGAACTTCCGTATAAACTTCGCCACCTTGTCCGCTAGATATCTTGTAACTTCTCCAAGAAAAATCTAGTCTAGATTGGATTCGACTGTGTTTTACTGTCATACCATTTTTCTCCGATATTTGCCCGTCCACCCATTCCATATCGTCGGGGGGATTAGCGATGAAGTCTTCTAGAGAAACATTTTCTGATAAAACGGCTGTCATTACCATAGCCATTTACTCCCTTTTGCAGAATTCACTGATATTATATCATTCTTTGGTAATAGGTAATTGGTAATTGGTAATTGGTAATTGAAACTAACCAATGCCCTATGCCCTAGGCCCTATAACCAATCTACTCAATATTAATTTGATTCGGTGGCTTAGGTTTGTCATCCTTCAAAGTTTTACGCCCCGAAGTTGCATAATCCTTGTACAAATCCACAAACATCTTTGTCAACTGCTGCAAAGAAAGTTGTTCCCCATTAATCTGAGCTTTCATATAAGCTTTCAGCACTTCAATGTAAGCCAAACCGAGGGCAAGGGTGAGAGTTGCAGCCGTTGCGCCAGAAATAGCACCGCCAACAATAGTACCAGCACCCGGAATCATTTTAATCAAATTAGTAACAATACTTCTACCAACAGCAGTAACCCCGCCAGCACCGCTAATCGCAGACAGCATCGCCGAAACAAACCCCTTATCAAAGGGCATTCCAAAAATCACAGTAATATTAGCAATCATTGCCGTTTGCATCGCCATCAAAATCGGCGCATCAGCAAACGGTACAGGAGTCGCACCAACAATCGCAGAACCGGCAACATAACCAGTTACATACTTAAACGCCATGTCAGATTTGAGCGCAACATTAGCAATTTGTTCTTTAACAAAAGCTTTTTTAGCGACTTCCGGCAGCAATTGAAAAGTTGCATCTACCAACTTATCTAAACCGTGAGATTTTACTGTATAATCCTCATCAATTTCTTCCGGTTCAGCCATCACAGGGATGATTTGACTGACTGGCAAATTCATGTGTTCTAGTTGCTTGAAAAACTCGCTAGGCTTTTTAGAGGTAGTCTGAGTCAGCACTAAAATCACAGGTACATCTTTGACTTCCATTTCTTTTAGCCAGCTTTCCTCCACAGATTCTATTCTATTAGCACTGTGATTGATGCAGTACCAGATTACGTGAATGTGTTCTTTTGGATGCAGGAGTCTTTGGTCTTCAATTAGTTTAGCAACGTTGAGCTGAATAACTTTAATTTGTTCGGCGTTGAGTTCTAGTCCGGGAGTATCGTAGACTGTAATCGGACAATTCGGTTTTGTATATTGGCGGATTCCTTGAGTTATGGGGCGGCCGACTCCGGTTTCTGCTAAGCGTTGGCGAAAAACCGAATTGATCAGGGTACTTTTGCCAACTCCAGTTTTCCCGATGACTAAAACATTGCACTGTCCCACTTGATTTTCAGCGTCTTTGAAAGCATCGTAACTTTTGTTTAAAAGGTCGTCTAGGGAAAAGTCGTCTGACATGGCGGTTCGCTCCGATAATGGGATTAGTCAGTATGTGTGTATCAATAATGCCCGCCGAATAGAATTCGGGGCTATACAAACGAAGTCCGCCTTCGCGGACTAAAAGAGTAAAGGTAGTAATTTAGCCCTATTTGGTATAATTTAATATTTTAAGCTAACAATTCATCAACGGCAATGCTAAAATCTGCGAGAATTTGTTGAGTTCTAACTGTTTCGCCGGCTCGAAATCCCAATATTTGATTATAATTGACCACAAATACTAAATGACTGTCAGGCAAAACTATCCAGACTTCTTGACAGCTAGATGCCAAATATTCTTGTGCTTTGAGAAATACATTTTCAGCAATATCTGTGGGCGAAACTATTTCGGCAAGTAAAGGGAAACTCTGCGGTAAAGTTGGAACATCGCCGAATTGTGCGGCTAATTCGGGTGTGAGATAAGCTACATCGGGGCGGCGAATTTGTTGGTTTGTGCGGCAAGGTGCTTCGGTATAAACTTCTCCTCCTTGGCCACTAGAATCTTTGTAATTTCCCCAACAACGACTTAGCTTGGATTGAATTCGACCAGTTTTCAGTGTCATGTCATTTTTCTCTACGACTTGTCTGTCCACCCATTCCATGTTGTCTGGCGGATTAGCCATGAAATTTTCTATGGTAAGATTATCTCGTACAATGGGTGCGATCGCAGGTGTTTCATCAATTTTAGGTAATTCGCTGGTTGTGGCCACCATAGATTTTTCCTCAATTTTGGATAGTTCGCTAATTCTATTATGACTGATGCGGTGAGAATTGTTGGGATGATCGGTAAGGTGTGCTGTGCGAACCCTACAAAGTATCTCTCATTGATTATCTCCCAGTTTTCTGATTAAAAATCTGACTTCTTCGAGCAAAGTATTAAATCTCTGGTCGTTTTCTAATTTGTACTGTTGAAAATCCTCATTCCGCCGCCGGATTTCTTCATCCCGTTGACTGTCTCTTTCTAAAAGAGCATTGACAGCGCCTACCAGCATATCGACATTGCGATTAGTTTGTTCGATATTCAGAGTCGTTCGATCTACAGTGGCAGCCAAATCATCCATCATTTCGTCTGTCCAGCGTTCCGTTGTCATTGTTTTTTTCCTCGGCTTGTTTTCTAGCGATATTTTAGGTAGTCCAATTATATTTTAGCGATCGCCCTTTCTGAAATGTTGTGCTACAAATTAGAAATGTTCCAGCAGGTATTTTTCCTGTGCATAAACATTCCGCAGCGATTCAACTGCTATTTTCGGCAACATAAACTTAATTACTCCCACCAATCGCCCCCAGTCGAACAATTCAGCAACCGAAACGGCTTGATGAAATTTCTGTGCATAGAAATCCACCCAAAAATCCGGTGCATTTCTCTCTTTTTTGCTGGCCATCCGCCGCTTCCAGTAACCAAAATCTAAACCTTTGGGCGATTCCACTCCCAAAATTGGCGGTAAGTCGGCGTAGCTGACAAAGCGACTCATGCCTTGGGCGTGTACGTAAAGGATGTGCCGCCACCGCTCGATGCGATATATTTGTTCTACCTTGATTTTGAGGAGACGCGCGATCGACTCTTTAGTCGCAAATCGGCTCAAGGGATGAACGGGGGTTGATTTTCGCGAAAAGTTTGCTAACATAGTCTGTAATTGTTTGAGATGAGTAGTTGACCTGTCGTTTGAGATGAGTAGTTGACCTGTCGTTGACGGGTGTTTGAACTCTCGGAAAGCGGTAGTTGACCTTCTTGAAAGCAAGAATTTGATTTGAACAGGCGATCGCCCTTTAGTTTTCCAGGCGTAAGGACGATCGCTTTTTAAGATAAAACCATCTTATGATGGTACACCATCAGTTGTCAAGTATGGGTTTAGTTAGATTAAAAGTCAGAGAATTCGCTGCTGAGAAAGGCTGGACGCTAAAAGAGGTTTCAGAGCGATCGGGAGTCATCTACAGCACCGTCAGACACTACGCCCGCTGTCCGGGGGTGTCAACTATTGACTTCATTTCCATACACAAATTGGCTCGCACCTTTGATGTGATGATTGAAGATTTGGTGGAAATTGTGCAGGAATAGCCGATCGCTTTTTACGATAAAACTATTAAAAACTAAATCTAGTTTTCTGTCAATGGGTTTAATTAGATTGCGGGTAAAAGAGTTTGCGGCGGAGAAGGGTTGGACGCTAAAAGAGGTTTCAGAGCGATCGGGAGTGATCTACAGCACTCTGACAACCTATTCGCGTTCTCCGGGGATGGCAATGGTTGATTTTACGTGCTTGCTCAAGTTGGCGCGGACGTTTGATGTGATGGTGGAAGATTTGGTTGAGGTGGTGAAAGAGTAACGGACATATTTACATTCAAACAAAGCGTCTGAATTACTCCAGACGCGATCGAACTTTTATCAACTCAAGAAATTGAATGAGCATTGACTGAAGGACATCGCACTATTGCCGAATTCCCATTATCTATCTCAAGGAGTTACTTGCACCTTTAGCATCTCCCACGTTTCCTTTTCCATGCTCAAGGTATTGCCCGCTTCTTGCAAAAGTTCATAACCCCTTGAATCTATGGGTATTTCTTCCTCAATGAGAATATCGCACAAAGTCTCTAACGCCAAATTCCACTCGCCTGCATGAATATCTGAAGTGATAAATTTTATTTGAACCTCTGAAAGTTTTGGTTTAAGTATGTTGACGACTTCCTTGAGTTTACTTTCTACAACTTTATAGTCAAACATTTATTTTGCTCCTGAATTTTTTTTATGGGTTTTTGGGTAGGTTAGTTGGAAATGCTGTGATTATGCCCCGACCATCTGGTTCTACTATTACCTTAATATTAACACTATCTCTAGTTCCTTCAATCTGCCATCTTACAGGCTGACCAGAAATGGTATATTTAATGCCTGGTTTACCTGTTCGCTGAACCCACTGAGAATTAGGGTCTTGAATCACTTCCAAAATGTAATTAATTGTCTGCTCATCGCTCCAGGCTGCGGGAAATTCACTTTTACCAGAAATTCCTCTACCAGGGCCGTGACCTCCCCCAGTTGCGTCACTATCGAGAATGTGTGTCCGTTGCTGAGAGTTGATTTGAGATAGATTATTGACATCAACTCCACTGGGAATGTTGCCTGAAGAATAGTTGCTCATAGATGGCTTTTGCACATTGCCATAATTTTATAGTCGAACATGAGTCTATCTCCTATCTGACGGCTTCTGGTGAATCATATGATGCTTGTTGCATCAATTAATTTTCGTCTATTTCCTCTGAATCATCCCATTCTAGTTCATCTTCTTTTTGCTCTTCTACTTCTTCTGATTCCTCTGAGTAATTGAACATAAAGACAAATTTGTTCTTAGGCAGAATCAGTGTTGGCAAATAGAGAGGTTGATCATCCCAACTCTTTTGTTTTTCACCTTTTTCATACATAACAACGAGTACAGGGACATCAGTGTATTTTTGTCTGGGCTTACTTACCCACTGACTTTGTGCAAAATTAGAAACCCAAGGTCGATTAGTTTGGTTGCTCAAGTCCAGTCCATTACCATTTTTCCCTCGACGAACGTTGAGAATACCCTTATGGATACCTTCTACTTTCATTGCTTGAAGTGCCTGTTTGACTCGCTCATCTTCCCAGGGATACCCAGAACAGAAACGGCTTGGCATTTCTGAAATAATCTCGATTAAATAGTCTATTTCTACTTCATGGTATTCATCATCTACCTTAAATGTAGACAGAAGTTTATCAAGTGCTTCTGTGTGTTTTTTAACTTCAGAAGCTGTCCACAATGGATCGCGGGGGTAAATAGAAGATCCTGGGGTAAATACACCAATGGCTGCTGGATTAAGGACATTCGCACGGGTTGGTTTAAGTTTTCGACCAACCCACACTGGCGTAAGCTTAATTTTGCCAGTGTCCTCATCAATTACTTGACGCATACCTTCATCTGACTCATGGATAGCACGGAAATCCTCTAAAATGTGTTCCGGTAAAAAGAGGCGAGTAACATCTAGCAATTCCTGGCGATAACCAAACATTCGTGCGTGCTGATGAACCGTGTCCATCGTCTTTTGTTTGGCATCACGCCCGTAATAAGTAATCATCAATCCTTCAATAGTTACACCACGCCCCAAGCGGTTTCCTCCAATTAGAATGTTTATACCTGGGCTGTATTTCGGTTCCTTATCTGGATTGGTGGCATCAATAACTTTTGGTATAGTATTTCGTAACTCATACTCTAGCTCCACAACAAGCTCATTGAGAGGTGGTAAGTTAGAAGCTGTTTTGCTTAACTCTGCATGAGCTTGACTTAGCCATTTGAGCGCATCCTCTCGCTTTGTTACAGATGATTTAGATCGCAGAGCCTTGTCAAGCTCTACAACAAAGCTGCCAATAACATTTTCCAACGTGCTGTGAGTAATACGCTTGTGGTCAATATGAGCTAGAAAAGAATACTTAGCATCTATATCTGTTGCTGAGTTCATTTTGTATATCGAACCCACAAAAAAACAGCACAAAGCTAATTTCAGCCCTGGTGGCATATCCCAATTATCTCCAGGGTTGATTTTTCCTCCCTGTTTTTTTAACTTATCCAGTTCTTCGGCTTTTATTATACAGCAGTGTTTGCTATTTTTTTTGAAAAAAATGTCTCCTCCTATATAAGTATTGCCTATTTTAGAAAGTACACAAAAGGCTGGCTTACAGGGGTGATCGAGATTTTGCAACAACAAGCTTTGAGGGGTAGCTGTAATTTGTAAATATATGTGATTAGCAACTTGTTTCCTAATTTTTGCTATTAATTCAAATATCTTACTATCAGGAACCGTATTGTTTTCCTTCTTAGCTTTCTTGGCTTCGTTGGTATTTAGACTAGCATTGTCAGCCTCATCATCAAAAATTAGAGTGGGTACGCTACTGGCTTTAGCAGACTTTAGAACCTTAAGCAAGTTCTCAAGATGACGCACATTTTTTGTGGATACTAAGACAACACCAGTATCATTAATATAGTGGTGGAGTTGATTACCGAAGTCTAGGGGATCAGTTTTCCATTGTTCCCAATTACGGACAACAGGGCCACCTTTGATCTGATTCGTGAAACGCTCTGCTGTTTGTTTACCTAGCCATGTATTATCAGATGTTAATACAATGAAACAACGGAATTTATTAGCCTCGGCAAGTGCCAGCGTAGCAATCGTAGTATTAGTTTTGCCGCTTTGGACTTTGCCATAGATTAGTCCAGTAGTACCATTAGGTATTTTGCCTTTATGATGATTGCTAACAATACCTGTTCCTGTAGCACCAACATCACCAGATCCAAATGTTGTTGAGTAAACATCAACGCAATTTTGAACAATTTCAACAGCAGCTTGCTTTAACTGCTCTGCTTCTGTGTTTCCAAGTTTGCTCTTAATCCTGTCAATAAACTTCTTGATACAAGAGCCATCATTTTCAATCGGAATCTTACTCATAGCGGTTTTTTTATTTATTTTACAAAACTACGCGAGGCCAATCATTCTGAGGTACAGTCTGATTCATCTGCTGCCTGCCTGGACCACTTACATGATAACTTCCTTGAGGTCGCCTAGACACGGATATGTGTTGATCGCTAATATCTGCACTTTGATCCACTATACTCCAAAATTGCTCTTCAGCTATGCAGCAGATACCATCTTTGTGACAGACTAGCGCTATAAATGTCGAAAAGTCAGGATACTTATCATACACAGTAGCTAGAGCAGATTTTTCCTGAGCGCTCAAGGTGAAAGACCATGCAGAAGTGGCTTTCTTAGAAACCTTGAACAGAATAGCCGACTTACTGCTATCACTTTCCACTAAGTATATTGACTGGTGTATTGCAAAAGCATGGGTGATGGTAATCCTGCATCCATAGTTAATTAACCTTAAGAACGCTGCACCGTGTAGAAAATCCCGATCGTTAATCATACAGACAACGCGCTAACAGTCGATTTATCCGATGGTCGTACTATTTCTGTTGCTTGATCTTGGTATCCTCGGCTGTTACACGGTACACCGGGCCGCGATGTCTAATCAAACCAGGATTTCTGTTAGATTAAACAGACTCACCTCGTTACGGCAGTTTATCTCGTAACAAAAGCCAAGCTTTGAGTTCTTCATCCAAAACATATTTATCACTACTCGCGAGTGCTGCGATAACTTTCAACCGATTTTTAAGCTGTCTTAACTCTCGTATTTCTTCAATAGGAAGCGTTTGCCAATTTCCAGCCTTTTGTTCCACATCTTCCCGCGAATCTTTGATATTATCCCAAAACCATTGTAGGATTAAGTTCACGTCCAGAACTGAATCGTTGGGAACTATTCCGTATTTTGCGATCGCCCCAGCCCGCAACATCATTGAAGAAATCCTCACCGATTCCCCACTACCCGGTTTTTTCTGTTCCGCCGCTTCTGCTAGTCGATCGTAAATTGCGGTTGCTACTTCTGCCCAAGTGCGATCGAATAAACCCGCATTATTTTCACCTTTTCGAGCCTTCGCAGACGAAACATCGGCTAACAACAGCCAGTTAAAGTCTTGTGGTACGGTGGTTTGAGCCGATAATGTATTTTTCACCCAAGCCAGTACGGATTTACGATTTTGTTCGAGGATGCGATCGATCGATACTGTCGGGGGAGATTGAGTCATAATCAAATAGGCGATCGGCATGAAGTAGCAATTACTGTTTGCATTCACAATCTCACTGGCAATTTTTTAAGCAATTCATTAACAATAATTTGAGCGATCGGACTATTTTGAGAAAGAATTTGCAAGCGTTTTAAAACATCAAGACTCAGATCTAAATTTTCTTTGGCTGCATCGATCGACCTTAAAGAATCTGCTGCGGTGAGGGTAAGCTCATCATCCGGTGTCTCAAGCATTTCTAGCAACAACGGAATTGCTTGTTGGGAGTCAGCATCGGAAATAATTTCGGCGCAGCGCAATTGCCATTCTTGGGGGCGATTGTACCAACAAGATTTGAGTTCTTCCCAATCAGCAGGTGTCAGTTTTTGCACTTGTTCAAGAGCATATATAACAGCATGATCTGACCAATTATCAGGCGAGAATTCCTGATTTAAATATTCATCTAGCTGTGCGAAACTCATCTGAGTAACTCCTTGTTAAAAATTAGTTGTTGGTATGCCACCAGTAGGGTAAGAAGATATCACATTTCCGATCGAGTCCTTGATTACTTCCCACTCTACTCCATCGACTGTTTGCCTGTGCAACGTAGCACCCTGAGTATTCGTATTAACAGCAATGGTGCTAGCAACTTGCTTAGTTGCATCGATTATTTTTTCATCACTCCAACTGTCAGGCGCAAAAGTAGACCTCCGCTTTTTCCGGGAAAAAGTGCCATCAGGAAATCGTTTGATTAGCTCGAAAGCTGTTGTTGTACCATCTGGATTATTGGTAAGAGAAGCAAATATAAAATCTGGACTGGTTTTGATTTTGGGTGAGTGCGCTCCTACTATCCTATCGGAGTTGGCAGGGCGACGCTCTCCATAGAGGATTTTTTTTTGTTCCATTTCGGGTGATAGTTGCTGGGGAATTCCAGAACTACCACTAGAGTTTGATTGCATTGAGTGTGTGGCATTGCTAAAACTAATGCTCAGATTAGTGGGTAATGTCGTTATTGGCAATCAGGGCGATCGCTTTAATAGTTACACTTCTGTAAAGCCTTCATACATTATTCTAACTTTTTATTTAGCGATCGCGACTTCCGCTAGATTATCGCGGTAGGGTGCGTCGCGATAAGATATTTGTCAATACCCGGAATTGCCACAGCCACGCACCCTACGACTACTCAAAACACAAAAAATAGCGCCTGAGTTTCCCCAGACGCACAGCATAAAATCAACAAATTGTCAACTATAACCTAACCGTTCAAAGCCTCAGCGCCGCCGGAAACTTCCAGAATTTCCTGGGTAATTGCCGCTTGCCGCGCCTTGTTATAAGTCAGCGTCAAACTACGGATCAAATCACTAGCATTCTCACTAGCATTATTCATCGCCGTCATCCGTGCAGCCAACTCGCTAGCAGCAGATTCTTGCAATGCCCGCAGCAATTGGTTGTTCAAATACAAAGGCAAAAGAGCCTCCAGAATTTGCGCCGGATCTTGCTCGAAAATCATGTCCCGTGGCAAACTCTTCATAGGTGAAGTAACCTTCTCCCGCGATACTTGAAACTGTCCGCCTTGCGATGTCAGGCGGAAGATTTCATCATCGGGAGTTTCCAAACCTTGAGGGTCGAGGGGCAGCAAGGTTTGAATTACTGGACGCGAACTAATTAGCGACACAAACTTAGTGTAAACTAGCTCAACTCTATCTACAGTTCCTGACAGGAACAAAGACAGCAATTCATCAGCAATTAGCGCTGCTTCCGGTGCTGTCGGAATTTGTTCCAAGTTCATGTAAGTCTCTTTAATCGGCTGTTCGCGGCGCTGGAAATACTGAGTAGCTTTGCGGCCTACTAACACGAATTTGTACTCTAAGCCTTCAGCTTTGATTTCCTTGGCGCGATTTTCGGCGTATCTGATGATGTTGTTGTTGTAGCCGCCGCACAAACCCCGATCGCCCGAAACAACCAAAAGTCCCACTGTTCTGACTTCGCGTTTTTTCAGCAGCGGCAAATCCAGGTTTTCAAACTGCAAGCGTTCTGCCAAACCGTATAATACCTCTGCGAGGCGATCGGCAAAAGGCCGAGTAGCCGTCACCTGTTCTTGAGCGCGGCGCACCTTAGCAGCAGCCACCAAACGCATCGCTTCTGTAATCTTTTTAGTGTTCTTGACCGACTTAATGCGATCGCGAATAGTTTTCAGATTTGCCATAAATTTCTCCTTTTTCCTTAGCTTTTATTTCTGAGTTCTTAGTTCCCAGCCATCAGTTTTAAGTTGGTAATTTTTTAACGTCTTTACTTTAGCTTCCAGTCATCAATCATCAATCCTTAGTTACTTAACCAATAACTAATGACTGATGACTGATGACTAATGACTGATGACTAATGACTAATTACGCAGAAACCAAGAAACTTTGCTTGTATTCCGCAATGCCTTCTTTCAGCAGCTTCTCAGCTTCATCAGTCAAGGCCTTTCCGCCTTGAACGATTTCGCCGTACTTCGGCTTGCTAGTCCGCAAATAATCGCGCAAACCAACAGTAAACTTGGTGACTTTTTCCACAGCGATATCATCCATGTAGCCGTTAATACCGGCATAGATGATAGCCACTTGTTCGTTCATCGGCAGAGGCGAACTTTGGTCCTGTTTCAACAGTTCCCGCAAGCGTTGACCCCGCGCCAATTGATTCTGAGTAGCTTTATCCAAGTCAGAAGCAAACTGAGAAAATGCTGCCAGTTCTTCAAACTGCGCCAATTCCAATTTCACCTTACCGGCTACTTTTTTCATTGCCTTAGTTTGAGCCGCAGAACCTACCCGCGATACCGAAATACCGGGGTTTACTGCTGGACGCAAACCAGAGTTAAACAAGTCAGAAGAAAGGAAGATTTGACCGTCGGTAATCGAAATTACGTTGGTAGGAATGTAAGCAGAAACGTCACCAGCTTGGGTTTCGATAATTGGCAAAGCTGTCATGCTGCCTTCGCCCAAATCGTCGCTCAATTTAGCAGCGCGTTCTAGCAAGCGAGAGTGCAGATAGAAAACGTCTCCAGGATATGCTTCACGACCCGGAGGACGGCGTAGCAACAAGGACATTTGGCGGTAAGCCTGTGCTTGCTTGGAAAGGTCATCGTAAATGACCAAAGTGTGCCGGCCTTTGTACATGAAATACTCGGCTAAGCTAGCACCGGTGTAAGGTGCTAAGTATTGCAGGGTGGCGGGGTCGCTAGCGTTGGCTGCTACGACGATTGTGTAGTCCATCGCGCCGTTTTCTTGCAAGACGTTGACGATGTTAGCTACTGTAGAAGCTTTTTGACCGATCGCCACGTAAACGCAAATTACGTTTTCCGATTTTTGGTTGATGATTGTGTCGATCGCGATCGCAGTTTTGCCTGTTTGGCGATCGCCAATAATCAATTCCCGCTGTCCTCTTCCCACTGGAATCATCGCATCAATAGCGGTAATCCCTGTTTGCATCGGTTCGTAAACAGAACGGCGAGAAACGATACCAGGTGCCGGAGATTCAATCAAGCGAGTCTCAGTAGTTTTAATTTCGCCTTTGCCGTCAATGGGACGCGCCAAAGCATCAACTACCCGTCCCAACATTGCTTCACCAACGGGAACTTCAGCAATTCTGCCAGTAGCAGTAACTGCGGAACCTTCTTCAATGCCGAGGCCTTGGCCCATCAACACTGCACCCACGTTATCTTGTTCGAGGTTCAGTGCGATGCCCACGGTGCCATCGGCAAATTCTAGCAATTCGCCGGACATAGCTTTATCCAAGCCATAAATCCGCGCAATGCCGTCGCCTACTTGCAAAACAGTACCGACGTTAGAGACTTTTACATCTTGGTCGTACTGTTCAATTTGCTGGCGAATAATGCTGCTAATTTCGTCAGGTCTGATTGCTGCCATGTTAATTATTATGTGTCAGTTGTCAGTTGTCAGTTGTCAGTTGTCGGTCGATGTTTTCCGCAAGTCAAGAATTGGGATTCGATCGCCAGGATGGGGAACTAACTAATCTCAAACACAAATTAATTCCCTCTTCCCTCTTCCCTCTTCCCTCTTCCCTCTTCCTTCTTCCTTCTTTCTTCTTCCTTCAATTAAGAATTCAAGCGAAGTCCCAGACGGCGCAATTGTCCCCGCAGGCTGGCATCAATTACTTGAGAGCCTACTTTGATTACCACACCGCCGATTAAATCTGCGTCAATTTTGGTTTCAATTTCTACGCTTCGAGCGCTGACCATCGCCTGCACCTTCTCGCGAACAGTCTGCTGTTGAGCATCTGAAAGCGGGACTGCCGATGTAACTTCAGCCAATACTGTTTGGTTGAGTTCTCGGAGCTTTGCCAAGTATTGTTGACCAATTCCTTCTAAAAAAAGAATTCTTCCTTTGTCTACTAACAGCTTCAAAAAGTTGTGCATCAAGGGGTTCATTTCTTCACCCGCTATTTGCTTAATCACGGCTTTTTTAGCATCCGGTTTGATCAGCGGATTAGCTAAAAATTGACGCAAATCTTCGGAACTTTCTAGTAGGCTAAGCAAAGAACGAATGTCTTCGCCGAACTTCTCTGAGAGATTGCTGGACTGAGCCAGTGACATCAAGGCAGATGAGTAAGGCTGTAAGACTGCTGTGCTAACGATACTCACTTTTTAGCCTCCCAGTAACGCAATGCTGCGATCGATTAAGTGGTTTTGGGCGTTTTCGTCCAAGCTAGCTTTTAACTGGCTTTCCACCTTTGCCATTGCCATTGATACGACAGCAGATCTCAGTTGGGCGATCGCTCTTTCGCGCTCCGCTTCCAACTCTTGACCTGCTGTTGCTTTCATGCGTTCAACTTCCTGCGCCGCTTGAGTTAGAATTGCTTCTTTTGCCTTCTTTGCGGTTTCTTCAGCCGTGGCACGAATTCGTGCCGCTTCTGCTTGTGCTTCAGTCAATTTTTGCTGTTGCTCTGATAGAGCTGCTGCTGCATCTTTTTGGCGTTTTTCTGCTTCTCTAATCGCCTCTTCGATGCCCGATCGCCTCTCAGTTAGGATTTTACCTAAAAAGCCGCGCCCGAAATAAAACAGCACTGCAATAATAATGACCAGGTTAATCAGGTTGGTTTCTAAAATATCAAAATTGAAACCGAAACCACCTTCGCCGCTAGCTTCTGTGGCTAGCAATAAAACAGTCCCCATGATACTCTTCCATAATTGCGCGTGCAGATTTGGTGAACCGACGTTAAATTTAAGATTGCATCCACAATCTCAAACTTTTCGGTCTCGCTATTTGACCAGCGACGGCCCTAATAGCTTTTCGAGAATTTGGTGGCCCAGAGCATCTACTTGTTGCTCTAGCGAGCGCATAGCTTCTTGCTTTTGCTGCTCGATTTCTTGTCCTGCTTTTTCTCGCGCCACTTGAGCTTCTTGTTGAGCCTCAGCGACTTTTGCTGACCCAATTTTTTGAGCCTCAGCTTGAGCCGCAGCAATTACTGATTGAGACTGCTTGCGAGTTTCTCCCAGTTTATGCTCATACTCCTGCGCTAGTTGCTGAGCCTTTGCCAAGCGTTCTTTGGCTGCGATTTGGGTGTTCCGAATGTAATCAGCGCGATCGTCAATTGACTTGCTGAGCGGCTTGTAAAAAATTACATTCAAGACTGCGACGAGAATTAAAAACTGCACCGCCATCAGAGGCAGCGTAGCATCTAAATCAAACAGTCCCCCTTCCTTTGCCGCTTCTTCAACTGCTAGTAATACTGTCCAGTGCATCATGATTTTTTGACGGCTTCCATCTAATTCGCTTAATCGAATTTAGACTTGAGATTTTGGATTAGAATAACCCTCCAAAACCTCAAATCTAAAATTTCAAATTATTATGCGAAGGGGTTGGCAAACAATAGCACTAGGGCTACGACCAAACCATAAATTGTCAACGCTTCCATAAACGCCAAACTCAACAGCAAGGTGCCGCGGATTTTGCCTTCTGCTTCAGGCTGACGAGCAATACCTTCTACAGCTTGACCTGCTGCATTTCCTTGACCAATACCAGGGCCGATTGCGGCTAAACCTACTGCCAAAGCGGCGGCGATTACGGAAGCGGCGGCAACTGTTGAATCCATGATGATTTTCCTTATCTAAAGTACAAAATTGAGAACAGAAAGTCTACAGAATTGTCCGATGTCACGGCAGTAATTTTGAGGAGAGAAAATTTTATTTTCCTCTTTCATCCTGTGCCATTTGTCGTTAGTTAATCGTGATGTTCTTCGCCGTGACCGCCTTCTAGAGCTTCACCAATGTAGGCTGCGGCCAAGGTAGCAAAAATCAAAGCTTGAATTGCACTCGTAAATAGTCCCAGAACCATCACTGGCAAAGGAACAAATAAAGGCACTAGCAACACTAGCACTCCGACCACCAATTCGTCAGCAAGAATGTTGCCAAACAAACGGAAACTCAGAGACAGAGGCTTAGTGAAATCTTCTATGATTTTGAACGGCAGCATGAAAGGCACCGGTTCCACATAGTGGGCAAAATACCCCAAGCCACTTTTGCTGAGACCTGCATAAAAATATGCGAGAGAAGTCAGCAGTGCAAATGCTACAGTCGTGTTGATGTCAGCGGTAGGAGCTCCCAATTCGCCTGATGGCAGCTTAATCAGCTTCCAAGGAATTAGAGCGCCAGACCAGTTTGACACAAAGATGAACAGAAATAATGTACCAATAAACGGTACCCAAGGGCGATATTCTTTTTCACCAATTTGGTTTTTAGCCAAGTCCCGAATATATTCCAGCGCATACTCCATAAAATTTTGCATTCCGCTGGGAATTCTTTGGATTTTGCTGGTTCCTAAAAGGGAAACTATGACTAAAACAGCAATTACAAACCACGAGGTTATAAAAACTTGCCCGTGAACTTTGAGACCGCCAAGTTGCCAGTACAATTGCTGGCCAACTTCCAATTTGGCGAGGGGGAAACGATTAAAGGTGTTTAGAACGTCAAGCATTGCCATTCAACGGGCTTCCCCATACAAATCGATGAGTTGAGTTGTGCTCTTCTTCCCTGATCTACCTGTAGTCTAGTGCTAATGCACTTCGGATCACGTAAACCATCAGCGCAGCTTTGTAAGTCAGAAATCCCAAAAATATCGGTAAAATCTGTAGCTGATTCCACTGTGTTCCTACTATCATCACCGCGAAAAACAGACCTAACCTGGTCTTGCTGATGCGTTGATTTTCGCTGCCGATTCGTTCAACATCTCTAGCCAACATCTTTAAGTAAACCACACCTGTGCTTGCCCCTAGCAAATAGTTGAGGGCAATGTTGAGTGAGTAAAAAATCCAAACGGAGATAAAAATAATCGCCGTAAAAGCAAGGGTATATGCCAACAACTCTTGTTGGAGGCGATAAAAATCTTGCATGGGATTGCTTGTCTCGGACGATGCTGTCGAGACTGTCTCGACAGTGCCAGCTTGAGGAATATCCTCGTTGGCTGGTGTGGGTTCGGTGGGTGTGTTTTGCGTGTTCACGAAGCTTAGAAACTAATGCAGGTAGCAGGCGAGTGCTTTGCAAACTCATGAAGAATCATACCACGCTGCGGTAACAATACTTAAAATAAAATTAATTATATTTTGGGAATTTGGTGTCGGGCGATTCGGAAATCTTCACTGGTTAAATGTCCGATCGCCCTTTCTCCACATCTCCCACCGCCCGATCGCACTTTCTCGCACATTGGTCTCAGGATATCTCACTAAGTAAACCTCACTTAGTGAGATACTCAGAGGTCGATCGGGCAAATCCATTAAGTTAAGATGAGGAGGGCGGGTTTAGCCTGCATAAACTGCCTGATGGCATAGATCTCGGCTAAACCCGCCCCTATAAGATATTATGGGTTTTTCCGCCGATCTACTTAGCTGACTCTGCGCCCTCTACGGTCAAATAAAACCCGATCTCATTCAATCACCTTAAACTCTTGCAGCGCCGGGATGAAGTTTTTATTCTCGTGGCTCGATCGACTAAGCTTAATTAAAGCAAATCGCTCGATCGCGTCCAAAGCCTTCCATTGTGCCAAAGTAATAGTCAAATCAAACTCTTGGGCTTTGGCTGTCACAGATTCTGGTATGGTTGCAGCATCCATCCAGGGCGGATTTAGGTCGATCACCAAATCAGTTCCAGATTTACCAGTATGTTTGATTAATACTTGGTTTAGCTGTTCTCGATATTCGATAATTTCTGCACTTGTCAAACAAGGAAGCTCTACAATTGTTTGGCGTTCTGTTTGAGTAAAATGATTCCAGTCTTGCAACTTGAGTTTAATGCCACAAGTATCTAACTTGAGGCGTACTTGCATTGGAATGCAGCGCAGCGCTTCTACAAAATCGGCTTCAAATTTAAAGAATGTCATAAATATATGGATTTGCCAATTAGATTTTTATTAACCGCAGAGGGCGCAGAGAGCACAGAGTAAGAGAAGAGAGAGAAATCGATGCTGTTTTTTTGCTTTCTATCAATAATTGCAGAAAATTGAATCAGGATTTATACTTAGGTAATATTATACAGTATTGACATGAATCCCGTAGACTACCTTCGGATTAGCTTGATAGACCGCTGCAACTTCCGCTGTCTCTACTGTATGCCAGAAGGTAGCGAGTTGGACTATGTATTGCAGCAGCAGTTGTTAACCCACTCGGAATTGCTAACTCTGCTGCGGGAAGTTTTTATACCCGTGGGATTTACCAAGTTTCGGTTGACTGGTGGGGAACCGCTGCTGCGGCCTGGGGTGGTGGAGTTGGTAAGGTCGATCGCATCTTTGCCCGAAACGCGAGATTTGTCAATGACAACTAACGGATTTTTGCTCGCCCCAATGGCAGAAAATCTCTACAATGCTGGTTTGCGCCGGATTAATATTAGTTTGGATTCCTTGGAACCGGAGACTTTTGACAAGATAATTGGCAGTCGCGGACGTTCTCGGTGGATGCAGGTTTGGGAGGGAATTCAAGCAGCTTATCAAGCAGGATTTGACCCGCTTAAATTAAATGTTGTGGTAATTCCCGGCGTGAATGACGGCGAAATATTGGAGTTGGCAGAGTTAACAATTAACCGTAATTGGCACGTTCGTTTTATTGAGTTTATGCCGATCGGGAATGGCGACTTATTTGGCGACAAAGGTTGGGTAGCATCAGCGGAATTGCGGCAACAAATTGATCAAAAATACGGGTTAGCCGAGTCGGGAGTGCGCGGAAACGGGCCGGCGGATGTGTTTCAGATTCCGGGGGCGAAGGGTACTTTAGGATTTATTAGTCAGATGTCGGAGTGTTTTTGCGATCGCTGCAATCGGATGCGTTTGTCTGCTGACGGGTGGCTGCGGCCTTGTCTGCTGAACGAAACGGGGCAAATTGACTTGAAAACTGCTTTGCGGAATGGGGTGTCTACGGTTGAATTGCGCGATCGAGTGCGGCACATATTAGAGATCAAACCGGAGATTAATTTCAAGCAGCGAGATTCGGGAACTAACGCCGGGAATTACAGCCGCACCATGTCTCAAATCGGCGGTTAAAACTCCCCTCCCAAGACTTGTCTGGCAGTCAAATTTAACTGCGGAAACGTTGGAGAAACAAGTGCTTGTTCCCCTTGAAACATCCCAACTTCCACATACTCACCAGATTCTAACCTGAGTACCGCTACTATCTCCTCTTGAGGGTCAACAATCCAATACTCAGGGATGCCCCGCGCGGCATATTGGGCTCGTTTGCTAATATAATCGCGATCGCGCCCAACTCTACCGGGACTAACTACCTCAACTACCAATTGAGGGGGTGGCATATCAAGGGTGATAGTTAGCCTAGATGCTGTCAGCAAGATGTGTTCGGGCTGCAAAATCACCAAATCGGGGTAACGGTTAGCTGCGTCGCCCTCGCGCAGGATCGGAACTTGGATCTCGCACATATGTGTTCTGATCAGCATGAGTGGGATGAACCCGCTACTAGCCAGAGTGAATAGTAGATAGTTAGCAATGAAATTGTTGGGGCCCGATTCTGGCGGCAATGTTATTAACTCTCCGTTAATTAGTTCATAGCGATTGTCGGTGTCGTCCTCGTAGGTGAGGTATTCTTCAAAGGTAAGTTTTGGCTTGTGGGCTTGTATCATCTTTTACCTTCCAGGATTGCTAGAGTTTTTAAGGCAATTCCTCAGCCGGAGGAAGTGGTGACAGCAGTGATTCTAAGCGAATTGCGCGATCGAGTGCGGGACATATTAGAGATTAAACCGGAGATTAATTTCAAACAGCGGGATTCGGGAACTACTCAAGGAAATTACAGCCGCACAATGTCTCAAATCGGCGGTTAAAACTCCCCTCCCAAGACTTGTCCAGCCGTCAAATTCAACTGCGGGAATGTTGGAGAAACAAGTGTTTGTTCCCCTTGAAATACTCCAATTTCGACATACTCACCAGATTCTAACCTGAGTACCGCTACCATTTGGTCTTGAGGGTCAACAATCCAATACTCAGAGATGCTGCGCGCGGCATATTGGGCTCGTTTGCTAATATAATCGCGATCGCGCCCAACTCTACCGGGACTAACTACCTCAACTACCAATTGAGGGGGTGGCATATCAAGGGTGATAGTTAGCCTAGATGCTGTCAGCAAGATGTGTTCGGGCCGCAAAATCACCAAATCGGGGTAACGGTTAGCTGCGTCGCCCTCGCGCAGGATCGGAACTTGGATCTCGCACATATGTGTTTTGATACACCGCCAAGGGATGCCACTATTGACAAGGACTAAAAACAGATAGCTGACAATGGCGTTGTTAGGTTCGGATTCTGGCGGCAATATTACTAACTCTCCGTCAATTAGTTCGTAGCGGTTGTCGGTGTCGTCCTCGTAGGTGAGGTACTCTTCAAAGGTAAGTTTTGGCTTGTGGGCTTGTATCATCTTTTACCTTCCAGGATTGCTAGAGTTTTTAAGGCAATTCCTCAGCCGGAGGAAATCGCTCTCAAAATAGATTATACTTAAGACAAACTTTGCAAATCTTCCTCAGATAGCTGGGCTATTTTCATCAAGGCTCTTAAGGTTCCAACTTTCAAATCTTGATTCCGGTGAACGGGAATTTACAAAATTTGTTCTATTTCGGCGTTTTCATAGATATGATGACTGCCAGTAACTCTTTTCAAAGCCCAACCTTTATGCTCTACTATTTTGCACAGTCGCTTCCCTGAAATAGATTTCATACAGCAATTTCAACAATTTTATCTGTGGAGGCAATTGCTTCACGACTATTAGCAACATCGAGCCAACCGACCATCGCATCTTTTAAATTAGCCACCACTTCTTCCATAGTATCTCCTTCGGTAATGCACCCGGAAAGTGCGGGAACTTCAGCCCAATAGCCACCTTCTTCTGCGGGATGGATGATTGCTCTAATTTTCATACATTTATCAGTCCTTTGTTAAGGATATTATAACGATTATTAATAAATACAGGAAAACTTCTTTTTTTCACGATCCGCTGCAAAAGCAAGACAGGCTTTGATGTCTGCCGAAGTTAGTAGGGTTTTCCACCAATAAGACTCCAAAATTGGCGGCAGTCCGATCGACACGGGGCGATCGACTCGACATCTCCGACGGATGGCAGGGGTGGCACGGCTTCAAAAATGCACCATAGACGCGCTGCTGTGGGGTTTTGGGATCGATTGCACGTCTGGCACTGGCACGGCTGCCACAATTGCACCCTAAGCACGTCTGACACGGCTCGGAGTGTTGGCGGTGTCGGGGTTGTGTCAGTCTAGCTTTTTTGCATCAAGTGTCGAGATGTAAATAGTTGATGTCTTTAAAAATGTTTTGTGTTAAACTACTTTACTGTAATTTAGGAATGTTCTGTATGATTACTTCACATATAATGATGCCTACCTTTAGAAAGGATTCTTTATTTCAATCTGTTGAAGATAGTTTTACTTTGACAGAGGTCGCTAGGTACGATTTTGACTTAGGTTTAGAAGTAGGTGAGTTAATTAAGATTAGTAATCTTACCTCTTTATCTTTAGAGCTAGATTACATTGTTGAAGCTAGAGTTAAAAATAAATCAAAAATTCTTAAAGAAGAAAGGATAATTGTTGATGAGGTTGAGAAGGCTAAGTTTATAGTAAGAATTGAGTACGTTGTAGAATTTGAAAATAAAAAGGATTTAGACACATCTTATACCGGTCCAGAAAAAAGTTTCCTCTCATCAGATTCAGATTTGTTTTTAAGGGAACTGGTAGAACTAGCGTATCAAGATAGCATAACTATTCCCATCACTCTTTTTGTTCAAGGTATAGTTGTTAAAGGGTGGTTGAGTAATGAAAATTGGTATTTTGTAAACATAAGAAAACATATCAAGAAGGCTATTAGTATTTATCCTACAGAGGAAAGTAGAGTTAAATTTTTAGATTCCTTTAGAGAAGGAAGAAAACTGAGAAATCAAGAATTTATCTATTTATCAAGTGCTGAGATTCAATTTGGCAATTCTATAACTAGAACAACCGATTGGGGTTTTTGGAGAGGTCGTTTAAGCCATGTTGATGGATTTTTGTTAGGTCACTTGACAAACGAAAGTTCATTCAGTTTAGAAGATGAATATTGGAATGATGATGCTTATAACGATCTTTAATTAAACTTAGTAAAGTAAAGTTTTAGATATCCTTCCATCACTTGTACATACACACAGTTCTAGATGTTTGACGCTCTAAATCAGGAAATCACTCGTTCTTATGTTCAAAAATCTTTTGATTGGTCTAATCTTCACTGCCGGGGTTTTCTTTCCTTCTTTTTCTGGGGGAAGCGTTGCTACTCCGTTGCTCCAAGTTCAAAATCCCAACACCTATCCAGAGGCTGACAAAAATGGAGACTACCGCATTGTCAACGGAAATAGTGGAGTCATGCCTTGGGTGTGGGAAGTCGTAGATCCAGAAGGCTTGAATGTTCGCTGGCAAGATAGGACTGGTCAAAGTAATCGAATGGATATGATTGATTTGCCTGTTGATAGGATTATGCCCACTGGAGAAAGATTTGATGCTGTTGGAATTTTTCTTGACCGACGGGGAAAACCTTGGCTATGGGTGGGAAGCCATTCATTCGGTCGAACTCGCTACTGGGTCAGAGCTAATACAAATTATGTCCGACCAATTCAAAGAATTAATCGCAACCTATAGCTTTTTTTGTTGGTCTTCTTAACCGGTTCCCAGCCCAGAGCCTGGGAACCGAGATCCAGAGGCTCCGCCTCGCTAGCGGATAAAAACAAAAATAGGAGGCAGAGCCTCATGGAATGCGTTCCCAGGCCTGAGCCTGGGAACGAGCAAACACCTACGCTTTGCGCTTCCGACGGCGAATCAGCACACTCATCACTTGCTTCGGATTGGCTGCACGCTGTACGGGACTCCAATCGCCGACTTCGGCAAATCCCAGGCGGTACAAGGTGAGTATGGTTTCCCTGACACCCTTGGGCGAACCTGTCACCGTTACACACACCACATCCTGTTCCGATTCTGCTGCTGAGTCGTCATTTGATCGTGCAAATTTGTTGTCGTCAGGCAAGAATTCCTGTGACATAATTATGTTCTCCTGGTTTTTGGTTTTCTAGAAAAACCCAAAAACCCAGCCGCCCCGCTTTTCAACGCATAGCAGGGCGGCTACAGAGGATGTTAAGATACTCCGTTAGCCTCCAGACTGCTGATACCAGTTTGGCGGTTAGCTGTCCATTGCTGCTCGCAACAGCTTTGGGCAGTGCAACTAGATTTTTGGGCGACGCGGGCTACTTCCTCTACAAGCAAAGCAACCTCTAATTTCAAAGCGTATCCACATTTGGGGGCCTCTGTCAATCCCTTTGGGATTTGGATTGGAGGATTTATGCCACGGATTCAATCAGGTAATTCCACATCTGGCGGCAGCGGTGGTAGCAACAACTCTAACTGGCTTAGCAAACCTGGCAACACTGTGACAATGATATTCCAGAGAGTGTCTGGCTCCACGCGATCGTACCGATGAGCAATGATATTCCGCAAATTAATAATATTGCGCCAATCAATATCATCATTAGCTTGACGGAATTCCTCCGAAATTCTCCTAGCAGCCTCGCCGAGAATTTCAAACTCTCTTTCAACAGCCCGCTGCACCATCCTATTTACTCGGTATTCTGCACAGGACAAGCTAGTGGTAAACTCCATTATTTGCTTAATTGCCTCTATCATATCCCAGAGGGCAGCCTGATTTCTATTGTCTGCTTGCATAGTTAGATTTGCTGGTTTAATTGAAAAGTACAAACTGGAAATACTGCGATTTTTAGAGTAGATGATGTGACAAGTACGCAGGATTTCTGTTCGACTAAAAGGGTTATTTATCTGTTGTTTCTGAGTTAAATCTACGTCGCGCCCCAACATCGTTTCTAATTGTTCTTGCATTTGAAAAAAGTCGAAAAGATTCCAGCAAATGTTGGGGGCAAAGCTTGCTAAAATGTCTATATCGCTTTCGGGACGGAAATCATCTCGCAGGATTGAACCGAATAATGCTAATTCAATAATATTCCAGCGCTGGCAAAATTCGGCTATCTGTGAGGGCGATGCCTGAAGACGTTCTTTGACTACGGTTGGAAATTGAAAAGTCATGGGATTTTGGATTTTACTCACATTTTTCACCATTTTCAAGAACAGGCAAGATGCCTGTTCCACAAAAATCTAATTTGATTGTGGGGTGGGCATCTTGCCCGCCCTTAGATTTTACCGGGTGTTAGCAAAATGAGCTGTTTGGATAAGATCGATCGCACTTCATCCAGTCCAATCTCGACATCCGCCAAAATCTCCCCTACAGTTCCGGTATTGCAACCTTGCAAAAACTTAAATTCAGCACTTGACAAATTGATTAATTGGTAGTTGCAATCAAACACTTGATCGCTCGGCCAACCGTGCATACAACCACTCAACTCTGGAATTGCCGCCAAAAGTGCCTTATCGTCCGACCAATCAATTTTATGAATCGGCTTTTTACCCAAGAAAAACTCGTAATGAGTGATTTCTGTATCCAACAATTCAATTAATCGATAAAGCTCCCGTTCCGTCAAACCTTTCGCTCTTTCGAGCAATTCCGGCGCTTTCCCCAAAAGTCGCTCTAACTGCCAATATCCCGGATTTGAAAAACCGAGAAATTCCAATCCCGAAGCGTCGATTAACTCGAACAAAGTCTCGATATTGTAGTCAATTTCCTGCGGGTGAACGTACATATCAGCAAAACATTCGTCCCGCTGATTTTCTCCCGCCCAACGCTGTTTTTCGTACTTGACAAGACGGTTGTTTTCTGGTAATGAAGCAAAGATTTGACGGCCGACTTTCACGCCATCGGCATAGTCCCCTTTTTGGCTGCCTTGCAGAAGTGCGATCGCCCTTTGCATCAATTGAATCTCCCAGCGGCCGAGCTCAGCATACACAAAAATGTGCATCAAACCGCCGCTTGCCAACTTCGTCGCCAGCGCTTGAATGCCCCGAATCGGATCGGGCAAATGGTGCAGCACGCCCACACAGTTGATCAAATCAAACTCCCCTTCGAGTCGATCGGCATCGTAGATGCTGAGATGGCGAAAATCGGCTTCGCGCGCGCCGGATCGCCGACAGCGTTCTTGTGCTACATTCAAAGCACCCGAACTAAGGTCGATCGCCGTTACCGACGCTTCAGGATTGAGGTGAATCAGATAATCCGTGCTCGAACCAGTACCACAGCCAGCATCTAAAATCCGAATATCGAGTTTTGGCGGCTTTTGGCCGGTGCAAAAATTGTAAGCATCAGGCCAACTCCAGCGCCAGTTATAACCTGGTGGTGGTTCATCCGACAAGGGATCGGGTGGGAAAGGGAAAGTATCGTAGAGTCGCCGCACGGCAGCACTGATATCAGGCGTAGTATCCATAGTTGAGGCAATCTTTGCGTGAGTGTTGAGATTAGTTGTCAGTAGCTTCGGGAGCATCCCGATGAGTGTAAAAAGCGTTTTTTCGGACTGCGAGCGGGACGCTCGCTTACCTGAAGAACCTCGCTCCGAGCGCTGCTACGCGGTACACTCCTCTTGCTTCGTTACTTGCAATGGGAGTGTCGGGAACGAGTTGGGCCAGCCTCAAACAGAGGGAGCAGGCGATCGACTAACCCCTGAGAGCCAAGCACTGACAGCTTTCGCGTAATAAAACTTATCATTTTTTCTCATATACGCTCTCTTAAATCTATACAATAAGTCTCGGCAGGCTTTTTAACAAACAAGGACTGTCAATCACCCACCGCTGAGCTTTCGGGTAAAGCGGAAGCATCTTTCGGCAGAAAGTAAAAGACCCAGAAAAAGGCAGAAGAAAATTTTGGATTTTCTTTTTCCTTAATTGACGGCACTGGCTGCGATCGCCCACTCGTCAACTCTCCTGCCGAGTTTTTTGTTTTACGGGTGTACGGGCGAGGCAAGCGCAGAGGGATTTCCCCGCGCCTGTCTTCGGGTCGGACATTTCCCGGCAGGAAGAAAGATGAAACCAAAACATTTTAATCTAAGAAAGTAAGCGCCCGAACCTCGTGACAGGTCAAGGCAAAAAGTAAACAAAGCAAAATACCTAGTTGTACCTGCATCAGAAGGCAAGGTTAGTCTGGGTAAATGCTGCAACGATAATTTAGATAGGGAGCGAAAGAGTCTAATGACTGTAAAAGCAAGTGGTGGAAGCTCAGTTGCACGTCCGCAACTATATCAAACTGTACCAGTCGCAACGATTTCGCAAGCTGAACAGCAAGACCGCTTCCTACAGCGGGGCGAACTCAGCGAACTAGCAACTTATTTCAGTTCCGGTGCTCTTCGGATCGCAATCTCTGAAACACTGACTAGGAATTCGGAACTGATCGTATCCCGCGCGGCTAACCGGATTTTTACCGGCGGTTCTCCGCTGGCATTTTTGGAAAGACCAGCAGAACCAGTGATGGCTATGGCTGGCGCGACTCGCGGCGGTTCGGAGAATGTCTCTGAAGGCATGAAACTGGGAACTGTTACTTACGTTGAAGGTCGCGCAGGTGGCGGCGGCGGCAAAGGCTCAGGTGGCGGCGGATTATTGGGCTTGGGAAATCTGTTTTCTACTAACGGTGGCAATAACGGCCCCATCCCAGCAGGTTTTCAGCCGATTAATGTCTCGCGCTATGGGCCGAGCAACATGACTAAATCCCTGCGGGATTTAAGCTGGTTTTTGCGCTACATTACCTACGCAATTGTCGCTGGCGACCCGAACATTATTTCGGTGAACGTGCGCGGATTGCGGGAAATTATCGAAAATGCTTGCTCTTCGGCGGCTACAATTGTGGCAATGCAGGAAATGAAGGCTGCATCCTTGGGTTATTTCAAGAATGATGAGGCCGGACGCGCGATCGTCGCACAGTATTTCGACGTAGCCATTACCGAATTCAAAGCTCCCACACCTTCAGACAAGGTGCGCCAGCGCGAAACCAAGGATCAGCAAGGGCTACAACTGCCTCAAATCTATTTCAACGCTGCTGAGAGACGATCGAAATTCGCGATGAAAACCGGTCTGTCGTCAGGCGAAAAGCAAGAAATAGTCAAAGCAGCTTACCGCCAAGTATTCGAGCGCGACATTACCCGCGCTTACAGCCAAAGCATTTCTGACCTGGAATCCAAGGTCAAAAACGGCGAAATCTCGATGAAAGAGTTTATCCGCCGATTGGGTAAATCTCCTCTGTACCGCAAGCAATTCTATGAACCGTTTGTCAACAGCCGCGCTGTAGAACTTGCCGCTCGCCACTTCCTCGGCCGCGGTTTGAGCTCGCGTGAGGAATTTAGTAAGTATTTTGCGATCGTCACTAAAGGGGGCCTGGCAGCCCTCGTAGACGCAATGGTTTATTCCCAGGAATATTCCGACTACTTCGGCGAAGAAACAGTGCCTTACCTGCGCGGTTTGGGCCAAGAAGCTCAGGAATGCCGCAACTGGGGCCCGCAAATTGATTTGTTCAATTTCAGCGCTCCGTTCCGCAAGGTTCCTCAGTTCATCACCTTGTTTGCCGGCTACAACCAGCCGCTACCAGACCAGCACGTTTACGGCGTTGGTAACGACCCCTTAGAAATTCAGTTCGGCGCGATTTTCCCGAAAGAAACTCGCAACCCCAAGAGCCGTCCCGCTCCCTTCGGCAAGGACACCCGCCGCATCCTGATCCGTCAAGGTGCAGGTATTGAAAACCAACTCAGCAACCCGGATGCCCGTGGCAAGGCTCCCGGCTCTCTCGGCCCCAAGGTCTTTAAATTAGACCAGCTCCCCGGTGGTTACACATCTAATAAAAAATCAATTCGCGGTGTGTCAGCAAGCAGCTACAGCAGTGCTTCCAGTGTCAAATTTACCGAAAGCTCCACCCAAGCGGTGATTCGGGCTGCTTACCTGCAAGTGTTTGGTCGCGATGTTTTCGATGGCCAGCGCCAAAAGGTGGCGGAAATTAAGCTGGAAAACGGCGATATTCCGATGCGCGAGTTTATTCGGATGTTGGCGAAGTCTGATGTGTTCCGCAATATGTACTGGAGCAAGCTCTACGTTTGTAAGGCGATCGAGTACATCCACCGCCGACTCCTGGGACGCCCTACCTACGGCCGCCAGGAAATGAACGCTTACTTTGACATTTGCGCCAAGAAGGGTTTCTACGCGCTGGTCGATGGCATCATGGATTCTCTGGAGTACAACGAAGCTTTCGGGGAAGATACTGTCCCCTACGAGCGCTACGTGACTCCGGCTGGTTTGTCGATGCGGACGATGCGATCGAGTTCCTTTGGTGAGAAAAAGGTCAACGTTGAGCTGGCGACAGAAACACCTCGGTTTATCGAACTTGGTGTTGCGAGCAATCTCGGCGATATCGAGTTGGAAAATCGCCTCGTTCAAGGTGTCAGCAAGCGGCGCGAACAAACTAAGGTGTTCAAGCTGACTGGAACTCAAGACAAAGTAGCTTTGAAAACTTTAATTCAAGCTGCTTACCGTCAAGTTTTTGAGCGCGACATGAATGCGTATGTGAAGAATGAATTCACGGCGCTGGAAAGCAAACTGGGTAACAATGAAATCAATCTCAAGGAGTTCATTGAGTCTTTGGGTTGCTCGCCACTGTACGTGAAACAGTTCTACGCACCTTATCCCAATACTAAGGTGATTGAGTTGGGAACCAAGCACTTCTTGGGCCGCGCTCCTCTCAATCAAGCGGAGATTCGGACGTACAACCAAATCCTCGCAAGTAAAGGGATTAAGGGCTTTATCAACGCGATGTTGAGCACTGTTGAATATGCCGAAGCGTTTGGCGAGGATACTGTTCCTTACCGTCGCTTCCCGACTCTCCCTGCTGCCAATTTCCCGAATACTGAAAGGCTGTACAATCAGCTCACTAAGCAGAATGATGAGTTGGTGGTTCCAAGCTTTGAGCCAGCAACTGCTACTGACAGAAGCTAGATTGTTTTGAGGTTTGAGATGTTAAATTAGTTGTAATTTAATATCTCAAATTAGTTGAAGGGCTGGTATAATTACCAGCCCTTTTTTAGTATGATTTGGAGTTTTTAACCGCAGAGGGCGCAGAGGGCGCAGAGTGAGGAAGGAGAGTGTGTGCTAGTGGGATTTGTTTGCTTCATCGAAAATTCGGGTAGAAACCCCGTTCTTTGAGGACACACTCAACCGAGACGACTTCTCCAAAGTCCGACTATCCGAACTAGGCGTAACTTAAGTGTTTCAAAACAGCGTTAAAACCAAGCCCGCAGCTCGCGTATTGCGGCAATTTCATCTTCTTTTGCCTGTTCTAGAAAAGCAATTAGCCTTTCTTTCGGTACTTGAGGAAAGGTAGGACTCGATTCAACCTCCATATACTCGCTCTCCTGTAATTGATAAATTCGCCACACTTTGCCATTGAACCGCCAAAACTCCGGTACACCAATAGCAGCGTAGAATTTGTTTTTATCAATATCAGTATGAGTAATATCTACTTCCACCACTAAATCAGGCGGAGGATCTTTGGTAAAATCGACATTGCGGCCTTTGACGAGGGGTTGATTTTGAATGTAGTAGGCATTATCTGGTTCGGCTCCCTTTTTGAGAAGAGGATAGTTCATAGTTGTTGAGCCCATCGTTTTCATCCGCATCCCCATGAGTTCAATCAGCGTCCGAATAAAACACTCGATTAATCGACTTGAAAATTCGTGTTCTTCTAAGGGCATGGTGATTTCTAGAATCCCGTTGTCATAGATCAAACGACAGCCTCGTGACTGGGGCAAGGCATTGAGAACTTGTAGATAACCGTCCCAAGATAACCCCCAAATTACTACGCGCTGTTCGCCAATAGGTTTTTGCAGTTCTGCTGTAGCTTCTGGTGCAGATGTTACCACAAGTGACCTCCAAGTGAAATTGATATTGATGGTTTACTCTAAGGCTAACTTAGTTAGCATTGATTTGGCAAATCTCTAACATCCGTTTGATTTTTGGCAACTGTCTTTCAGATTTCCGAAAAGCCAGCCAGATGTGATTAGTAACAGCCTGCGTAGGTTTAAGCACAGGTGTCAAGCGATTTTCTGTCACCCAATCTGCACACAAATAGTCGGGAAGCACACTAAAACCAAATCCGCATTCTATAGCTTGTCTAATTGCTCTTAAATCGGGAATAATTAGTTTTGGATGAACGTCGATTCTTCTGCCAAATACGACGCGCCAAAAGCGACGGGCGATCTGTAATTCTTCGCTGTACGCAATCCACGGTTGGGTTGGCAGCCATTGACCGAGGGGATTTAAGTCTGTTTGGCTGATTCCTTCGGCAATCGGAACTTCCAGATTTGGCGGGCCGACTAGCCAAAAAGTTTCCTCGAATAATAATTGATATTCTATATCGGATAAAGTAATTTTTTGAGTGGCAATTACAATGTCTAGTTTTCCGGCTTTGAGTTGTGGGATTAATTCTGTTGTTAACCCAAATTGCACGGTGTAAAAAGTGCGCTCTTCGGTAGGGAGTCGATCGAGCATTCGTTCAGTAAAGAATTCCTGCGGTGTACCGATTTTGATGGTTTGCGGAATTTCGGCTGTGGAGTTTTTGTGCGGAACTGACTCCAGTTTCTCGATCGCACCAGCAACTTGAGTATACAGTCTTTGTCCCGCTTCCGTGGGCACCATCCGCCTCGGAGTCCTTTGAAACAATTGATTTCCCAAAGCTGACTCTAGGGCTGCGAGGTGTTGGCTTACAGCGGGTTGGGTGAGGTGGAGAACTTGGGCGGCACCTGATACGGTTCCCACGCGGTAAACCTCGATAAAGCTCCGATACCATTCAAAGTTAATCATGGCGAAGGAAGAAGGAAGAAGGAAGAAGGAAGAGGGAAGAAGGAAGAGGGAAGAAGGAAGAGGGAAGAAAGGAAATACAATTAACCACAATGGTTTCAAACGCTATCTTATCTATAAATAGATTTATAGCTGCTCTAAAATTTTATAATTTGTATTTTAGATGAATTCGACCTAGGATGAAATAACAGACAAAAACACCTGACAGCAAAAGTAATAAATTATGACTAGCCAAAAAGTTCTGATTGTTTTAACCAGCCACGATACACTGGGCGATACTGGCAAAGAAACTGGTTTTTATCTCCCGGAGGTGACGCACCCGTTGGAGGCTTTTACTCGTGCTGGATTAATGGTAGATTTTGTCAGTCCCAAAGGTGGCAAAGCCCCAATGGTTGGGATTGATTTAGAAGACCCGCTAAATAAGGCTTTTTTAGACGATTCCGAACAAGTTTCGCGAGTCGAAAATACTCTCAATCCTACACAAATTGACCCGGCAGAATATGGCGCTATTTTCTATGCTGGCGGACACGGAACTATGTGGGATTTTGCTGATAATCAGGAACTTGCTGCGATTGCTGCTGCTATTTACGAAGCAGGCGGGATTGTGGGTGCTGTCTGTCACGGGCCGGCCGCGTTAGTCAACATTAAGTTATCTGATGGCAAATATCTGGTTGCTAACAAGACTGTGGCTGCTTTTACTAATGAAGAAGAAGCTGCTGTGGGATTGACTGAAATAGTGCCGTTTTTGCTGGAGTCAAAATTAATCGAACGCGGGGCGAAGTTTACGAAGGTTGCTAATTTTGAGGTTTGTGTTGTGGCCAGCGATCGACTTGTCACAGGTCAAAACCCAGCTTCTGCCGGAGGTGTCGGCGAACGAATGGTAGAATTGATGCAAAATCAACTGACTAAATAATCGATCGGGGCGGCTACAATTGTCCGCCCTTTCTACATTCGGTTAACCGTACTAAAATAGCTGCTTTTAGTCGAGAACATTACCGCTAACTGTTCGTCTTTGATTTTAGGATGCAAATTGGCGATCGGCATAAACAGATGCTCTCCTTTCGGACACAGGAAATGATTTGACTCTCAGAATATTCCTGCTCATTTTCAACTTATTCAACTTAATCTAGAATTAGTCATGGCAAAAATATTTTTCTTGACTAAATTAAAAAAAAAACGCCTTTTTTTTCGGACTCAAAGCTTGACTTTGAAACTTTTCTGAAGTATCATTAGATAATGGGAATAGTGGAAAAATTAAATTTGAAGTTACCACTCCTATTATCTAAAATATAGCTCAAAAATCAAGCAAAGTCAATAGGTAATAGCTCCCTTTTTAGGCGATTTTTTTAAACAAAACTAGACTTGAATTGCATAATCTTGGGATTTAGGAGAAAACCGTAGATGTCAGGCAGATAGACGGAGATAAACGCAGATGATTTCAAGAAGAATGATCTGACTTTCATAAAAAAATGGAACTCGCTTGCAAGCTCCCAATTTTTAATTATTAAATCTCAAATGGTATGAGCTATATCGAGATATTGACCGGAAAATAAAACATCAGAATTAACTGGCAATTTGTTCGGATTCATACAATAGCTAAATGAAGAAGCTATTAGGGCATAATGTTATCAAACAGAGAACAGGGTATGGAACTAAATTTACAGAAATTTTATAAAGCCTGCAATCCCAGCTACACCCTGGCAGTAGCAAATGAAGAAGACCGACAATACTATATCGATTTCTCCTCAGTGCGGGGCGGCACGATCGTAGAACAATTGGAGCGTACCATCAGCCGCCTATCCCCCGATGCGCCTACTTGTCAATTATTTACCGGTCACATCGGCTCTGGCAAATCAACAGAATTGCTGCGGCTGCAAGCTCAATTGCAGCAGCAAGGATTTCATGTTGTTTATTTTGAGTCGAGTAAAGACTTAGACATGGCTGATGTCGATATTACTGACATTTTGTTGAGCGTTGCTCGTCAGGTGAGCGAAAGCATTGAGAAAATGCAAATCAAGCTGCAACCGACGGGTTTTAAAGCTTTGCTTAAGGGGGTTGCTGATGTTTTTCAAACTCAAATTGATTTGAGGGCTGAAGCTAATATTCCCGGTTTTGGGGAAATAAATGCCAGCACTGAGGGAGAATTTTCTCTGGCGCTGGGTATTGGCAAAATTACGGCTAAGGCGAAAGATGCTCCGAATTTGCGATCGGAGTTGCGGCAATATTTGGAGCCCAGAACCAACGTAATTTTAGATGCACTGAATAAGGAGTTGCTGGAACCTGCAAATCAAGAACTCAAGCGCCAAGGTAAACAGGGACTTGTGGTAATTATCGACAATCTCGATCGCATTCACCTGTGCGCGAAACCGACGGGGCGCTTGCAGCCGGAATATCTGTTTGTCGATCGCGGGGAGCAGTTGGCCAGACTCAATTGCCACATCGTGTATACAATTCCTTTGGTGCTGATTTTCTCTAACGATTTGGGCCAGTTGACCAATCGCTTTGGGGTAGATCCGAAGGTTTTGCCGATGGTGCCGGTGCAATTGAATGACGGTTCTGAGTGTGCAGAGGGTGTGGAATTGCTGCGACAGATGGTTCTGGCGCGGGCTTTTCCGACGGTGGAACCATCAGCGCGCTATGCTTTGGTTGACAAAATTTTCGATTCTGCCGAAACACTTGATCGCCTGTGTCGAGTTAGCGGGGGTCATGTCCGAAATTTGTTACAACTACTCTATAGCTGTCTGCAAAAACAAGACCCTCCTCTGTCGCGGGAAACTTTGGAAAATGTGATTGTTCAGCGCCGCCACCAGCTTACTTTGGCGATCGAAGCTGATGAGTGGAATTTACTGCGCCAAGTATCCGCTACCAAAACTGTCAACGGAGAAACTAAATACCAAATTTTGTTACGCAGTCTCTGGGTGTTTGAATACCGTTACGGCGAGGATTACTGGTTTGATGTCAATCCGATTTTGGCGGATGCAAAGGAGTTTCGCGAAACTGAAGATGTGGTGAAAAAGCTTTGATTTGTTAAATACTCACAACGCCAATTAATTAGGTTTGTAGTGAGGACTTTAGTCCTTATTAAATGCTGCGGACTAAAGTCCTCACTACAAACTTCTATTGTCCGCTACAAGTTTTCGTGACATACTCCTACACCAACTGAGTACAGTATGGTGTAGGCTTCTCAGTGACTCCAGCTATTGCTTCGGACATTAACTGAGCTTTAAAGACGGGATGACCCACCGCCCTATTTTTTATATTTATCGCAGCATTATGATCGCGGTCAAGACTACATCCACAATGTGGGCAGTCATGCCATCTTTCATGCAGCTTTTTGGGTACTTTTTCACCACAACCAGAGCAATCTTGTGAAGTATTATAGGCACTTACTGGGACTACCAACAAACCAGCATTTACGGCTTTGTTTGTGAGAATCGACAGAAAGCTTGACCACCCAGCGTCCCACACAGATTTAGCTAGTTTTGTACGAGCAAGTCCTTTGACATTCAAGTCTTCAACTGCAACAACGTCGTATTCTTTCAATAAATTATTGGCAGTCTTGAAATGAAAATCTTTACGCTTATCCGCTACTTTCTTGTGACATTTCCCCAGTTGTTTGACTGCTTTTTGCCTGCGGTTGCTGCCTTTTTTTCGACGCGAGACTCGCTTTTGAATAGTTCGCAGGCGTTTTTGAGCTTTGCGGTAATGTTGGGGAATTGCCACAGTCTCGTTTTCTGATGTTGTTAAGAAATCCTTCAGCCCCATGTCGATTCCAATAATCTTTTGAGGATTGAAATTTGGTTTAATCTCAGGAACTGTTGAATCTTCCAAACTGAGAGTGACATAGTACCCATCAGCTTTTTTGGTAATAGAGACGGTTTTGACTGTGAATCCATCAGGTATTGAACGGTGCAAAACAACTTTAACTTTTCCGAACATCGGCAAGTTAATTAAGTTGTTTTGCAAGCAGCCGTCTTTAATTTGAGGATAGGTGAACGTGCGGTAACGGCTGCGTTGTTTAAATCTTGGTCTACCGCTGCGTTTTCCATTGGTATCACTTTTGAGGAAGCGATCAAACGTTACCTTAACTCGTTTAACTACGTCTTGGAGGACTTGAGAGTAAATCTCGGCATACCAAGGGTGAGTTTTCTTGAGTTGAGGTAACGTCTTTTTTTGACTGTAATAATCGGGATTATCTCGCAGTTCAGGTAAGTAGCTTGCCTAGCAGACACGCATTAATGGATGAACGGTTTTGCTCGTACCAGTTGAATCGATCTGCCAACAAATAGTTGTACTGTGCACATAACATTGACAGCCATCTGTCAATCTTAATGACTTGTAATTTTGTTGGACGTAATCGATACTGGTAAGAAGTTCTCATTAAGCGGTGAATGTGTAATTTCAGTCGCGATTTATCAATTACTGTTAATATACTTGAATGCGTTACTTCGTGTCAAGTACGTAAATAAATATTTGTTTGCACACTCAGAGAGACTTCTATTGTCAAGTATTAACTTTTATCGCCAAATCTCCAATGGCAACATAAATGGTTAAAATATATTAAGAAAAGTTGAATGAAATAATTTGTTCGTCTCGTCATCCACCCGCTCACTGCTCAACGCTTGCATCGTATAAGGTTGTGAGCGGGTGGAATCAGGAGTCTCACCGCGCCTTTCATCCCACACTATATCGCTTCGATTAGTGTGGGGATTCCCGTCTGTTTAGCTAAATGCTTTGCACTGTATTTACTGAGCACAATATGTGTCGTTGCTGAATCAAGGTTTGATATACACCCCGCCCCCTTATGTGCGGGGATTATTGACACTTGATTTGTCGATCGCCAGTTTTTTTGAGTATTATTACTGATTGACAAATGCAGCCAGTGTCTTAACTTATCGGGAATGACCGGAAAAGGGCGATCGCACCGCTAAACCAGAGGCCGCTCGAAAGCGTGGGTGCGATCGGTCAATTCATGCTGACTCGGTTCGCACCTTACCAATAACCTCTCGTTTTACCCCGATAACTCGGAGGGCTACCGGTGAAGTTGTGTGGCGGCCGGTAACGTCTGTGGCAAAACCGACAAAACTTGCTAGTCCGTTCCAACCGAGTTGTGATCAATACTGGCATAAAAGCAAAAAATCTGTATTTTTAACTACTTTTTTACGAATTGTTATGGTATCTTAACTTTAGTAGAGGCTGGATCAAACAATTTAAAACGCCCGGTTATCAAATAACTTTTATGGTTGACCCTAAAAAAATTCTGCTGAAATGGGAAAGATATTGGTTTAAAATTCTTGGTAGGTGGCAATCGTGTGCATTGACTTGCCCAATAGAAAGACCTCATCACCGACATATTGTTTGGAGTTGGATTGGCAGTTTTTTGGCAATTACCGCAACGTCCTATCTTTCTGTAAAAACTAATTCTCCTTTACTAATGGCTCCGTTTGGCGCTACAAGTGTTCTAATATTTGGTGTCCCTGACAGCCCCTTGGCTCAACCCCGGAATGTCATTGGGGGAAATTTCTTAGCTGCTCTAGTAAGTTTAATAATTCTGCATTTTTTCGGTTCTTCTCCTGTTGCGATGGGGATAGCGGTTTCTAGTGCGATCGGAGTTATGCAGATGACCAAAACTCTACATCCGCCTTCGGGAGCAGTTGCGTTAGTCGTCATGATGACCAAACCAGACTGGCAATTTTTGCTAACACCTGCTTTTGAGGGATCGATGATCTTGGTCTTGTGCGCCGTGATATTTAATAATTTAGCGGACGAAAGGACGTATCCCAATCACTGGCTATAGCATGGTCTTTGATTAGTTCAATTTATAAGTGCGATCGCAATTTCATATACAATTTCTGGGCTGGTGACAAAGATATGGCGTTGCTGAATCAAGGTATGGATGCCCCAGGAATGGGAATATCGTCAAATTTCAAGTAATGTATTAATAACTTAATAGAATGCTTCAGCATTTCCTCACATTTAGAATAACAAAGAGTTTTGCGA
>NZ_JAIGNI010000069.1 GCF_026130175.1 Lyngbya sp. CCAP 1446/10 | reverse complement strand
AGAGTTATCAAAAAACCCGTTTCAAAATTTAAATCTAAAAAAGTTAAACACAGAGGTACTGGCATAAAAATGAATCCTCCTGTTTTTGTAATTTTAAATCCTCCCAAGCCTTAAGTAAACCGTATTGGTCCATAACTCTAATTCCGTCTTGATACAAACATTTTTTTTAGTCGCAAACAGAAATCTACTTTCTTCTCCCTCAGCCAGTTTGCCAGGGTAACACTACAAAATTCACGATCTCCTAACACGAGCAATTTATAATCTGATAAGCCGGCGAATACTGGCGTTAATACTAATTGTTGATTCTCTAATGTGCTGTTCCCTTGTTTGTCAAGAACTTTCCAATAGATAGGAATAGCTCTTTTTCGCCAAATCATGCTGACCATCAAAATATTATTTGATTGCCATTTCGTTTTTGTCTATTGCTAAATATACAACCTTATTTTGTTTGACATTACCTTTGATCCAACCAATCAGTGGCAACCAAATATTATCTAGACTCCATTCATCCTCCGATAAAAATCTCTGAATCTTTTTTCTTCTACTTTCAAATTTAATGGGCATCCCTAGTTTTGTTGCTATGCTTTCCAATGTAACTTCTTTAATCGATTGCACTACTTGAATCAATAAAATTGTCAATAAGTAATTAGAAGGTGTCAGCTTTTCTGACAAATGGGCATGATATAATTCTGGTATCATTTAATTGTTTTTGGGTAAGAAGCTTTCTTACTCTATCTTTTTCTAGGCAATTTGTCTAGGATTGCCTGACTGTCTGATTTTCAGGCAACCTGTCACCCCGTCAGCAAATTTCCACAAGAGTCAACTCCCGCCGCCGAAGCAACTGCTTTGCTCTCTCGATGCGACATTTCATCACATACTGATGGGGTGTACTCCTGTAGATTGCTTGAACAAACTCACAAAATAATGCGAACTAATCTGCACCGCACTACTCAGTTTTTCCAAGCTCAAATTACCATAGCAGGAATAATTGCAATATCGCCGCTGGCATAATCTACCTCTTGCCAACTTCCATTAAACATAAAACTCGCCCGAAAATCATTTTTAGCTATGATAATAAAGTGGTGTTCTAAATCAGTTTCCGGTATTTCGTCAGCAGGTTCTAGCTCGTAAATGAGATTCATCAAACCATCCCATCCCAATTCAAAGCTAGAAAGGAGGTGCAAATGCGGTGCAGGTTCGTTATCAGACACGGCAAGTCTCGACTTCAAGCGATAAACAAGGTTTGATCGTTCGGAATTTAGTCCACAGATTCAGAAGACTAAAGTCCCAACGATTTGAGATATTGCACCACGGCTAATAACTTTGGAAAGAGCGGGCGGGACGCCCATCCCACAATCACAATTAAAATTGTAAGTTATTTAATTTGCGCTCCTAATCTGATGGCGATGCGGTTGGTTTCACCCCAACTAATAAAGCGAGTTCGCGCCACTTCCAATAACAATCTACATCTGTAAAACCAATTTCTCTAAACCAGCGCAATTGCGTTTCCACATCGAGCAATTTATTAGACGGATCGTCGGGCGAATCGCTAATACCGAGCGCCTCTCGAAATTTCTCGTGTAAAGCCTTTGTTGGGGATGCTACGTGCTCCAAATTGCCAAAAATGCCTCCGGGTTCCAAAAGCTCGAAAATCTCGGTGTAAAGGTCAAATTTGCGATCGTCCTTTACGTGATGGATAGCAAAACTAGAAACGATCGCATCAAACTTGCCCAAATCCGGCAGCGGTTCGTCAAAATTGTGCTCGATTACCGTGACATTCTTATCATCAGCAAAGCGAATTCTGGCTTTTTCCAGCATTGTCGGCGAAAAGTCGATCGCCACACACTCAACATTCGGGCGATCGCACTTAAGCAAACCCAACAACCGTCCATCACCCGTACCTACATCCAGAATACGGCGCACAGTTTTCGGCACCTCCTCCAACAAAACCGCCTCACCCTCAGTGCGGTGAGGAATACCATCAGCCTTAGCCAGATACCACAAAGCGTGTTCTGCCGAGCCCCAAAGATTGACTTGACTCATAATTTTTTAACCCTCATAAATCTCGCCATTTTTGCGAGTAAAAATCCAGCTATTACCGTCAGCTTTCGCAATTAAATCATCATCGGGATAATTTGCTGAATCTCCCGGAGTGCGATCGCCAACTTCCAGATAAACAACAACAGCATTCGTGCGGTTAACCAAATGATGCCCATCAGCATCACCAGCCCGAAAACCCGCCGCCATACCCGGTTGCAGCACTTCCTCACCCGCATTAGAAATCAGAGTAATCTCCCCTTCCAAAACATAGACTAACTCATCTTGACGGCTGTGCCAATGTCTCAGAGCAGAACAACTTCCCGGCGCCAGCCGCACCAAATTCACCCCAAAATTCTGCAAACCCGCAGCATCGCCCAAGCGTTTTTTCACCCTTCCCACCACCGCAGATTGAAATTTCAGGGGATAATTCGAGCCTGTAATATCCGGCACATTTTCAGGATTGACAATCATAAAATACTCCTTCTAGCAGTTGTGACATCTCTCTCTTTTCTTGCTTCGCGTCCTTTGCGTCTTCGCGGTTCCTTCGTTTTAAATTCTAATCAGCCAGTGGATCAACCATACGACCCAGAAATAAGATACTATCCGATTGAGTGTCCCGAATCAGAAACATAAAAGGGCGATCGGCTCTAAACATTGGTGAAAGGCTCCTATCCTGCATCACAACCGCTGTAGCCGCCGCCGCCTCAGTCCCCTCCTCATTCACATCGACGAAAGCTTTGTGAATTACCGCTGAGATATACAGCCCTTGCTCATTACTTAGGTTAGATAAGTCAGTTTCCGCAGTTGTCATGCCAGTAAAGTCAGCCTTTTCCCTATCAAAAGCAAGCGGCATCCCCATCTCTGAAAGTGCTTGGTTGAGTTCAAACTCTGAAGTCAGCTTAAATTTAGGCAACCAAACTAATAACTCGCTCATTAGGGAGAGTGAAGATAGCCATTTCTTCAAGTTTTCGATTGTCAATTGCTGCTCCAACTGAGCCAACCCATCCAGCTTCCTTGGCAAGAGAATCACCATAGATAGCCGATCGCCCACATAAGGAAGTTCCAGCACTTCTAGGTCTTTTAGGGAAGCGTAGCGGAACGCTCCTTTCTGGTACATCATTAGCACATTAACCTGCCGATATGGTGCAATTGTAAAGGGTTCTTCCTTTGTGGAAATTGGCTCGAACTGACTTGCCCAGTTGCCTTTGAAATAGATAGCATTAGTCAAAACCAATCGTGTATCTTTGGTTAAAATCCCTGCACAAATTAGGTTTTGAATCTTCTCCTGAGTTTGTTGCGCCACCCAAGTGTTAATCGTCCAACGAGTCTCCTCAGTAGCTCCCATAAAGTCCACAAATGCTAGTGCAGCGTTGTAGTATTCTTGGGTAGTTTGAAGAAACACATCAAGGAAATGAAACCCCTGCTGTCCCCAAAGTCGATTAGCAGTGTTCAGTTGATAGCCGGAATTTTGACCCATATTGAGGTCAGCTATCAGTGCAGCAAAGGCTGGGTGCAGGTGCTTTTGTTTTAGCTGCAAGTGCAAAACATTGTCCATCTCCGAAGCTGTCTCGCTTCTAGCACCCGCATAAGTCATCGCCAGCGCTGTTGAGATGCTGTAGGGAGAGAAGAAAAGGTTTCCTTCTTCGTGGCGCAGTTTGTTATAAAGGTCGATCGCGAAAGCATTGTTGCCTTTCACCAAGATAGTCACATGATCTAAACTCTTTATTTTCATTGAATAAGTTCTCCTTTTTTATGGTTCGTTCTTAGTGGGACAGGCGTCCCGTCTGTGATTGTGAGTGTTCCTTATTTCAAAGGTTTAAAATTAGTAGGATTTTCCCTAATCGGCTTAATAAAACGGCTGTTATCCCGCACAAAACAATTACCCTTATCCGTTGAAATCGGCAACCAAGGTTTACCCTGAGAGTCAGCAATCATAATTTGATTAGCATTATTTCCAGTCACCGCTTGCAAGCGTTCTCCCAGACGAAAAGTAGTCACCACCGGCCACTGAGAAATATTGTGTTTATTTCTTTCAAACAAATCAGCAGGCGCATCAACGCCATCTACAGAAACCGATCGAAATCCCTGAGCCATAAGCCTAGATTAACCCCCAATCCTCAAACCAAAACCACCTCCAGAGACACAATGCTAATTTCTGCTTTCATCGATCGCAAAAAATCCTTAAATCCAGGCTCATCACAATTTTATACCCGCTGGCAGTCGCCCGTCAGCTTAATATCCCACCTCCGACAGTTTCCGCAACCCATTAAGAATGTGTTATATAATATTTAGATTCATTAAGAAATATTGCAAAAATGCTTCTTTCACCCTCTGGCGCCAGCAAACTCAAAGAATCTTTAAAAGAAAAAGTATTCTTTGGGAATGAGCCAACCCCCGAACTCATAGCCATCTTACTGATTTACTTCGTCCAAGGCATTCTCGGACTAGCTCGCTTAGCCGTCAGCTTCTTCCTGAAAGACGATCTTGGCATGACTCCGGCCGAAGTATCAGCAATGATGGGTGTTGTCGCCCTACCTTGGATTATCAAACCCTTGTTCGGCTTCATGTCGGACGGTTTGCCCATATTCGGCTACCGCAGACGACCTTACATCGTCCTCTCCGGGCTCTTGGGCACGTCAGCATGGGTGAGCCTTGCAACAATTGTACACACGCCACTGGCCGCCACAGGGGCGATCGCCCTGAGTTCCCTCTCCCTCGCCGTCAGCGACGTCATCGCCGACTCCCTCATAGTCGAAAGAGCTAGAAAAGAATCCGTCACCGACGCAGGTTCCCTGCAATCCTTATCCTGGGGCGCATCAGCCCTCGGCGGACTAATCACCGCCTACCTCAGCGGCTACCTGATGCAACACTTGGGCACCAACACCATTTTTTTAATTACCGCATCATTCCCCCTAATCGTATCAGCAACAGCCTGGTTAATTCACGAAGAAAAAGTAAACAAAAAAACCGACTTTGACACAGTAAAAAAACAATTCAAACAACTGCGGCAAGCTGTTACCCAAAAAACAATTTGGTTGCCCACCGCCTTTCTCTTCCTGTGGCAAGCCACCCCAAGCTCCGACTCAGCCTTCTTCTTCTTCACCACCAACGAACTAGGCTTTCAACCAGAATTTCTCGGTCGAGTGCGCCTCGTCACCAGCATTGCCTCCCTCCTCGGCATTTGGCTGTTTCAGCGATACCTAAAAGCAATTCCATTTAGAGTAATTTTCGGCTGGTCAACAGTAATTGCAACAGCCTTGGGAATGACTACATTATTATTAGTAACTCATGCCAACCGAGCATTAGGAATAGACGACCAGTGGTTCAGCATCGGAGACAGCCTGATCCTGACAGTAATCGGACAAATTGCCTATATGCCAGTGCTGGTACTCTCAGCGCGATTGTGTCCTCCCGGTGTCGAAGCCACATTATTTGCCGTGTTAATGTCAGTCACCAACTTAGCCGGACTTATTTCCCACGAAGGCGGTGCACTTTTGACCCACTTACTCGGAATTACCGATCGCAATTTCGACAACCTCTGGCTGCTAATAGTCATCACCAACCTCTCCACACTGCTACCCCTGCCATTCCTAAATTGGCTTCCCGCAGAAAATGCAGAAAGCAGCGACCAAAACAATCAAGAATCACTCCCCCTATTACAACCAGAACTAGGAGGTGCCAAACAAGGCGGACAGAACTTCATACCCGAATACTTTCCCGACTTAGTACCCACAGTCAGGTCAGAAAAACGCCGATCCGACTAACACAAATAAAGGAAGAAGGAAGAAAGAAGAAGGAAAATTGACTGCTAATATCTTTCTAGTTTGATTTAATCTCCTTTCATCTCCTTTTTTCTTACTTTCTTACTTTCTTACTTTCTCTCTGCGCCCTCTGCGGTTAAATCAATAAAAACTTATTCCACCAATGCAAAACTTACAAACTTCCCAACCCCAAACAGCAGCCCAAAAACCATCATACGATCGCACAGACTGGCAGCGCGGCTACGAATCCCAACCCAACGAATCCGACTACTGGATTGACGACATCGAAGGCGAAATCCCAGAAGGCTTACAAGGCACATTCTTTCGCAACGGGCCCGGATTGCTAGATGTCAACGGCCAGCGCATCCATCACCCCTTCGACGGCGACGGGATGGTTTGTGCGATCGCAATTTCCGAAAAACGCGCCCATTTCCGCAACAGATTCGTGCACACAGAAGGCTACCTCGCCGAACAAAAAGCCGGAAAAATCCTGCACCGAGGCGTTTTCGGCACACAGAAACGCGGAGGCTGGCCAGCCAACATCTTTGACGTCAAAATCAAAAACATAGCCAACACCAACATCATATATTGGGGCGACAAACTGCTAGCACTCTGGGAAGCAGCACAGCCCTACAGACTCGACCCCCGCAGCCTAGAAACACTCGGATTAGACACCCTAGACGGCATCTTAGAACCCGGTGAAGCCTTCGCAGCCCACCCCAGAATTGAAAAAGGCAAAAATGGAGCCGGAGACAGATTAGTCAACTTTTCCGTCAAGCCCGGTTTATCAAGTACAATTACCATTTACGAACTCGATGCAAGCGGCAAATTATTGCAGAAACACGCCCACGCAATACCGGGTTTTGCCTTCCTGCATGACATGGTAATTACCCCGAATTACTGCATATTTTTCCAAAATCCCGTCAGCTTCAATCCCCTACCATTCTTGTTAGGATTTCGGAGTGCGGCCCAGTGCATTCAATTTTCCCCAAACAAGCCAACCCAAGCAATTTTAATTCCCCGCAACGGCACTGACGAGGTGAAGATATTAGAAACCGAACCTTGTTTTGTCTTCCACCACTGCAACGCCTGGGAAGAAAACGGCGAAGTTTTTGTTGACTCAGTTTGTTACGATTCATTCCCAACTGTAGAGGCGGGCGGCGATTTTCGCGAGCTTGATTTTGACACCATTCCAGCGGGGGAATTGTGGCGATTTAAGTTAAATTTGAACGAAAAAACTGTCAACCATCAAGTAATTGAAACTCGGTGCTGCGAGTTTCCGACATTGCATCCCAACAACGTCGGACAGCCTTATCGATATCTTTATATCGGCGCTGCGGATGCTCCGACGGGAAATGCTCCTTTGCAAGCTATTCTTAAAATGGATTTCCAGACAGGAGAGCAGCAAATTTGGAGTGCTGCGCCGCGCGGTTTTGCGGGGGAACCTGTCTTTGTTCCCCGTCCCGATGCTATGGCGGAGGATGACGGCTGGCTGCTAGTTTTGATGTATGATGCGGCTAATCATCGATCGACCTTAGCGATTTTAGATGCTAGCGACATCACCAAAGGCCCAGTAGCGCGCCTGCATTTAAAACAGCACATTCCCTACGGTTTGCACGGAAGTTTTACACCAAATGTACTGCTTCCTATGGATTCGTAGTTCGTAATAGTCGGCAATTAAAATCGCGAATAGACAAACAAAGTCCGCCTCTTACACGGTGCCCAGAAATCGGGTTTTTTACGAAAATACTTGCTTACTACCCGAAGTTCTGGTAAAAAACCCGGTTTCTTTAGTCCCTGTTCGTAATTCCTGAACTATTCAAGATGTAAAATATATTATATAAAATGCAAACTGTCAACAAATTAAATCTCAAAAAAATACTTATTTTAATTTGCAGCATCGCCGTAAGCTTGGCAATTATCTTATCTATTTACTCTCACAATGCTAATGCCCAAGAACCTTACAAACCAGCTCCAAAAAGCACTGTATCCTCCAAAGGCTTGGTTGAGGTAAAAATGACGGTAATTGGGGTAGACCCGATTAAAAACGAATTAGAAACCCGTTTACAGTTTGAACTAAAAGGTATCTATAAAAAAGGGCCGACTTACCCCGCTCAAGACTTGTTAATGACAGTTAATGGCGCAAATGTAGTGGATTCGGAAATTACCTTTAAAGAAGGCAAACCGATGATTGTCCCTGCATTAAAGTTTAACTTAGTCAAGGGAAAAATTAATAATTATCCGTTTGATACGCACATTGCTAAAGTGGCTATTTCAATCGATCCGCTGGCTTCGATCGGCAAAAAATTTGCTCCCTTTGAACTGAATCCCGTGCCGCTGGAATTTAAGTTTAATGCCGATGTTCCCGGTTTTGACATCAGTTATAAGCCGATGGAAGAGAATTCGTCTATCTTTATTTATATTGATGTTGCTGCAACTCGATCGATTCCGGTGAAATTCTTTGCTTTAGTGATTATTGTGATCATGTGGGTGCTGTCAAGTATGGCGCTGCTGCTAGCATTAAAGGTGATGAAATCTGGCAAGTTACCGGAAGTGGGAATGCTGAGTTGGACTGGTGTGATGTTGTTTGCTTTTCCTGCCATTCGCAACTCTCAACCGGGAGTACCACCTGTGGGAACTGCTAGCGATTTCCTTTCGTTTTTTTGGACTGAGATTATTGTTGTGGTGGCGTTGGTGATTATCGGTAGCTGTTGGTTGAAGCGCTATCATCCGCCGATTGATGATTAAGCAAATGATAGATTGCGAGATTGAGAGATTGGAGAAACTGGAAAAATTGGCATTGCATAATTTTGGGATGAATCTTGTGGGGTGGGCTTCTAGCCCGCCCGAAAAATAAGGGTTTTCAGCTAAGACCATTTCTAAAAAGTCTTGATCCGAAAAACCAATTTGGCTTGTTTCCACGGCCGAGAGTTTGTCAGGTGCGTCGCTGTGAGATTGTCTGTCAAATTTAGCGATTGTCAAGGGCGACACACCCTACAGCTACTTTTTTCCAATTTCTTCTCCCTTCTTCCTTCTTCCTTCTTCCTTCTTCCTTCCGATCAATTTTTCACCTGCAAATTTTCAATATCCTTAGCGGGGACACCCAAACCGCGCAAGATAGTAAAAGCAATAATTCGATATCCCGATGGATTGGGGTGAACTCCATCGGCTGCTAACAAATTTAAAGTTTTGCCGGCGTGTTTTTGATAGGTGCCGATCACTTCCCGAAAAGGTGCATTCAAATCGATAAATAAACACTGGTTTTGCTTGGCAATTTCTCGCATCGCCGCAACATATTCTTGCAACCTGCGATTTTCTGGGCCGTCTAGAATTTCGCGGATGGGAGTAGGAGAAAGCAGGACGACTCGAATTCCGGCGGCTTTTGCTGCCTGCACCATTTGGGTTATTTTGTCTATGTATTCTGCCAGCGATACTCCGGTGGCTAAGTTGCCTTGCGGATGAAACTGAAGCTTTTGGAAGTCGAAGAAAGCGTGCCAAACGTCGTTGACTCCGGCGTTAATCATGACTAAATCTGGCTTTTTGTCGATCGCATCTTTCTGAAAACGCGCTTGCATATCAGTCGCCTTGTTACCGGAGATGCCAGCGTTGACGATCTCGATTTCGCGATCGGGATACAGGGCATTCAGATAGCGTTGCAGCAGCCAAACGTAACCTCCGGGGTATTTCCCGGCTTCGGTGATGCTGTCGCCCACAGTCACAATTTTGCGCTTGCCGGCGAGCACGTTCTGGATTTCTGGCGGCGGCGATGCTTCGGATATGGGTTCTTTAAACATGGGAATTAAGGAGTGAGGAATGTTGAAGATGATAACAACCGCAATTACGGCGAGAGCAAGTCTGATTAAAACTTGCTTCAGGGGGGATTGGGGACGGGGCGATTCCCTACGGGATAGCTTCGCCGCGCGTACATTTGGAGACATTACGCAGTTTGTATTAAATTGATGCTTGAGGAAATTGTATGATGAAACTACAACAGTTATTACAATCCAAGGGCGAGGATATTCTGGCGGTGGCGCTGCGACATGGGGCGTTTAATGTACGGGTGTTTGGTTCGGTGGCGCGGGGTGTTGTCGATGAGAGTAGTGATATTGACCTTTTGGTGGATTATGATTTACAGAAAATTTCGCCTTGGTTCCCAGGCGATGCTCTTGATGGATTTGCAAGATATGTTAGCTTATAAGATAGATATTGTGACGGAACAAGGATTAAGCCATTTGATTAAGGATCGGGTTTTGGCGGAGGCGAAATATTTCGTTGATTTTACTTTAAAGGAGGCTGTATGATGACTTTACAAGAAATTATCGCTCAGGTCGAGAGTTTATCAATAGAAGATCAGGATCAGTTGTTTGAGTTGATCCGCAAGCGACGGGTCGAGAATCGGCGGGATGAAATTTTGGCGAATGCTAAGGAAGTGATGGAAGCTTTTAAGAATGGGACAGCAAAGAGGGGAAGCGTTGATGATTTGATCGCAGATTTACTAGGAGATGATGATGGAAGTTGTCTGGAGTAGTGGATTTAATCGGTCTTTTAGGAAGATTACAAAGAAAAATCCACAATTAAAGGATCAAATTGCTAAGGTGTTAAGGCTATTGGCAGATGATCCATTTACGCCATCTTTGAAGTCTCACAAGTTAGGAGGGGAGTTAGCCGGATTATGGTCTTGTTCTGTTGCATATGATTGCAGAATAATTTTTAATTTCTCTGAAGATGAGGAATTGTTAGAAATGGTGATTCTATTGGTTGATATTGGAAGCCATGATGAGGTTTATTAATATGTAGCTGCGCCTTGACCCTATGCCCTACGGCTCCAAGCCCCTTGATTTCGATTACGATAGAAACAGGACTTACGCATTTCAAAGTAATTCTTTTTTTTTGCCCATGAGTTCCGACTTAGTTCCCCTGCTTCCGAAAGTATCGATCGGCCGTCGCGCTGCTGCTTTCTGCATCGACGCGATCGCAGTTGGGTTGCCCAGCTTGCTTCTCGGCACTAATCCGATCGCCCAAACCATCTTTTTTGTCCTACTGTGGATGATCCTGCGCGTACCCATCGTCAGGAAAAACCACGGTCAAAGTATCGGGCGCTGGGCGTTGGACATGAAAATTGCCGATGTTAGATTCCAACGGATTCCCGGAGTGCAGGAACTTTGCAAGCGCGAGGGATTGCTGGGCATTTGCGCCGCCCTAGCCTTTGCGGGTGTAGGCGGACTCACATCTACCAACGCCGCCGTCTTGCTGCTGATACTGCCGCTGGCGATCGACTGTAGCACTGCTTTCATCGACACCGCCCGGTTTCCCCAAGCTTTTCACGATCGACTCAGCGGGACGATGGTCATCGGAACCAAGCGCGGCTACTCCCTCGACATCAAAGTTAGAAGATTGCTTGACCAAGTGCAGAGCAATGTGAGAAGATAATAAATTGTGTTTAAATTAGTCGAAATTTATTTAGAATTATGGCTAAAGGCGTCCGCATCATAATTACCCTAGAGTGTACTGAGTGCCGAACCAACGCGAGCAAACGCTCCAAAGGCGTGTCTCGGTACACCACCACCAAGAACCGTCGCAACACGACGGCGCGGCTGGAACTCAAAAAGTTCTGCCCCCATTGCAACAAGCACACTGGCCACAAAGAGATCAAATAGTCATTAGTCATTAGTCATTAGTCATCAGTCATCAGTAGTTGGCAATTGATATTGACCCGCGAACAGCAGATAACTAACAAATGCTTTCCTGACGGCTAGCAACTAACGGCTAATAACTAGGAACTAACAGTTAACAGTAGTCAACAGTCAACAAAGAACAAACCATGACTTACTTTCGCCGGCGCGTTTCGCCAATCAAACCAGGAGACCCGATCGACTACAAAGATGTCGATTTGCTCAAAAAATACGTCACAGAACGCGGTAAAATTTTGCCCCGCCGGATTACCGGTTTGACGGCAAGACAGCAACGCGACCTGACTCGTAGCATCAAAAGAGCAAGAATTGTAGCTTTGATGCCCTTCGTAAACCAAGAAGGTTAACTGGATTTTGGATTTTAGATTTTAGATTTTGGACTGGAAATAAGACTTACGCGAAAACAACGTCTTTTTGTCGCCAGCGATGGTCGCTAATCGATCGCAATATTTTGTATTGAGTCGCTGCTGCGTAAGTCTTAGTCAAAATCTCAAAAGTTAAAGATTAAAGGATGAAAAGCATAACTTTTTAGATGTTATTTTTAACAATTGATGTAAAAGTTGTCAACATCCAAAATCTAAAATCCCAGATCGTAACCAGATAAATGGTAATAGTAAAAATATCAAATATAAAATAATAAAGCTGCCAAGTGGAGAAGGGAACGTTAGTAGAATTTAGAGTGCACGGCGACCGTCGTCTGGCAGTTGCCGATCGCCCCGACGGCAAGAAAAACTGGGTTGTCGTAGACGAAAACGGTCAACCGCACAGCATACCGCCCAAACAAATCAGCTACGAAACAGTCGGAGAAACTTACAAACCCTCCGACATTTCCAAATTTATTAAAGAAGTAGAAGGTTACTCAGATCCATCGAGTCTAGAAGTGGCTTGGGAACTGCTAGTGGATGACGGAGAAAATACAGACCCCGAATCCCTGGCAATCTTACTATTTTCCGATCGCACTCCGGCGCAATGTTATGCAGCTTATTGTTTGCTGTCAACTGATAAACTGTATTTCAAACAAAAGGGCGATCGCTACGAACCGCGATCGGCCGCCCAAGTAGCCGAAATCAAACACCAGCAAGAAGTAGAACAGCAGCGACACCAAGAATCCCAAGGATTTTGGGATCGAGTCAAACAGCGACTGGCTGGGGAAAATAATGTAGATTGGCTTCCTAGCGATCGAACTCGCCTCGATGCCCTAGAACGGTTTGCCACCCTCGGAGAAGAAGCAACCCATCGCACGCCGGCATTAGAAACTTTAGCCAGCTTACAACGTCCCGAAAACCCCGAAGCAGCATTTGGGCTTTTAGTCGATCTCGGCCTGTGGAGTCCCCACGAAAACCTGTTTTTGCGGCGCAGCCAAATTCCTCTACAACTATCGGCAAAGGTATTAGAAGTGGCGCAAAGCTGCCTAAAAGAACCCTCAACCGACTCCGATGCAGATCGTCTCGATTTAACTCACCTCAAGGTTTACACGATCGACGACGAAAGCACCACCGAAATCGACGACGGGCTCAGCTTAGAATTCCTCGAAAACGGCCAGCAGCGCCTGTGGATACACATCGCAGATCCCACCCGCTTGCTTACCCCCGGAGACGAACTCGACCTCGAAGCCAGAAAGCGCACCACTACGGTTTATCTGCCCACGGGCATGATCCCGATGTTTCCTCCAGCTTTGGCAACCGGGCCGATGAGTTTAATTCAAGGTAAAGAGTGTAGCGCCCTCAGCTTTAGCGTCACCTTAGACGAAACAGGCGCCGCCCAAGATGATTACAGCATCCACATCAGCAAGATCAAACCTACCTACCGCTTAACCTACGATGATGTAGACGAAATGCTGGAGTTGGGAATCGAAGCAGAACCGGAAATAAGCGCGATCGCCACTTTGGCGAAACTGCGCCAAAAATGGCGGGAAGCCCAAGGCGCAATCAGCATTTTCATGCCCGAATCGGTGATCAAAGTCAACGGCGACGAGATCAAAATCCACGTCATCGACGACTCCACAGCCAGACTGCTAGTAGCCGAAATGATGATTTTAGCTGGCGAATTAGCCGCCCGCTACGGTCAAACACACAGCCTACCAATTCCCTACCGCTATCAGGCGCAGCCAGAACTCCCCCCAGAGGAAGAACTGCTAGCCGTACCCGCAGGCCCAGCCCGTGCTTGCGCCGTGCGCCGCTGTATGCCCCGCAGCGAAATGGGTCTGACCCCAGGACGGCACGCAGGCTTGGGTTTGGAATCCTACACTCAAGTTACATCTCCCATCCGCCGTTATACCGACTTGTTGACTCACTTCCAAATTAAAGCCCATCTGCGGGATGAGCCCCTGCCTTTTTCGGCCCAAGAAATACAGGATATTGTGATGTGTCTCGGTACCGCAGTTAGAGAAGCCTCTACCGTGGAACGCCAAACTAACCGCTATTGGGGATTGGAATATTTGCGGCGCAATCCTGATGAAGTTTGGGAAGCTTTGATGCTACGTTGGCTGAGGGAAGATAGTAATCTCGCTTTGATTTTGTTGGAAGAGTTGGGTTTGGAGTTGGCGATGCGATTTGGTCGATCGGTCGAAATTGGCGATCGGCTAGAAGTCAAAGTCACACATTGCGATCCGCGATCGGATGTGATTAACTTCCAAGAAGTGATTCTGGAAGCGGCACAATAGGATTTGAGATTTTGGATTTTGGATTTGAGATTTTAGTTATTGTAGGGTGCGTCAGGTGAGAAGGTAACGATCAAAGACTCAGAATTTTCCTCCTGACGCACCCTACGGTTAGTTAGCTATTGTAGGGTGCGTCAGGTGAGAATATAAGGATGGCAGACTCAGAATTTTCTGCCTGACGCACCCTACGGTTAGTTAGCTAGAAACCAATACGCTTAGGTTAGCAATCTCAGACGAATTTTATCTCACGAATTTATGGGAGATACACACCTGTGAAAGGAAGTCTAATTGTTCTTCTCTAAACGCTATTCGGTTAAAACTGCTCACTCTTCAACCCGCGCATCCGGGTTTTGTTTCTGTAGAGGCGGTTTCAACCGTACGTCTTAACTAAAATCTAAAATCTAAAATCACAAAATGCCCAATTCAATTAACCAAGTTCAGCCGCCGCTGGAATTCATACCCCCAGCCTACAACCCCCTAGTAGTCAAGGGTTGTCAGCAAATACTCCCTTGGTGGCTGCGATTTAAGACGAATATCAGCCACATTCAAGCCGAAAACGTCGAAACCCTCGCCGAATTATTCCACCAATTTCAAAATCAGAAAGTTCGTTTCTTGCTAGCCTTCCGCCACCCCAACTGCGACGATCCCTACTGTTTGGGACAACTGGTTTGGAAACTCGTTCCCCAGGCGGCGCGCGCCAAAGGCATTCCCCTGCAATTCCCCGTACATTCCCACTTTATCTACGATCGCGGAATTCCCCTGTGGGCCGGTTCTGGCGTCGGCTGGCTGTATTCTCGCCTCGGTGGTACTCCGATTGTGCGCGGTAAGATCGATCGCGCTGGATTGCGATCGGCCCGCGATTTATTTGCTAACAGCCAATTCCCGATCGCCGCCGCCCCAGAAGGCGCTACCAACGGTCATAATGAAATAGTTAGCCCCCTGGAACCGGGAATTGCTCAAATGGGTTTCTGGTGCGTTGAAGATTTGCTGAAAGCCGGACGTACTGAGGAAAAAGTGTTAATTGTGCCGATCGGCATTCAATACCGCTATGTCAATCCGCCTTGGGAACCCTTAGAAAAACTTTTAACTCAATTAGAAATAGATTGCGGACTGCCACCCTTAGATCGCACCAATGTTGCCAATTTAGAGGCGGAAAATTCCGCTCCAGAAGACCAAAATCACAAATTTCAATATCTGCGACTGATTCGACTTGGCAGCCACTTATTAACAGTAATGTCAGACTTTTACAGCCGTTTTTATCATAAAAAGATACAACCAACAACCTCGATTTTAACATCATTATCCCTACCAGACACAACGACCAATGATTCGAGCAATGAAGTGATGGTAGCTCGACTGACAGCACTGTTAGACGTGGCTTTGCAAGTAGCAGAAGAATATTTTTACTTAAAGCCCAAAGGCAGTTTAATAGACCGCTGCCGCCGTCTGGAACAAGCAGGCTGGGACTATATTTATCGAGAAGATATCAAAGATATTGCAGCACTTTCTTCCTTAGAAAGAGGATTAGCCGATCGCCTCGCCGAAGAAGCAAGTCTGCGGATGTGGCATATGAGACTGGTAGAAAGTTTCGTGTCCGTCACGGGCAGGTACGTCGAAGAAAAGCTGACAGCAGAACGGTTGGCAGAAACAACTTTGCTGCTGTGGGATGTACTGGCTCGCATCAAAGGCGGAAATCCTTTTGGCCGCCCTTCTTTGGGCAAGCAGCAGGTGCAAATGACCGTGGGCGAACCGATATCAGTGGGCGATCGCTGGGAGGCATATCAAACCAGCCGCCGTTTAGCAGTTGCCGAACTCACCCAAGACTTGCAATCAGCTTTAGAAGGAATGATTAAATCTTAATTACTCCAAATTTGCAATTAGGAATACGAAGAGAGAAGTAGGAAGAGAGAATCAAGAAGAGAGAAGCAAAAATAAGGATGATATAGCAACCGCCACATAGGTTAGGACATAAATAATGTCATGAATAGATTCTATAACCCTGTAACCTAAACGGTTTGATTCTCATACTATGTAACTGTCAACTGTCAACTGTCAACCGCTATATCTTGCCTTTCTGTTCCCGCTCCGTTTTTGATTGGTCATGAAGCAAACAACTTGTTATAAACTTGGAGAAGATGTATAATTAACAGCAACTAATATCCAGTGCCGGTTAATCACTGACAATAAACTTGTTGATAGAAGAATTTATATGTTTGAGGATTTAATTTTTCATGATCAACTTAATTAGAATGGTTTAACCGGACTCGTTCCAACAATAAACGCTCGACAATGAACCAACAAAAATAACCGATGAATAACAAACATATAGATTTGTATACTAACTCAATCAAGCTAAAATTGCTGAATTATTTAGCCCAGGAATTGCTCACCCCGCTCACTTCTGTCATCGGCATGACGAGCGTGTTGAACCAAGAAATTTATGGCCCATTAACCAGCAAGCAAAAAGAATATATTGATGTGATCCAAGACAGCAGCCAGTCTTTGCGATCGCTAGTTGAAGAAATTTTGGGACTGGCAGAACTAGATGATTCCGCTTTCACCTTGAAGCGAACCGCAATTGATATAGAAACTTTGTGTCAGCAAGTGGTGACAACCCTCTCGCCGGCGGCAAGTAGACGAGAAGAAGAAATTAACTTGTCGATGGGGCCCGGGCCGCGCATCTGGTTGGCGGATAAGGATAAAGTTCAGCAAATGCTGCACCACTTAATTTTTAGCATTATTCAATCTGCTGGGGCAGGCAGCGTGATTCGAGTCCACCTTTCTCGGAAAGAAGACGGTATCAACATCGGAGTTTGGGTTTTTCATCCTTGGTTGGGAGAAAGTTTGCCCCATGCTAAACTCTACTCCGACTACTTGCAGAAGGTCGGAGCCGATAGCGGTGCGCGATCGAACTCCGAAACCAGTTCCCTCGGACTCGAACCGCAACTCCCGAAACAGACACAGGGTTCCCAGCGATTAACGCTGGCGTTTTCTGAGTTGGCGGCTTTGGTGGCCCAGGATGCTGCGGATACCGCACCTGTGTTAGCTGGTTACGGCGCCAGGGAACGCTTGGGGCTGCTGCTTTGCTGCCAGTTGGTGGAAATTCAGGGCGGCCAACTCTCGATTCAGGGCACTCCAGAATCTGGATATCGCTACGTGCTCTGGCTCCCCTGCACCAATGCTACGGAGTTGTTGGAATGGTAAAAAGTGAAGGAAGAAGGAAGAAGGAAGAAGGAAGAAGGAAGACGGAAGAAGGAAGAAGGAAGACGGAAGAAGGAGAAAGGGAGAGGGGGAGAATTGCCCAATTACCCATTCCCAATTACCGATTACCAATTACCAATTCCCAATTCCCAATTTCCCAATTACTAAGTACAAATATAAAAGTGAAATGAATTCAGTTTGGCAACAGTTAACTCTGGCAAATTTGCCGCTCTCTCAGTGGCAAAGTGGCAGTTATTTATTGAATTTGGCGATCGGCTCTTTGCGTAGTTGGCGGCAGAGTAGCTGGCTGATGCAGTGGGCTGAACCCCTGGGTTTTGGTTTGCTGGCCTTGACGTTTAGTATGGGCCCGTTTGTGAACAATGCCCTGGTGGGGGTGTTGATGGCTGCTGGTGCTGCATTTTGGGTGCTGCTGACTGTTTCGGACGATCGCGCGATCGCCCTCACACCCATTCACTTACTGGTACTTTTGTACTGGGGCATTGCTACCGTCGCCACCGCGATGTCGCCGGTCAAAGCCGCCGCTTTTACAGGTTGGACGAAGCTAACGCTGTATTTGCTATTTTTTGCCATGATGGCGCGGATCTTGCGAGATCCCCGACTGCGATCGTGGTTAATCGCCGTATATTTGAATGTCGCTCTAGTTGTCAGTTTCTATGGCGTGCGGCAGTGGATTGATAAAGTGCCACCATTAGCTACTTGGAACGATCCAACTTCTACTCAAGCTGATGTCACGCGAGTTTACAGCTTTTTGGGCAATCCAAACTTGCTGGGTTCCTATTTGCTTCCAGCCATTGCCTTGAGCGCCGCCGCACTTTTTGTGTGGCAAGGATGGGGAACCAAACTTTTAGCGCTGACGATGCTGGTGGTGAATTGTGCGTGTTTGCGCTACACCGACAGCCGGGGTGCTTGGATCGGTTTTGTGGCTCTGCTTGTGGTGTTTTTGGTGCTGCTTTGGTACTGGTACAGCCCTTTGATGCCTAGGTTCTGGCGGACTTGGGCGCTGCCGTTAGGGTTAGGAGGTTTGGCTGGGGCGTTAATTTTGGGAGTGGCTTTGGTGGAGCCTCTGCGCGATCGAGTTTCGAGTATGTTTATCGGTCGTGGTGACAGCAGCAACAATTTTAGGATTAATGTTTGGACGGCGGTGATTGACATGATTCGCGATCGGCCAATTATCGGCATTGGGCCGGGAAATACTGCTTTTAATAAAGTTTATCCGCTTTATATGAAGCCAAAATTCACTGCTTTGAGCGCTTATTCTGTGCTGCTCGAAATTGCCGTAGAAACAGGCTTTATCGGTTTAATGTGTTTCCTGTGGCTGATGACTGTCACCGTCAATCAAGGTTTGTTGCAGATAAAAAGATTGCGCGATGCCCAATTTAACATCTCTAACTCGCAGGAAGCATCCCCAAATCTTAACTCGAATCAGGGGTTTTGGTTGATTGGGGCGATCGCAACTTTAACTGGCATGATGGCTCACGGTTTTGTCGATACCGTTTGGTACCGGCCAGAAGTTAATATGCTTTGGTGGTTGATGGTGGCGATTATTGCTAGTTTTTACAGCAACTCGCAGCAGCAACAAGATTCAGCTTTAACGGAGGGCGAGTAGAGTGAAAGTGGTGGCGGGGGTAAGAACTGTTCACAAAAATTTACCTAAATCTTCCTAAAGCTGCTTATTAAGTGCGCTATTATATCTGCCTGAGTAAGTTAACCATTTCGCTCAGCAGCCGAATTGAAACAATTCGAGTGCGTCTCAACCTTGAGACGTTGGGAATCGGAAGGCAATTGTTCAAAAATTTTAATTGCTTATGTACGCCATCAAACTAGAACTAAAACTTAATAATCAAGAACGTACTTTGATGGCGCGGCATTCTGGCTATGCGAGATTTTGCTACAATTTCGCCTTATCTCTATATCAAGGTGTTAAAGAGCACAGGGGTAGCAGCAGCAAAAAAGTAGCAGCGATTGAACGAGTTTTCACCAACCACGTTAAGAAATTACCAGAATATCAGTGGACTACCACTCTGTCTTCCAGAGTTTATAAAACCACATTCCGGCATTTCGGTGAAGCACTATCGCGATGCTTTAAAGGATTAGGAAAGTTCCCAAAGTTCAAACAAAAAAAAGATGGCGACTCTTTTACAGTAGATGCCGCTGACTGGAATCATGCAGTTTTACTCAAACCGCAAAAGTTAATAAAAATTCCCACCTTGGGGACTTTTAGACTCAAGGAATCCATCCCATGTCCTTGTATGGCGCAGACATTTACCATCTCGCGCACCGCAGATAAATGGTATGTTTCCTTTGCTATAAAAGCCGAAAAGATGCCACCTTTGTTTCACCCCGTTGTGGAAACGGTAGGCATTGACTTGGGTGTGTCAACTTTTGCTACTCTTTCCGATGGCAATTGTTACGAGTCTCCCCGTCCGCTCAAAACAGCGAAAACCAAGCTGAGCAAAGAACAGTGGAGAAATAGAAACAAGCAATTGGGTAATAGCAGATTGGGTGTGAAAGCATCCAATAATGCCCACAAGCATTATCGTAGAATTGCCAAAATTCATGCTAAGATTGCCAATCAACGTCGAGATTTTTTGCAGAAAACTACCACAGAAATTAGCCGAAAATATGCCCACATTTGCATCGAAGATTTGAATGTGAGTGGGATGATAGCCAACCATAAATTAGCGGCAGCTATTTCAGATTGTGGCTTTTATGAATTTCGGCGTGAGTTGGAATATAAGTCGGCTATGTACGGTACGACGGTTGAATTGGTCGATCGATGGTATCCGTCATCAAAGACTTGTTCAAGTTGCGGTCATATTCAGTCAATGCCACTGAAAAAGCGAGTTTTTGAGTGTCAAAATTGCGGTATAGCAATTAATCGCGACTTGAATGCTGCGATTAATTTAGCTCGTCAATCTAGCATGAGTAAGACCAGTTCGGTCTGAAGTTACGCCTGTGGACAAGTAGGAGCCGACTCCCTTGGTGGAAGCAGGAAGTGAACATTAAATCTGCCATGAGTAGGTTTGAGTAGGTTTCATAGAACGGTTTTCTCCCCGCAGGCCTGCGGATGCTAGTTCAAAAAAAGAATGCAGCTTTAGGCAAGCTGCAAGCGATGATAGTCATCAGTCATTTCCAATTCTTTAATCTCAATTCTTTAATCTAAAATCTCAAATGGCATAAGGTGCGCATGGCGCACCTACATAACTACTACTACATACTACATACCTGTGGATGTAAAGTGCTGATGGCGCACTCTAAAAAATTCCTTGAAAATAACTCTTATTCTTCGCTCGTAGGAGGCATGACGAACCTAGGACACGGATAATTTCCACCATTTCTATCTCTGCACCGCCGCCACGTTGACTGATTCGAGTTGAACGGCGTTTCGACTGATTCATTCACTGTGGGCTTAACAGTCGCAGGAGTTGGCAGTGCTCTTGAGGCTTGACTTAGCTCCAGTACCGTTATAATTGCCAGTATGGTTGATGAAAGCAAAACTGTGCGTTTCATTTATTTGTTTTTTCCTCTTTTAATCGTTGACGTGCCATTCCTATCCATATATCCTCATCGAATTCTTGGGAATCCGCATACTTTAGACAAATCTTCCACTGTGGTAGCGCCTCCTTCGTCTTTTTCATCCCTTCGAGGACTTGCGCTTTTAAGCAGTAAGTTGCTGGTCTTTCGCTATCCAGCTTAATTGCTGCATCCAGATGCTGCAATGCTTCTGAATATCTACCCTGCTTCAGCCGAGCCCATCCCAAATTTTTGAGTAAAGAATATTTTACTCGATCGTCCTCAGCTAACTTTAAACCTTGCCACAGCAAGTGAACGGCAGCAGGATAGTTTTTTTTGTCTACTATATATAATCGAGCCAAATTGCTGTAAGCAGCAGGCATACCGAGTTTTGCAGCTTGCAGATATTTTCCTCTGGCGCATTCTAAATCTTGCACCTCTTCACAAAGCCATCCCAAATTGTAAAGAGCTGGTCGGCTTTTGGGATCTACGGAGAGCGCTAACTCATAGGCTTCTTGAGTATCAGCCAATCGATTGGCTTTATAGTTTTCCAAGCCTTTATTGTTAAACAGTGAGGCGAGTTCTGGCAACCCAAATTGCCAGCCACCAAAGCCTACTGCTAACATCAGTAGAAATGCCGCCCATTTGGACTGATGATGCTTTTTTGTTGGCTCTTTCATGACATTAAAAATTTTAGCTAACGGTGTCGTTTTTAGCATCTTTTAACTTGAGAGTTGGGATATTTTCTTGTCTAGATTTAATTACCACCCTCATGGCATCATAATTTTACGAAATGACTCAAGCTTGAGCCTATTTCTCATTTCTGGTTTGCAATTCCACAACCGAATGCTGGCGTAATGCTGTGATTACGTAGATGTATTCGAGCATAGGTTAATCTTTCGTGGGACTCCACAAGCAATCCGGATATTTTCAGAAAGATTGAAGATTGAAGCGGGAAGCGGGCAGGATGCTTACGAAAATAAGTAATAATACTTAGTCTGGACAGCAGATAGGGGACAGTAGACAGTTGAGAGGTGACTGACTACTGACTACTGACTATTGACTACTAACTACTAACTACTGACTACTGACTACTAACTACTAACTACTGACTAAAATTGCTTCATTGCGCGCTGCATATCCCGGTTGTCTTCCCGTTTCTTCAAATCTTCGCGCTTATCGTACAATTTTTTCCCTTTCCCCAAACCGATATCAAGTTTTACCCAGCCACCTTTCAAATACATTTTTAACGGCACTAAAGTCAAGCCTTTTTCTTCGACTTTGCCGATCAATTTGCGGATTTCTTGCTTGTGCATCAGCAATTTGCGGGTGCGGCGAGGCTCGTGATTAAAATAGTTGCTAGCACTTCTCCAGGGCGAAATATGAACGTTAATCAGCCATATTTCGCCGTTTTTGACCAAGGCATATCCGTCCCGCAAATTTGCTTTTCCTTCTCGAATTGATTTGACTTCGGTTCCTTTCAACTCGATGCCGACCTGATATGTATCTATAATTTCATACAGATAGCGCGCTTGTCGGTTGTCGCTAAGAATCTTGTATCCTGTACTTTTTTCGCTCATTTTTACCTCCGATAAAATTATTATAAGGCTAACATTTATGTATAGAAAATAGAAGCTTGACAAAACTTAATTTACAGGTCTAGGCATTACCAATTTTGCTGAGCTAAGATTTCATCAATGTGAATGTCAAGCGGTATTATGCAGCGCACCAATATTCCCGATTCGGGAATTTCAGATTCTGTTAGTCCCTCTCAGGCGGTTAATTTGGTTTGGCTGGCTCCTTTTTTGCTGGCTCTTGCTTGGTTTTGGGCCAATATCTCGGCTGTTAAGTGGCTGTTATCCTCGTTTGTTGAGATACCGGCACTGTACAAGATAGCAATTGGTTTTTTGATTGTAGCATTAGTAGTGCGATCGCTCAGTTCGGGCGATCGCCCGTTAGCGAAGCCCGCCTCTACGGGAGGCTCATCAACGAAGAGGAGCGCCCTTTCCCCAAATATCGTTTTGAGGCGCAATCCGCTGCTGTTGATGTTGGGTGCAGGTGTTTTGTCGATCGGCACAAGGTGCATAATAGATATCCCACAACTTACCGTACTGCTATTTATCCTCGGAACTTACGGGCTGTGCGGCTTGTTTGCGGAGCCGAATTTTTGGCAAAAAAACTTGCCAATAGCCGGCTTACTGGCTTGTATTTTACCCTTCAGCAACCAGTTTAATAGCGGATTGGGTTTACCCGCGCGAGTAATGACTGCTCATGTAGTAGAACAATTGCTCTCAATCCTGCACGTAGGAGCTATTTCTTCTTACGATATCCTGATTTTGGAAAACGGTATCGCTCAGGTTGACGTGCCTTGCAGCGGCATTAAAACCCTATTAGTCGGCACGCTATTTCTGCTAATGGCTACCTGGTTAGAAAGCCGAAAATTGAGTTTTCAATGGCTAGCAGTATGCGCTGCCAACTTGTTAATGTTGTTGTCTGCTAACGCTTTGCGGGTTGTCGTGTTAGTGCTGGTAGCCCAAGCTTGGCAACAGCCAACCTATGCAGAAATGCTCCACGTACCTCTAGGGATTGTGGGTTTAGTCTGCGCTTGTTTTGTAAGTTGGTTGATGCTACAACAAGTTCCCAAATTTCAGGCAAACCAAGAAAGTGATTTTAACTCGCAACAACATTCAGAAATACTGAAAAATCAGCCTCTGGCAAAACCCGGACTAATTGTGGCAGTAGCTGTTTTGGCAGTAATTGCTCAATTATATCATGTAGAAAGTGACAAATTGGCGATCGCCCCTTTGCAACTACCGACACAAATCCTATCCGAAGCAATCCCCCTGAATGCCAGCGAAGAAAAATTCTTCGGCAATTACCCAGACACCCAAACCGAAAAAAAGAGATTTGTCTCCGGCAACTTAAACGGTTCCATGTTGACAGTAGCCAGCACATCTTGGCAAACCTATCACGCACCAGAGTTGTGCTTTGTCGCCAGCGGCATCCCCGTCAATCGCATAGAAAAAAAACAGCTAACTCCTGCTATAACAGCGCGCTGGCTGTCTCTCAAAAATAACCAACTATCTGCTGCATACTGGCTGCAATCTTCCCAGCAAACCACAGATAACTTCTTGTCGCGCATCGGCAGCGACATCACCCATCGCAATCAGACTTGGGTGCTAGTTTCTATTCTTTTTGACAGTTCCGTAAATCCTGATAATACCGAGGTACAAGAGTTTACTGCTAACGTACATAATGCTGTTAAACAAAGCTTAAAAGGAGCAAAAAATGAAAGCCAAGCAGGTATTTGATGCAATTTTTAAAATTATTTTCTGGGTGTGGAACCTGACATTTTTGTCAATTGTTTATCTGGGAATTTTGCCGTACCTGGCAATTCCCTTAATCCAAGCAACAATAGACCGAATTATTCCCATTGAATTTTCCTTGACTCTAACAGCACTGATCGCAGTACCGACAGTATTTACCATAGTCGGAGCAAGGCGTTTTCAAAGGCAACCGCTACAGCTAATGCGCTTATTTTACGGAGTAGAAGCGCCGTTATTTTTACTCTGCTTAATTAGGCTATTTATGCTGCGAGAACTGAATCCAGCTAGCTCGCTAATTATCGCTACAATCGTTTTGTGCATCGCAGCATTTTTAGTAGAAATGCTCTACGGATATTTGGGTAAACAAGAAAAGCTTGAAGATATTTCAATATCTCAAAATTCTGACAAAAAACAGCCAAGTTTGATGGGATTCCTGGGAAACAAGCGAAGTGCGTGGATACAGTTAGGATTTCACAGCTTAATGTTGTTAGTGGGAACTTGGGCGGCAACCTTGCTGATGTTTTATGCTTTACCCGTCGCACTTGTGAGCATAGTTGGATTTTTTAGTTTTGGCTGGGTGACACCACTGATAGAGTCTTTAAAGTACAATTCATTTGAAATAATTTGGTGGCTACCATTATCCTTAATTTTGTTTGGTCTTACTTCCAGCTTATTCGTGGTAATGCCTTCACTTTACGGCTTTCTTTACATCCAATCCGCGCGCAAAATATTAAACAGTTTTGCTTCCCAATACGGAAAAAATAAAGCAATCATGGGCAGCTTGGGAGTTATGGCGGCTTGGCTGGCGATTTTCGCAGCTTTGCTACAGCAACCCCAAATTCAAGCAATGAAAATACTGGCAACTCCCGCAGCCAATGATACTGCGCGTCAAACTTTATTAGCCAAATCTGATATGATTCGATCGGGCTTAGTTAACGCTTATTTATCTCCGTACCGCTACCTCAGCACTGTGGGAGAAAACAACCACATTTATGAGATGTACAAAAATACTTTCAGTTTGCCCGATCGCGCGGCTCGGAACGTGCAGAACAGCTACAATTATTTAATGTCGCCGTTTTTGTATCAAGGCTCTACTTCCGATGTTAAAAAAGCCGAAAAACTCTATGCTGGATTCTTCGATACCGAAATTCAAAAAGGCGACGCAGCAGCAGTAAAGCACGCGGTGCAGTCAACATCTAACCGCGAAGAAGCTAAGGCAGGTTTGCTGAATGTCAATGAGGAAAAAGTATGGTTGCAATCGCAAGAAGTTACACTCACAGAAAATGGCGATTGGGCTGATGTTCAACTCTACGAAGTTTACAAAAATCAAACGCCGAACTTGCAGGAAGTATTCTATTACTTTTCACTGCCAGAAAGCGCCGCAGTTACAGGAATTTGGCTGGGCGATACTGGGGATTTGAAAAAGCGTTTTGTATTTACGGTATCGCCCAGAGGTGCTGCACAACAAGTTTACAACCAGCAGGTGAGAGAAAGGGTAGATCCGGCTTTGCTCGAACAAGTTGGCCCGAAACAATACCGTTTGCGAGCTTTTCCAATCCCGCGTAAACGAGAGTTTTCGCGCACGCAAACTAACGCGCCAACGGAGATGAATTTGTGGCTGACTTATAAAGTGATGCGACAGCCACAGGGTTGGGCGATGCCAATTTTGGCTGAAAAACGCAATATTTTTTGGAATCAAAATACTCGCCGAGTTATAGGGGGAAAGGAGATTAAATATAGTAGCACAGAGGCAAAAGAAACTTGGTTGCCGACTTTTGTACCAGCAGTTTCGCAGCAGCAAGCAATACCGCGTCTGGCGAATTTACCGGGAAAAAATACGATTTCTGCTAAGCCGCTGGTTGATGCAAATTATTCGCTACCGCAGGGCAAAAAGTTTGCAGTGATTCTGGATACTTCCCGCAGTATGGCGGGGGAAATGAAGGAGGTTAAGGAGAATTTTGAATGGTTGAAAGCGAATACTGTAAAAGCAAATACGGTTGATTTGTATGTGGCGAGTGCTGCGGGAATGCCGCCGAAGTTGGTGGAAGATTTGCGGACTTTTGATGTGGGAAAGTTAACGTTTTATGGTACGCTCCAACTTAAGGATATTCTGCAACAGTTTGCAAAGTTACGCGGTGATAAAAGTTATGATACTGTATTCTTGGTGAGCGATCGCCATAGTTACGAGTTATCGGACGATCGCAAAAACGCAATTTCCATGCCCTCACCCCTATGGACTGTGCATTTGGGAGGCTTACCACCCGGTTATGATGATGGAACTTTAAAGCTGATTCAAGATAGCGGCGGCGGAGTTGCGACAAATATCACAGAGGCTATGCAGCGAGTGGCGACGACAGCAGTATCGGGTAAGTCTACAATTAGTGTTGTTGATGGCTATGTTTGGAGTTACAGCAAAACTCCGAAGGCGGCAGCGATTCCGAAAATTACAGATGATGAAAATGAAGGTTTTAAACCGATAGCTGCGCGGCAGTTAATCACCGCACTTAGTAAAGAGAAAACTTCCAATCAGTTGACTCAGTTGGATGCGATGCACTCACTGGCTAAAACCTTTAAAGTCGTGACGCCCTATTCTTCGATGATTGTGTTGGTTAATGATGCGCAAAGGGAGCAGCTAAAGGCGGCGGAAGCTAAAAATGATCGATTTGAAAGAAAGGTAGAATCTGGTAAGGAGGAGTTGACGAAACCTAGCAATCCTTTGAATGTTTCTGGGGTTCCTGAACCGGAAGAATGGTTGCTTTTGATCGTTGGGGCGATCGGGCTTTTGGCGGTTTTTCTCCGTCAGCGGCGCGCCAAAGTGATAGGTTGAGAGTGAAAAGTGCGATCGCCCAGGGACTCAGAAACCGGGTTTCTTAACCAAATTCCGGTCAGGATAGCCAAATTCTCGCAGAAACCCGGTTTCTGGCGATCGCCCAGGGACTCAGAAACCGGGTAAATCATGACTAATCTATATCGACAAAAACGCGATCGCCCTCGATCTTTACCGGATAAGATTCCAGGGAATCGGGTGAATTCAAACACTTACCAGTATCTAACTTGAACCGATATTTGTGAAACGGACAGGTAATAATGCCGTTATCAACCTTACCCATGTCGATCGGATATTCTAAATGAGTGCAAGCATTGCGGTAACAAGTGACATTCGCACCTTGGCGATTCAAAATCAGTGAAGTATCCTCAACTTTTACCTTTAAAATATCCCATTCTGGGACTTGATTCAGCGCTGTTATCTCTACCCACATAAAATATTTTTGCTCCGAAATGAATTTTGTCTAGACTTACGCAAAATCTTTATATAGCGGTTCTCAAAAAAGTGAGATATGCCCTATGCCCTATGCCCGATAGTACCTCATATGAGAGCTCGAAAGGCTATAACTTCACCCGGCTTTTGGGCTGGTTGCAGCGGACTCTACTCGCTGACAGAGGCAAAACTCAAAACGATCGCCCTCTGAGACAATCTGAGGCCTGGGAAAAGCAGGCAAAGCACTCAAACAGGTGCTGAAAACTTACGTTCAAACAGGATGGTGGAGCCGTTAAACCAGCCTGGTTTTGCACATTTAGGGATGGTTTCCTGTGCGATCGCACAGATTCGGCGATCCGAGGTGGTTTCAGCCTTGGCTGTGCCTGTGTTTTTCTAGGATATGGGAAAAGGGCGGGCGCTCCCAAGAAGTTGCGGGCGATAATGCTCCGCATCGCTAGCGCGATCGTGTTTCACATCTGGGAAAATAAAAATGTAACGTTCCGGTTGAGTGGCTACAAATAACTTTTTCATCACCACCAATATCTTTCGGTAGTCCGATCCAACCTGGTTGTTAGACCGTCGCGATCGCCAGTTGACGCTGTTATTGTCCGCGTCCTGGTTTGCAATCTGCAAAACCTAATGCCTCCGTGTCAAGGAAACTAGCGATCGCCATTTCAATGACTGCTTCGATTGGGTATTCAATTTCAGCAGCACGAGCAATTAGGGCAGCACGAATTCGTTCAGGGAAACGTCCTAAAATAACTTCGGCATCAGCGAGGGAAAGTTGCTCTTGGAGTTTGACTTGCATGGCATTTACATCTCAGTTGGAATTTGGACGTTATAAGGGGGTTCAGTAGCTCTTAGAATCATGGCTTCTAGCTCCAATAGTAACGCAGGCTTCTCCCAATGAGAAATTGTCTGTACTGCAATCCGTATGTTTTCATCGCTATATTTATCGAGCCACGCCCACAAAAAAGCTTTGTGCCCACCACTGAAGCGACCTCGTAAACTCTTGGTTTTACCGATGTAGAGCAATCCATCAGTTCTGTGCCTGATTGCATAAATGCCAGGACGTGCAGGAATGTTCTCAAACCTACTGGTCAAGGGTTGATATTGCTCAAAAGGAATGAAAGCAATCGCGTCTAGAATTCTTCGCGCTTGGATTTGTAGGTCAGAATCATTCGTTGGCATGAAGGCAAGAAGGCTAATTGCACAGAAATCATAATCCCACAAATTCTGTTACAACCATCATCAACTAGAGATGGTTCCCTGCGCGATCGCACAGAGAAGGCGATCTTGAGCTAATTTGAGCCTTGTTTGCCAAAGCTAAAATTGGTTGAGCGGCAAGGGCGAGGGTTCTCAGACAGCGCTAATCAGCTATAATCGTACAAGTGAACTTATTTCACCATTATTGTTGAATATTCATATAGGTAAAATCTTTAACCTTCAAGCAATTTACCCGACTTTAAACGGATTGGGAATGATAGGCTTGCTAGTGACTGGTTTAAGTATGTCGGGTGTATTTATAGCAATCCTAAATCATTATCTACACTTATTATGATATAATTATATGCAATAATTGATTGTGACAATAAAAAAATGAATAACTTACAAATGCCACAGAAAGATATGGAAAAAGAAAGAGCGGCG
>NZ_JAIGNI010000068.1 GCF_026130175.1 Lyngbya sp. CCAP 1446/10 | reverse complement strand
CCCCCTCTCCCCCTCTCCCACTCTCCCCCACTCTCCCCGTCTCCGACTTTGAGCTACCCAAAAGCAGGGTCTGCTAAAAGTCAACTTGCAGAACTATTCAATGATATGGAAATAATAGGCTGCAACCAGAAAATTGATCGCTAACAGCCCCAAAAACCAGGCCGCGCGAAAGGTGTAAGGGAATTTGCCCGTTTTCATCACGGAGTCGGATTTTAATTGGTTCTTTGCTATCTCTGCCATGATTCAAGCTCCTAATTCATAAGTCACTGTATTCACAAATAGCAGAGAGCGTCGCACATGACACAATCCTTTAGTGTTATTTTTTGTAACTAGGAGTTTATACCGAGTTAAATAAAGATTGATTTCAATGGCTCTCTCCTGCGTGGTAGGAACTGCGGACGAGAGGCCCCGATCGCACGCGCTCAAACCCCATCTCCCTGGCGATCGACCCAAAACGGTCAAATTCGGCTGGTGTCCAGTATTTGCGTACTGGGAGGTGTTCTAGAGATGGTCTCATGTATTGACCGAGGGTGAGTCGATCGCACTTGGCATCCCGCAAATCAACCATCGCTTCGACAACCTCGGCCTCCGTTTCCCCGTGCCCCAACATCAAACCGGATTTGGTGGGAATGGTTGGGTCAAATTGCTTGACAATTCGCAAAACGTCGATCGAGCGATCGTACTTAGCCCCCCTCCGCACCGGCCCTTGCAACCGTCGCACCGTCTCAATATTGTGGTTGTAACAAGCCGGTTTCGCCTCCACCACCGTCCGAACCCGCTCTCGCTGCAACTGATCCAGGCCGGAATTCTCCCCATCTGAACTCCTCCCCATTCCCCCCCAGAAATCTGGCGTTAGTACCTCAACTTCAGTATCGGGGTTTAAGTGGCGGATTTGGGCGATCGTCAACGCAAACCAACCCGCGCCCCCATCCGGCAAATCGTCCCTCGCCACCGAAGTCAGCACGGCATAGCGCAAACCCAACAATTGCACCGCCTCGGCCACCTTCTGCGGTTCCTCCGGGTCAAGGGGCATCGGAGAATGACCCTTATCTACTTGACAAAAAGCACAAGCACGGGTGCAAGTCTGCCCCATTAACAAAAAAGTCGCCGTTTTTTGGGCGTAGCACTCCCCCCGGTTGGGACATCTGCCCTCCTCACAAATTGTGTGAATTTGCCGCTGTTTAATAATTTTCTGCACTTCGGAAAGTTCGCTGGCTTTGCCAATGGGCCTGCGCAACCACTCCGGCATCGCCTCGATTTCCCCCCGCATTTGAGCGGCAGTTGGTTTGACAGTAAGAGTTTGAGGAGTTTGGGGCGACATAAAATTAAGTGGCATTGAGTTAATATAGTCGATCGTATCCGAAATCAAAGTCCCTGAACTTGTAGCAGCCTCGCCATCAGAATCGCGCGCGAGGTGGCAGCAAAACTCAACTAGCGCAGAATTCTAGGTAGAATTCTCTTAGAGATATACTGAAGGTTGCAAATCACAAGACCACACGGTTCGCGGCTTTCCTCAGAGACTTCAGTCCTTCCTAGCAAAGCGACTCCGGGGACTTTAGTCCCGGTAGTCTGCGATCTATAATCTAGAGGCGACTAAGTAAATCTGTCTGCGTGACGAACTATCCTAGTACGGAGAAATTCCGGCCACTTAGTAAGCGCCTCAATGCGTTACACAAAAAGAGCGAGTAACAGCAGGATGGGGAGCGTACCGAACTAGCGAAAGTGATAGACCCAGAAAGCATTTGAAAAGGATAACGTAAGCGCGATTGCAGCATCGAAAGATAGTTGTTTTGAGCGAAAGCGAGGCACCTTGACAATGCCTTTGAATATTGGTTTCTGATCTATTCAAAAATCTCAGTGGCCCCGGCCCTGAGACCGTCAACACTCATTACTGAAGGAGTCAGTCGTGGCTGGTCAAAAAATCTTGGTAATCGATGACAGTAAAGTCATCCGCGTTCGAGTTCGAGAGATGTTGCCTCAGGGTAACTTTGAAGTTCTAGAAGCAAAAGACGGCGAAGAGGGACTCAAACTGATCCGTCAAGCCCGACCGAATCTAATTATGTTAGATTTTCTACTGCCCAAAGTCAGCGGTTGGGAAGTGTATCAAAAAGTGCAAGCCCATCCTGAGCTTTCCAAGATACCTTTGGTGATCATGTCGGGCCGCGAAGAAGAGGTGATGGAGAAAATTCCGAAACCCTTCGAGAAACATTTCTTTGCATTCATCGCTAAACCCTTTGAGAAGAAGCAGCTAACCGAGGCGATCAAATCGGCGATGGTACTGGCCAAAAAGAAACCAGTACCAGAAGCCCCTGGCGCTGCTGCACCCAGCTCTGGAGCGGGTGGCGCTGACATTCAGGCGATGACTCAGCAAATGGCGAAAATGCAAGCGGAAATTGATACACTCAAAAAACAAATGACTCAGGTGATTACGATCATCAAGCAGATGAAAGCAAAATAATTCTGCTGTCCTTTGTTTCTTGAAGGCACTTATGTAGAAGGCACTTATGTAGAAGGAAACTTCCACACAGTGCAACTTCTTATTAAGTATCAATGTGCTCGCTTGTACTTGTATCCGCTTTTTTTGCCAATTTTGTTGAGCGTGTGCGATCGCCAACAGCTTGCAATGAGTTTCTCAAAATTCTAGTGAGAAAATCAATTGAAAGTTGAAAATTAAACCAGGGAGGAAATCAATTATTAATCTTAATTCAGATTTTTAATTACAGAAAAAATTGGTTTAAAGCTTGAACCCTTGTAGGGAGAAATTAGAAGAAGACTATTCATTACTCCAATCCTCTTCCTTTTAGGTAGAGGTCGCCCTCAAGCTGTCAACTGTCAACTGTCAACTGTCAACTGAATGAACGTTCGTGCCACGCTCAACTATCAACTCCTCAGTCTCATTTTTTTGGTTAATGACTAACGACTATTCCGATTTTTTGCCTCAACTGCGTGCCTCAACTGAGCAATTGTTGAAAAGATTAGACTGCTTCGATCGAGCGCAGGTATTAGCGATCGGAGATTTGACCTTGGACGAGTTTCTTACCGGACAAGTAGAGCGAATTTCCCGCGAAGCACCTGTGTTGATTTTGCGCTACGAAAATACTCGGCAATTACCCGGAGGTGGCGCAAATGCTGTCTACAATTTAGCCAAACTGGGAGGCAAAGTCAAAGTTGCCGGTTTGGTAGGAAAAGACGACCAGGGAAAGGCTTTGTGCGGTATTTTTGAGGCGGCGGGAATTGATACGGGCGGGATTTTCATCGATTCGCAGCGTCCAACTGTCACCAAAACTCGAATTTCCGGGCACGCGCGACAGTCAGTGACTCAGCAAATTGTCCGAGTCGATCGCAAATCTGATGAGTTGCCGAATTTAGATTTGCAGTTGCAATTGGCAGACTACATCCGGCAGCAAATCCCGACAGTCGATGCGGTGGTTTGTTCTGACTACGGTGACGGAGTTTTGACTCGTTTGGCGATCGAATCAGCAGTAGTTCCCGGCAAAACAATCGTAGACGCTCAAACAGATTTGCAGCGATATTCTGGAGCGATGCTGTTTACTCCGAACTTGCCAGAAGCCGAGCAAGCAGTCGGATATGCGATCAAAAATCCTCAAACTTTAATGCAAGCAGGACGCGATTTATTGAACTTAACTCAAGCTCAAAAAATCCTGATTACTCGCGGCGAAGAAGGGATGAGTTTGTTTGAAAGGGTGAACGGCGAACCAATCAAAAATTCACCCCCTCCAACATCCACTTGTGAAAACGGGGAATTTGCCATTCAAAGCTGGGATATTCCCCCTTTTAACAAGACTGATGTATTCGACGTAACCGGTGCTGGAGATACAGTCGTAGCGGCAATGACTTTAGCTTTGTGCGTCGGTGCATCCGGTTGGGAAGCGGCAGTTTTGGGCAATTTAGCTGCTAGTATTGTCGTGCGTCAATTCGGTACGGCGACGACGACTGCGGAGGAAATGAAAGAAGCTTTGAAAACGATGGTTGACGAGTAGTCAGTTGTTATTGGTCATTGGTAATTGGTCATTGGTTATTGGTTATTGTTGACTGTTGACTGTTGTTACCAATCACCAATGCCCAATGCCCAATGCCCAATGCCCAATGCCCAATGACTACTGACTACTGACTACTTACTCTTCTTCAAAATTTGTCCCTTGTCATCAATCGTCAAACCAGTATTCGGAAAATCGCTCTTTGTCAAACGGCGAATCAACCCCACCGTCCTCAAATCTTGATCGACAGACGGAATACCTTGCTTGTCAAGTTCCACGGGGATAATCTTACCAGAAACAAAATCCCCTTGCGGAGTCATTTTCACATCCAAAATCAGAGATTGACCGAGTTCTGCCGCTGTGGACAAAGTGCGATAACCCATAAAATTGCCCAGGGAATAAGCAATCAATTTGCCTTTGTAAAGTTCCATAGCTCTGGTAACGTGCGGGCCATGTCCTAAAATTAAATCTGCTCCCGCATCAATCATCGTTCGCGAAAACAAAACCATATTTCCCCGGTTTTCTCCGTAAAAAAACTCGTTTTTATTTTTGACATTCAGAGCTCCAGTTCCTTCAGCTCCCGCATGAACGGATATCACTACAATATCGGCGTTTTGCTTCGCTTTTTTGACAAGTTCTGCCCCCGCTTGCAGTTCCAGCAAGGAATTGTGAACTTCGCCGTAGTTGCTGAAACCGATAAAAGCAACATTTACGCCTTTGACATTTTGATAAACAATTTGGTTCCTTTTACCAACTGCTTTCATGCCGTTGCTGTCGATGTTTTTAATCGTGTCCTTAAATCCCTGCTCGTTAAAATCGTAAGAGTGATTGTTGGCAATATTCAAAATATCAAAACCAACATCTTTGAAGATTTTGGCATAACTCGGAGGAGTCCGAAAGGCAAACAACATTCGTCCGCTGACTCCTTTGGAACTGTAAGGGTAATCGGTCATCGTGCTTTCAAAATTGCCAAACAAAATGTCGGCTCCTTGAAGGTACGGTTTTACCGATTCAAATAGACGCTCCTTATTTTGTGGCAGTTTGTTGTAAGGAAAATTGGTGCCGGGGATCATGTCGCCAACTGCTTTGATGCTGACAGTTGCGGGCAGATTGGCAGGTATTTTTGCTGCCTGGGATGGCGATTTGGGAGCGGGTTTGGCTGATGCTGACGCTGGGATTGATTCCTTGCGGGATGGCTTGGCCGCGCTTACTTTTTGTACCGCAGGCTTTGAGGTAACAGGGTTAATCGTAGCGGTGGTTGAGGATTTATTGAATTGAGAACCGAGTACAAAGCCTGCTATCGGTATGAAAATCAGGCTGAGAGTACCGACTGACAGCCAAGATTTTTTATTTTTAGGACTGGCTAAATCTGGCCGCCGTGATACCTTTTGTTGGCGTTGTTTTTTGGGTTGGGGAGTTGGGATTCTATCTGGAGGCTGTGATACCTTTTGTTGGCGTTGTTTTTTGGGTTTGGGAGTTGGGATTCTATAGGATGTGCGGGGGGATTTTTCTGGTATTTGAATGGGTGGGGTTGTGATCTTTTGAGGTGTTTCTAGCTTTGGTAAGGCTACAGGAATTGGGGCAGTGGCTACACTGGCGACACCTACAGCAATTTTGACAGGGGCTACAGTTGCGGGTGCTGCTACACTCACTGGTGCGGCTACGGTTAGGCGTGCACTAGCCAAGCGTTTTTTTAATTCTACTGTCTGAGTCCAAGCGGGCAATTGTTGGCCTTCTTTCCGCCCGTAAACGGTTACTCCGTAAATGTTTTTTGGTTGCAACCGCTGCAACCCCTTGACTGTGACTCGGAGACAGGCTTCTTCTGCGGGCAATTGTTCTGCTTCCAGCAGCAGGTGCAGGGTTTCATTTTCCAAGCTGCCTTTAGCTGTGACGCCGAAGGTTTGGAGTGCTTGGCCGATCAGAAATGCGATCGCCCTTGGGTCGCCTTCTTTTGCTAAATTTAAGATATCTTGTTGGCTCACAAATGCCTCTACTCTCACACGATAAATTTAGCTCGATCTTATATCAGATTTGGCGAAACATGATTAAATGGCGATCGATTTAACTTAAGTATGTAAATACAAATAAACATAGTGAAAATATTCAGTTTAGCAGGTCAAAATACACTCAAAAACCAGATTTCTCGTTGCCACTGCCAATCCCCCTTGTCCGAGTACCCGTTAAAATTAAGACAAAAGCGGCGCAGCAGCGACTAAACAGTTAAACTCACAGGTGATGGCACGCAGTGAGCAGCGAGCAACAATCGCCAGCCTCGCAGCGTCTGCATAGCAGGTAGGGGAGGCTTCGCTGGCAATCAACTTTCAAAGATGCCCCTGCTTTATGCGCAGCCGCCGTTATTGACGCAATTGTGTTAATGAGATCCGGCTCGCTGCCACCTCAAACCAGAATTTTTTGCGAGAAAGCGTGGTATTTGTGAGTTAGTTGGGCGCATAGCAGCTAGGATCGAGCTAACTCAAGGTTACACTAAAGCTCGTCATGCGGCGTTGCCTCTCAAAACCCCGATTGAGTCTTATGGCGCACTACCGCTCCACTGTATGTTTGTTCACCTGCATTGCCTGTCTGGGCGCTGCCTTCAGTCCAAGTGCGGACGGAAGGCAACAGATTGTCAATGCTTCCTACCAGGTTGTTTCTCAAGAAATTGCTCAGGCGGACTCTCCCCCGGACTCTAGTCAGGACTCCAATCCCCAAAAACCCTCTCCAGCGCCCAATAAAAACAAATCTAAGCCGTCCCAACCGCCAAAATCCAATTCCAAAATCCCAAAACCAATTTCCAAGATAATTGTCATTTTGTCGCACCAGCGGGGATTGTTAGTGTTGGGTTTGGCCGCAGTTGTCGTCACGGCAGCGGCAGTATTTATCATGCTGAAATTGGTTAGCAGTGGCGAGTCAAATAATTCTAATCGAAGACGGGTTCGAGGCGATCGCCAAAACCAAAGAAACCCTCGATTCACCAATCCCGATGCTCAGCAGACAAACTTGCGGGAAACACGAGAGCAACAGGTTTCTTCTGGGGGACTAAAACCGCTACCAGCATTGCCCTACCCTGTGAATTTCCCCAAGGGCTACAATGTCGAAAACACTGATCTGCCTTTACCGTTTATCCTAGAATCTGGGGAACTAGAATCGGAGGATGCGGGGGTAGAGGGCGATCGAATTAATTCCGACACTTGGCCCTTGGAAACTCAGAATAACGGCTACAGCGACACAGGTTTCAATATTCCCGAAACAGCTAATCGAGCCGATTCGCTAGCGAGTCGGAAGAAAGATATTTCCCATCCAGAAACAGATGGCAGACCTAAAGTTGATATTATTGAAGCACTGATTGAAGATTTGCAGCACTTAAATCCGGCAAAAAGGCGCAAAGCAATTTGGGAACTCGGCCAGCAGGGAGATTCCAGAGCAGTTGAGCCGTTGCTGGATTTACTAGGAAATTCTGACTCTAAGCAGTACAGTTTAATTCTGGCAAGTCTTTCGGAAATTGGCATTCGCACGCTCAAACCCATGAATAATGCCTGGTCAATTTCCTTGCAAAATGAAAACCCGGAAGTGCGGAAAAATGCGATTCGCGATTTGACACGGATTTACGAATTGGTGAATCAAATCAGTTACTTGTTGCACCGTGCGACGGATGATCCAGATGCAGAAGTTCAGGAGACTGCTCGCTGGGCTATTAATCAGTTGAATCGCATTCATCCGCGCTCTGGGAGGGATGATTAGTTATTGGGAATTGGGTAATTGGGCATTGGGAATTGGGAATTGGGAATTGGGAATTGGGAATTGGGAATTGGGAATTGGGCATTGGTCATTGGTCATTGGTCATTGGTCATTGGTCATCGGAAAATTATGATAACGTTTTATTGTGATTACTAATTACGAGTGTGGACGCTTGCACTGCAATCGGAAAATTATTATATCGATCGACGAAAACTTTATGATTATTGATAATATGCTAAAATAAGTGACTAATGACTAATGACTAATGACTAATAACGAATGATTAATAACTCTTTAAAATTATTGTTTCTATCAACTTCTGTCGGTCAACTCGGTTCTGGGTTGGGTGGCGGAGTTGAACTTACAGTGCTCAACACTGCTAAAGAATTGCAGCGTCGAGGCCATAAAATCACAGTGGTAGCACCGACAGGTTCAGTTTTAGAATCAATTCCAGTCGTCGGAATCACGGGCGATTTGCAAGTAACTGCCCAAACACAAGACTACCACGATCCGATTGTGATGCCGGCCGATTCTGTGCTGGCGAATATGTGGGAATATGCTCGCCATGTTCAGGATGAATGGGATCTGATTGTTAACTTTGCCTACGATTGGCTGCCATTTTATTTAACACCATTTTTTAATACTCCGATCGCACATTTTATCAGTATGGGCTCACTTTCGCGATCGCTCGATCGCATCGCCGGACAAATCGCCACCAAATTTCCGGGTACGCTGGGAGTTTGCACCCTTACCCAAGCCCAAACCTTTGCCTTTGGTAGCGAGTGTCAGTTAGTGGGAAGCGGTGGCATCGATTTATCGCTGTACGAATTTTGCAGCCAACCGGAACCAAAATTAGCTTGGCTAGGCCGCATCGCCCCGGAAAAAGGCTTAGAAGATGCAGTGGCGGCCGCGAAAATTACAGGCATTCCCCTGAAAATTATGGGCAAAATGCAGGATGAGGATTATTGGCAAAGAATTTGTGCAGATTACCCGGATGCTCCGGTAGAATATTTAGGGTTTCTGACAACAACCAAAATGCAAGAGCAAGTCCGTCAGTGCCGAGCATTGTTGATGACATCGCGTTGGGTGGAAGCTTTTGGAAATGTCGCGATCGAGGCTTTAGCGTGCGGTGTGCCCGTGATTTCCTATGAGCGCGGGGGCCCGGCGGAAATTGTTCGAGACGGGCTGACGGGCTTTTTAGTGGAGCCTGACAGTGTAAATGGGTTGGTAAGTGCGATCGACCGTTTAGACAAAATTGACCGCAGCGCTTGCCGGCGACAAGCAGAGGTAGAATACAACTTAGAAGCTGCCGGCGATCTTTTTGAAAGCTGGTTCAAATCTATTCTAAAATTGAGTTAAATAAACTCTTAATTAACCACAACAAAAGACCAGAAAAAAAACTATGGCAACTGAACGTTTAGTGCTTTTATCGAGCAGAGAAGTGGAAAAAATGCGTCAAGCTGGCCGCTTAGCAGCTCAGCTTCTGCTGCATCTCGAACCAATGATCAAACCAGGTGTCAGCACTCTGGCAATTAACGACGAAGCCGAACGTTGGACTTTAGCGCACGGCGCAACAAGTGCTCCGCTAGGTTATAAAGGATTTCCGAAATCTCTGTGCGCTAGTGTCAATGAAGTTGTCTGTCACGGCATCCCGAATGCGAAACAAATTCTCAGAAAAGGTGACATTATTAACATTGATGTAACGCCTTTAGTTGATGGCTATCATGGCGATACTTCTAAGACTTTCTTTGTTGGGGAACCTTCACCTATAGCTAAAAGGTTAGTTGAAGTAACTGAGGAATGTCTGAGAAGAGGAATTGCGGAAGTTAAGCCCGGTGCTCGTACTGGAGACATCGGTGCAGCAATTCAAGAATATGCAGAAGCCCAGGGTTTTTCAGTAGTGCGAAATTTTGCGGGACACGGCGTGCATCGCGTTTTTCACACTGAACCGGAAATTTTGCATTATGGCAAGCGGGGGACGGGAAAGAAGCTCAGACAAGGCATGGTTTTTACGATCGAGCCGATGATTAATGAGGGAACTTGGGATGTGGAAATTTTGGCCGATGGTTGGACTGCTATCACTAAGGATAAAAAGCTTTCGGCTCAATTTGAACACACTCTGGCTGTGACTGATTCTGGGGTGGAAATTTTGACTTTGCCGTAGGTGTTAAAGGTAGATATTAAATGTAAAAACCTGCCGAATCAACCCGCCGAAGAATAAGAAACCCGCCGAATGGAATTCGGGGCTACACAAACAATGTCCGCCTCCGCGGACTCGAAGAAACCTCGAAGAAACCTCGAAGAAACCTCGAAGAAACCTCGAAGAAACCTCGAAGAAACCTCGAAGAAACCTCGAAGAAACCTCGAAGAAGAAACCCGCCGAATGGAATTCGGGGCTACACAAACAATGTCCGCCTCCGCGGACTCGAAGAAACCTCGAAGAAACCTCGAAGAAACCTCGAAGAAACCTCGAATAAGAAACCTCGAATAAGAAACCTCGAATAAGAAACCCGCCGAATGGAATTCGGGGCTACACAAACAATGTCCGCCTCCGCGGACTCGAAGAAACCTCGAATAAGAAACCCGCCGAATGGAATTCGGGGCTACACAAACAATGTCCGCCTCCGCGGACTCGAAGAAACCTCGAAGCAACCTCGAAGAAACCTCGAAGAAACCTCGAATAAGAAACCCGCCGAATGGAATTCGGGGCTACACAAACAATGTCCGCCTCCGCGGACTCGAAGAACAGATAATAAGTAATATGAAATGGCTACAACCGGGAGATTTGCTGAGGGTAATTGCACCTAGCGGCGCGCTTCGAGAATTGATTAACTTTGAACGCGGTTTGGAAATTTGGAAATCCCGCGGCTATCGCATTGAATTAACACCCGGTTTTGCCGATCGCACTGGCTACTTGGCCGGCTCCGACGAAAACAGAGTCCTACAGCTTGCAGATGCCCTCAGTGACCCGGATTGTCGCGGTATTCTGTGTGCTAGAGGCGGTTTCGGCAGCACTCGACTTTTGGAAAAAGGCAAAGTGGGCGATTGGGCAAATTCCGGGTTTCCTACTCCCGATTCCCATGCGCCGAAATGGTTAATCGGCTTTTCTGACATTACGGCTTTGCTGTGGAATAACGATAAATTAGGCATTTGGGGCGTTCACGGGCCGATGCTGACAACTTTGGGCGCGGAACCGGATTGGTCTGTCGATCGACTTTTTGACTATATCGAAGGCCGTCCCTTACAATCTTTGCAAGGTAAGGGATGGGCTGGTTGCAAGGCTTCGGGGCGGTTGTTTCCGGCGAATCTGACGGTGGCTACTCATTTGCTCGGAACCCCGTATCAACCGGATTTGACGGGTGTTATTCTCGCATTTGAGGATGTTTCCGAGGCTCCTTACAGGGTCGATCGGATGCTGACTCAGTGGCGGATGGCGGGGGCTTTTGCGGGGGTGCGGGGGATTGCTTTGGGGCGCTTTAGTCGCTGCGAGGTTGGCCCGGATAGTCTTAGTTTTAGCATTGATGAGGTTTTGCGCGATCGGCTTTTAAACCTAAATATTCCGATTGTCTCGGATTTGCCATTTGGCCACGAAGGGGTTAACGCTGCTTTACCGATGGGAATTGAGGCGAGTATCGACGGTGAATCGGGATTGCTGATTTGTGGGGATACATCGCAACTTTAAAAGCTGCATCAACGTCTATAAGTTTGTAGGGTGCGTCATGGGAAAAATTATTAGTCTGCGGTTAAAAAAATCAGCCCTGACGCACCCCAAAATAACGAAAGTTGAGACTAATGGTTGAGACGGTGGGCAGAAATTACATTTAAAATGGATTGTGTATGCAAATGTCCGCGACAAGAATGCAAAAAAATTTTATAACTTTCCAGAGGTTGACATGAAAAAACACAACTTGTTAAACAGTATTGCTGCCGCTGTGCTAGTTACAGGATTGGCACTTACGGCGATTCCATCAAATGCAGTTGCTGAACAGATACAAAATAACGATCGCATAAATGGAGTAATCCGCCGCACTTCCCCGATTTACCGTTTCAGAAATATGTGGACACCGGGAAATCCGACGGAAGAATTGCGGGGTCAAGAATATACTTTCAGCGCGCGGGAAGGCGACAACATTGAAGTTTTTTTAGATACAGATAGAAGTCGCGGTTTTACTCCCGTGATGGTACTATTTTACGGAAACAACAAACAAGTCGCTTTTACGCAAGACCGTTCTTTTAACTATCAAATTCCCCGCAGCGGTGATTACAAGCTTTTGGTGTTGGCGAAAGATGCTGCGAGGGGCGGTAACTACACGGTGGAAGTTGCGGGAATTGATGGTGGCGACAGACGGACTAGCAATAGGCGCGATGACAGAAACGACAGGGGCCGAGACAGCCGTGGCTATGATGGAGAACGGATTTTGCGGGATGATTTTGGCTTGAACCCGATCGACTGTCGCCTCAGACGTACTATGGTAAGAGTAAAATTTGATGATGCCGACAGGGACGGGACGTATTGTGCTGTACCGACTCGCCAGTATCCGCAGGGAGACTATTATTACAATTCGCGGACTAGGAATTTAGATTCGGCGAGGAATGATGATGGTAGATTCGATCGCTCTAATGATGATAGCAGGTTCGATCCAAGTCGAGATCAATGTCGCGTATCTGTAGGCGGAGTGTGTGTGACTAGGTAATTTCGTTTGTTTCGTTGGGGCGGGTTTTACAAACCATCAATGAGTCAAACCAACCATCTCAAAAACCCGCCCCAAACACCGCGACTATGGAAGTATTTTCACAAAAACCCGGTTTCTGACTACTCATACGTTCAGGATTATTGGTATATTAATAATATTAATGATGTGGCAAAATCTATGAGTGTTAAAGAACTTGAAACAGCAATTATGAACTTGTCAGTTAAGGAACTATCCGAACTAAAGGCTTGGCTGATAGAGTATCACCAACAAGTCTGGGATCGGCAAATTGAAGACGATGTTGATCTGTAAATCCTGTGTCTACTACAAACTCGATAGATAAGTCTGGACGATTTGGGAAACGAAATTGCACAGCAACAGTGGGGTGTCCGTCATTTACAATACCAGAAATCACTTGCTAACACGCTCCATAACACCGCCTAGGGAAGCCGCAACATTGTATCCGATTCGGATACCAAAAAGCCTAGGGTTTGGATGCTTTTTGCTGAGGTTCCGCGCTGCTTGCAAGCCATTTTTGTCAACTTCATACTCACCTGTCTCAATGTCGATAATCACCATTTTACCAATATTGTTTTCTGACTCTACTTTTTCACGGATGGTGCTTTCATAAAGTTGCTTCGCAAGCTTTGCGACTTCTTCGTGGCTTAATAGGATTGTTTGCATAAAGAACTTCCTAGCACTACTTTGCCTTCTAGAACTTTCTTCATTATATCTTAAGGATGGGTAGATAAAAGAAAAAGGCGGCTGACAGCCACCTTTTTTGTTGTTTCTATTCAATTAGTTTACCCAGCCAGTGGGGAGTTAACCTCTGGGATACCACAAGCGCTGCAAAATATTAGTTTCCATTCAATTAGTTTCCATACAAAACAGATCCCGCAATTGCTTTCCTTCGGATCGCTACGCTAACGGGCCTCGCAATGACAGACAATAGCTGGTGCCGATCGACTAAGCTACATCTTGGAGAGCCGATCGCGAATTGTTCGGAGATTTTTTGACAACGCTCATGCTGCCGTCGGTTTCCAGCACGACTGCTTCGATTTCTTCGATCGACGCGCAGCCCGTCCCCCGAATCGCCGCCCGAATTTCCGATTCACTCACGCGCTGCTGCCGCATCGCCACAGGCAGAAATTGGCCTTGGTTGAGCAGCATAGTAGGTTCGGCTTTGATCAGATTTTTTACCCACTTTACCCGCACGGCAAGCCACGTGACGATGAATTGCAGCCCGATGAGTAAGCCGAGGGCGACAACGCCCTCGACGAAGGAAACGTCTTTTGACATGACGATAGTCGCCAGCGTCGAACCGAGCGCGATGGTAACGATGAAATCGAAGGCATTCCACTTCGACAGAGTTCGCTTGCCGGAGACTCGCAGCAAAAAAATCAGCACGACGTAAGCGGAAACGCCGATCGTCAAAATCCGAATCAATTCAAACCAATTGTCAAAAAACATATTTTTATTTTGCCGTCCTGATTTTTGGCGCTTTGCTGCTGCAAAGAGTGCTAGATGCTTTGTCTGCTTGATGTCGGCGTCGCGCATTCTGTTAGTTTCGATTGTCATTGTAACAGAAGGGTCGAGGTGAAAATTCATTCCTTAGCAATAGTTTCAGCTATTAAGGATGCCTTGACCAAAGCACAGGGGATTTAAGCCCCCACCTTTAGGTGGATTGTTTTTAGACAGGGGATTTAAGCCCAGCCTAAAAACTTCACTGTCAACTGTCAACTGTCAACTGTCAACTGTTAACGTGCCAGAAGGTTGCTATCGAACTCAGGCGATTGCCTCATCTCCCTCCCCGCCGACAGATGAATTTTTTGTCAAAAAGGACGATCGCACAATGGTAAGCTACCAAAGGCATTGAAATATCTAAGTCAGAGAAAAGTTAAAATGTCGGTATTAAACGAAGTTCCCTTACTGTTGCGGGCAGCCCGCGGCGAAACCCTAGACCGCCCGCCCGTGTGGATGATGCGCCAAGCCGGTCGCTACATGAAGGCCTATCGAGATTTGCGAGAAAAGTATCCCTCGTTTCGCGAACGTTCTGAAATTCCCGAAGTTGCGATCGAAGTTTCCCTTCAGCCGTGGCGCGCGTTTCAACCCGACGGCGTAATTCTGTTTTCCGATATCGTCACCCCAATGCCCGGTTTGGGCATCGACATGGACATCGCCGAAGGCAAAGGCCCGATTATCCACGAACCCATCCGCACTCAAGAACAAATCGACAACCTCCAACCGCTGAACCCGGAAGAAAGTTTGCCTTTTATCAAAACAATCCTCCAATCCCTGCGCGCGGAAGTAGGCAACAAATCCACCGTGCTCGGTTTTGTCGGCGCGCCTTGGACGCTGGCGGCCTATGCCGTTGAGGGTAAAGGTTCTAAATATTATGCCATCATCAAAAACATGGCATTTTCCGATCCAACTTTACTGCATCAGTTGCTGTCGAAATTCGCCGATGCGATCGCAGTTTATATGCGCTACCAAATCGACTGCGGCGCGCAAGTAGTACAAATGTTCGACTCCTGGGCCGGCCAAATGTCCCCCCAAGACTACGAAACATTCGCCCTACCATACCAAAAACAGGTATTCGATCAAGTCAAAAAAACCCATCCCGACACCCCGCTAATTCTGTTAGTCAGCGGTAGTGGCGGCCTCCTCGAACGGATGACAAAATCCGGCGCGGATATCATCAGCGTCGATTGGACAGTTGACATGGCCGACGCCCGCCAACGTTTGGGCCCCAACATGAACGTTCAGGGAAATCTCGATCCCGGCGTATTGTTTGGTTCTCATGGGTTTATTCGCGATCGAATTCTTGATACAATTCGCAAAGCGGGCCCGCGCGGACACATCCTCAACTTAGGACACGGCGTATTACCGGGAACCCCCGAAGACAACGTGCGTTTCTTCTTTGAAACCGCCAAACAAGCCGACAAATTGCTCGCAGTTACTGCTTAAATTGTGATTTGATTGCGATATTCGTAGGGACACGGCAATGCCGTCTCCCTACCGTCGAAACAACACACAATATTCGTAGGGACACGGCATTGCCGTCTCCTTCCGTGCCAACAACACATATATATTTGTGGACAAAACACACAATATTTGTAGGGAAACGGCATTGCCGTCTCCTTCCGGGCCAACAACACACAATATTTGTGGACAAAACACACAATATTTGTAGGGAAACGGCATTGCCGTCTCCTTCCGTGCCAACAACACACAATATTCGTAGGGAAACGGCATTGCCGTCTCCTTCCGGGCCAACAACACACAATATTTGTGGAAACAACACACAATATTTGTAAGAAAGAGGACACGGCAGTGCCGTTTCCCTACCGTGGAAAGAGGACACGGCAGTGCCGTTTCCCTACCATCAAAAACCCTCATTTCTCCCCTCTTCCCCTCCGACAAAATGAACCCCAAAAAAATTTTTGTGACGGGTGCAAGTGGCTGTATCGGTCACTACATGGCCGAAACCTTGATTCAACAGACAAACCACGAACTTTACCTATTAGTTCGCAACCCAGACAAGCTAAAATTTGACTGGAAAGCTCGCCCCGGCATCAATATCATACAAGGCGACATGAAAGATATCGATCGCCATGCCGAACTCCTGCAAACAATAGACGTAGCAATTTTAGCCGCCACAGCTTGGGGAGGAACCCAAGAAGTTTTTGATGTCAACGTCACCAAAACCCTGCGCCTAATTCAACTACTTTCGCCCCAGACTTGCCAACAAGTAATATACTTTTCAACAGCCAGCATCCTCGGTAGAGACAACAACTTGCTCAAAGAAGCCGGGGAACTGGGAACAGATTATGTTCGATCCAAATACGATTGCATGACGCAATTATCGACCTTGACAAATGTGCCTCCGATTACCGCACTTTACCCAACCTTAGTATTGGGAGGAGATGCAGAAAAACCCGTTTCTCACCTATCATCCGGTTTGCCACTTGTCGCCAAATGGATAGGTTTGATTCGCTGGTTTAAGGCAGATGGCAGCTTTCACTTCATCCACGGCGCAGATATTGCCACAGTCGTTAATTACTTAGTAGAACATCCCCCAGCTTCTGAGGAGACGCGACATTTTGTGCTAGGAAATCCGGCGATTACCGCGAACCAAGTTGTCGAACAAGCTTGCAAATATTTGCATAAACAGATATTTTTTCGGATCACTCTGTCAGCTTGGCTAGCCGATTTCTTTATCTGGCTGTTCCGAATTCAGATGGCTGCTTGGGACAGATTTTGTATCAGCTACCGCCATTTTACCTATCAAAATCTTGTCAATCCCGAAAGCGTTGGACTGCCGAGTTATTGCGCCACAGTTGCTGATATGTTAAGAACTAGCGGGATTCCCGATAAAAATGCAAAGTAGCGCGTACACTCCGCACCAATAATCGGACGATGCTCAAAGCCCATCCCACAAGAAAGATTGTGGGACGTTGCTCAGAGCATCGTCCCTAATTATTTTTGTAATTCAAGTCTACTGTTTCAAATTCTTTTTTGCCTGATTCCCATGCTGTTTAAATGCGATTATCGTCAATCAACTATGAAATACGATAAGATATCAGCATTTGCGGGCTTTGACAAGAGACTGCAAATTTATTAAATTGCGCCGATTATCTTCGTGTTAGGGGGTATCGCCCCTCGCCGGATAGTCGATCGCGCGCCAGATCGTAATTTTAGCCTTAAAATTAAGTCTTGAGAGTCGATCGAACTCTCACGCCCCGCCAGCCCGATCGCAAGTTGTTTACTGATGTGAGGTTTAACATAATATGCGAGTTCTTCTAGTTTACCCCCTGTTCCCGAAAACATTTTGGTCTTACGAGAAAATCCTAGAATTAGTCGATCGCCAAGTGCTGCTTCCACCGCTGGGTTTGGTAACAGTAGCAGCTATTCTACCCCAAGAATGGGAATTTAAGTTAGTCGATCGTAACATCCGACAAATCACCGAAGCAGAATGGGAATGGGCAGAGCTCGTTATTCTGTCCGCAATGATTGTCCAAAAAGAAGACTTGCTAGACATCATCCGCGAAGCCAAACGGCGCGGTAAATCCGTAGCCTGCGGCGGCCCTTATCCAACCTCCGTACCCGAAGAACCCCAAGCAGCGGGCATCGATTACCTGATTCTCGACGAAGGCGAAATCACCCTACCCATGTTCGTCGAAGCAATCGGGCGCGGTGAAAAAAGTGGAATATATCGATCGGACGGCGTAAAACCCGATGTTACCACAACCCCGGTTCCCCGCTTCGACTTGCTCGAATTAGACTGCTACGATTCGATGTCAATTCAATTTTCGCGAGGTTGTCCCTTCCAGTGCGAATTCTGCGATATCATCGTCCTCTACGGTCGCAAACCCCGCACCAAAAACCCCGAACAATTAATCGCAGAACTAGACTGTCTCTACAACCTAGGTTGGCGGCGCGGCGTGTTCATGGTAGACGACAACTTTATCGGCAACAAACGCAATGTCAAACTGTTGCTAAAAGAGTTAGAAGTTTGGCAAATAGAACACAAATTCCCTTTCAACTTCAACACAGAAGCATCCATCGATTTAGCGGAAGACCAAGAATTGATGGATATGATGGTGAAGTGTCATTTCAATGCAGTCTTCCTGGGAATTGAAACCCCCGACGAAGAAAGCCTGCAAATGACCAAGAAATTCCAAAACACCCGCAATTCTCTGATAGAATCCGTAGAATTAATTGCCAAATCCGGCTTGCGAGTCATGGCTGGATTCATCATCGGATTCGACGGCGAAAAAGCAGGTGCAGGCCAACGCATTGTCAACTTCGCCGAAGCAGCAGCAATTCCGAGTACAACCTTTGGAATGTTGCAAGCTTTGCCTCATACTGCATTGTCCCACAGACTAGCAAAAGAAGGCAGATTGCGCGACAAATCCGGCAACCTGAATCAGACTACATTGATGAACTTCATTCCCACGCGGCCACTAGAAGATATCGCCAGGGAATATGTCCAAGCATTTTCTGATGTGTACGATGCTGAGAAATACTTAGACCGCACCTACCGCCACTTCTTGATGTTGGGTGCACCTACAGCAGATATACCTTCAAGAATCCCCAGTTGGATCGACTTGCGAGCACTGCTAACTGTAGTTTGGCGACAAGGAGTCAAGCGTTCAACTCGGTGGAAGTTCTGGCATCATTTGTTCAGCATTATCAGACGCAATCCGGCGGTTTGGGATCACTATTTAACAGTGTGCGCTCACAACGAGCACTTCCTAGAATACCGTCAAATTGTGCGGGATGAAATCGAAGAACAATTAGCCGAGTTTTTAGCTGACGAAGCTCAACAAGCGCAGCAAAAAGCGCTGATAGCTTCTATTGCCGAAAAACAAGTGCAAGTAGTTTAAGATTCGATAATTAAACCGAATACCCAAATACCGACTTTTTCAAGAAATTAGGTATTTGGGTATTCTTTTTTGTTGGTAGGCTTACTGATAAAAAAATCACCTTATTCATCACCAAACCCGCTGAATTGGATAAGCATCAAAAGCTTCATCCCGACTAATCAAAACCAGCGAATGATTTATCGTCTGTGCTACTAAAATCCGATCAAAAGGGTCTCGGTGATGCAGAGAAAGACCCGTGTAAATCTCAGTATCTTCAAATGTAATTGGTAGAATTTGAGCGTTAATGTATTGCAATTCTTGGGGAATGTCTTCAAATGGTCTATTCAGTTGAAGTTTACCGACATTAATTTTAATCGAAATTTCCCAAAGGCTGGCAATACTAAAATACAAATTTGTTTTAGTATCAATCGCTTCTTTCGCTTTACTACCTAGATTGGAATCGCCAAGTAAGTACCACAGAAAAGCATGAGTATCTAAAAGGAATTCCATGTTACATATATTCCTTTAAATCTTCCAGCGGTTGATCGAAATCATCAGACATAACGATTTGACCAGCCCAACTACCATAACCATGAGGTTGTTCAAGTTGTTCTGGAGATGATTCAGTTTTTGCGTGTTTCTCAAGTAAATATTTTGCATAATGCAAAATCTCTTGTTTTAGAGATTCTGGCATCTTGACGACTGTTTGAAAAATCTGTAGATCGATAGTCATGGTTTATGTGAAAATTTTACTATGGGATATTCACTCATCATACTGTAATTTATGATATCATAGAATCCAAAACATATTGACTCGAATTGTATGACCACAATAACTACAATAACAACAGCATCCCAACTAGCAGATTACTATATTTGGTTTGCCAATGACGTAGGCTCCTACCTCAGCAACCACAAGCTACAAAAACTATTGTTTTATGCCCAAGCATGGTATCTAGCCTTTGAAGATAAACCACTTTTTGATGAAGATTTTGAAGCCTGGGTGCACGGGCCGACTATCCCGGCTTTATTTTACGAATACAAAGAAGAATTTGGGTTTAAGCCAATTCTCAAAGAAGTCGAAAAACCAGAGCTTCCAGAAGACGTACAAGAGTTTTTGGACGAGTTATCCGATGAGTATTTCTTTTGCGACGCCTATGAGTTGGAATTGATGGTGCGTCGCGAAGACCCTTGGATTAAAGCGAGAGGTAACTTGCCAAGAGATGAACCCTCTCATGCTATTATTTCTAAGGAATCAATGAAAAAATTTTACAAAACCCGTGTCATCGAAGAAACCTAAAAAGGCAGATATACGCCGCCAGCCATCCTTATCTAGTATCAAACGTCAAGATGTAAAAATACCGGAAGGAGTTAGTTTTTCTTTCAGATATTATCAGGATGACAAAGATAAATTTTCACTAGCTGGCCGAGATTCTAGATATCTAGCGTCTCTTTTGAGAAGGTTACGGGATTTATCACAATTGAACTCTCAAGAAATCATTAATAATCAGAGTAAAAGCCTGCGCTGTCATGGCATAGCATGGCAAGATACAACTGAGCCTAATGGTTTTGGGATTCCCAATGAAGCTATGCTAGTAAATATCCCCTACCAGTTTCAAATATCTGCTAATGAATACGGTAGGGTGCATGGATTTTTTAGTGAAAATATTTTTTATATTGTTTGGCTAGACCCAGACCACAATCTTTATAGTTGAACTTATTATAAATCTTGGCGTAGTCAATCAAAAAACGCAGATGATATTGCGTTCATCTGCGTTCATCTGCGTTCATCTGCGGTTTAATTAAACCCTTTTAAACTCAAGCCACTACCTTATCTACAGGCTTGACTTGAGTCAGGAATTCGTGCAGTTTTTCACCTTCAATCACCTCAGTTTCCAACAGTTGCGAGGTAATTGTTTCCAACAATTCCCGATTAGCTTTCAGAATATCCAAAGCTTGTGTGTGCGCGGTTTCCACAATTTCTTTGACTTCTTGGTCGATCGCCTCAGCAGTTTGGGCACTGACAGCGCGGCGGGCATTTCCCATACCATCGCCGAGGAAAGATTGTTGAGAGCGATCGTAAGCTAGAGGCCCCAAAACCTTACTCATACCGTAAGTTGTCACCATTCTCTCGGCTAAATCTGTCGCCTTTTGCAAGTCGTTAGAAGCGCCGGTGGTGATGCTACCGAAGACCACTTCTTCAGCCGATCGCCCTCCTAGCAGTGTAGCAATCTGACCGCGCAACTCCGACTCATCCAACAAGAAACGGTCTTCAGTCGGTAACTGCAACGTGTAACCCAATGCAGCCATACCGCGCGGCACGATCGAGATTTTCGCCACTTCGCCACCGCCCGTCATCAAAGCCCCAACCATCGCGTGTCCGACTTCGTGGTAAGCCACAATCTTTTTCTCTTTTTCGTTGAGCACTCGGCTCTTCTTTTCCAAGCCAGCCACAACGCGCTCAAACGCCTCTAAAAAGTCTTCCTGTGCCACAGCGAGGCGCTTGTTACGCGCCGCTAGCAAGGCAGCTTCATTGACCAAATTTGCCAAATCTGCGCCCGAAAAACCGGGGGTGCGAGTGGCGATCGCCTTCAAATCAATATCCGGGCCCAACTTCACCGTTTGAGAGTGAATGTTCAAAATTGCTTCGCGGCCAGATAAATCCGGGCGATCGACCAAAACTTGGCGATCGAAACGACCAGGACGCAACAAAGCAGCATCCAAACTTTCCGGGCGGTTAGTTGCAGCCAGCACAATTACCGTAGTATTGCCCGCAGCAAAACCGTCCATTTCAGTTAACAATTGATTCAGAGTTTGTTCGCGTTCGTCATTACCGCCGTACATACCGCCGGTGCTGCGAGATTTGCCGATCGCATCCAACTCATCAATGAAAATAATACAAGGAGCCTGTTTTTTCGCCTGCTCGAATAAATCTCTAACTCTCGCAGAACCGACACCTACAAACAGTTCCACAAACTCCGAACCGGAGATGCTAAAAAACGGTACGCCCGCTTCACCAGCCACCGCCTTTGCTAACAGAGTTTTCCCAGTTCCCGGAGGCCCGACTAACAGCACGCCCTTCGGAATTCGCGCGCCAATTGCCGTAAATTTGTCGGGAGTTTTCAGGAATTCCACAACTTCGACTAATTCAGTTTTAGCCTCTTCTACTCCTGCTACGTCAGCAAAAGTAATCTTCGCTGATTCGCCTTCGACGTAGACCTTAGCCTTACTTTTGCCGATCGACAGCGCACCCTGCGGCCCGCCACCCTGCCTGTTCATGAAAAATTGAAATATTGCCACAAAAATCAGCGGCGGAATCACCCAACTCAAAACACTGCCGATCCAGCCATTTTTAGAAGGGGGAGTTGCCGCAAATTCAACGCCTTTTTCTTGCAAAAGTTTAGGCAGATCCAGGTCAAAAATTGGCGTAGTTGACAGCACTTGACCGGGTGTGTCGCCTTCGCCTTTGAGTTGGTAGCGAATTTCATTTTGCCCTACCGAAGCTCTCACCACATCTTGTTCTTGAACCTGATGCACGAACAAGCTGTAAGGTACTTGCGGAATTTGTGGCCCGAATAAATTGGGCAAAAAGATGTTTGCTAGCACAAACAAACTTGATAGCAATAACAAGACATTGCTAATTAGCCGAAAACGAGGGGGTTGGGGCTGGTCTTTAATTGCCATTGATAACTGTCGTCCTTTAATTTAAACCAGTTTTATTCATCTATTTTGTCATTAAATACGCACGCGGTGTCAAGCGGATTTCCTCACTCGGTTAGTTCGGTTAACCGATTTTAAATTTGAGATTTTAGGTTTGAGACTAATATTTTAAATTAATTTTTAAGATTTTAGACTTGATATTTTTGAGGGTTGGCGATTGGTTGAGGAACTTTTTTCGCTCTTGTGAAAGTGGGTTTGATGAAAATCTGTCGATCGTTCCGAGAGTCCGACAGGGGTTGAAAACCCCTGTCTCATAGCTAAAGTCCTCTTTAAGAGGACTTTAGAAATTCGTCGTTTAAATTTAGTCTTAACTTTCAAAAATAGGTGTTGCTGATTTACGGTATGAAAGGCTAAATATGCAATTCATAAAAACCAGTGTCTACAAAGCTTCTGGATTTTGAAATTATTTATTTCATACCCTGATTTTCTCGTTGATTTTATTTAAGAAGAAGCTTTTTGCTGAAAATTCACAATCTGAAACTGTCTCGCTTGAGGCAGTTTCAGGAGAGGGGGGGTAGTTGAGCAATTACCAATTTTTTAATCTTTAATGGTTGAGCGCGGATCGATCGCAGGTTTGCGAGCCACTAAACGGATTTGATTTTGCTTCACCACTACTGTCACCAGCGGTAGGGAACGCTTAGCAGGGCCTTTAATAACTCGACCTTGAGCGTCGAACTGAGAACCATGACAGGGACATTCAAAGCGCGATCGCTCTGTTTTCCACTCCACAGTACACCCTAAATGCGTACACACAGGATTAATACCATATTCCGCAATCTTCGGCCCCTCATTAATCACCAAATAAGCAACTTTTGGCAATCCTTTCACCAGTACAGGAATCCCCGCTTTTGCGTTAGGAAGGAATGCAGAAACCTCAATAGGTTTTTCCTCACTATCTTCTGCCCTTACTCCCGGCAGATAATTTTCACACTGGGAATTGTAGGGAAATGCAGAACAAAGGTTTTCTAAGTCAACTTTTTCTTCGCTTTGTCCCGCTGTGGGAAAAAGTAACCCAATAGCAAGGCTTCCCGCTGTCCCAGTCACCATATATTGCAAGAATTGTCGCCGATTTCTGACCATAGTGTGAGCCTTCTGCCTTGGCTGTGAATAAGTCAAACTTCTTAAGGCTTTTTTACCTTAATTTGTGTAATCATAGCACTCTGCTAACCATCAGTGCTATACATTTTAGACATTGAGAGCCAGGTAATTTTTCTGGCTCTTCTAGAGTAGTTATGACAAATTAATAACAAAAAAGAGTTAGTAAGCAAAGTAATTTTAAAATTTAATTAACTAAAGTTCTTTTATGAAGCTTGACTTAAGGGGTATTTTATGGTATTAATATTTTAATTTTGAACTATAAAAACAAATTTTTAAGAAAATGCCATCTAACTCACTGCTTCATTTTATGGCGTTGCTTAATCAGGGTATGAAATAAATAATTTTAAAATCCAGAAGCTTTGTAGATGCTGGTTTTTATGAATTACATATTTAGCCTTTCATACCGTAAATCAGCAACGCCAAATACATTAAAAATGCGAGGGCTGGCTCGCAATCAGCTTACAGAGGGTGTAAAAAACTGTCCGAAGCATTGAGAATCAACTGTCGGATTTAACCGAATCCGAGCTATGAGACAGGAGTTTAAGCCCCTACCAAACTAACAAACTACGGGTTGAATTTCCTTTAATTATCGAAGATAAAACCATTATTTTCAACCTTCCAATTGTCCGATCGCCCTTATTCAGCGCCATCCCTTGTCCGACTTTGCAATCAGCAACTAACCGCCTGACACATTCTTAGCAAACTCTTCGCGTCCAGACACCAAATTAGCTGGAACGCCGTTAGGGTAATTTTGCGCGATTAAAGCTTGCAACTTTTGAACTCGATTTTCAGGATTCGGGTGAGAGCTCAAAAACTCCGGCGGCGCTTCGCCATTCCTAGCAGCACCGAGAATTTGCATCACCTCAACAATACCTTTAGGATCGTAACCCGCCTCCGTCATAAACCGAAAACCGAGCCGATCGCTCTCAAGTTCATCTGCTCTACCGTAGCGCAAACCCACAACTTGATTGACAGCTTGAGCAATTAATGCAGCCTGTTGTCCGTTACCGCGATCGTCGCTAGCAGCCACTCCAACCGCCGTCACCAAAGACCTGCCAAGTTGCTGTTTTGCAAGGTGTTCCGCAGCGTGTCGTCCCACAACGTGACCGCTCTCGTGCCCCAGTACAGCGGCCAATTGAGCCTCAGAATTCAAGCGCCGCAGCAGTCCGGCGGTAATAAAAACTTGTCCCCCTGGGAGAGCAAAAGCATTAACAGTTTTGGGGTCTCGCAGCAGGTGGAATTCAAACGGATAACCCGCTTTTTTCGCCTCCGAACCGTTGACAACTTTTTCTCCTACTCTCTCGACATACTGCTGAAGTGTTTGGCTAGGATAAAGCCCGCCGTATTGAGCCGCCATTTTGTCTCGCGCCTCCAATCCCAAAACTACCTCTTGGCGGGGAGAAAGCTGCACTCGCTGTTTCTCTCCAGTTACGGGATTTTGTACGTTACTGGTAAAATAGGTGATTGCCCCAAAAAATGCCATTAATAAGCCGATCCCGAATCGGAATAAAAATCTATTCACAGTCGTTTACCTAAAAAGTTTAGCCAGTACCCTACCAGACTAACAGCTATCTCCACATCTGTCTGAAGTATTAATAATGGAAAGTTGTTAGAGATTTTTTGGGATAATTTGCGAACCAGGCTTTTTTTTGAACGAACCGCGAAGACGCAGTACGCGAAGCGGCGCGTAAGCGTTAGGACACTAAGAAAGAGAAGAAGAGAAGAAGAGAAGAACGTTATAGTTGTGAATGGTTCGTTAATAGTTACTTAATGGTTATTAGTTCAGCATCGTTTGAAGATAATCTAGCTCTTTTTTTCCTTCTTCCTTCTTCCTTCTTCCTTCTTCCTTCTTCCTTCTTCCTTCGCACGCAATATGTTTCAGACTACCCGCCGCCGCCTTGCTATTTGGTACACTGCTGTTACTGCTGTGTTGTTACTTGTATTTGCGACTGGTTTCTATTTCTACGTTCGCAATACTTTGATCGATCGCATTGACGACACTCTTAATCACGTGGCGGAAATAGTTGAGCGCACTCTCGTGATCGAACCGCTAACTTCCCCGACTGCGGGAAATAAAACTAAGTCGCAAGTGAACATTAAAGCTAGTTTTCGAGATAGCAGTGATGCTGTGGAAGATGACCACATTGATTTAGAATGGTTCAGTCCTACGGGCGAGTTGCTGTGGTCTACTTTGTCGGAACCGCTGAATATTCCGATCAACGCTAAGCGCACTGGCGAAACCGTTTGGGTAATTAACAATAAGTTGCAGTCCGATCAAAACAATTCTCTCAGACAAGTGACGCAGCGTGTGGAAATCGGTCGCCAAGTTTTGGGATATTTGCGAGTCAGTCATCCTTGGTTTGAAGTGACAAAACCGATTCGACAATTAATTCTCGATTTGATTTTGGGGGCTGGTTTAACTCTAATTTGTGTGGCGGCTATTGGTTGGCTGTTGTCGGGATTGGCGATCGCACCTGTCCGAGAATCCTACAGTCGTCTTAAACAGTTTACCGCCGATGCTTCCCACGAACTCAGAAATCCGATCGCCACTATTCAACTTAACGTCCAAGTCGCTTTGGCGGAACCGGATATCGAACCGCAGCAACACCAACAGCTACAGGTTATCGAACGCCTGACGCGCCGTTTGGGGCGGTTGGTTGACGATTTGCTGTTTTTGGCCAGACAAGACAGCGGAATCGTGCAGCAGCAGTGGGTTGATGTACCTCTGGATGCTTTGTTGATGGAGGTAATTGAAGAACAACTGGCGATCGCCCTTACCCAAAATCTCTCTCTTTGTTTGGAAATAGTCGATCGACCAAACGCTGATGATAACTTTACCGTCTTGGGCGACTGGGATCAACTAGCGCGACTGTTTACCAATCTTGTCAGCAACGCCGTGCAGTACACACCATCGGGTGGCGAAATTCAAGTACAATTGCAGCTTGCAACTAAAAACAAAAGAAATGCGTCCGCGCTCAATTCTGGACTGCAAATCAAAGTCACAGACACCGGCATGGGGATTTCCCCGGAAGCATTACCGCATTTGTTCGATCGATTTTACCGCGCCGATCCCGCCCGCACCCACCGCAGCGCCGCCGGTTCCGGTTTAGGATTAGCTATCTCCAAAGCCATTGTCGAAAATCATCGCGGCCAAATCCGCATTGACAGCCAAGTCGATCGAGGAACCGTTGTTACCGTCACCATCCCCGCCCACAAATCAGCAGAAATTCGCCTCTAAATCTCTCTCTTCCCCTCTTCCTCTGCGTGCTCTGCGGTACATCCAAAAAATCTATCCCTCAAACCCTTATTCTTTCTACCTCACGCCCAAACCCAGCTATTAAAATTCATTTCCGGTATAGATTACCATGCTATTTGTTAGAAAATCTCGATCGAACTTGTGAGGAGTTATTTATGTTTCGCCACCATCCACCGTTCAAAAAAATCAGCTTGTTAGCCGCCACCTGCGGGGGTTTACTCGTCAGTCTCGCGACACTTTCCCAAGCAGGCGGCCCCCCGCCCCAACAAGGAAAACCCGTTTCCCAACCCGCTGCTACTCCCGCAGGAAAGCCCGTCAGCGAACCGATGCCTACTGTAAGTCCCAGCCCCAACGAGATGCCCTCAAAACCGACAACAGACGCGCCTCCGCGCTTCCCGCTGCCCGGTGCGCGAGTTACGCCCGTAGAAGGCACGGTAGTAATTAAACTGGTGAATACTACTAATGCCCTCATCAATTATCAAATCGTAGGCGTTACCCCACCGCGCACTCTGGGCGAACAATCGGAAATTGTGCTCAAAAACATCAAAGTGCCAATCACCCTCACTTACCAGCGTCCAGACGGCGGATTGCTACTGGTTCGCCCGCAAGCCACGGCGATGCGGGGAATGTTGCAGGTGAGTTTTGGCGCAACAACTGATTTGGGCGCTGATACAAAATCGCTGGAAATTCAAGAAGATGGGAGAGTATTTTTGAATTAGTCATTAGTCATTGGTCATTAGTCATTGGTCATTGGTCATTGGTCATTGGTCATTGGTTATTAGTCATTGGTTATTACTCTTAACGATATCCAATGTCTAATGTTTAATGTCTAATTCCCTACCGGATGAAATAGAGAAATAGAGGACACGGCAGTGCCGTTTCCCTACCGATGAAATTAACTGGTTCCCAGATAGAGCCTGGGAACCAATTCCCAATTCCCAATTCCCAATTCCCAATTCCCAATTCCCAATTCCCAATTCCCAATTCTCAAGAATCTTCCTGATTAAAAGGCAAATCCTGATTAACTAAATCAATTTCCTCCTGTTCCCTTTCATTGATTTGACCAATATAAGACTTCAGAATTTGCGCGAGACGGTTGTTGTAAAATCTGTGCAAACTGTAGTTAGGCATCGCTGGAAAACCGCGCCGTTTTTTGTGCCGCCCGCCCGCACCCGGATCGAAGGTTTGGATGCCGCGATCGATCGCCCATTCGATCGGTGTATAGTAACAAGCATCGAAGTGTAAGCAGTCAATTTCCTGCAAACTGCCCCAATAACGCCCGTAAAGTCGATCGCCCTTATACAAACAAAAAGACATACCCACAGGCTGTCTATCATCTTCCTTATCGTAGGCGGCGACAAACAAAACGCGATCGCGATAATTATGGTGCAACTGTTCAAAAAATTGCTTAGTCAGATACTTGCTACCCCACCAACCAAACTTATCGCAAGTATTCTCATAAAAAGCATACATTTGACCAAACATCGGTTGGGGAATTTCATCACCCGTCAGAGTTTTCAGCAACAAACCAGCTTTGTCAACAGCCTTGCGTTCGCGTTTGATATTGCGGCGCTGGTTAGCATTAAAAGCGCCTAAATAACCGTCAAAATTTTGATAGCCTTGATTTTGCCAAATATAGCTATGGTGCATCCAAGTGCTGAAACCGTGGCGTTCCATTCTTTCGCGCCATGCCGGATCGACATACAGGAAATTGCAACCGGAGATATTATGGCGATCGCAAAAATGGTCGATCGCGCTTACCATTATTCCTGTTAACTCATCCTCATCTTCCCCCGGCGCAATCAAAAACCGATAGCCTTCAGCGGGAGTAAACGGTGTCATTCCCATCAACTTCGGATAATATTGTACACCCAAACGTTGAGCTAAATCGGCCCACTGATTGTCAAATACAAATTCGCCGTAGCTGTGGCTTTTGACATAAAGCGGCGCACAAGCAATCAACTGTTTGTCTCGCCAGACTGTCAAGTGATGTGGTAGCCAACCGTTTTTACCTGTCGCGCTACCGGAGATTTCGAGATTGTTTAGCCAATCCCATTCCATAAAAGGAGTTTTTAGGGGCATCGCCAAGGCATCCCACGACGCTTGCGGGATTTCGCCTATTTTGCTAATCCAGGCTACAGAATATTGTTGAGTCTTTGGCTGTTGCAGCATAGGGAGATTTGTGCGTAGAGCGATCGAACTTCATTTAAGTTAATACAATCTCTCCTGCTTGTGTAATTATTGGCCACAGGCAAGATGCCTGTGCCACTTCTGTTGTGGGGTGGGCTTCTAGCCCGCCACAGGCAAGATGCCTGTGCCACTTCTGTTGTGGGGTGGGCTTCTAGCCCGCCCCAACTCTATAATGCAAAAACACCTCTTGTCCCACCTGTTTAACCGCCAAAAGCTCTAATTTCGGAGCCACATCCGCCAAAAAACCCTTTCCCTCAACCGGAGTTGGCGCATCCACTCCGCCCAAAATTAACGGGCACACCGTCAGCCAAAGTTCGTCAACCAAGCCCGCAGCGACCACAGACGCTACCAGTTTTCCCCCGCCCAGAATTGCCAAGCGTTTGATACCCAAGCTGGCTAGCTGTTGAAACGCATCAATCCAATCAATTTCTCCATCCGTTGTTTTAGCATGGATAGTGCGATCGAACATCGAAGGAAGAAGGAAGAAGGAAGAAGGAAGAAGGAAAGAGGAAGAAGGAATAAGCGAATTACTTGGAGTTTGACTCTCCCCCTCTCCCCCTCTCCCCCTC
>NZ_JAIGNI010000067.1 GCF_026130175.1 Lyngbya sp. CCAP 1446/10 | reverse complement strand
TTGTAATTGACATCGAATCAACTTTAATGAAAACGGGAAAATTCCGTCTGACTGGGAAAAAAGCATTACTCAAAAACTCTGATTATCCAGCAGTCGTGGCGATCGATGTCACAGAAACAGCTATTGAACGACCCCAAAAAAAACAGAAAAAATATTACTCAGGCAAGAAAAAATGTCATACCCTCAAAACTCAATTGGTCATTAATCAAGAGACAGGAGCAATTATTTGTACTGCTTTTGGGCAAGGACATTGCCACGATTTTAGCTTGTTTAAAAAAAGTAAAATCCATTTTCATCCCGAAACAGACAGCTTACAAGATAGTGGGTATCAAGGCATAAAAGATGATCATTCCAATAGTTATATTCCTAGAAAGAAACCTAAAAACGGGAAACTTTCTCTCTTAGAAAAAGACTACAATCGAGTTCTAGCACAAGAAAGAATTGTTATTGAACACGTTAACCGGAGTCTGAAAATTTTTAAAATCTTGTCGAGTCGTTATCGGAATCGTCGTCGCCGCTATGGTCTGCGTTGTAATTTGTTATCCGCAATTTATAATTATGAGTTAGCTCTAGGGGATTAAATTGAAAACTTTCTATTATAGCATAGATTTTTTTTGCAAGAGGTCTAATGACTCAGTTATTTGAGCGAGTAGTTCATCCAATGGCTTCACCACAAACAGATGGGGCTTTTTTGGGTGGATTACGAGTCATGGCAGTAGATGGAACAGTGATAGATGTCCCAGATAGTCAAGCCAATGCCAGAGTTTTTGGGTATCCAGGAACACGCCCTGGGAAAGGAGCTGCTTTTCCAAAAGTCAGATTAGTGCTATTGGTAGAAACAGGAACTCATCTAATTGTTGATGCGTTAATGTGTCCCTATCGCATTGGGGAGCGGGTTCGGGTTCAAAAACTCCTCCGGTCGGTGACGGAGGGAATGCTGCTGATGTGGGACAGGGGATTGCACTCTTATAAAATGGTCAATGCGACAATTAAACAATCTTGTCACTATTTAGGTCGATTACCTGCGAACGTCAAATTTGAGGTCGAACAAGTTTTAGAAGATGGCTCTTATTTAAGTTGGATAAATCCAGATGGTAAATCTCGCACCGCAAGGTGCAGTAAAGATTCAAGTCAGAATTATTGAGTACACAATTGACTCGGATTCGGAGCCAAAAACTTATCGTCTAATTACCAGTTTGATGGATATAACGGTTTTTCCAGCTTTATTAGCAGCAGAATACCACCAACGATGGGAAATCGAAAGTACAATTGATGAACTTAAAACTCATCTTTTAGGTCGCAAAACTCCCATTCGGGTAGTGCTTTTATGTAAAGGATGGAGGATAATACCTCTATGTCTAGTCTTTTGAGGAGTCTCATCATGAAACCCTATCTAATTTGTCCCACTTGTGGTTCTGACGATGTGATGAAAAATGGGATGACTCGTCGGGGAAAACAAAACCACAAATGTCGCGACTGTGGTCGGCAGTTTGTCGAAAATCCTCAGTGGACACCCAAAGACACCGACACTTTGGCAAAAATTGAGTTACTTCTGCTGGAACGGATTTCCCTCGCTGGTATTGCCCGAGTCATGGGCGTTTCTGAGAGCTGGCTCCAAAATTATGTGAACCACTTGTACGGTGCAATAGAACTCAAAGCCACAGTCATCCCGAAAGAAGTTGGAAAACATACAGTCCAAATGGATGAACTCTGGTCTTTTGTAGACGACAAAGGGAATAAACAATGGGTCTGGTTAGCAATGGATACCAAGACTCGGGAAGTGATCGGATGTCATATTGGAGATCGCTCCTCGAAGTCGGCTCTTGCATTATGGGATTCACTACCGAGTGTCTATCGCCAATGTGCCAAAATTTATACCGATCACTGGGAAGCCTATGCCGTAGTTTTACCAAGTAAAAGGCATAAGTCCGTCGGCAAGGAAAGCGGATTAACCAGTTACATTGAACGATTGAACAATACTCTCAGGCAACGAATTTCGCGATTAGTCAGGAAGACGTTATCGTTTTCTAAAAAGTTGGAGAATCACAAGGGTGCTATTTGGAACTTCATTCATGACTACAATCACCAAATCCGATTAGGAATGCTGAAAGTTCAACCGCCTCAATTTTCTCCATCCTTTACATAAAAGCACTACCCCATTCGTTCTCTCAAGCCTCGTGAAGTTGTTCAAGAAATTTATGGCTGGCTACTCGGACATTGGTGCATCCGCTGTTTAATGTTTCAAGCGGCCCAAACAGCGGGAATTTCACCGTTACGGATTGGTTTTACTGGTACTCTGAATGTGATGGGGCAATTCCTAATTTTCAAAATATTGAACAATCTCAACTATACCCTTTTTTTTTCAAGGGCTGATTCGCGACATTTTGGATGAAAAGATACCCAAACGTCAGGGTCGAAATAACCCCGCGTTGTTAAAAAACCTCGCTCCAAGTTTTTGTCCAAAAAACCTTTTCATAGAGGTACTGGTACTCAGCGCCAGGAGCTTCATGTTTCTATTCTCAGTACCGCTTAGACCTTAACCGAGAAGTATTGGATCGGCTGCGATAGCGACCAACGATCGCCCATTGCAAGCTGGGAAGCAAGCGGGCAACTGCCCAGGGCTTAAGGTATCCTTCGTATTTCATAATAGAGGTGTCTCCATTGCTAAACGGAGCCATAGCCAGCGCGGAAACTTGGTCGGTCGAGGCGCTGGCTTTTGACTGTAACTATAAAAGTAACACTAAATAAGCATTAGTGTGTATTAGTAAGCATAAAACTGACTTTGCAGGCACTGACTGGACGGACGAGGTGGCACAATAGGGGAAACTTCCAACAGATTGCAAGGCATGAGTGACAGCGAGCGGATTTCAGTGGTTTTGCCAACACAGGCGAAAAAAGAGCTAGAAAAGTTGTGCGATCTCGAAAAGCGATCGATATCCAACTTTGTCTACCTTCTGATTCAGGATGCGATCGACCAAGCAAAGGCATCCGGCAAACTCAAATCAACCGATGAGTGAAACTAAAGCTTGATAGCGCTTAATTTTTCAATCAAAAAGTGCCAAACAACTCGCCTATTGTCATGCTAATATTCATTAAATGAGAGGTGTCAAAACATGGCCAAAAGCAGGCATATCTCCAGAAGATGCCAGGAGAATTCAGAATGCAGCCGATCGCACAAAACAAACCATTATAGTTGTTGGCAGTAGAGCAAACGGGACAAGTACGCCAACTTCTGACTGGGACTATATAATGTTAGGTAACTCTCGCCAGCGTCATTCCGCTCGCACTTCTGTTCCTCGCGGTACAAGTGGCGGCGAAATTAATAGTTCAGGCAGAGAAACTGGAATTGATATTTTTACTGGCCCCCTCATCTCAGGAGAACCTCACATTATGTTTGAGCCAAACTTAGGAAACGCAAATGAATCTAGCCGATGAAATTGCAATCAATCAAATTCAACAAGAATTAATTAGCCAACAAGATGCAACAAACTGGTTTTTGAGCTTCCCAACCGAAACTCAGCAGGACATATTGCAGCGGCTATCCTACATGGCACTCCAAGCAGGAGCGAGAGAAACAGATGTTTCCCTAGCTATTGCCAAATCAAAATTTCGCCCAACTTACACCCCTTGTGTGTTGCTGAGTAAAGGGCGATTAAAGGAACAAATGGCAAAGCTTTTGAAACTGCCGGACTCAGAATTTATCAAAGCCTTTTTCCTGTTAATCAGTTTATTAGCAATTGCTGATGCGCGTAGGTATAGCAAATATTGTCAAGATGGATGTAGCCACTGGTGGCACCGCGATTTGAGCGATCGCAATGTTTTAGATGAAATTAGGCATGAGTTTGAACAAACCATTCTTGTTTAAATTGTAGCAAGCTGTAGCGCCAAAGTGCGATCGCTCTATTTTATACTCTACTTCTACCTAAGATCGATCGCCCTTTCGCCCCAAAAGTAATCGGCGTTGCTGAATCAAGGTATGGATACCCCGGTCATGGGGATATCATCAAATTTTAAGTAATGTATTAATAACTTAATAGAATGTTTGAGCATTTTCTCGCACTTAGAATAACAAAGAGTCTTGCGATGTAGTCTAGCTGGCGGAATGTCTTAGTCTTGTATTTTCTCCTTCTACTCGTGTCATATAAGTCTTGCTAATTATCTGATCACCATCAGGGATAAACATGGGATATACAGACCATCCATCTGTTACATAAAAATAGCATTTCCATGCACTTACTTTGTCCCATAATGGTTCAAACGTCTTAGCGCTATGATCCCCTAATACCCATCCTAAAATTCCTGGCTTAAAGTGGTCAACCGCTGTCCACAGCCAGATCTTATCTGTTTTTTTTTTCACATAAGTTTGTAATTCATCGAGCTCACCAACTTCTGGAATGACTTCATGGTCATAAACATCTGGTAACAGTTTTTCGACTTGTTTTACCCAATTCATTACCGTGGTATGATGGACTCCCTTAACTCGTTCTATCGCCCGTAAACCCATGCCATTGACATACATTTTTAGACAATCACGTTTGATGGCCTCGCTATAACCTCGTTGGGGTTCATACTCATTGATGAATTGACGACCGCATTGCACACAAATGTGGTTCTGTTTTCCTTTTTTCTTACCATTTTTACGGATATGGGTTGATTTACATTCTGGACATTGCATAAATTATTCCTCCTGTTCATACTATAACTCAGCAACGCCAAGTAATCTTCCATGATTTAATTAAAATAGCGAAGCCTTTTTCAATATCAAACAAAAAAAGCATCCTCAAAAACAAGAGTGGCAAATAACATACCTAGATTACTTCCAGGTGAAAGCTCAGTCGGACAATTTGGCGACTTGAACAAAATCCGTCGTACAGGGGATAACCTTACACCTCATCATATTCCATCTGATACCTATATGAAACAAATAGGAATCTATGGTTACACTAGAAACAAGGGTATTGCTATCTTGATGGAACAGCCACATCCAGGAAGGGGTGGCCGTCATCGGCGTACACAATCCTACGGACAAAGACAACCATACTTTAATCTATCGCCCCGGCAAGCTCTAGCTCGTGCCGTGTGGGATGTGCGATCGATTTATCGCCAAGATGGGTTGTATACACCACAGATTAGGCGGAACTTACAACAAGTCATCAAACAAAACAAGCTGCTATGGTCAGGTACTTTTGATAAAGTGGGAAACACAAGATGAATGCTACTCAATTGATAGAAATATTAAATGCTAATAAATTCATGCGATCGGATGAAGAAGCCATGAATTTTGACTTTGCTCTCGCCGAACTAGCTCTACATCCCAACCGCGAATATTTGCCAGAACTGTATCTAGTTTTAGATGACCGATGCGAACAACATGAAGTCATGTATGGACTCATTCATTTTCTGGAGTCTTTTGAACTAAAAGACCAGTTGCAGGAATTTATTGATGCGATCGACAGGATGATTGTTAATGCTAAAGAATGGACAATGATTATACTTTATGGAATCCTCAATGAGGATTTATCCAGAAATTTATATGCCAAAATGTTACATTCTACCAATTTTCAAAATCGGGATTTATGTACCACTTTGTTGCAAAAAATAGCTGCTAATGAATCCCCTCCTTTATCTTCGCGTGCTGAATCCATTATTTCCGGTGCAACTGCTATCGACATTAATATTGATGAAATCCAGAGCGATGTTTTAAGCTTTATTAAACACATTCAAGAGGGCAATATCTTGGTACTCTTGCAAAACGATCGCCCAATAGCCGAAATTAAACCTATTAAGTAGAGATGTGCGATCGCCCATCAACCCCAAAAGCCCGATCGCCCATTGCAAACTAGACGGACGAGGTGACACAATAAGGGAAACCTCCAACAGATTGCAGTGCATGAGTGACAGCGAGCGGACTTCATCAGCCTAAAATAGCTGATGTGCTAGACTCAGCGTATCGTCAAAGCTACAAACAGAATGCAAACCATTACCATCACAATTCCCGACGAACGTCTTCTCAAGCTACAGGAAACAGCCTCTAGCCTGGGTATATCACTAGAAGCATTACTACTCATGAGCGCTGAAAACTTGATCGCACCGCCAGAAACATCCTTTGAAAATGCTATGCAATACGTCCTAAACAAAAATGCTGAACTCTACAAAAAACTGGCGTAATGCGCTATCTAACTTTAACTGAAGTCTTAGAACTTTATCGTCGCATTATCGAGCAGTCTGGCGGCTCATCTGGTATCGCCAATTTAGGAGCATTAGAGTCAGCTTTAGCTCAGCCACGCATGACCTTTGGCGGAGAGGAACTTTACCCAACTATCGTAGAAAAAGCTTCAGCTATTGGTTTTGCTTTAATTAAAAATCATCCCTTCTTGGATGGTAACAAACGCATCGGCCACGCAGCAATGGAAGTCTTTTTAGTTTTGAACAGATTTGAAATTTCTGCACCGATAGACGAGCAAGAACAAATCATTTTACAAGTCGCATCAAGTGCGATCGCCCGCGATGAGTTTACTGAGTGGTTGCGCTCTCATATTGTCGATCGATCTATTTAATGGCAATGAGCGATCGCAATGTTTTAGATGAAGATGAATAAATATAGCAATTTTACCATCCACCTAGAAGAACCTAATTGCGAAAAATACGCTGGGCCACCAGATGACTCATTAGGAGAACTTTCGCATTTTGAGTTGGGTTTGAAGCTATTTTGCTTTGAATGCGATCGTCTAGTATCAATAGAAATCGGTCAAGAAAAAGTCAAGGTTTTTTTAGACCCCGATATCTGCATGATACTAGAAGATGAACTCCCCCAAAAACTTAGTGATTTATCCCAAGGAAAATCAATCAAAATAGAATTTGTTGAAAGTGTTTGCCTCACTCTGGAATTACAGCCATTAGCCAACGATCGCATTAGCTGTAATTTCAAAAAGTTTGGATATCTATCTCCAAACGAGTTTACCCTAAAATCCCAAAATCAACACTTTCAACTGCATCAAACTCAAGTTATTACAGAGTTAAAAGAATTTGTCGAACAACTAATGCAAATGGCCGTCAATGGTGGCTACATCACTCCCGAAGAAAAGCAAGAATTCCTGATGCCACTCCGCACAATTGCGCCTGCTTCGGCTATTTCCTCATAAAGGCGATCGCCCTTTTCATCCCGTCTCAGAAAAAGAGCGATCCTCTTCGAGGGCTTCGCCAACGCCAGAATCACAGATTACCGACAACTACCGACTAATTCTCGCCATCACCCTCAAAAGTTTCCTCAAATCCAGCTAAAAAGTCATCCAAAGCCACGGAGGCGATCGCCAAATTAATACTATCAGCATCTTCCCATCCCCACGTATTCACACCAACCACTTGACCGGCCATATTAATCAATGGCCCGCCCGAATTTCCTGGATTAATCGCCGCATCAGTTTGCAACACCTTCACCTCCGCAACCTCATCTTCATCATCCTCGCCCACCTCATACTCTTCCGGTTCCCGAATTGCACTAATAATACCTTGAGTTACAGTTGAGGAAAACTGCCCCAAAGGATTGCCCACAGCAATTACCCGATCGCCCACTTTCACATCAAAAGATAGCTCTAAAGGAGGATATTCTTCGGGAGATTCTACTTGTTCCCCTGTTTCTGGATCGATCATAAAACCAGTAATCAAAAGCAATGCTAAATCCTCTTCCGCATTGCCAGTAAATACCACCTCTGCCATTCTCAACTTTCCGTCATTAGTTTCAACTAAAACCTGTTCGACTTCATTTTCTTCGTAGAAATAATCTTCATCGGCAATATCTTCGACAACGTGATAGTTAGTGACAATTATGTCAGGGGAAACAAAAAAGCCGCTACCGGAAGAAATTTCTTCTCCTGTCTCCCAATCCATCACGTAAACTGAAACTACGGAGGGCAAGACTTGCTCGACGACATCGGAAAAGTTTCCCGTCTGGGTTTTAAACTCTTTCAATTGCTGCTGCAAAGCTTTCTGATCGGCCTGCATTTTGCGATAAAGTTGCTGAACTTTTGCCAATCCTAGCTTTAATTGAGTTTCGCTCATATTTTACCTTTCCCTGAAATTAGGTTGCTGATTTATTTGGGATGTTTGATTGTAGATTTTGGATTGGTATATTGACAATTATAGGGCTGATGTAAAGGAACCCGGTTTCTACTAAAAATCCTGGGCTTTACACCCTGGCATCCATCCATAAACCGGGTTTCTCAACACCGTGCGGAGCGTCCTAAATTAGTCAGATATAGCCTTTCTCAGAAAGATGAGGTAATATCCGGCATAGGGCATAGGGCATAGGGCATAGGGCATAGGGCATAGGGCATAGGGCTATTCTCACTTTTTTGAGAACCGCTATATTTGTGAAATCGGCAATTTTATTGAAAATTACCATCTAAAATCTACAATCAGACTGCTATTGTACCTGTCAAAACAAAAGCGAACCGCCAATTATTTTTATTTAACAAAAGGCGATATCTCGCGTCTAAAAGCATTGAGAAATTAATGCCGATCGCATTTATGAACCGCGTTGAACTTCGATAAAAATTTCCTCCAAAATTGCACTCGCTCCCTGTTCGCGCAGGCGGTGGGCGAGGTCAATTCCCAGCATTTCAGCAGTATCTGCTGTGCCGGAAACAGTATCTTTGACGAATCGCTTGCCGTCGAGACTCGATACCATTCCGGTTAAGGTTAATTGACCGTTTTCTATTTTGGTATTTACGCCGATTGGTACTTGACAGCCGCCTTCTAATTCCCGCAAAAATGCGCGTTCGGCATAACATCTTTGGGCGGTTTCCGAGTGTTCGAGAGCTTTGATCACTGCCATGATTTCGGTGTCCCCGGCGCGGCATTCGATGCCCAAAGCACCTTGTCCGACGGCGTGAAGGGAGATTTCGGGAGAGATAATTTGGTGGATGCGATCGCCCATTCCCAATCTTTCGAGTCCTGCAACTGCTAAAATAATCGCGTCGTAACCGCCATCATCTAATTTAGCGAGTCGAGTATTGAGATTGCCGCGAATATCTTTGAATTCAAAATGAGGGAAATGGTGCCGCAGTTGAGCCAGTCGGCGCAGCGAAGAAGTACCGATTACTGCATTTTCTGGGAGGGTGTCGAGTTGCTTGTCTTTGTGTTTGGAGTGTACAACCAGGGCATCAGCGGGATTTTCTCGTTCGGTGACGCATCCTAAGATTAAACCTTCAGGTAAATTGGTAGGCAAATCTTTGAGGGAATGAACGGCAAAGTCCGTTTCATTGTTGAGCATTCCCGTTTCTAATTCTTTGGTGAAAAGTCCTTTGTCGCCGATTTTAGCGAGGGCGACATCAAGAATTATGTCCCCTTGGGTGGACATGGTGTGGACTTCAAAAGTGTGTTCCGGGAAGTGTTTCTGTAGCTCTGCTTGCACCCAGTGGGTTTGGACGAGGGCGAGTTGGCTTTTGCGGGAACCGATGCGGACGGTTCGGGAGGGGGCAGATGTGGTTGGGGACATAAGATCGATCGCAGGATAGCTTGAAATGAGCCAGTATATTCACCTGATCTAGCGTACCGCAGGTGGGGACTTTAATTGCTGGTTGGGACAATTCGGGGGATAAAACTGAGCCGATCGACCTGGAGAGCGGAAGGCAGCCGACGGTGTATGATTTGCCTAGGGTCGATCGGGCTGAAGCTGGTTTAGCTGAAGAGTTTGCTCCCAGGTTGCAGGATTTGAGGAGAGAAATGTGGGAATGAGGGGGAAATAGCGATCGAACTTCTCAAGCCACCGAATAGCTTACCATAAAAATTAAATTTGTCAAATTACTAAAATCCTAAAACTATGAAAAGCGCTCTGGATGTAGCTCGTTACTTTTTATGTCGTGTCGATAGAGAAGCAGGCGATACTATTTCTCCTCTCAAACTGCAAAAACTCGTTTATTACGCACAAGCTTGGAGTTTAGTCTTTAGAGGCCAGCAGCTATTTTTTCAAGATATTGAAGCTTGGGTTTCCGGCCCCATTGTCCGCCATGTTTGGGATGAGTACAAAGCTTACAAATATACCGATATTCCCGCTCCCGATAATTTTGAGGGAGAATTTGAAGAAGATGAGATTGAGGTACTCGAAGAAGTTTGGAATGCTTATGGAGAATTAAGTGCTAAACATTTGGCAGAATTGACCCAATCTGAGACACCTTGGCTCAACGCCCGCCAGGGATTAGAACCTGCGGAAACATCAACTAAAATCATTTCCCACGAAGATATGAAAGCCTGCTATGCACCTTTGGTGGAGGCGTAAGTGGGTAAAAAAAGTCAAATACCAAAGCCACCTCAAAACAAGCAACAAAGAAGAATTCCAGAGCAAGCAACTCAGTTAAATCGACCAAGCAGTACAGATGACGAGCATCCTAGCTTCAGATTCACTTATGCAGATAAAAATCGTTGGCTTCTATCTGACTGGACATCATCAGAAATCAATGACCTCATTGAAGGACTAAAGAAAATCGAGAAATATACTTGGGATAAAATCAAAGGTCACGGCTCAAAAAAACGAGGTGAATCAGTGGGAACGGGTTATAAGTTGATTAACATTCATCCGACTTTGCCTGACAATATTCCTGAAGATGAGAGATTATCAGAAATGCGAATTGATGAGAAAAAATGGATATTTGGGTTTCGCGTTCAGTCTGTTTACTACATCATTTGGTTTGACCGCAATCATTCAGTTTGTCCCGAATAAAAATATTTGTTATAGATGTTAAAGTTATTATATAAATCAATACCGTGCTTCCTCCCTTAGCCTAATGACTGTTGCGCTCAGGGGTTCGCCCTTGACATTAATGGAGTTTCGGAATACTTTATGCCTAGCTAACCACTCCTCCTTGGATAGCGGCGGGACTACGCGAGCTACTACTTTGCCCTCCTGTACGATTGTCACTTCTTCTCCTTTCGTCACTTTTTCCAAGATAGCTTGCAGATTCTGCTTGGCTTCTTCAACGCTAATCGCAGGCATCTTATTAGTTTTTTTAGGTACAGTTTAATTGTACATCAACGAAAATCGAAAATCAAAAATCGAAAATGGTATTAACGTGGCCCTGCTTGAAGTGCAGAATTTACTATCCGAACAACATCTGACTGCCGTCCATTTTTGAGACTTACTCGGTAAAGTACACCCAGCCTTTGCCACTCCACATAAGAAATGCAGTAATTACCGCAAGTCTGGAAATAAATTCCCCTCATTCCGCCCGCTAATTCAATGCTTCTATAAGTATCCCTCGGCAATTGCGAAGGAGGCGAAAACGGTTCATCTCTTTTCGCTTCGATTGTGCCGAAAGAACAAGCTCCGCCGCGGCAGCCTTTGCCTAAATACATTCCAACAATGTAACCGTGGGAGCCAGCTTGCACGTCAAAATCAAGTTGCTGAGTGTCAGATAAAGGAAGTATGATCGGCAGAAAAACAGGTACTCGTGTTTTGCCTTTGATTTGCTGAAAAATGTTACTTACAGGAAAACGAATATTAGCTTGATTTGTACCTGAATTGTTGGGAATTGGGGGAAATTTTTGGACAAAATTTCTCCACTGTACAACTCTAGTTTTAGCAACGTTCAAAGTAGGAATAGAATATTTTTCGACAGCAAGAGAAGGGCGGCCGTCTTTCTGATCGAAGTTGCGGCGAATTACTGTAATTTCTGGTTTCCCTAGCCCGTAAGTTTTGGCTGTGGCGCGGGCGAGATTGCAGCTAATTTTGAAGATTCCCATGTCAATGTTGCCATTGTCGGCTCCGTAAGACCAATTGTAACCTGCTGAAGTGCGATCGCGATCGCACAAAAAACTCGAAATCTCAAACATCTTGGCAATATGAACATCGTACAACCGCAACTTGCTGCTGCCGGCAGATTGTGTAGTATTGCGATCGGGTACAATAAATTGTGCGCATTGCCAGCTATCTTGAGAAGTATAATTAAACCAGCGAATTTCTGTTATTTGCGTTTCTGTCCTTGCTAGGGCTGAGTATGGTGTCAAAAGTGCGATCGCGAAGCCCGCCCCTACGGGGGCTACGCCAACGAAGAGGATCGTCAAAGCAGTCACCACACCAGCAACAATCGCCCCAAATAGCCATCTTCCCCTCATCCTGATTTCCCTCCAAGTAGGTAAGCGAAAAAAAACTATAGTATATTCTTTAACAGGTTAACTTCCAGGCTACAAAAATTAACTGGTTCCCAGGCTCAGCCTGGCAATCGATATCACTCTTGCTCTGCCTCGCTTTTGTCATTGCGAGGTAACTAAGCAATCGCCAAGACTAAGATTGCTTCGTTCCTCGCAATGACACCTTTGATTGAACGAGTAAAAAATACCCAATCAAAATCGAAAATTGTCTTAGCGTTTCCCAGCTAGAATAGCAGAATTTGCTGTTAAAATCACCTCCGATTCCCCTCCGTTTTTAATTGATACGGTATACAGAAATCCCTGGTTTTTCCACTCAACAGAAGCAGTGCAGTAAGCACCACAACCGTTGTGAAAAACTCCTTTCACTCCGCCGGCAAGTTTAACATTTTTTAAAGTCTTAGTTACCCCTTCTACTTTCGTAGAAAATTCACCGCCTTTTTGAGATCGAACTTCCCCAAAATTGCAAGCTCCCGCACCCCGGCAATTTGCTGTATAATCTATTGAAATAGCATAGCTATTCGGTTGCGCTTGGCTGTAATAGTAAAGCTTCTGCGAAACAATAAGCCGACTGGGAATAAAAATCGGCACTTGTGTTTTGCCTTTTAATTTTGCCAAGATTTGACTTACCGGAACAGCAGTACCCGCTACAGCCACAGATTGGATTTCCGACAACCGCTGCGACAATTCGCCCGCACCAAAAACTCGCGATACAGGTACTAAAGCAGTCAACACGCACGCAGAAGTCGCCAAAAATAATAATTTATTTTTCACTGTTTTTGTCCTAGATGTTGAAACATTCCCTTTTAGCCCCCAACTGCTTTCACCTATTTACAACGATACTCCAAAATATAAAAATTACAATAGGGATTAAAAAAAAATAGTTTAATTTTTGTTTACAAATCCGCAAAAATATATAGTTTCCGATAAAATAGAGCAAGCGACAAACTTAGGAATCGAACGTGGAACTGCAAAATTATTTACGCCAGCACGGATTAGAAACATTGTGCGAAACTTATCATATCAAAGTTACCCGCCACCGCCAATATCCCGATTTAGTATGTCTGAAATACTCGCAGATAGAATCCCCGCTGGGCGAAAAAATAGTCCAGCAGTGTCGAGGCATTATTTTAGATTCATCTCAAAACTGGGAAATAGTTTCTTATCCCTATGACAAATTTTTTAATTACGGGGAAGGCCACGCCGCAGCAATTGATTGGAGTAGCGCCAAAGTTTACGAAAAACTAGATGGTTCTCTGATTGTAATGTATTTCTATAAAGGAGAATGGAGAGTGCAATCTAGCGGTACTCCCGACGCAGCCGGCGAAGTTAACGGTTTTGGATTTAGCTTTGCCGAACTTTTTTGGAAAGTCTGGAAAGAATTGGGATATGAATTACCGGAAGCAAGCGATGAGTGTTTTATCTTTGAGTTGATGACACCTTATAATAGAATAGTTGTTCAGCAAAACAACAATGACATCGTGCTACACGGGGTTCGCAATACTGAAACACTGCGAGAAACAGATCCCCATTTTTGGGCTAACAGATATGTGTGGAAAGTAGTCAATTTCTATCCTTTGACTAGCTGGAAAGAAGTTATCGAAGCATCTCAACATTTAGATCCGATGGATTCGGAAGGGTATATTATTTGCGACGCTAACTTCAACCGAGTTAAGGTTAAGTCTCCGCAATATGTCGCGATTTCCCATCTTCGCGAAGGGTTTTCTACCCGCAGGATGATCGAAATTGTTTTGACTAATGAAGGAGAAGAGTTTTTAGCTTATTTTCCTGAGTGGAGTGAGTTGTATCAAAAAGTTAAGAGTAAGTATCAATGTTTGGTTGAAGAAATTGAGGGGGTTTATCGACAGCATGAACATATCGAAGTGCAGAAAGATTTTGCTTTCGCGGTGAAACATTTGCCGTATGCGGGGATTTTGTTTTCTTTACGGGCCCGCAGAGTTGCGGGCGTAAAAGAGGCTCTCCGTGATGTTACGATAAATAAGATGGAAGAGTTATTGGGTTTGGATTACATCAATTTAGGTTTGTGAGTCAACTAATTAATAGTATACGGCGAATGGAATTCGCGCCTACACAAACGATGTCCGCCTCCGCGGAATGAAGAATAAATCAAACTCGGCGAATGGAATTCGCGACTACACAAACGATGTCCGCCTCCGCGGACTGAAGAATAAGCGGTAAGGTGCGCATTACGCACCGTAAAAATGCGAATTTTTGAGTCTATGACTGACCAATCAGCTATTACCAATTGTCATGAAAAGAGTTATTGTTCTTGTCGGCTTACCTGCTTCTGGAAAATCTCAATTTGCGAGGGAATTGCTGCTGTCTGAACCTGCACGGTGGGTGCGTAGCAATAAAGATTTGTTGAGAGAAATGGCTCACGCTTCTCATTGGTCGCCGACGAATGAAAAGTTTATTGTGCAGTTGAGAGATACGATTATTTTGATGGCTTTGGAAAGCGGCAAGCACGTGATTGTTGATGATACTAATTTTGGGCATCACATCGAGCATATCAAGGAGTTGGTCAAGGGTAAAGCTATCGTTGAAGTTAATGATTCTTTCCTGCAAGTTCCGGTGGAAGAATGTATTAAACGGGATTTAAAAAGGCTTAATTCGGTGGGTAAAGATGTGATCGTGAAGATGTACAATAAGTATGTGCGGGTTCCCGTTCAGCCGCCGGAATACAACCCGGATTTGCCGGATGCAATTCTTGTGGATATGGACGGTACGCTGGCACTTCTCAATGGTAGAAATCCTTTTGATGCTTCAAAGTGCGATCGCGATTTACCGAATCAGCCCGTCTTAGATACCGTCCGCAAGTGGCAGTCTACCGTTAATATTATCGTAGTATCGGGTAGAACCGATGACTGTCAACCTCAGACTGAACAATGGTTACGGCAATACGAGGTCAATTATGCAGGCCTCTATCTGCGGAAAACTGGGGATATGAGGAAGGATGCGATTATGAAGGAGGAAATCTATCGGCAGCATATTGCAGGGCAATATAATGTTAAGTTTGTATTGGACGATCGCCAGCAAGTCGTTGATATGTGGCGATCGTTGGGATTGACTGTATTTCAAGTAGATGAAGGCGATTTTTGACTGAGGATGGATGTTGGGCGATTTGTCGCCCTCGCCGTGATGCTATAATGCAAGATCAGACGGCGGTTGAAACCGCGCCTACACAAACGATGTCCGCCTCCGCGGATTGAAGAAAACAATCTCATTTTAACCCCTCATTTTTCAACCCGCGCACCATCCGGGTTTTGTTTTTATAGACGCGGTTTCAACCGCCCGGTCTTCTACAATTTTATCGCGTCCAAGCCAGCCATTTATTGAACAAATTTTTCACAAATGGAGTCAAGCGAGTGCGATTGTAAGCATCTCCAGCTTTCCGAATTGCTTCGGCTTGCGTCGGATACGGGTGAATTGTGCTAGCAATCTTTCCTAAACCAATATTGTTAACCATTGCCAAAGTAATCTCGCTGATCATATCGCCAGCGTGTCGTGCTACAATAGTTGCACCTAATATTTTGTCGCTGCCTTTCTTGACGTGGATTTTCACAAATCCTTCTTCTTCGCCGTCAATAATTGCCCGATCGACTTGGCTGAAGGGAATTAAAAATGTATCGACATCAATTCCTTGGGCTTGAAATTCGCGATCGCCCATTCCGACACGCGCCACTTCCGGATCTGTATAAGTACACCAAGGTATCGTCAAAGCGCTGAGCTTTTTGCGCCCGAAAAACAGCGTGTTTTGAATCACCATTCTGGCGGCAAAATCAGCAGCGTGAGTAAATTTATGCTTCATGCAAATGTCCCCAGCGGCGTAAATGCGGGGATTGGTAGTTTGCAAATTGTCATTGACAAATACGCCTTTTTGTGTATCGTATTCTACGCTGACAGATTCCAGATTCAATCCTTCCACGTTGGGCGATCGCCCCACACTCACAATAATTTCATCTACCGTTACCGACGCTTCTTTACCTTGAGATTGATAATAAACCACTTTGCCTGCATTTGTTTGCTCAACGCGGTCTATTTTTGATTCTAGTATTAGTTGAATGCCTTCCCTGACAAAAGTCTGCTGCACAATTTCGGCTGCATCCGCATCTTCCTTGTCCAAAATGTGAGCATTCTTGTGTAATAATACGACTTCCGAACCCAGTCTGCGGAAGGCTTGAGCCAATTCGCAGCCGATCGCCCCAGCGCCAATTACGGCCAAACGCTGAGGCCTTTGAGTGAGGTTAAATACAGTTTCATTTGTCAGATATCCAGCTTCGTTTAAGCCTGGAATTTGCGGTTGTCGCGCCCTTGCACCTGTGGCAATTACTGCTTTTTTAAATTGCAAAGTTTGACCTGCAACTTCTATGGTAGAATTGCTAGTGAAGCTACCGGAACCTAAGAAAACATCGACTCCTAATTTGTGCTGGTAGCGATCGACAGAATCAACATCACTGATTCCGGATCTAATGCGGCGCATCCGTTCCATGACGGCGGCAAAATCCACTTCGGGATTGTTAGAAACATTAACACCAAATTTACTCGCATTCCAGATATCGCCGACAGCGCGGGAAGATCGAATTAAACTTTTTGAAGGTACACAACCGACATTCAAACAATCGCCACCCATCAAATGTTTTTCAATTAAAGCAACTTTTGCACCCAAGCCCGCCGCCCCCGCCGCCACAATTAATCCGGCGGGCCCCGCGCCAATTACTACTAAGTTGTAACTGCTAGCTGGCTGGGGGTTTACCCAATCGGAGGGATGCAAATAAGAGACTAATTTTTGGTTGTATTCGTCCATCGGGGGGACTGTTACGCGATCGACTTTTGACTGCGACACGAGCAAATTCTCCTAATTAAATAGTTTCATCCAAAGCTTGGCGAGCAATTTTAGTTATATATAAAGTTACTGCGACAGCAGCAGTAAAACTGATCAGATTTATCGACCATTTTACCGCTTCTGCTTGGGGATTTGTCGGTACAGTTACCGTACCAATTGCAGCGATATCTCCTATCAATGAACCAGAGTAAACGTACATCACAGTTCCCGGAATCATCCCGAAGGAACCTAACACGTAATCTTTTAAAGAAACCTGGGTAACTCCCAAGGCGTAATTCAATAAATTGAAGGGAAATAAAGGACAAAGGCGGGTTAAAAAGACTATTTTAAATCCTGATTTAGCAACGGCGCGATCGAGGGCTTTGAACTTCGGGTGAGCTTCCATGTATTTTACCACGCGATCGCGCGACAGGTATCGCCCGATCGCAAAAGCAAAGGTAGCCCCTAAAGTTGCTGCGACAAACACGTAGATGGAGCCCCACCACAGGCCAAACAGCACCCCGCCTCCGAGGGTAAGGGCGGAACCTGGTATAAAAAGTATAGTAGCTAAGTTGTAGGTAGCGATAAAGGCGATCGGGCCCCAAATGCCTAAATGCTCGATTTGGCTTAAAATAGTTCTTAAAAGTTGTTGAACGTAGGAAGATTTAGTTGCTACAATTAAGAGGGGGATGAAAAGGGCGATCGACAAAAAAAACAATTTGCGATCAAAAGTTTCATTAATATAATTTTGATTTGGTTTTTGTGGCATAATTCACCCTTAAATAGATACTATAGGACTAAGGCAAAAAATGCTTTGACGCGATCGTTTTACCCGTAAGGTTCGCTGCCGCATTCATAATATCGCGTCCGCTAGGTTATCATAACACAAACAGTTCTTAGTGCGGATTTTAGTCCGCAACCTAAGAGCGTCCGCACTACGAACCTTGCTTATTGCGGCTAATCGGCCGGACAGGATATAAGTCATATAAGTTTTTTATTTACTACCCAATACATTAGCCATGATCACAAAAGCTGAACTTTCAATCCCTGAATATTTTGACACCCAAAAAGTGAGCGAAGTCTGGCGCGTCCCCTATCAAAAACGCGCGCATCAAGCTAAAGAATGGGCTGTAAAATACAGCATTCAGCCCGCTGCTACTGACAAAAAACAAATTTGTTTACTGATAATTGACGCTCAAAATACCTTTTGTTTGCCAGAATTTGAACTATTTGTAGGCGGGCGTTCTGGTAGCGGCGCTGTTGATGATAGCCTGCGGCTGTGCAAATTTATCTATCGCAATTTACACTCAATTACCACCATTGCGCCGACAATGGACACCCACACCGCTATGCAAATTTTTCATCCAATTTTTTGGATAAATGATGCAGGCGAACATCCCCTCCCAGCCGCCACATTAATTACGCTGGAAGATGTGCAGCAAGGCATCTGGAAAGTCAACCCAGCAGTCGCTGACAGCATTGCGGGAGGGAATTATTCGGCACTGCAAAAACACGCTCTTCACTACGTGCAGAAACTCAGCGATGACGGCAAATATCCCTTGACAATTTGGCCCTATCATTCAATGTTGGGCGGCATCGGACACGCCCTGGTTTCCGCTGTGGAAGAAGCGATATTTTTTCACAGTATCGCCCGCAACAGTCAAGCACTTTTTGAGATTAAAGGCGGCAATCCCTTAACTGAAAACTATTCTGTTTTGCGACCGGAAGTCTTGGACGGGCCCGATGGGGTTTCTATTGCTGAAAAAAATGCTAAATTTATTGATAAGTTGCTCGGTTTTGATGCGGTAATTATTGCGGGACAAGCGAAGAGTCACTGTGTTGCTTGGACGATTGATGATTTGCTGACGGAAATTTTGGCGCGAGATGTGAAGTTAGCTAAGAAAGTTTATTTGTTGGAAGATTGCACTTCGCCGGTGGTTGTTCCGGGTGTTGTTGATTTTACGGAAGCAGCAGATGCGGCTTTTCTAAGATTCGCAGGGGCGGGGATGAATGTGGTTCAATCTACTCAGTCAATTGATACTTGGCCTGGTTTTTCTTGGTTAGGTTTTTGATGATTGCGATAATACAATACGCTTGGGATAAGAGATGACAACATAGATAACCGATGAAAAATAGACACTGCGATTGCTTCGTTCCTCGCAATGACAATCTTAACTGAATCCTATTTCCTGATAAATGGCTTGGCTTTCGGTGAGGAATTGCAGCCCGGTTTCGGTGGCATGGGGGTTAGTTTGATCTGGGTGTTGATAGATTTCTCCGAGGAGTTTTAGGGCGTCAGCTTGAAGTTTACGGCGGTTGTAAGTTTGGAAAGTTTCGAGGGATTGTTGGGTGAGGGTAATCGCCATATCGAGATTTTGTAGGGCTGGGGTTTCGAGGTAGGCGCGGGCGATTTTGAGGCTTTCTTCGGCTTGGCTGAGGGTTTCGCCGAGGGTGGTCAAGATGTTGAAGCCAATAGGATAGGTGGTGTTAAATTGGATAATCAGGTTGGGTTGGGTTGGGTCGTTGGGGGGGAGGTGGCGGAGTTGTTCGGCGTAGATTAGGCTGAGGCTGATGTGGTCGTAGGCGAGGTTTTCTTGGTAGTCGCCTTTTGTGTTGAGTTGGATGGCTTGTTTGAGGTTTTGTTCAGCTTGAGTCAGTTGGGTGAGAACTGTGGTGTGAACGGTTATCTGACGAGTGTGTTTGCATTGACTATTGGCAATGTTTCTAAGCTGACGTGCCAGTTGTTTTGGTTGGTCTAGTTGCTGATAAAGGTCGCGGCTTTGCTGGTGGTATTGAGTGGCTATATCGTAATTTTCCCATGCGTAATAAATTTTTCCAAACTGCCAATAGGCATCGGCAATATTGAGTTGGTCATCCAGCCGTTGACGAATTGCTAAATCCTGCTCTTCTGCTTCCAAAGCTTGCTGATACTTGCCCCAATCTCGATAACAATCGGATATCCAGTACCACTGATTAGCAACATTGGTTTCCTTGCCCAAATGCTGATAGAGGTCTCGGCTTTGTTCGTATTGCGCGATCGCCTCTGCATATTTGCTCCACTCTTGATAGATTCGTCCCAATTGAAAATAGGCACTGGCAATTCCAGCCTGGTCATCCAGCCGTTGACGAATCGCTAACTCCTGCTGTTGTGCTTCCAAAGCTTGCTCATATTTGCCCCAATCTCGATAACAATCTGATATCAAGTACCACTGATTAGCAACATCAGATTCTTTGCCCAACTGCTGATAGAGGTCTCGGCTTTGTTCGTATTGTGTGATCGCCTCTGCATATTTACTCCACGCTTGATAGATTCGTCCAAATCCAAAATAGGCCGATGCAATCCCAGACTGATCCTCCAGCCGTTGACTAATCGCTAAATCCTGCTGTTCTGCTTCCAAAGCTTGCTGATACTTGCCCCAATCTCGATAACAATCGGATATCCAGTACCACAGGCCAGCAACATTAGTTTCCTTGCCCAACTGCTGATAGAGGTCTCGGCTTTGCTCGTGATGGGCGATCGCCTCTGCATACTTACTCCAAGCTTGATAGATTCGTCCAAACTCATAATACGCTAGTGCAATCCTAGACGGCTCATCCAGCCGTTGACGAATTGCTAAATCCTGTTGTTGTGCCTCCAAGGCTTGCTCATACTTGCCCCAATCTCGGTAACAATCGGATATCCAGTCCCACTGGTTCGCAACATCAGATTCCTTGCCCAACTGGTGATAGATGTCTCGGCTTTGCTCGTGATGGGCGATCGCCTCTGCATACTTACTCCAAGCTTGATAGATTCGTCCAAACTCATAATACGCTAGTGCAATCCTAGACGGCTCATCCAGCCGTTGACGAATTGCTAAATCCTGTTGTTGTGCCTCCAAGGCTTGCTCATACTTGCCCCAATCTCGGTAACAATCGGATATCCAGTCCCACTGGTTCGCAACATCAGATTCCTTGCCCAACTGCTGATAGATGTCTCGGCTTTGTTCGTGATGGGCGATCGCCTCTGCATACTTACTCCAAGCTTGATATATTCGTCCCAGTACAAGATAAGACAGTGCAATCCAAGACTGATCCTCCAGTCGTTGACGAATCACTAAACTCTGTTGTTGTGCTTCCAAAGCTTGCTGATACTTGCCCCAATCTCGATAACAATCGGATATCCAGTACCACTGGCCAGCAACATTGGTTTCCTCGCCCAACTGCTGATAGATGTCTCGGCTTTGTTCGTGATGCGCGATCGCCTCTGCATATTTGCTCCAGGCTTGATAGATTCGTCCCAATTGAACATAGGACAGTGCAATCCCAGACTGATCATCCAGCCGTTGACGAATCCCTAACTCTTGCTGTCTTGCTTCCAAAGCTTGCTGATACTTACCCCAATCTCGATAACAAACGGATATCCACTCCCACTGAGTGGCAACATTGGTTTCTTTACCCAACTGCTGATTGAGGTCTCGACTTTGTTCGTGATGCGCGATCGCCTCTGCATACTTGCTCCAAACTTGATATATTCGTCCAAATTGATAATAGGACAATGCAATCCCAGACTGATCTTCCAGTCGTTGACGAATCGCTAAAGTCTGTTGTTGTGCCTCCAAAGCTTGCTCATACTTGCCCGAATCTCGATAACAATCCGATAGCCAGTACCACAGGTTGGCAATATTGGTTTCTTTTTCTAACTGCTGATAGAGGTCTCGACTTTGTTCGTATTTGGCGATCGCCTCTGTATATTTTTTCCACTCTTGATAACTATTACCAATGTGCCAGAGAAGATTGCATTCAGCCTTTCTGTTTTTCGATTGCCGTGCAATGACAATCGCTTGCTGAAAGCATTCTAATGATTTTTCGTATTGACTGTGAGATCTCCAACAGACACCCCTATCTGTCCACAAAATTAACGATTCAACAGAATCCGCATCAAAATTCAACTTATCCGAACATTGCTGATAGTATTGCAGTCCCTGCTCATAATTATTTTTTTTCTCATAGGCAATAGCGATCGCCCATTGCACAAAACCATCTAAATAGCAATCATCTCGATCTGCTAGCAGTTGCAAATGTTCAATAGCCTGATCGTAATTATCTGCCCTCAAATACGAAAATGCCGTCACAAATTCTAAGGATTTTCGATACTCAAAACTGAGATTTTCTGACTCTAAACCCCGTTCCAGCGCCGCCGTCATCTCTGCACCCAACTCTGCCACCAACCCCCGCAAATCGTTAAACAACGATGGTGTTAACCGCTGTACAAACTCCCCTACCCGCTGCGCCAACAACTCTCCAGCACTACCACAAGCCACATACAGCATCGCCACCAGCGCCCGGTTCCGCTGCTCCTCCGACAACTGTCGATTATCCGCAGCTAGCTGCAACCGATCCCAAACATGATGATTAAATGCCTCTATTCCTCGCAACCGCTTTAACAGTTGCTGAATCGGCTCATCATCATAATCCTCATCCAATCCCAAATAGGTTAATACCAAAAGCTCGATCGGCCTTGTAGAGAATGCTGAAGTGACTCGAACTTCCGCCAATATCTGACCCACAAACAGCAAATCTTGCCACAGTATCTCCGACTCCCGCACGTCTCCTTCTGCTAGTGAGTGCCAAACCAAAACTCCGACATCCGCCACCTTTTTGAGTCGAATTTCCTGCCCAATAATGTTTGGCTGATAGTCTGATAAATGACTAAATAGCTTTTTTAGAAGACGATTAAGTCGGTTTTGATCGGTACTTAAATATCCCAATGCCAACAAAATCGGTTCATTCCACCTGGCCTGATTGCGATAAGGACTAATAATTTTCAAAATATCATCAATCTCATTGTCCGCAATCTGTCGAGCCGCAAAATATTCCTCAAACGTCAGGTGCATAAACCCATACATTTCGGGAGCCCGCTCTACAAACAGCCCCGTTGTCTCCCGCACCTTTCGCAAAAACTGCCGCACCAACTCCAACGCAGTCGGCTCATCCACTCCCTGTAACTCTGCCATATGTGGCGTTAGCCATTTTTCAACTTCTGCTTGAGCAACCACACCAGAGGGCTTTTCCTCGTGCATCCGCAGCGCCAGCGGAGCCAGCAAAGCTGTGACATCTTCTTCAACTAAATTCAGTTGTCGGTGTCGTGCTTGATAGGGAACATTGCGGCCTATTTGCCAATCTTCAATTAGGGTTTTGACAGCCAATTGGTAAAGTTCAACCCGTCGTTGTGGCAGTCGAGTTCCATTACGGTGAATCAGCGCCAAAATAGTCAACAGCAAAGGATTAGCCGCAAATCGCCTGACTCCTTGATTGCTCGAAATCTCCTGAACAATCTCTTGCGCTTCTCGCTCTGCATCTCGCTCCTGCAAGCTAGAGTCAACCTCTGGACGTTGCGCCATTTCAACAGCCAAGCACCAGCGTTTGAGAAATTCATCAATTTGCTCATCCCCCATCGGCGTAATCGTAAATTCCTGAAATCGACTCCCCAAAGCCGCCTGTTTGTACCCGGCAATCCGACTGGTAACAACAAATTTATTATTGCGATATTCATCGACTAATCTATTGATTTGCTGAACTACCTGCGATCGATTATCTTGGTCAAAAACCTCATCCAAGCCATCGAGCAAAACCAAACAATCACCCATTGCGAGGCGGTTGAGCAACAAATTTGCCACCGAGTCTCCATCGGAGCAATCAAAGCGGTGTTCCCATTGTCTATAAAACTGCTGGAGATAATCTACAAGGCTCAAATCAGGGCGATCTGTCAGGCGTTCAGCATAATCAGCAATCCGAAACAAAATCGGCAGTCGCGTCTCTCCCAGTTCCTCTTCTTTTCCTCCTTGAACAACGGATTTGCGATCGCGCTGAGCCAAGGCAAAATGTCTTGCCAAATACCGCAGCAAAGTAGTTTTTCCTGCCCCTGGATCGCCCAAAATGAGGCAATAGGTATGCTTGCGAACCGCGTCTGCCAGATCCACGATTTTAGTCACGCGCTGCTGCCTAGTATCAGATTCTACGTGGATCTCTAATGTAGTTTCCAGTCTCAATTCATCGATAAATTTGGGTTGCGGTGTTCTTGCTTGATGCAGCCCATCTTCCCATTCATTCCCACCTGGGGCAACTCCCAGACTAAGCTGGCTGAGGTACATCGGCGCTTCTGCTGAAAATATCCGCTCTTTAAAAGACTGACTTCGCCTCTCTTCCCAGGAACCCTGAAGCGACACATAAATGCGATCTAGAGAAATATCAACCTGTCGATTTACCTGCATCACGCCACTGACTCTCAGTCGTGAATTCTCGGAAATCAGCCATTCTAAATAAGGATACAACAACGGATCGAGCTGAGGGCGTGTTTTGAAAATAGCTATTTTGCCTCGCCAATCCCAAAAATCAGCAGCCTGTCGCCGAAACTCCTCTAAAAAAGTTTCGCGATTGAGCCAAAAGACCAACACTAAATTATGTTCAAATATCCGTTCCCGCCCTAAATTAAGCTGCTCCATTTCCTGCCGCAACAAATCCTGTCGCAACTGCTCTAAACCAAACGCCATCACAATTCGGCGTGCTTGTCCAATCTGCGTTGATGGTGCTGGCAGTTGATGCAAAAAGTTAAATAATGATTCTTCGCTATAATGAAATGTCAAAAACTCGAAGTTATGATCTTCCAATTCCTTAATTTCTGCGATAAACGATTCAACGACGGGATGATTTGGAGCACTATCCGGCGTAATTGCAAACAGAGAGAGACTCCCCTCGCTCAATGCCACCGCATAGACTAACTTAGCCAATTCCTCCTGCTCAACAGAATCCAGAGACTGTAGACTAATACCTTCAGGATTCGTCATCATAAAACCTCTTGCATAAATCCGACTTTGATCCAAAAACCGCAGATATCAGGCAGATGCAACCGACGATACAACACAACGCAGATAATTTTAAGATAATTTGGGAATGAGTCCAAGAACTCTATACATTTCCAGGATTCATTGAGCGCCAGCGTTCCAGATCTGGTGACAAAATTGGATTAACATCAAACCATCGTCCCTGTTTCAGATCGTGATATCCTAAGACTAGCTTATTATGCAAAAGTTCGTCGCAGATCACAATCTTTCCGTGCTTGGGAGAATCAAACGCATTCGTAGTCAATTGCCCTGTTTTACGCACCGTGTGTAGCTCAGGAAACTGATAATCTTCAACCGTGTAGCTTTGACGATCTTCTCGTACAGCATCCTGAGCCACGCTCAAACTAATCTCGCTACTTTTCTTGCGTAAAGCGACTTCTCCAGATGTCCGGGCCAGCCGCACTAAATCTCGCATAACGCCTCCACTTTTTTCGCAGAGCAAATCCAGTGCATCAGGATGAAACAAGTTGCTGTAGCTGCTATTTAGCTTAGCGATGCGCTTTTGAAGCACCTCTGTCAGAATATGTCGTCCCACGCGATCTGTCTCATTAGTCGATCGTGCCTTATCATCGCATTTAAAGACCGGGATATTAGCCAAATCAAGACATTTATCAAAGCTCTGCATAGGCTGACGAAAAGCTGAGGAATAACGCAGAGAGATCGGAATCGCATAGACAATATGACAATTTATGTCGGTCATCAAAGAACTAGAAAACATTTCGAGTGCAACCCCAAAATCCTTCCGATCTAAGCCATCAACAATCACTAGCAGCTTCGGCTTGTCCCGTTCTGCGATCGCAATAATTTCGTTAACCTTACCGACAATTTCGCTTAGTGCTGGGCGAACTTCACGAGTTGTCGTAGTTTCTCGCTGAAACCCAACTTTCAGCAACATCCCCAACTCTTTGAAAAGTTTTGGCAGTTCTAGATTTCCTCCTCCAGTTACCTTATCCTGATAGGTGACGCGCGCTAGACTTGCCAATAATTCTTTTTCTAGCTTGCGAGGAAGATTCCAACCCAACTTAGTCAATTGTGCAACAATTTGCAGCCCAATTAGAACTACGACTTCTGCATAACCAATATTGTACTTATTGAGAGCAGTATCCGTGTCAACCCAAACCACTGTGTAATCTGAAACACATTTTTGTTCCAGTCGCCGTAATTCCGTACTTTTACCACCCCCCCGGTGCCCAGCCAGCAGAAACTTGGCAGAAGTGTTATCCATCGCCAACAAGTTCACCAGGCTATCGACTGGGCTGTCATCTCGACGAACATAGAGATCTTGCAGTTCTTGGTTCCTTAATGGTTCATCCGGCTTAAACAATTGATAAACGGGAGTCCAAAATTTAAGATCGCTCATGCCACTATTCCTTGCGTTGCAATGTGTGGAAATATTAATATTTTCCTATTTTACAAGAAATTTCATATATTGTAAAGCGGTTAATTAATTATTATAATAATTATTTGCCATCCAATCTCGGCACGCCTTCTAAAAAAGGGCCGCTCAACATTAATTCAGTTGTCCGATCTAATTTGCCGCTGATTGGCAATTTTTTATCTGTTTGAAATCGCTCGATATCTGCTTTCAAATTGCCACTATTATATCCTAATTTAGTCAAATAATCGATCGCCTGTTTGTCACTTAACAAGATATCCGCAGAACGAAAAATCGGCACGTATTCATTCCGCCAAACATAAGCAAAAGTTGCTCTGTCTAAATAGAAAATCTTGCCCCGCGCCGGGTCTCCAATGGCTGCTACACTGTCATTCATGCCTAGCAAAGCCACTGCGTGCGGCAACTTTCGAGGGCCGTCAAAGAGCCAAAATGCGAGCACTCCGGGGCGATTAATTTGCTGGATTTGCTCCCAAGTTGGCTCTAGTTCGATCGCATTTACACCCAACCCCCTCGCTGCTACAATCAACTGTGGCATCGAAGTACCCAAGCGACTCGTACCCGCCAAACGCGCCACACTCGATTCCGTCGCCTCGATTCCCCAACGCCTCAACACGGTTGCTAGCGCCGCCGGTGCACAACTGCTGTTAGATGTTTGCCGAAACACACCGTTTGGTTGCAAATTATCAACTAAATCATCATAAATTGGCGCGAGAAAATAAGCCTCGGCGCTGGTAAATCCGCCCAATCCCAGCAAGCCAATTAAAATTACTGCGATTACTTGCGATCGCGCCGTCAGCCAACTTATACTAAACCCAATACCGCAGACTCCCATCAGCATCACCCTGAGCAAAGTCCAAGTAACCTGCATCCCGTGCACGCGCCACTCGATCGGCAAAGCAGGCATTTGCGGCAGATTTAAAGCCAGCACCAGCAAGCCAACATAAAAACCTAAAAACAGCAGGGCGATCGAATTATGCCCCTTAAACAAATCGTTAGCCGTCACTCCAGAGCGAACTAACACCTTCCCGAATCGCATTCCCCAGACAAACAGCACCGAACCCAACACCAGTGTCACCACTATTTCCATGAGCTCAAAATTTTGTTGCTTAACTAGGTTTTAACACGCTGTGGGTTCGATCGTCCGTGGCGCAGTCGCAAAGTGGGAAAATTGCCGGGAAACTGTAAAATAAACAACACTTTAAATAGTGCGAGCATCCCCGCTGGCTTGCTTATAGAACCAAGCGAGCGGAGACGCTCGCACTGTAAAAAAAATGCTTTTTGCAAAAAAGAAATGCTCCCTTAAAATTTGCCATCTGTCAAGCAGTCTAGTAACTCTTTTTACCAGTTCTACAAACTCCCCAAAAAAGATTTAGAACCGCAAAAAAATCCCAAATCGATCGCCAAAAACAGACACATTTTTTGTAAAATAGATGGAAATCAAAACCCATTCAAAGATAGTCTGGGAGTCGGTCTACAAAAACCTGCTTAAATCCATCAGCTTCATTCTCCCCGTCAACGGCGGAGAATCGATGACAATTTTGCTCAGCACCCTCCTCGGCCGAGATTTGCCGATTTTGTCGCTGCAAATCCTCTGGTTGAATATGCTCAACTCAATCACCATGACTGTGCCGCTTGCTTTGGAGCCCAAGTCTCCGGGGGTGATGCAACAGCAGCCGCGACCGGTTAACGAACCTTTCCTGACTGAAAGTCGGATCAAGTGGATCTTGGCTATTTCTCTTTACAACTGGACGATAATTTTTGGGATGTTTGAATGGGTGCGCCAAGCGGATTAGGGAACTTTGCCGCTCGCCCGGACAATGGCAATTCAAGCTTTGGTAATGGCGAGAATTTTTTACCTGTTGAGTCTCAGCCAGTTGCTACCTTCTTTGATGGCTAAATTTAACGGCTCGAATGAAAAATTTAGCGGCGCTCCTGCCCTGGCTGCGAGCATTGCTGCGGCTGTGATTTTGCAGGTGATTTTTGCTAATTCTCCGTTTATCAATCAAATATTCCAGACGGCTCCGATGAATCTCAGTCAGTGGCTGATTTGCTTCGTTATCGCGCTACCTGCGATCGGTGTTGCGCTTTCTGTCAACCGTTTTGATCCGCCTAATTAATAGGATTCGGCATTCAGGAGTCGATCGATATTTTATTTCTTAGTCGTGGACGCAGAAACCGGGTTTTTTAAGCAAATATTGGATTGTAGCCTTTAACATCGGTGAAAAACCCGGTTTCTTTGGTATTGATGGGTGCAGGACTGTTTCTGTTTTCGATCCCTCCCACAGACAATTAAATACTTGACAATCGTCAGTTTTGAGTGTTTTGCAGGGAACCTGTCTCTCAGCAAAACATTAAAAACTTTATTGTTTTATCATATAAGTGTGCCTCCACGAGCGATCGCTCGATCGGGAGATTCTCCACCCGCCTTTTAACATTTTATGTAATTATTGTCAATATACTCAAAGAATGATATTTGTACACTCATTCAAAAAAATGAGAATGCTTGCAGGGGGAAAAATGCCCAAAAGCTTACACCTCAAGCTTTTGGTGAAATCTTGGCGAGCGGTGAAAGAATCCAGCAACACCAAGCACTACTTAATAAAACGCAACATTCTACAACATATACTTATCAGTTAAATTTAATATTTGTTTTATAATTACAGCAAGAGTACGGTAAACTGAATGATTAAGCCAAGAAAACGTGGATCTCGCTGTTGGCGAGTTAACACAACTTGGTCGATCGCAATATCAAGTTAATCAAAAGTGTAAAATCAGCAGGGATATTTGAAAGACTTATGCTAGCAATAAATCTTTCGATCCCTCCTGCTTTCCGTGCGCTCAAAATAGTTCGCTAATTGGCCTTTAGCAAACAGCAAAAAAGCGCTTTGATAAACTTCAGTGATGTCGTTACAGAAGATTTATGAATAGGAGCGAAGTTAGGCTATGACAAAATTTTCAGAGCAATTTTCCCGGCGTAAATTTATTGTTACCGCAGGTGCATCTGCCGTCAGTACAATACTCCTCAAAGGCTGTTTGGGAAATCCCCCAGAACCCGGTGCTACAGCAGGTGCCGGCGGCAGCACTAATGCCGGTAGCGGGACAGTACCTGCGGCCACATCAGCAGTTGCTGTTGCCAACGAAAAAAGAGTAGAGGGCATCGAAACTACAAAAGTTATCTTGGGATATATCCCGATCGTCGAAGCAGCAGCTTTAATTATTGCCAAAGAAAAAGGCTTTTTTGCCAAGTATGGCATGACCGAAGTGGAAGTCGCCAAACAAGCCAACTGGGGTTCGGCTAGAGACAACTTAGAAATCGGATCTGCCGGCGGCGGTATTGATGGAGGCCAGTGGCAAATGCCCATGCCTTATCAAATTAGTGAAGGTCTGATCACCAAAGGTAGCGTCAAAATTCCGATGTATGTTCTAGCCCAGTTGAACACTCAGGGAAATGGAATTGCGATCGCCGGAAAACACAAAGGCAAAGGCATCGGGCTCAAACTAGACCAAGCGGCCCAAGACTACATGAAAGGCCTCAAAAAAGCAGGCACGCCCTTCAAAGCAGCCTACACCTTTCCCAAGGCCAACCAAGATTTTTGGATTCGCTACTGGCTAGCAGCTAACGGCATCGATCCCGACACAGAAGCCGAGTTGCTAACAGTACCGTCAGCCCAAACCGTAGCCAACATGAAAACCGGCAGCATGGACGGTTTCAGTACCGGCGACCCCTGGCCCCTGCGGATCGTCCAAGAGGACATCGGCTTCATGTCCGCCCTCACAGCCCAAATCTGGAAAGATCACCCCGAAGAGTATCTAGCTATGCGCAGCGACTGGGTAGACAAACATCCCAAAGCCAGCGAAGCCATGCTAGCAGGACTGATCGAAGCGCAGCAATGGTGCGACAAACCAGAAAATCGCCCCGAATTAGTTGCCATTACTTCTGGCAGAAACTACTTTGACGTACCTCCGGCAGTTTTGACACCTCCCTACCAGGGCAAGTACATGATGGGTGACGGCCAACCAGAGATCGACGATTTCAAAATGAGCCCGCTGTACTGGAAAGACGACCTCGGCAACGTTTCCTATCCTTATAAGAGTCACGATTTGTGGTTTTTAACCGAAAGCGTGCGCTGGGGTTTCTTGCCAACTAACACCTTGGTAGATTCTAAGACAATTATCGGCAAAGTCAACCGCGAAGATTTGTGGAAAGCCGCAGCAAAATTGGCCGGAGTTACTGATGCTGACATTCCCAAAAGTACGTCTCGTGGCATTGAAAAGTTCTTTGATGGCAAAGAATTTAACCCGGAAAAGCCAGAAGATTACCTCAAGAGTTTGACCTTTAAAAAAGTTTGATGGGGTATTAACTTCCCATAATTTAGTCTCGAATTTTACGGTCAAAAAAATAGCGCAAACACAGGAGATTAATAGGATGGCTGTAAGTACAAATCGAAGGGACAGAGGCGCAGCGCAAGGAGCGTTTGGCGAGTTTTGGAAGAAGCATTCACCAAATATTTTACCGCCAATTTTAGGAGTTTTGGGGTTTCTGTTAGTTTGGCAATTCCTGTCGAGCACGCAACTGATCAAACTGCCGGGCCCGACCAGCGTTTGGACTGACGAACGGACGCGGGTATTGTTGCTGTATCCTTTCATGAATTCCAAAACCTACGGAATCGGCTTGTTTTGGCAAACTATGGCTAGTTTGGAACGGGTGGCAAAAGGCTACACTCTCGCCGCTGCGGTGGGAATTGCTGGGGGTGTTTTGGTCGGTACAAATCCGTTGCTGAACAAGGCTTTAGACCCGATTTTTCAGTTTTTGCGGATGGTTGCGCCTCTGGCTTGGGTGCCGATCGCCCTGGCTGCACTTCAACAAAACGAACCGGCTGCTTTGTTCGTGATTTTTATCACCGCAGTTTGGCCGATTTTGATCAACACCGCTGAAGGTGTCCGCCAAATTCCCGACGATTACAACAACGTAGCGAAAGTGCTGCAACTGACTCGGAAAGAGTATTATTTGAATATTTTGTTTCCGTCGGCACTTCCCTACATCTTTACCGGATTGAGAATTGCGATCGGGCTGGCTTGGCTGGCGATTATTGCAGCGGAAATTGTGATGTCGGGGATTGTTGGTATCGGCTTCTTTATTTGGAACGCTTACCAGCAAAACTACATCAGCGAAATTCTGTTAGCGGTGTTCTACATTGGGGCTGTTGGTTTGATACTCGATCGCATGATGGCTTGGTTGCAACACAAAATTGCTCCCTCTGAAGGCAAATAATTAACAGTTGACAGTTGGCAGTTGGCAGTTGGCAGTTGGCAGTTGGCAGTTGGCAGTTGATATTTAACTGGTTCCCAGGCTGTGCCTGGGAACCAGTTAAACGAGTAGCAGAACTTCACTCCTCAGCCTTTTAAGAGGAATGAATTCCTCACTACGAACCAATATTGTTATTGCAGTTGGACGATAGGGATAATAGAACAGCTAACGGTCAACAGTCAACAATCAATAATCAAAAAAGCTAGGACAAACCTACAAAAAAAGGCAAGAAAATCATGTCTGTTTTGATTGCGGTAGAACAAGTCGGAAAAACATTTAATTTAACAGACGGCGGCACATACGTAGCCCTCAAAGGCATCGACTTAGAAATTAAAAAAGGAGAGTTTGTCTCCTTAGTCGGACACTCCGGCTGCGGCAAATCTACGCTGCTAAATATGGTGGCAGGTTTGGACTTGCCCACAGAAGGATTGGTGACGATCGACGGACAAAGAATCACCCAGCCGGGCCCCGATCGCATGGTAGTATTCCAAAACTATTCGCTGCTACCTTGGCGAACAGTCAGAGAAAACATTACCCTAGCCGTAGACTCGGTGATGAACGGCTTACCCAAAGCCGAACGCCTCGACATCATCCAAAAACACATCGAAATGGTGGGCTTGGGGCCCCACTCCGAGAAGCAACCGGCACTGCTATCGGGCGGACAAAAACAGCGCGTGGCGATCGCCCGTGCTCTAGCTTTGCGCCCCAAACTGTTACTCTTGGACGAACCCTTCGGCGCTTTGGATGCTTTGACTCGCGGCAACTTGCAAGAAAAGTTGATGGAAATTTGCCAAGAGTACGAAATCAGCGCCTTGATGGTAACGCACGACGTGGACGAAGCAGTGCTGTTGAGCGATCGCATCGTCATGCTCACCAACGGCCCTGAATCGAAGATTGGCGGCATCCTGGAAGTAGACATCCCCCGCCCCCGCAAACGCATGGAAGTAGTCACGCACCCCAGCTACTACGCCCTGCGGAGCGAAATGATTTACTTCCTCAACCAGCAGAAACGAGTCAAAAAACTGCGGGCGCGCAAAGTACCGGCGATCGCCCGCCACGGCCTAGAAAAAGTCAACCTCGAACTCGGCTTCATCCCCCTCGCCGCCTGCGCTCCCCTCGCCGTCGCCAAAGAAAAAGGCTTATTTGCCAAACACGGACTCGATGAAGTCCACCTCGTGCGGGAAACAAGCTGGCGCGGCATCGTAGACGGCATCGCAGCAGGCTACTTAGACGCAGCCCAAATGCCCTCTGGGATGGCAATGTGGTTGACATTAGGAGGCCACCAAAACAAGCCAATACCAACCGTTACAGCCCTCACCATGAGCCGCAACGGCAACGCTATTACCCTCGCACGACGCTTTTACGACCAAGGAATCTACAATCTGGCAGATTTCAAAGAAATGCTCCGCAGAACACCCGCGCAAACGCACCGCCTGGGAATCGTTCACCCTTCTTCGATGCACAACCTACTGCTGCGCTACTGGCTAGCTTCCGGCGGCATTGATCCGGATCATGATGTTGTGCTGAAAAATCTCCCACCAGCTCAAATGATCGTGGACTTGCAAGGCGGCACCATTGACGGTTTCTGCGTCGGCGAACCTTGGAATTTGCGGGCCTCGATGGAAGGAGTCGGCTTTACGGTAGCTACAGATTTGGAACTGTGGCCCGGACACCCAGGCAAAATTTTGGGGGTGCGGGAAGACTGGGCAAATGCCTATCCCAACACTCACATTGCTCTGCTCAAAGCTTTGCTGGAAGCTTCTCAATACTGCGCCGATCCAAATCATGCCGAAGAAGTTTCCGAAATTGTGTCGGGACGGGAATATGTCGCCACGGATAAGAGTTACATTCAACTTGGCGATCCTAATTCTTCTGCTTGTAACCTCGATACTCCGATGCGGGAATACGCCCACCACTTGTTCTATGGAGACTCCGTGAACCATCCGAGCCGCACTGAACAGTTGTGGCACATGGTGCAGATGGCACGTTGGGGCGATACTGTGTTCCCGCGCAACTGGGTGGAAGTTTTGGAACGTGTGGTGCGGGTTGGCCCGTTCAGCACGGCCGCGCGAGAGTTGGGAATGTCTGATATTACTCATACTCGTGGTTCTCTTCGCTTGTTTGATGGCACGGTGTTTAGTGGTGATGATCCGATCGGCTATCTCAACAATCTGGAAATCAAACGTGATTTCACGATGGCCCAAGTCATCCTCGATTCCGGCCGCAGAGCTGCTTAAAATCTGTTTGTGTCCGCGCCGGTGGACTCCTTTCCACCGGCCCAATGTCTAATGGTGATCTGCGAGTTTTGAAGTATCGAAAGGTGAAGAAATTGCTTAGTTATCGATCGCCCCTGTCCGAGACTTATCAACTCAGAAGTCAGAGAAGAGTAACCAGAAATCAAAGCGATTGATTGCATTGTTGAGAGTGAAGGGGCACAATTATATAATTGATGCAAAAGTCTTCCAATTTAAACTCAATACTCAAAACATACAGGGAACTTGCAAATCTACAGTCTCAACTCGCAGCTCATCACCATTCAAAATTCCACTATTTGCAATTGCCAATAACCCACTAACAAGTTCCTAAACCCATGCTCAAAACTACTGCGAACCAGATCGACACCAAAAAGCAAAGCAAGAAAACAAAAGATCGCCGCCAGCCTTTTTTGGTGATGGACAATGTTCATAAAGTATATCCAAACGGTTACAGAGCATTAGAAAATATTAACTTGACTGTAGCTGAGGGAGAGTTTATTACTCTGATCGGACACTCCGGTTGTGGTAAGTCAACACTATTAAATATGGTGTCGGGTTTTAGCCATCCCAGCGAGGGCACTGTGTCGATTAACGGGCAGCGGATCGAGAAGCCAGGCCCCGATCGCATGGTAGTGTTTCAGGGTTACGCTTTGTTGCCTTGGCGCACGGTATTTGAGAATGTTTATATTGCCGTTAACGCTGTATTTCCTGAGAAGTCGAAGGTCGAAAAAAATGCGATCGTCAACGAGCATTTGGCGATGGTGGGACTGACAGAAGCTGCTGAGAAAAGACCGCCGCAAATTTCCGGCGGTATGAAACAACGGGTGTCCATCGCCCGCGCTTTGGCAATTCGCCCCCAAGTGCTGATTTTGGACGAACCTTTCGGCGCTTTGGACGCAATTACCAAGGAGGAATTGCAGGAAGAGTTGCTGAAAATCTGGAACGATCACCGCTGTACGGTGTTGATGATTACTCACGATATTGACGAAGCGCTGTTTTTGGCCGATCGCCTGGTGATGATGACTAACGGCCCGTCAGCGACGATTGGGGAGGTTCTGGAGATTCCTTTTCCTCGTCCGCGCGATCGGGTACAAATGATGGAAGATCCGGAATATTACAATTTGCGGAACTACGCCCTAGACTTCCTCTTCCGCCGCTTTGCTCACGATGACGACGCTTAAACCCTTTGAGACTGGGGATTGCTGGAAAATTAAAGCCCCAGTATTTCCCCAATTCAGGACAACATCGCTGGGGGTGAGATGTGGCTGGTGCGATCCTCTTCGAGGGCTTCGCTAACGGGTAAACTGGAGCTTAATTGTTGAGGAATAAGTTTTTCCGGAAGATTCGGATCTTTTTTTCAGCTTTTACGTCAATCCGCTAAGAGACCCGATTGCCTAGCTGTCCATAAGCTGGCATGAATTTAGCTCACCTTTGACTGAAGGTGGGCTTCTTTCTTATGTTATTAACAATTTTTGTTAAATTGACACTTGGTGCATTCCACCCTTTTAAGTGTCACAGGCCCAATCTTGATTAGTGTTTTATCGATTAAGGCGATCGCAAATGTCAGTAAATGAATGTCAGTAAATGTCAGTCTCCCAAATATTCTCAAGTTAAAATTCCATTTCTTTGATCAATCACCAGCTTCATTTGAGTTTAAAGCAGCGAATTTTATAATATCTTATTTTACCCGATCACTCGACCTGCAATCTGCTGTAAATCAATTAATTTTCAACCAATTAAACAACTCGGCTGCGGATAACTGCCAATTACCCAACACACTAAGAACAGGTAAAATATCCATATCTGATTTAACTTCAGGCAGTTGATTCGGCAGAAAAACTATTACTGATTTATCGCTATGATCGGCAAACCAACCCAATTTAGTGCCGTGATTGATCGAAAAAACAATTTTTTTAATCACCTGATTGGGAGATTGATCCGGTGACAGAATTTCAATTATCCAATCCGGTGCAACTTCAAAACGGTTGGCAATTTCCCCATCTGCATCAACAGGAATTCTCGACCACTCAAAAACAGCAATATCGGGAACGATTGAGCAATCCGCAAAAGTACAGCACAATTCTGGAAAAGCACAGGCTAATTTTGGGCGTTCCCCAACCTCAGAAATTGCCAACAATAACTCACTTTGAAGTTTGCTATGTTTTCCTTGCGGCATAGGTTTTTGATAAATTTTACCGTCGATGTACTCGCTTGCGGGTTTAGTTTCTGGCAACTGCAAGAACTCTGCCAGAGAAATCGTTAACTTGGCTGCAACTACCATAAATCAGGGTTCCTGAAATCATCCTAATGAACTAACAATCGGAAAATATATTTCTGCTGCTTCTATTTCAAGTTTGCACCGAAAACTCCTCTGAGTCAATATCCCAATTTACCCAGCGAATTGCCTCTTTAGCAGATGTCACATCTGGCGGAACTCGCAAAACATGAATGTGTCCCGTGCTCGGACAAATCATTTTTAACAGATAAATATCTTCTTTTTTCGGAGCATCATCATCGTCCTCGAAATCATCAGGATCGAAGCCATCAATATCAGCATCAATTTTGAGCAGCGTGTATTCTTTCCAGCAATCTAACTCTATTGCTTGCAGTTCGGAGCAAATTCTAGCATAACCAATTCCCTGAATTAATACTCGTCTTAATTCAGCATTTTTTTCTGCTAAAAGCCATTGTGCTTGCCACAGATTGGGGTGAATTTGTCCGTATTTTTCAGGTAATGTTACACCGTGGTAGGAATAGATTTTGTAACCGTCGGGAAATTCCAGTGCAGGTTCACCTTCTGCATGGAGGCGGTACTCGTTGTCAAGGCTAAGCTGACAAGGGCGCGAGCACACAATGCAGGTATCATCTAACAAAATAATCCAGCCGCATTCTGCTAAAAGCTGGTTCAGACATTCAAAAAGTTTCTGTAATTCTGGTTTGAGAACAACACCGAAGCCAGAAACACATAATTCAGCAACAGCGAGAGCCTCAACCAAATATTTTGGAGTAAATATTGACTTTGAATATTTCCAATAATTGGCAAAGTCTGTGTTAAATTGTTGTTCTAGCTGTTCCTCCCATATACTTAACTCCGAAAGTTCTTGCCGCAATTCTGTTATCAAGAAAAAGGGGTGCAGCGCATCTTTTACCCGTTTTGTAAGTCGCTTTATCAAATCAGTGTCATTGGATCTTTTCAGCGGTATTTGTGCTACCCCTCCGTTGGGGCTACTGCAAAAAGTTATTTCAGAGGCTTTTAAACCCAGGATCTCGCAAACAGACTTAACGGCGGCTGCGGCTTTGGGGTTAGAGATGGGTTTGGTAGAGTTGGCGAGAGTTCCCCACTTTTGACGACACGCTTCGATTAGAGCCTTATGTTCAGGTTTAAAATTTACATTCAGAGAAGTCAAATTAGTCAGAGATTGCAGGGGTGTGATGTCTGATATTGGATTGTTGGAGAGATACAGATGAGTCAAATTAGTCAGAGATTGCAGTGGTGTGATGTCTGATATTTGATTGTTGTGCAGATGCAGATCAGTCAAATTAGTCAGAGATTGCAGGGATGGGATGTCTGATATTTGATTGTTGGAGAGATACAAATTAGTCAAATTAGTCAGAGATTGCAGTGGTGTGATGTCTGATATTTGATTGTTGGAGAGATACAAATTAGTCAAATTAGTCAGAGATTGCAGTGGTGTGATGTCTGATATTGGATTGTTGGAGAGATACAGATGAGTCAAATTAGTCAGAGATTGCAGTGGTGTGATGTCTGATATTTGATTGTTGGAGAGATACAAATTAGTCAAATTAGTCAGAGATTGCAGTGGTGTGATGTCTGATATTTGATTGTTGTACAGATGCAGATGAGTCAAATTAGTCAGAGATTGCAGGGGTGTGATGTCTGATATTTGATTGTTGTACAGATGCAGATGAGTCAAATTAGTCAGAGATTGCAGGGGTGTGATGTCTGATATTTTATTGTTGTGCAGATACAGAGAAGTCAAATTAGTCAGAGATTGCAGTGGTGTGATGTCTGATATTTGATTGTTGGAGAGATACAGATGAGTCAAATTAGTCAGAGATTGCAGGGGTGTGATGTCTGATATTTTATTGTTGTCCACATCCAGACGAGTCAAATTAGTTAGAGATTGCAGTGGTATGATGTGTGATATTTGATTGTTGGAGAGATACAGCTCAGTCAAATTAGTCAGAGATTGCAGTGGTGTGATGTCTGATATTTGATTGTTGTAGAGATACAAATTAGTCAAATTAGTCAGAGATTGCAGGGGTGTGATGTCTGATATTTTATTGTTGTACAGTGTCAGAGAAGTCAAATTATTCAGAGATTGCAGTGGTGTGATGTCTGATATTTGATTGTTGTACAGTGTCAGAGAAGTCAAATTATTCAGAGATTGCAGTGTTGTGATGTCTGATATTTTATTGTTGTCCAGATCCAACTTATTGCTACTTGACAGTATCTGGTTCGCTTCATAAATGTCAGAAGTGCCAGCTTTTTCTAACAGCAACTCAACTGTATATCTTGCTGCTTCTGAAAGGCTGTCTTTGTGCAAGCACCAGTCGGTAAAGCTGCTGAATTCTGCGGGATTTGGTTGTTTTTCAGACATAAAATTGTTGTAAATTAGGAGAATATCAGACTAGGACTTACGCACGGGTGGCCAGAAACCGGGTTTTTACGAGATTATTCGCAGGCAGCCCGCACATTAGGTAAAAAACCCGGTTTCTTGGATCTTGGTGAGTTGAGGATTGTACTTGTTAAACAGGGTTGGGGAGTTTCAAGTTTGCACGTTAAATTCGTCAGGCTCTATTCCCCAATTTACCCAGCGAATTGCCTCTTGTGCAGATGTCACATCAGGCGGCACTCGCAACGCATAAAGCAATCCCGTATTCAGAAAGCTCATTTTAACAAAAAACTGCTAAAGGACGCTCCAATGCGTCGAAATAGTCCTTAAAATCGATTTTTAACAGGGTATGTATCCCTGGCAAGTGTCTAATTTAGTGGCTGCAAGTTTTTGACAAATACGATCGCACAAAATGACATCCAATGCTGTAAATGCCGTAGCGAAGCGGGGCGTAAGCCATCGCACAAGCACCCACTTTAATCATTTCCGCAGCGTGCGATCGATCGCGAAAAGTGGAAAGCGATCTCGCCCTCCACTTTTCGAGATAAACTGGAATCTGAACTTCTTGTGCTGACTAAGGTTTGTTAAACCTTAGTCTGCGACATACCGCCAACCTTGGGGCTCATATTCCCGCTGAATCCGCACCATCCAATTACCTTCGGGAATTGCGATCGCATGGTGTTCTTCATGACTCAATAAAGCTGTCGGCGAAAGCACTCGCAAGTACAGAGTACCGTCTTTTTCGTAAAGTTCAGCTTGTCCCTCAATAATCTGGTGAGAATGTCCCGTGACTTCACCTTCGGCGAGAGTTAGGTGAGGTTTCTTTTCTCCTGCGATTTGCGGTACGGGGGTGAGAATTACGTCGCCTTGTCGGATGGGTTGCATAGGTTTTTTGTAAATTTTGTTTTCTGGTGTCGATCGAGCTTTCGTACCACTATTATATACTACATTGGTAATACAGGAGCGTCAAGGGCGATCGACTCGATTGCACTACAATACAATTTTGATTCGCTAAAAACTAAAAACTAAGAACTAAGAACTAAGGACTAAGGACTAAGGACTATTATGCTTCAAATGCGGCAATAGAAACCCGATCGCGCCCTGCTGTTTTTGCCCGATAAAGCGCCTCATCGGCGATCGTAATTAACCCCGCCGGCTGCGACATCGGTGCCGGAATGCAGCAAGCCACACCCAAACTCAGCGTCACGTATTCGCTGACAGCAGACTTCGCGTGAAGTATCTGCAAACCCCGCACCTGTTGGCAGATAATTTCAGCTACGGAAGCCGCACCTTGAATATCCGTATTCGGCAAAACTATCGCAAATTCTTCTCCACCATAACGCGCTACTAAATCAGCCGATCGCTTTAGCGATTTCTGGAGAACCTGCGCCACTTGCCGCAAACACTCATCCCCCGCTTGGTGGCCGTAAGTATCATTGTAAAATTTGAAATAATCAATATCGCACATAATCAAAGACAACGGTGCTTCTTCCCTTGCCAAGCGCCGCCATTCCGTATCTATATGTTCAGTAAAAGAGCGGCGATTTCTTACCTCAGTCAAACTATCATAAGTTGCCAAATACTGCAACGCTAGATTCACCTTTTCTAACTGTTCTTTCTGCTGCTGCAACTGACGGTTGAGGACTGTCAACTGCTGTTCGGCTGCGTGGGTTCTGAGCAAATTTCTTACCCTCGCCAACAGTTCCCTCTCGTCAAAAGGCTTGGAAATATAATCGTCAGCACCCGCATCCAAACCTTCAATCCGAGCTTCCATCCCAGATCGCGCTGTCAAAAAGATTACCGGAGTTGAACTCAATTCTGGCGTGTTCCGAATCTCCTTGAGCAAATCCAGTCCGTTTTGTCTTGGCATGATTTGGTCACTCAATATCAAATTTGGCAGCAAAATTTTTGCCTTTTCTAAACCTTCAACCCCGTCCATCGCCACGGCGACTCGATAGTAAGGATTCAATAAAATTTGGAGGTAAGCCAGCAGAAAATTATTGTCTTCAACTACCAGCAACAGCGGTAATTCTTGGCTGTCTGTTGTTGATTCTTCGCCATGATTATTGGTGTCGTCAAAGCAGTGAGAGTCCGACAGCCCCGCTGTGGGTGCGATCGCCCCGACATCTCCCGCGCCGTATTCAGTCAGTCCGGCCAATTGGACGATCGCACTTACCAACTGATTCGCGGACACCGGCTTCGACAAATGCCTCTGAAACCCCGCAGAGAGGGCCGAGGCGCAATCCTCCTCACGGACGCCTCCCGTCAGCGCCACCGCCGGCAGCAGTGCCCTGTGCTCGGACATTTCCATAGCTCTGACACGGCGGATCAAATCGCAGCCGTCTGTTTCCGGCACAGCCAGATCACTCACCAACACGTCTGGCCACGACTGTTCCAACTCGACCATCGCTTCGGCGGCGCTACCCACCGCTGTTACCTTGGCTCCAAATGCTTCCAGGCCAGTTTTGAAAAATTCCCGGCTCTCGGCGCTGCTGTCCACCACCAGCACTTGCTTTCCCGCTAGGGGTTGGGAAACCGATTCGGGTCTGCTTTCCATTTGGGCGATCGCAGGAGTGTGATCGCGCGAATTGTTGCTTTGAGCCATCGGTAGCTGCACCCCAAAGGTCGCCCCCTGAGCCAAGCCGGGACTCGCAGCCCAAACAGTTCCCCCGTGCAGTTCCACCAACTGCCGCACAATAGATAGTCCCAGACCTAGCCGGTTTTGTTCCTTGGCCTGGAAGCTATCTCCGGGGCGGAAGTAGTCAAAGATGTGGGGCAGAAATTTGGGGTCAATCCCGCAACCGCTGTCGCTGATCCGAATCAGCGCGCCCGACGGAGTAGGCTCGATCCGCACTTGAACCGGGTCTGGTGTCGATTCTGGGGTGAATTTGATCGCGTTGGTTAGGAGGTTCCCGACTATTTGCTGCAATCGGTCTACATCTGCCATAACGTAGCTGACGCCTGGGTAGAAGTGTGTTTCTACGCGGAGGTTTTTGGCCTCGGCGGCGGGGCGGAGGGTCTCGATCGCCGATTCGATGACAGACGGGAGGTGAACTCGGCCGATATTCAGGCGGACTTTCCCCCGCAGCAGCCGCGAGAGATCCAGGAGATTGTCTATTTGCCGATTTTGCAATTTGGCGTTGCGCTCGATGATTTCTAAAGCGCGGTTGGTGGTGGCTTCGTTTAACTTGCGCGATCGAGCTAGCTGCACCCATCCCAAAATCACGCTCAGGGGCGATCGCATTTCGTGGGACGCGATCGCCAAAAATTCGTCTTTTGCCCGGTTGGCTGCGGCTTGGGCTGCTTCTACGGCTTTGCGATGGGTGATGTCGAATCCGATCGCCAAATACTGACAGGGTTTTCCCTGCAAGTCCAACAGCGGAACTACTGATGCATACACCCAATAATCGCTACCATTCTTGGCTTGATTCTTAATTTCTCCTTGCCAAACTTCATTTTTGGCAACACTTGACAGCAGATTTTCGATTAATTCCGAAGACTTATATTCCGAATGGAGGATGCCAAAATGGTGACCGATTAACTCAGTACGCGAATAGTTAGAGATGCTGCAAAGTCGATCGCTGACGTAATTGATAATTCCTCGCGCATCTGTTCTCAGCGCCAGTGTCGATCGGTCGATCGCTCCTTTAAAATCTAAACCTTCTTGCAGGGACGAATCTACTTCTTTTGTGGTAGAAATTTGGTTTGGGCGATCGGGCGGGTTTGGTGGCTGGCGATCGACCCGATTATTACTCCACTGTTGGATTTCCATTGCTTCTATTTTCCCCTGACGGCTGACAGCTAATCTACTTGCATCCTGATTCATTATCGCTGTTTTTTTTACCTGCATCGGCTTGTGCCACATTTTATAGTTCTTCATTTTAATCTAAATTCCGCGCGCTGTACCCTTTCTGAAGTCATACCATTTGTGATTTTTAATTTTTGAATCAAGATTCAAAAAATTCTGCATACTTCCCAAATAATTTGCTAGTTTAGACTCATACAGTCGCGCTCTTGCGATCGATCGCACCTTCTGTTAAATTCTTTTATTCTACATCTTGACACCGCTGTAAATATCTTGTAATATAAATGTATTATATCATATAATAAGAGAGCAGCCGAATTATTAAGGCACTCAATCAAGTAAAATTATGAACGATTCACGATCAATCAAAATCAGCAGATATCTCAGCAAACACCTGCGCCATGCGCCCTCACGCATCAACATTCAACTCGCGCCGGGGGGCTGGGTTTCTGTTAACGAACTCCTCAATGCCTGCCAAAAAAATAACTTCCCTGTTCAGCTTGCAGAACTCAAACAAGTAGTCGCGCAAAACGACAAACAGCGCTTTTCCTTCGATTCGACAGGCACTCTAATTCGTGCCAACCAAGGACACAGCGTAGATGTTGATTTGCAGTTAGAACCCGCTGTCACCCCAGATATTTTGTATCACGGAACAGGTAGCACTGCCGTCGAGTCTATTCTCAGTCAAGGAATTAACAAAATGTCACGGCATCACGTTCATTTGTCGGCGGACATTCAGACAGCTCGTAAAGTAGGTGCAAGACACGGCATCCCGGCAGTCTTTACCGTAGATGCCGCAGCAATGCAGCGTGACAGCCATACATTTTACTGCTCGGATAACAAAGTTTGGCTGGTAGATTTTGTGCCACCCAATTATCTAAAAATAAGTTGATCAATTCAGTATTCTTGTGAAAAAAAAATACGCGAAATATTCAAAACAAAAGTAAGTAGGAATTTGACAATATGAGTGCGGAAAATATGGGCGGTCGCGACAACAATTTCAATCAAAACAATCCTCAAAATCGAGGGCTGCTTGGCTCAGGCTGGCGACCTCTCTACCGTCAATTTGATTGGGAACACCTGCTGCACTTAGCGTCTAGCGACCCCGTAGAACTTGCTCAAAAAAGTTTAGATGCAGCTAGCGATATTGCCGATGCAATGGGACGACATCAATATACCTGGTGGGCGAATATCTTAAATGTATTCTCGGAAAATACTCGCTACGAAATAGACGACTTTTGGGATTACATTACTCCGCAGCCTGTTTACCCGGATTACCGCTACAAAGATGTTTTAGTTACCGAAACGCCTGTTGTTCAATTGGTGAGTCGCGCTAGTATTCCCATCGACTACGTTCTGAATAAACTCCAAGAGATTACTGTTTTTAAAGTTCTAGATTTGCTGGGGAAACCGGATGCGATTACTCAGTCTTTTATGGAACGACATTTTTCTTATCCGCCGGAACGATTTGTTAGCTGGGAACGCTTGGAAGTTTTGGGTACTGTTTATGCTTATTGGACTCAATGTGGCTGTTGGCTGCAAATTGACAGTTACGACAGGGGGCGGCGCTGCTACACTCTGATTTGCAAAGATATTGCGCCGCTGGTTAGCAAGGCTACTTACAATTTAGCGGTGATTCTCAGCGGGTACAAAAGCCGCGTTGGACAGGTTCACAGTCAGTTCCCTATTCGGACTTTTTCTGCGGAAGTTCAAAGTTTTACGGATACTGTTCAGCAGGCAATTCTCGACCAAAATCAGTTGGCTGTTTTGGTTAGTGGTGAACCGGGGACTGGCAAAACTGCTTGGACTCAAGCGGTAGCAAAGGAGATTTTAGTGCCGCTGGGTTATGTGATTTTTATCTTGGATCATGATGCTGTGGAAAATTTTGTGCCGCCGAGTTATTTGGAGCGGATTTGCATTATTATCAACGAGGCAGATAATTTGGCTCAAGATCGATCGACCGCAGCGGCCCAACGCACTAACAAAACTGAACATATTTTGAGTTTGCTGGATGGAACTCTGTATCAAAGCGTCATGGACGAACACGGGATTCAATTTCAGCAGAAACTCGTAGTTTTATTAACTTGCAACACCATTGAAAGATTAGATCCTGCAATGTTACGGAAGGGGAGAGTGGATTTTACCAGTGAATTTACGCACAAATTTGTTTGAGTGAGATCTTAGAGTCTCAAGCAATCTAGGCTATGGCACGGACTGCACCACCTCAAATATTGAATAATTATCAGGAAGTTTCCTGAATATCAAACTTTCGGGAACAATTTATTTAGCTAAACAGGTGGGAATCCCCACACTATACCGATCAAAGGTTAGTGTGGGATGAAAAACGCGGTGAGATGAGGATTCCACCCGAAGAGCAATCTCACACGGTGTAAGCGTTGAGCAGTGAGCGGGTGGATGACGAGACGAGCGAACTCTTTATTCTGTGGGTCGATCTTGCTCATTGATGTATTTTTTCAATTGTTCAACAGTCACGCCACCACAAGAAGCGATGAAATAACCATTTGTCCAAAATACTTCTTTCCAATATACTTGGTTAATTTCAGCGGCAAACTCTTTTCTCAAGTACCGACTAGAAACAGTTTTTAAGTTGTTGATCAATTTACTTGGTTCTGTCTGCGGGTTGTACTGCAACAGCAAATGAACGTGGTCGCTCTCTCCGTTAAATTCTATCAACTTTCCTTCCCATTTTTCCATTAAATCCCTAAATATCGACTCAAGCCTTGTCAGCATTAAGTCTGTCAGAACTTTCCTTCGATACTTTGTAGTTAACACCAAATGGCATTTGAGTGCTGAGACTCCCCTTGCCTTGCGGATAAAATCTTTGTTCACGACATTGACACTGAATAGGCATTGATGATATGCTAACACCAAGTTAGGCTAATATCCCAAAACGATAGTGCAAACGACGTACCAGTACAAAATGTATCCCGACACTAAGCAGAGGCTCTCGTTAAATGAGTGGCTAAGGATTTGCCGTTATTGGTATAATCGCCAGTTGGGAGACAGATTTGACTGGTGGTCGATGAACAGAGCAAGCATAAATGCTTGTCCGCTAGTTAGTAGCATTGCTCCTGTCCGAGAAAAGCCCAACTATTATACCCAAAAGAAACAACTACCAATTATTAAAAAAGACTTGGTAAAAGTATTCCACAGTGGTGAATTGTTGGAATTTTTAGGGGTGGACTCGACAATTCTACAAGACGTATCAAAGCGTGTTGACAAGGCATTTGAGTGCTTTGTTATGGGCGACAGCAATGGTTGTAAGTCGGGTAGACCACGATTTAAGTCTGAAGCTAGCTTCAGAACTATGACTTTTGCTACTGCCAATAATAGCTGGATTAAACTAACTCGCAAGAACTGGCTATATTTGCGACTTCCAAAATTGGGAGTTGTTAAGGTCAGAATGCACCGCCCTATCCCAGACGGATTTATTGTCAAACAAGTCTGTGTCACCAAAAAGGCTGATGGTTGGTTCATTCAATTTGTCCTAGAAGACGTGAATGTACCAATCCAATGTCAGGATATAATTGTTCCAACTTGGGACAATTCGTTGGGATTAGATGCTGTTTTACATAAAGATGTTTATCTCGCAACATCAGATGGCGAGAAACTGTCATCCTTCAAGCCGCTTCGTAAGAATCAAGCCTCTCTAGACCGGATTTCAACTAAGCGGAATAAACGGAAACGTGGCTCTAAGTCTCGTCGCAAACTAGCAAAACGTGAAGCTAGGCAAAATCAACGCATTGCTAGGTCAAGAAAAGATTTTCACTACAAAACCGCTCATAAGCTAGTGAGAACTGGAAAAAAAGTCTTCTTTCATGAGGACTTGAACCTGAAAGGCTTGAAGGCGCGAAACAAGCCTCAACAGTCTGATGATGGGACTTTTCTTCCGAACGGTCAATCGGCAAAATCCGGATTAAATAAGTCTTGGTCTGACGCTGCATTTGGCAACTTTTTTACGACACTGAACTACATAGCCTTAAAAGCTGGGGCAGTTGTTATTTCTAAAAATCCTGCTTATACTTCAATGGTTCTGTGTTATCGAGATGAAATAATTTTCACCGATTGTAGTATCAGAGACTATTGGGATGAACAGGAATCTTTGATGGTTGACCGTGATCTTAACGCCGCGATTAACCTAAAAAGACTGGGATTGGACATTTTTCCCAGTATAAAACGCCGTAGTGGGAAAATTTCTGTAGTAGGAACTATGGATGAAAGTACCACGAAGGAAATTTTGCATACCCTTCATCGGGCTGCAAAGAAGCCTACATTATAACCGTACTCGGTTTAATGTAGGAGTATGTCACTACCTATGGACACATCCCGTGAAAAATGATATTACTGATGGGTGAGACCCTCTAAGGGTGTAACCCTAAACAGCGAATCAGGGGAAGAGCATTTTTGGTGTGAAACAAATTTTTTCAAACTTGACAGCTATGGAGGAAATCCCAAACCGTGCAAACTAAGCCAGTTAAACAAGAAATTCGACTGGGGAGGTACGCCGACGGGACAATCCCGATCGCCCACCAACACCCCCCAGAGGCAGCCGTGTCCGAGAATAAAGACCGATTGCGGCGATTGGTGGAGCGCTCCGCCGACGCCGTGGCAATGGTAGATTGTGAAATGCGCTATCTGTCGGTTTCCCATCGCTGGGAAATCGATTGCGGACTCGGTGGTGGCCAGGCAAGAGGCGGGTATCATGGGGAACTGTTCCCGAATCTCCCGGAATATTGGCAGGAAAATGCTCGCGCCATTTTGGCGGGAGTTTTGGAATACAGCGAGTTTGTGGTGGTAGGGCGATCGCCCGTATGTGAAGCAGAACAAATCGAAGGCTGTGGCAGCGGGCGGGTAAAATGGGTATTTTTGCCGTGGAAAAATAGTGAAGGTGCGATCGGCGGTTTGATCCTGTTTACCGAAAAGATAGCTGAGGAACTCGCCCAAACAAATTGCTACAATAAATTTATCTCAAATCTCAAAAGCCCGCAGTTAGAAATCAAACGGCAACTAACTCCAATTGCCCTCGACAATGCTGCGGATACAGTTTTTTTTACCAGTGCCGACGGTAAAATTTGCTATGCAAATAAAGCTGCTTGTAATGTGTTTGGTTACTCAGAATCGGAACTGCTCAACCTGACAGTTAGCGACATCGATTCGCAGTTGTCAGTATCGAATTGGCAGGAACGCTGGGAGAAACTAAAACAGCAAAGCAACTTCACTTTTAAAACAACTTACAAAACCCGAAACGGTGCCTGTTTTCCCGTCGAAGTTAAAGTCAATTATTTAGAATACGGCGGCTGTGAATACTGCTGCGCGATCGCCCGAGACATTTCCGCTCGTGTCGCTGCCGAATCAGCACTTTTAGAAGCAAAAGAGCAACTTCAAGCCGTCTTGGATGCCGTACCCGGATTAGTTTCTTGGGTAAGTTCCGATTTGCGCTACTTGGGAGTAAACCGACATTTAGCTAATGCTTACCAAATGCCGGCCGAAATATTTTCTGGTCAGAAAGTTGGTTTTTTAGATACAAGCCCTAAATTTAACGATTTAGTCTACGATTTTTTTGCCAGCGCTCAAAAGAAGACATCTCAAGAAGTAACAGCGAGCATCAGAGGAGAAAATAAAACTTATTTAATTGTAGCTCAAAAATATCAAAAAAGCACGGCGGCAGTCTTTGTGGGATTGGACATTACAGAAAGCAAACAGTCTCTTTTGGCTTTGCAAGAATCGGAAGAACGCCTGCGACAGCAAGCGGCAAAATTAGAACAAACTTTGTTGGTTTTGCAGCGAACTCAAACTCAACTTATCCAAACTGAAAAAATGTCTAGTTTGGGGCAGTTGGTAGCAGGAATAGCGCACGAAATTAACAATCCAGTTAGTTTTATTTCCGGGAATGTCAGCCACGCCACGGGCTACATTCAAGAACTTTTGAAGTCAATCGAGCTTTACCAAAAGCATTATCCCGATCCGGTGGCAGAAATTCAAGATTGGATGGAAGACTTAGACTTAGATTTCATCAAAAAAGACTTGCCAAAACTGCTAAATTCAATGAAAGTAGGTTCCCAAAGGATTCGGGATGTTGTGCGATCGCTCCGCTTGTTCTCGCGTACCGACGCAGCCCAAATGAAGCCTGCGGATATCCACGAAGGTTTGGACAGCACTGTGCTGATCTTGCAAAATCGCCTGCAAGCTAAAGGGGGACGCCCAGGGATTTCTCTAGTTAAGGAATACGGGGATTTGCCGCGAGTCCGCTGCTATCCGGGACAGTTAAATCAAGTGTTCATGCACTTGTTGACAAATGCGATCGACGCTTTGGAGGAAGGAGGGAGAAATCCCCAAAGGTGTGGTAAAATCCAAAGTCAGTCTTTGTTGTCTGCGGGCGGCTCGGAAACTGAAATATTCAATCCCGAAATTCGGATTAGGACGTTTTTGGTAAGTTCAAGCGAAGTTGCGATCGCTATTAGCGACAACGGCCCTGGGATGACTGAAGAAGTTCTCGGCTGCATCTTTGACCCTTTATTTACCACTAAATGTCCAGACACGAGCACTGGTTTGGGATTGGCAATCTCCCAGCATTTGGTAGTAGAAAAGCACGGCGGTGAGTTGCACTGTGTTTCTCGTCCGGGACAGGGAACTGAGTTGATAGTTAAAATTGCGATCGGTAATGATTAATTAAACTCAGCCAAAACTGTTCGCACTAGGGTGCGTCAGGACTGAATGTGACGATCACAGACTAATGATTTTCACCTGACGCACTGTATAATATTTAAAATGTCAAATCAATTGAGTTATAACAGGAAAAACTAAGATGGTAATTGAGTGGCTGAAATTTAAAGTACCTCCCGAAAAATGGGAACAGTTTATTCTGCGAGATGAAGAAGTTTGGACTACGGGATTAAGAAGTTTCCCCGGTTTCTTGGGTAAAGAAGTTTGGGTGGATTCAGTGGAAAATGAGGTGGTGATGTTTATTCGTTGGGAAACTAGGGAGTTGTGGAAGTCTGTCCCTCAAAATATTATAGATGAGTTGGATGCCAAAATGGGTGATTTGCAAATGCCGATGACCGAAAGTCGCGAATATCAAGTTGGCAAGTTTTTGCATTAGTTCTTTTTGAAGGAAGTTCGGCAACGGATTGTGTAACGGATGTAACGGATGACAGTTGACAGTTGACTGTTGACTGTTGACAGCTTGCGAAAGAGAAGGGTTGACTAATGACTAATGACTAATGACTAATTCAGTTATTTTAAGCAAATTTTGCATAGAGAGCAGAAATAAAATTTACGCTTAAAAAGCCTACTGCTAGGGCGAGAATGATAAAGATTGTGATACTGAAAATAGACTTTAGCCGATCGGCATTTTCGGGTTTTTCTGACTTCATTGGTTGAACAATTTTTGTAATAAACTTGAGAAGACGTAGATTATAGCAGTGCGCGAACAAAAATGCAACTCCCATAAGCTCCAAACCGTAGTATCCGTCAGGAAGTCGCATTTTTAAATCTAAAATATAAAAAATAAAATCGGATGAGAGATGGTTCGCCGTCGTAGCTACTGTCGATCGCCCGAAGTCGATCGCGCCAGCGTGATGTAAAATAGAGAGCGGCTTGGGGTTCAGCTTTTAACAGCGGGAATTGTGGGCGACAGCAAGACAGCTCCCAAATACATAATAATATGTCAGTCATCCTTAACTTACTTAGCAATCAGGTAAAAATAGAAGAGTGCGCGGAAAGAATCTAAAACATATAACTGAAACAAGGATATAAATCGATGCTCCACCCTGTCTCGCAACCTTATCAACGAGAAAATACTATGACCCAAAGAGTCGTGCGGAAGCCAAACCCCTCTGTTAGAAACCACTTGAGGCAAAGTTTTCCTCAAAGACACTGGCTGGAGGTGGCAGAGTACGCCTCTCTGGCGGCCTCTGGTTTAGGTTCCCTGGCGGTAGCCGTGTCTGGTCAAGCTTTTTACGGAGTGGCTCCCCTCACCTTGGCTTTGTCGCTGAATGTGGCTAATCGGTATCGATTCGAGAAACAAGTGCGAGTTCATCAAACTTCGGAAATTGCCCAAGTCCAAAAGTCTGTAAATAAGGTCGAAAAAACGGCGGTGACGGTAATTGTTAAATTGCGAAAGCAGTTGTCAGCAGATATTGCAGCGCTGCGCCAGCAAATGGCTGCACTTCCTAGGAATGAAGGTTTTGAGGAGTCTATCGACATCGAGCGGCAGTTGCTGAGTTTGGGAGAGTCGGTAGCTTCTTTGCAAGAAATCGTGGCGTCTGCTGTCCTCGATGTCCGCCAGCAAGTGAGCGAACAACTGCAAGATTTATCGGTGGGCCAAGCAACAAATCTCGAAGGTGTGGAACAGGCGATAGAACAACTGCAAAGCGCGACACAATGCTTGACAGAAACTGCACTCACCAGAGACGACTGGGAATTAGTAAATACTCGATTTTTGGAAATCCAGAAAGTCATGGCTAATCTGCAAAGTCAAGTGCAAACTCCGGCGCACCAATCGACTCCAGATTTGTCTGTAGTTCAAGCTCAAATTCATCGCTTGGAACACGAGCAGCAAGAAGTTGTTAAACCTCATCTCAAGCGCTTAATCTCGGTTGTCAAGGAGTTGCAGCACACACAAGATAGTTGACAGTTGGCAGTTGACAGTTGACAGTTGGCAGTTGATAGTTGATAGTTGGCAGTTGATAGTTGATAGTTGGCAGTTGTCATTAGTCATTGGTCATTAGTCATTGGTCATTAGTCATTAGTCATTAGTCATCAATCAGAAGGAATATTTTCTCCTTCTCCCCCTCTCCCCTTCTCCC